>NZ_JBSFCW010000006.1:0-345264 GCF_053593595.1 Streptomyces sp. NPDC002206
ACCCGCGAACTCGGCACCCGGGGCTTCGAAGTCGCCTTCGTCGGTGCCGGCCACGGGCGACTGCTGCGGGTCCTACGGACTACTTCCTGGAGCTGGGCATCCAGGTCCGATATCTGCACAGTGACGTCGACACGCTGCGCCGCATCGAGCTGGGGTGCCCGCGCCCCCTTGAGGCGCTGGCCCAGTACGCGATTCTGACGGGGGGGGGGTGGGGGGCGGCCCCATCCCGGCGCCCGCCCCTCACCCATGTCTACGTACCGCCTGCGCCGCCGTGCGGGCGCCGTCCTTCGATTTCCCCCACGGCCCGCCAAGGGCCGGCGAAGGTCCTCCCACCGGGCAGCGACCCATGCCGCTCACGGCGTTTGCTCCTACCCCTGGACGGGCCGAAAATCGAGCCCGTCCGTCCGGCGACGAGGACGGAGCGCGGCCCGGTGGCCGCGCTCCCTTCTCAGCCCCGCTGGCGGGAGGGCCACGGCGGCAACCTGCGCCACCGCGCCGCCCACCGGCCGATGAGCGCGGACCAGCTTTCGGACGCCGCCCAGATCACCCGAACGGCCGAGCGTGGTGCCACCACCGCGCGGATCCGGGCGAAGCGGTCGGCGGAGGCCCGCAACCCGTTCCGCACCGTCTCCACGTCCTCGGAGAGCCCGGTGGCCGCCCGGGGCTGCGGGGCGTACAGCACCTGCTCCACGGCCCCTGCCACCCGGTGCACGGCAGCGGCCTCGTCGGTGTCCAGCCGCCCCAGCCGTACCATTCGCGCTGCCGCCTTGCGCGGGGTCAGCGAATCGTCGGGGCCGATGCCGTGGTCCCACGCCGTGTCAGTGATCTCCCGCCAGGCCGCCAGCGTTCTGGCGGTCGCATCCGCGGGCGTACGCCCTGCGGACGAGTTCAGCCTGCGCGTACGCACCCGAACCCGCCAGAACAACGGCAGGAGCAGCAGCGCGAGCACCAGCAGGGCCGCCAGAACCGTCCAGACGATGGTGCCCACCGGCGTCCCCGGGTCCTTCGGAGCTGCGGCGCCCGGCGCCGTCGACGAGCCGCACTCGCCCAGCCTGCGAAGCTGCGGCGGGCAGCTGTCCGACGCGGACGGCGCGGCCGACGGCGCGGCCGAAACACTCGCCTGCGGACGGCTCGGGTTGGCCGAGCCGCCCGTGGGGGCGTCCGACAGGGTGTACTCGGGCGCACTGCCCCGCGTCGGGGTCGGCTCGAAGCGGGTCCAGCCGATGCCCTCGAAGTACAGCTCCGGCCAGGCGTGCGCATCGCGCAGCCCCACCGACACCGAACCGTCCGACTGCGCGGTGCCGGGCGTGAAGCCCACCGCGACCCGGGCCGGAATGCCCAGCGTCCGCGCCATCGCGGCCATCGTGAACGAGAAGTGGACGCAGAAGCCCCGCTTGGCCTTCAGGAACCGGCCGATCGCTGCCGAGCCGGTGCCCGAGGTCACCGAGGTGTCGTAGCTGAAGCGGCCGTCCAGGGCGAAGAAATTCTGTAGCTTCACCGCTCGCTCATAGTTGTTGGTGGCACCCTTCGTCACCTGCTCCGCCGTCTCCTTGACCACCTTCGGCAGCGAGCCGGGTACCTCGGTGTACTCCCGCCGCATCGCGGCCGACGCCGGGCCCACCGCGGCGAGCTGATCCGCGGTCGGCTGCACCACCAGGCTGGAGACCCCGTACTGCGCCCCGCGGGTCGTCTGGCCGCGGTCTCCGACGAGGGTGCGTCCCGCGCGCTCGTACCGCCAGTGCCCGCCGATCTTGATCTCGGTCGCCGGGTAGGGGAGCGGAAGGTAGGTCTGCTGGTACGAACGGGACGCGGAGATGTTCGACCTGATCTCCGTGACGGCGACGTCCGCGGCCAGACCGTCCGGGTTGGGGAGCCGCTTCGGCACGTCCTGCAGGCTGCGCCGCGAGGGCCGCCACTCGCTTCCGGTGAACTGGTCCAGGGCCAGGATCCGCAGGTAGAAGTCCTGCGGGCTGCCGGAATTGGTGCGGTACGACATCACCTCCCGGTTCTCCGGCTGGTTCAGATCGTTCTGCAGCGAGACCAGCGGGTTCACCGCGGAGATCGTGCCGCCGCCTCCGCCCTTGCCGGACCCGCTCCCCGTACCGGTCAGCCAACCGCCGTTGAGCGCGGACGTCGGTACGGCCAGGGCGATCCCCAGCGCCAGCGCACCGATCCGCCGACCGGTGCGGACCGGGGCGAGCGGCCGGCCGCCCGACATGTCGATACCGGCCGCAAGACCGTTCGGTGACCGGCCCGTGCCGCCGAAGACCCGCCCCCACTGGGAGATCCGGTCCCGGCCCTCGGCCAGCAGCAGGATCAGATAGCCGGCGGCCGCCAGCAGGAACCACAGCCGGCCCGCACCACCGGAGAGTCCCGCGGCGACCGAGTAGAGGGCGAGGAGCGGCAGCCCGGCCGGAGCCGCGCTGCGGAACGTCACCGCGAGAGTGTCCACGGCAAGACCGATCAGCAGCACACCGCCGACCAGCATCAGCCGGATGCCGTCCGTCGCGGGCGCCGGGATGGCGTACCTCCCGACATCGTCCGCACCCGCGGTGAGCAGGTCAGCGAGCCGCTGGACGGCCTCGGGACCGGGCAGGAAACCGATCAGGGCCTGCCCCCGGGCGAACACCACGGTCAGCAGCACCAGAGTGACGAGGAACTGCACCGTGACGATCAGCAGCCGCGGCAACGGCACCCGGCGGGCGAGTGCGCCGACCCCGCTCTGGATCGCCAGCAGGAACGCGGCCTGCACGATCCAGGCGGCCGGGTCGACCAGGGGCAGCATCGAACCCGCTGCCAACAGCGTCGCCGCAAAGGCGCACAGCGCCAGCCGACCACGACCGCTCATGACCGTCCCCTCATGACCATCCCCCGGTGAAACCTGTCGTACCGCCCGTGACGCCGCCCGACAGGGCGGACTGCGTCACGGCGCTCTGCTGTCCCGCCAGCTGCCACAGCTCGGCGAGATCGGCCCCGGGCTTCACCAGGACCGCTGTCCAGCCCGATTCGCGCAGCAGCCGCAGGCGTTCCTCCGCCCCCGCGACAGCGGCGTCGTGCGACTCTCCCTGCACCCAGGCATCGCTGTCCAGCACGAACGCGACGGCGCCGCCGCTGCGCTGCCGCATCCGGGCCGCCACCGCCGCCTGTTCCTCGTCCAGATCGCCGAAGAAGGCGACCAGCAGCCCTTGGTTGCCGCCGCGCAGCACGTCGTACGCGCGCGAAAGGCCGCCTCCGTCGGAGTGGTCGACGACCGCCAGCGTGTCCATCATCAGTCCCGCCGAGTCGGCGGACTCGTGGGTCGAGCCGGCGAAGCCGCCCTCGCCCTCGCCCGGCACCGAACTGCCGTCGTCCGTCAGCAGCCGCACCGCGAAGCCCCGCTCCAGCATGTGCACCAGCGCGGATGCGGCCCCCGACACCGCCCATTCGAAGGCCGAGTCGGGTCCGGTCCCCTGGTAGGCGATCCGCCGGGTGTCCAGCAGCACCGTGCATCTGGCCCGCTGCGGCTGCTCCTCGCGGCGCACCATCAGCTCGCCGTAGCGCGCGGTGGAGCGCCAGTGGACCCGGCGCAGATCGTCGCCGTGCCGGTAGCCGCGCGGAATCACGTCGTCCTCACCGGCCAGTGCCAGCGCGCGCTGCCGCCCCTCGCCGTACCCGGAGGCCTCGCCCGCCAGCCGGACCGGCGGCAGCGGCTCGGTCCGCGGGATGACGACCAGAGTGTCGTACGCACTGAACGAGCGGGTCAGCTCGCACATCCCGAACGGATCGCTCAACCGCAGCTGCAGCGGTCCGAGCGGATACCGCCCGCGCAGATCCGACCGCACCCGGTACGACACCTCGCGTCGGCCGCCCGCCTCCACCCGGTCCAGCACGAACCGGGGCCGCGGCCCGAGCACATAGGGCACCCGGTCCTGCAGCATGAGCAGCCCGGTGGGCAGCCGCGACACGTTCTCCATCCGCAGGTGCACCCGCGCCTCGGTGCCCGCGGGCACCCGGGACGGGGAGAGCCGCCGGGTGCCCGCGACCCGGTAGCGGGTGCGGAACAGCACCGCCACGCAGACCAGAGGCAGCGCGGCGAGCAGCAGCCCGACCCGCAGCAGGTCGCCCTGGCCCAGGACATAGGCGCAGACCGCAGCCGCGATCCCGGCCGCGAGGAAGGACCGCCCGCGTGTGGTGAGCCCGCCGAGCGCGGCCCGCAGACCGCCCTTGTCGTCGCCGTCGTTCATCGCGGCCGGCCCCCCTGCTGCCATCACACCCGCCGCATGCCGGGCGGCTGCTGCCGGCCGTACGTCACGGGGCCCGGCTGGTGCTGCGGCGGCGCCGGGACGGTCGCACCGCCACCCGCGGTCGGCACCGGCGTCTGCTGCAGGATCTCCAGCACGACCTGCTCCGCGGTACGACGGTTCAACTGGGCCTGCGCGGTGGGCAGCAGCCGGTGCGCGAGCACCGCGACCGCCAGCGCCTGCACATCGTCGGGCAGGCAGTATTCCCGCCCGCTCAGCGCCGCCGAGGCCTTCGCCGCGCGGAGCAGATGCAGCGTGGCGCGCGGCGAGGCGCCGAGCCTGAGATCCGGGTGGACACGGGTGGCCCCGACCAGCTCCACCGCGTACCGCCGCACGGATTCGGCCACATGGACAGTCCGTACCGCCTCGATCAGCTTCACGATGTCGTGGGCGTGCGCCACCGGCTGCAGATCGTCGAGCGGCGAGACCCCGCCGTGCACATCGAGCATCTGCAGCTCGGCCTCCGCGCTGGGATAGCCGATCGACACCCGGGCCATGAACCGGTCGCGCTGGGCCTCGGGCAGCGGATAGGTGCCCTCCATCTCCACCGGGTTCTGGGTGGCCACCACCATGAAGGGGTTCGGCAGTTCGTAACTGTGCCCGTCGATGGTGACCTGGCGCTCCTCCATCGACTCCAGCAGCGCGGACTGCGTCTTGGGCGAGGCGCGGTTGATCTCGTCGCCGATCACGATCTGGGCGAAGATCGCGCCCGGTTTGAATTCGAAGTCGCGCCGCTGCTGGTCGAAGATGGACACACCGGTGATGTCGGAAGGCAGCAGGTCCGGTGTGAACTGAATGCGCCGCACCGAGCAGTCGATCGACCGCGCGAGTGCCTTGGCCAGCATGGTCTTGCCCACCCCGGGGACATCCTCGATGAGGAGATGCCCCTCTGCGAGCAGCACGGTCAGCGAAAGCCGAACGACCTCAGGCTTGCCCTCGATCACAGACTCCACCGACCTGCGCACCCGCTCCGCTGTGGTCGTCAGATCTGTGAGGCTCGCTCGATCGTCATAGGTCGTCACCCGGCCCTCCTCGGCCCTGCCCCACGCTCTCAAGGAGCAGGGGATACCCCAGTCACGGGCCGATGCGCTGTAGTTGGCCCGGCCACCCCGAAAAACGAACACCCTCCGGAACGGTCCGGTGGGATGTCACACCCGCATTCTTGTTGCCGTTACCGCTTCGTGTCACTCGCCTGTGGATAAGTGGGTGCGAAATGTCAGGGTCGGGGGTATTTTCAGTGCCCGGAAAAAATCTCGCGAGCGTCAGCTGACGGGGTGGATCTCGCGCAGCAAGCCGCTGGTCACGTCGAAGACGAAGCCGCGGACGTCATCGGTGTGCAGGAGGAACGGCGAGGTGCGGACGCGCTGCATCGACTGCCGTACGTCCTGATCCGCGTCCTTGTACGCCTCCACCGCCCAGACCGGCCGCTGGCCGACCTCCGCCTCCAGCTCCTGGCGGAACTCCTCGGTGATCGACTCGAGGCCGCAGTTGGTGTGGTGGATGAGTATGACGCTGCGGGTGCCGAGCGCCCGCTGGCTGATGGTCAGCGAGCGGATCACGTCGTCGGTGACCACGCCGCCCGCGTTGCGGATGGTGTGGCAGTCCCCGAGCGCCAGGCCGAGCGCGTCGTGGAGGTCGAGCCGGGCGTCCATGCAGGCGACCACGGCGACCTGCAGCACCGGCCGCGCGTCCATACCGGGATCGTCGAACTCGGCCGCGTAACGGATGTTCGCCTCGACCAGGCGGTCGGTGACCGTACCGCCGGTGCGGGCCCGGCCGGCAGCGGGTGCGGGGTGCTGAGCAGGGGACTGCGCGGAAATCGACATGGATATGACGTTAGCTCTCGCGGATCACGTTGGCGTGCTGTGAGAAGGGACAAAGAACGTCAACGAGGCTTGTTGTGAGGTAACCCACAGGCCTTGGGGCAGGTCACTCGACCGAGTGAAGAGAGGGCGGGCCGACGCGCTACCCGGTTGATTGATCGGGAATCGATCGAATGGCAGGGTGGACTAAAGTGACGGGAAGTTACCGACACCTTGCACATTCCGAAGATTTCCCCTGTGTGCGCGGCGTACGTACGGCCCGGCCCTCTCCCGCTCGCCGGTCGGCCGACGCCACTTCCCCGGCGCCGGCGGACCTCCCCTTCCGAGCGGGCGGGGACCAGGCCGTACGTGCAGCCACACGGGACCTGAGCCTGAGAGGGCGCATGAGCCAGACCCGACACGTCCCGGTGATGCTCCAGCGATGCCTGGACCTGTTGGCCCCAGCTCTGGAGGTGCCGAGTCCGCAAGAGCCCGTGGTCGTCGACTGCACCCTCGGTCTCGGCGGCCACAGCGAGGCCCTCCTCGCCGCCTTCCCGTCCGCTCGGCTGATCGCGCTGGACCGGGACAAGGAGGCGCTGCGGCTCTCCGGTAAGCGGCTCGCCCCGTACGGTGACCGAGCCACGCTGGTTCACGCCGTCTACGACGAGCTGCCCGAGGTGCTCGCCCGGCTCGGCGTCCCCAAGGTCCAGGGCATCCTGTTCGACCTCGGCGTCTCCTCCATGCAGCTGGACGAGGCCGACCGCGGGTTCGCGTACGCCCAGGACGCCCCGCTCGACATGCGGATGGACCAGACGACCGGCATCAGCGCGGCCGAGGTCCTCAACACCTATCCGCCGGGCGAGCTCGTCCGGATCCTGCGTGCGTACGGAGAGGAGAAGCAGGCCAAGCGGATCGTCTCGGCGATCGTGCGCGAGCGGGAGAAGGAACCGTTCAGCAACAGCGCCCGGCTGGTCGAGCTGATCCGTGACTCACTGCCGCAGGCCGCCAAGCGCACCGGCGGCAACCCCGCCAAACGGACCTTCCAGGCGCTGCGCATCGAGGTCAACGGCGAGCTCTCCGTCCTGGAGCGGGCGATCCCGGCCGCCGTGAAGTCCCTCGCCGTGGGCGGCCGGATCGCCGTCCTCTCGTACCACTCGCTGGAGGACCGGCTGGTCAAGCAGGTCTTCGCGGCAGGCGCGGCCAATACGGCGCCGCCCGGACTGCCCGTTGTCCCCGAGCGCTATCAGCCGAGGCTGAAGCTCCTGACCCGCGGTGCGGAGCTGCCCACGGAGGAGGAGGTCGCCGAGAACCGGCGCGCCGCCCCCGCCCGGCTGCGTGGCGCCCAGCGGATCCGCGAGGAGGAGCGATGAGCGCAGCCGGCCCGGCCGGTACGGCACCGGGAGAGGCCGAGGTGACGCGGTGAGCGGACCGGCAGGACAGCTCAAGGGGCGGGCCGCGCGGCTCGCCCGGCTGATGCCCTCCGGGTCCAGCAGCGCGGCCCGTACGCCCTTCGTCCTGCTGGTCGTGCTGCTCCTCGGCGGCGGCCTGATCACCCTGCTGCTGCTGAACTCCGCGCTCAACGAGGGATCGTTCAGGCTGAGCGAACTGAAGAAGCGGACCACCGATCTCACCGACGAGGAGCAGGCCCTCCAGCGCGACGTCGACGGCCGCTCCGAGCCGGACGCGCTGGAGCGGCGCGCCCGCGAGCTCGGCATGGTGCCCGGCGGCAGTCCCGCCTTCCTCAACCCGGACGGTACGGTCCGCGGCGTCCCCTCCGAGGCCGTCGCCCAGCGGACCCGGGCGCCCGCGGCCGCGCCGCCTGCCGACGCCTCGCCGTCGAAATCCGTACCGCCCCCGGCCCCGCCGTCGGCTTCCGCCACGTCCCCGGCCCCGCCCGCCACGAAGCCCAGCACCTCGGCAGCCCCGCCTACCCCGGCACACCAGTCCTCGACCAGTCCCGGCAGGTGACGCAGTGCCCTCGAAGGAACCGCCGCGCCGTCGGGTCCCCGGCCCCGCGCGCCCCCGCAGCGCCGCAGCCGGCTCGGGCCGCCCCCGGCCCCCCGCCCGCCGCCCGTCGTCGGTCCCACGCGGCCGCGCCCCGCGGGGGCCGTCGGCGCGCCCGCTGCGCCTCGGCAGCCCGCGCCCCCGGCTGCGCCTGGTCAGCCTGGGGCTGACGCTCGTCATGCTGGCGTTTGTCGTCCGGCTCCTCCAGGTCCAGGCCGTCGACGCCAGCGCGTACGCGGCCAAGGCCGAGGAGAACCGCTACCTCGAGTACACGATCTCCGCCGAGCGCGGCGAGATCACCGACCGCGGCGGCATCGCTCTGGCCATCAGCGTCGACGCGTACGACATCACCGCCGATCCCAAGATGTTCACGCCCGAGGACAGCAAGACCCCGGACGCCCCGCAGCAGGCCGCGGCCCTCCTCGCCCCCATCCTCGGCGTCGACGCCGAGGAGCTGACGAAGAAGCTGTCGAAGCCGAAGAGCCGGTACGCCGTCCTGGCCCGCCGTCAGACCCCACAGGTCTGGAAGCAGATCAAGGACCTCAAGTCCGTCTTCGCCGAGAAGGCCCAGAAGGACAGGGCAAACGGCGGCCCCGGAGCCAATGTGCTGGCCGGCATCTTCCAGGAGTCGACCACCAAACGGGTCTACCCCAACGGTGGGCTGGCCGCCGGGATACTGGGCTATGTCAACGCCGAGGGCAAGGGTGCGGGCGGCCTCGAATCGCAGCTGGACAAGGAGCTCGCGGGAGAGGACGGCAAGATCAAGTACGCCCAGTCCGGCGGCCGCCGGGTGCCCACCGCCGGCACCAAGGAGGTCCCGGCCGTCGCCGGTGCCGACATCGAGCTGACCATCGACCGGGACATCCAGTGGGCCGCTCAGAAGGCCATCTCGGACCAGGTGAAGAAGTCCAAGGCGGACCGCGGCTATGTGATCGTGCAGAACACCAGGACCGGCGAGGTCCTCGCCATGGCCAACGCCCCGGGCTTCGACCCCAACGACCTCTCGCAGGTCGATGCGGCGTCGCTGGGAAACGCAGCCGTGCAGGACGTGTACGAACCCGGCTCCACCAGCAAGGTCATGTCCATGGCCGCCGTCCTGGAGGAGGGGGTGGCCACCCCCGGTACCCATGTCACCGTCCCCAACCGGCTCCACCGCGGCGACCGGCTGTTCAAGGACGACATCGACCACGCCACCTGGTATCTGACGCTCAACGGCGTACTCGCCAAGTCCAGCAACATCGGCACCATCCTGGCCACCGGACAGCTCGGCAAGACGCAGGCAGAGGCCAACAAGGTTCTCTACTCGTACCTGCGCAAATTCGGCATCGGCAGCCCGACCGGACTGGACTACCCGGGCGAGACGCCCGGCATCCTCGCCAAGCCGCAGGACTGGTCGACCTCGCAGCAGTACACGATCCCGTTCGGCCAGGGACTCTCGCTCAACGCCATGCAGGCCGCCTCGGTCTACTCGACGATCGCCAACGGCGGTGTCCGGATCCAGCCCACCCTGGTCCGCGGCACCAAGGGCGCCGACGGCCGCTTCACCCCCGCGACCACCCCCGAACAGACCCGGGTGATCAGCGAGAAGACCGCGAAATCGCTCGCGGGCATGCTGGAGTCGGTGGTCGGTGACGAGGAGGGCACCGGCATCAAGGCCCGTATCCCCGGCTACCGGGTCGCGGGCAAGACCGGCACGGCCAACCGGGTCGATCCGGTCCGCGGCGGATACCACGGCTACACCGCGTCCTTCGCGGGCTTCGCGCCCGCCGACAACCCGCAGATCACTGTCTACTGCGCGATCCAGAACCCGACGAAGGGCGGCTACTTCGGCGGCCAGATCTGCGGTCCCATCTACAAACAGGTCATGGAGTTCGCGCTGAAGACGCTCCAGACCGCACCGTCCGGGAGCAGGTCCGCGCACCTGCCGGTGTCCTTCCAGCCCGGCGAGTGAACTCGGGGTAATCAGCCAGTGACAACCATCACCCCCGATCCCGGGAACCGGAACGGGAACCACCCGGGAGCGGCCCCCTCACTTCGCGAGAGGCAGGGTGCGCCCGGTACGCTCACCGCCGTGCCCCACGCTGAACAGTCCCAAACCATCCAGAAGGACGCCCCTGTGAACTACCCGGGAGCGCCCCGCCCGGATCGACTCCGGCCGACCACCCTCGGCGAGCTGGCAGCCCGGCTGGGAGTCGAATCGCCCGGATCCGGCGAGGTCACCGGGATCACCCATGACTCGCGGGCGGTACGGCCCGGCGATGTGTACGCGGCGCTGCCCGGCGCCCGCCTCCACGGCGCCGACTTCGTCGCCCAGGCGGCCGGCCTCGGCGCGGCGGCGGTCCTCACCGACCCGGCGGGCGCCGAGCGCGCCGCCGCCACCGGACTGCCGGTGCTGGTCACCGAGAACCCGCGCGGCCGGATGGGCGAACTCGCCGCGGAGATCTACGGGCGGCCCGGCGCCGACCTCCTGCAGATCGGCATCACCGGAACGTCCGGGAAGACCACCACCGCGTATCTCATCGAAGGCGGCTTCCGTGGCGCCGGACGCAGCACCGGTCTGATCGGCACCGTCGAGACGCGGATCGGTGACGAGCGCATCAAGTCCGAGCGCACCACCCCCGAAGCGACCGACCTCCAGGCACTGTTCGCCGTCATGCGCGAGCGCGGCGTCGACGCGGTCACCATGGAGGTCTCCAGCCACGCGCTGGTGCTCGGCCGGGTCGACGGCTGCGTCTTCGACGTCGCCGTCTTCAACAACCTCAGCCCGGAGCACATGGAGTTCCACTCCGGCATGGAGGACTACTTCGCGGCCAAGGCCCAGCTGTTCACCCCGGAGCGCAGCCGGCGGGGCGTCGTCAACTTCGACGACGAGTACGGCCGCAGGCTGATCACCGGGGCGTCCGTTCCGGTCGTCACCTTCTCCGCCGAGGGCCACCTGGACGCCGACTGGCGCGCCGAGGACGTCGAAGTCGGCCCGCTGGGCTCCACCTTCACCGTTGTCGGCCCCAAGGGCGAGCGGATCAATGCCAGGGCTCCGCTGCCCGGCCCGTTCAACGTCGCCAACACCCTCGCCGCGATCGTCACCCTGGCCGTCGCGGGCGTCGCCCCGCAGACCGCGGCCGACGGGGTCGCCGCCGTCCCCGGAGTCCCCGGCCGGCTGGAACGCGTCGACGCCGGGCAGCCGTACCTCGCGCTCGTCGACTACGCGCACAAGACCGACGCCGTCGAGTCCGTCCTGCGCTCCCTGCGCAAGGTCACCGAGGGCAAACTGCACATCGTGCTCGGCTGCGGCGGCGACCGCGACACGACAAAACGCGGACCGATGGGGGCGGCGGCTGCCCGGCTCGCCGACACCGCCGTGCTGACCTCCGACAACCCCCGCTCCGAGGACCCTCTGGCCATCCTCACCGCGATGCTCTCGGGCGCCGCCGAGGTGCCCGTCCACGAGCGCGGCGAGGTCCTGGTCGACGCCGACCGGGCCGCCGCCATCGCCACCGCGGTCGCCCGCGCCCGGCCCGGTGACACCGTGCTGATCGCCGGCAAGGGCCACGAACAGGGCCAGGACATCCACGGAGTGGTACGCCCCTTCGACGACCGTACGGTGCTGCGCGCGGCCATCGCCCGGTCCCTGGGGCAGGAGAGCGCCGACGAGGCCCCGAAGGACACCCCGGACCTCGCCCACACCCACGAGAACAACAGTCAGGGATGACCAAGTGATCGCCCTTACCCTCGCCGAGATCGCCGATATCGTCGGCGGGCAGTCGTACGACATACCGGATCCGGCAGCGACCGTCAGCGGGCCTGTCGTCATCGACTCCCGAGCGGTGGAGCAAGGCAGCCTGTTCGTCGCCTTCGCCGGCGAGCGGGTCGACGGCCACGACTATGCGCAGCGCGCCGTCGAGGCGGGTGCGGCAGCCGTACTGGCCACCCGTCCCGTCGGTGTCCCGGCGATCGTCGTCGACGACGTCGTGGCCGCGCTCGGCGCCCTCGCCCGGGCGGTCGTCGGACGGCTCGGCACCGCGGTCGTCGCCCTCACCGGCTCCGCGGGCAAGACCTCCACCAAGGACCTGATCGCCCAGCTCCTGGAGCGCAAGGGCCCCACCGTCTTCCCCGCGGGCAACCTCAACAACGAGATCGGACTGCCGCTCACCGCCCTGCGCGCCACCGAGAGCACCGAGCACCTCGTCCTCGAGATGGGTGCGCGCTACATCGGCGACATCCGCTACCTCACCGGCCTGGTCCCGCCGCGGATCGGCCTCGTCCTCAATGTCGGCACCGCACACATCGGCGAATTCGGCGGCCGCGCGCAGATCGCCGTCGCCAAGGGCGAGATGGTCGAGTCGCTCCCCGAGGACGGGGTCGCCGTCCTCAACGCCGACGACCCGCTCGTGCGCGCCATGTCCTCCCGTACGAAGGCCCGGGTGCTGCTCTTCGGCGAAGCCGCGGATGCGGACGTACGGGGAGAGAAGGTCCGTCTCACCGACGACGGCCGCCCCGCTTTCACGCTCCACACACCCACCGGGTGCAGCGATGTGACCATGCGCCTGTACGGTGAGCACCACGTGTCGAACGCGCTCGCCGCGGCCGCCGTCGCCCATGAGCTGGGCCTGTCCGCAGACGAGATCGCCGAGGCGCTCTCCGAGGCGGGCACCCTCTCCCGCTGGCGTATGGAGGTCACCGAGCGTCCGGACGGCGTGACGTTCGTCAATGACGCCTACAACGCGAACCCCGAATCCATGCGAGCAGCGCTGCGCGCGCTGGTCGCCATGGGGAGGGGCCGGCGTACGTGGGCGGTGCTCGGCCCCATGGCCGAGCTCGGCGACGCCTCGCTCGCCGAGCACGACGCGGTCGGACGGCTCGCCGTCCGGCTCAACGTCAGCAAGCTCGTCGCGGTCGGGGGCAGAGAAGCCTCCTGGCTGCAACTGGGCGCATACAACGAGGGTTCGTGGGGTGAGGAGTCGGTGCACGTGTCCGACGCACAGGCTGCCGTCGACCTGTTGCGCAGTGAACTGCGCGCGGGAGACGTCGTGCTGGTGAAGGCGTCCCGGTCGGCCGGCCTGGAAAAGGTCGCCCAGGCACTGCTGGAGAACTCGACCGAGGGCGAGGTCACCGGCCGATGAGGCAGATCCTCTTCGCAGGGGCCATCGGGCTCTTCCTGACCCTGGTCGGTACCCCGCTGCTGATCAAGCTCCTGGCCCGCAAGGGATACGGGCAGTTCATCCGTGATGACGGCCCGCGCAGCCACGGCAGCAAGAAGGGCACGCCCACCATGGGCGGCATCGCCTTCATCCTGGCCACGCTGATGGCGTACGTCCTGGCGAAGGTGATCACCGGCGAGCAGATGCGCTTCTCCGGTGTGCTGGTCCTGTTCCTGATGACCGGCATGGGTCTTGTCGGGTTCCTCGACGACTACATCAAGATCGTCAAGCAGCGTTCGCTCGGTCTGCGGGCCAAGGCGAAGATGGCCGGCCAGCTGATCGTCGGCATCGCCTTCGCGGTGCTGTCGCTCCAGTTCGCCGACGGCCGCGGCAACACCCCGGCCTCCACCAAGCTGTCGTTCGTCACGGACTTCGGCTGGTCGATCGGCCCGGTGCTGTTCGTCGTCTGGGCGCTGTTCATGATCCTCGCCATGTCCAACGGCGTGAATCTGACGGACGGTCTGGACGGTCTGGCCACCGGCGCCTCCGTGATGGTCTTCGGCGCGTACACCTTCATCGGGCTGTGGCAGTTCCAGGAGTCCTGCGCCAACGCGGTCTCCCTGACCAACCCCAACGCCTGCTTCGAGGTCCGCGACCCGCTCGACCTCGCGGTCGTCGCCTCCGCGCTGATGGGTGCCTGCTTCGGCTTCCTGTGGTGGAACACCTCGCCCGCCAAGATCTTCATGGGTGACACCGGTTCGCTGGCACTCGGCGGCGCGCTCGCGGGTCTCGCGATCTGCTCCCGCACCGAGTTCCTGATGGCCATCCTCGGCGGCCTCTTCGTGATGATCACCATGTCCGTGGTCATCCAGGTCGGCTCCTTCAAGATGACCGGCAAGCGGGTCTTCCGGATGGCGCCGCTCCAGCACCACTTCGAACTCAAGGGCTGGTCCGAAGTCCTTGTCGTGGTCCGGTTCTGGATCATCCAGGGCATGTGCGTGATCGTCGGACTCGGTCTCTTCTACGCAGGGTGGGCAGCCGCCAAGTGAGCAACCAGGACTGGCAGGGCAAGCACGTCACCGTCGCCGGGCTCGGTGTCAGCGGCATCCCCGCCGCCCGTGTCCTGCACGGCCTCGGCGCCGTCGTCACCGTGGTCAACGACGGGGACGACGATCGTTCCCGTGCACAGGCCGCCGAGCTGGAGGCGCAGGGAATCACCGTGCGCCTCGGCGACGGGGCGACCCTGCCCGAGTCCACCGAGCTCATCGTCACCACCCCCGGCTGGAAGCCCGACAAGCCACTCTTCGCAGCAGCCGCCGAGGCGGGCGTCCCGGTCTGGGGCGACGTCGAGCTCGCCTGGCGGCTGCGCGGCCACGCCGGCAGGGAACCGGCCCCCTGGCTCGCGGTCACCGGCACCAACGGCAAGACCACGACCGTACGGATGCTCGCCTCGATCCTGGAGGCGGCCGGGCTGCGCACCGCGGCCGTCGGCAACATCGGGGTCTCCCTGCTGGACGCGGTGCTCGGCGACGAGACGTACGACGTACTCGCCGTCGAGCTCTCCAGCTACCAGCTGCACTGGGCGCCCTCGCTGCGCGCCCACTCCGCCGTCGTCCTCAACCTGGCGCCCGACCATCTCGACTGGCACGGCTCCATGGAGGCGTACGTCGCGGACAAGGGCCGGATCTACGAGGGCAACCGGGTCGCCTGCGTCTACAATGCGGCCGACAGAGCCACCGAGGACCTGGTCCGCCAGGCGGACGTCGAGGAGGGCTGCCGCGCCATCGGTTTCACCCTCGGGACCCCTGGCCCGTCCCAGCTGGGCGTCGTCGACGGGATCCTCGTCGACCGGGCCTTCGTGACCAACCGGCAGAAGCAGGCCCAGGAGCTCGCCGAGGTCGGGGACGTCAACCCGCCCGCCCCGCACAACATCGCCAACGCCCTGGCGGCCGCGGCGCTGGCCCGCGCGTTCGGCGTCGAGCCCAGGGCGGTACGGGACGGGTTGCGGGCCTTCCGCCCCGACGCGCACCGCATCGAGCATGTCGCGGACGTCGCCGAAGTCGCGTACATCGACGACTCCAAGGCCACCAACACCCATGCTGCGGAGGCCTCCCTCGCGGCGTACGACCCGATCGTCTGGATCGCCGGCGGCCTCGCCAAGGGCGCCGCCTTCGACGAGCTGGTGAGCGGGGCCGCGAAGCGGCTGCGCGGTGTCGTGCTGATGGGCCGCGACCGGGCACTGATCCGCGAAGCCCTCACGCGACACGCCCCCGAGGTCCCGGTCGTCGACCTCGACCGGACCGACACTGGGGCGATGTCGGAGGCGGTCCGCGAGGCGGCACGGCTCGCCCGGCCGGGAGACACCGTACTGATGGCCCCGGCCTGCGCCTCCATGGACATGTTCGCCAATTACAACAAGCGGGGCGAGGCATTCGCGGACGCGGTCCGCGCACTCGCCGACGAGAGCGCCTGACGGGCCCGGCCACCGCGCCGTACTGTCCCGGAGAACCGGGTACGGGCGGCTCCGCCGCGCGCCCCGGCCCTCGGCAGCAGCCCCGGGCACGAGCAGTGGAGGGGACAGCGACAATGCGGGCCGACGAGAGCTCCGCCGCGCGCGGCACAGGCCGCCCACAGGCGACCGCGGCGAGCAGCCGGGCGCTCGCCCCACCCCTCCTGGCCTCCGCCCGCCTGGTGGGGCCCCCGGCGCCTGCCGGCCTCGCTCTGCGCGGCAGGCTGGCGGCGGGTGCCGGGCGGCGGCCCTCGGTGCCGCGCTCCAGGGGCCACGACGGCTCCGGCCCGCGCACCCCCCGCAGCAGCGGTGTGCGGCGGATGTACGAGCAGGCACGCCGGGCCTGGGACCGCCCGCTGACCGCGTACTACCTGATCCTCGGCGCCGGCCTGCTGATCACCGTGCTCGGCCTGGTGATGGTCTACTCCGCCTCTATGATCAAGGCGCTGGAGCTGGACAAGCCCGGCACGTATTTCTTCCGTAAACAGTTCCTCGCCGCCGTCATCGGCTCCGCGCTGCTGGTGATCGCCTCCCGGATGCCCGTCAAGCTCCACCGGGCGCTCGCCTACCCGCTGCTCATGGGTACGGTCTTCCTGATGGTGCTGGTCCAGGTACCGGGGATAGGGATGTCGGTCAACGGCAACCAGAACTGGCTCTATCTGGGCGGCCCCTTCCAGCTCCAGCCCAGTGAGTTCGGCAAGCTGGCCCTGATCCTCTGGAGCGCCGATCTGCTCGCCCGCAAACAGGACAAGCGGCTGCTGACACAGTGGAAGCACATGCTGGTGCCGCTCGTCCCGGTCGCCTTCATGCTCCTCGGGCTGATCATGCTCGGCGGCGACATGGGAACTGCGATCATTCTCACCGCGATCCTCTTCGGCCTGCTCTGGCTGGCCGGGGCGCCCACCCGGCTCTTCGCCGGGGTGCTCGCCGTCGCGGGAGTCCTTGCCTTCCTGCTGATCAAGACCAGCCCGAACCGCATGTCACGCCTCAGCTGCATGGGGGTCAGCGAACCCGGCCCCGACGGCTCGTGCTGGCAGGCCGTGCACGGCATCTATGCTCTGGCGTCCGGCGGATGGTTCGGATCCGGGCTGGGTGCGAGTGTGGAAAAATGGGGCCAACTGCCCGAACCTCACACCGACTTCATCTTCGCCGTCACCGGGGAGGAACTGGGGTTGGCGGGGACGCTGTCGGTGCTCGCCCTCTTCGCGGCTCTAGGCTATGCGGGTATCCGCGTGGCCGGACGCACGGAGGACCCCTTCGTGAGGTACGCCGCGGGAGGTGTGACCACCTGGATCACGGTCCAGGCCGTGATCAATATCGGTGCGGTGCTCGGCCTGCTGCCGATCGCCGGGGTCCCTCTCCCGCTGTTCTCCTACGGAGGGTCGGCCCTGCTGCCGACCATGTTCGCTGTCGGGCTGCTGATCGCGTTCGCGCGAGAGGAACCGGCCGCGAAGGCGGCCCTGGCCATGCGGAGGCCCGGGGTGAGATGGAAGACGATGAGACGGCGCGTCAAGAAGCGTCCGTCCGGAGAGCGGTGAATTTCGGTGCATGTCGTACTCGCCGGTGGGGGGACCGCCGGCCACATCGAGCCCGCGCTTGCCCTCGCGGATGCCCTGCGCAGGCAGGACCCGAGCGTGGGAATCACTGCCCTGGGCACGGAGCGCGGACTCGAGACCAGGCTCGTACCCGAGCGGGGGTACGAACTGGCTCTGATCCCGGCCGTGCCGCTGCCGCGCAAGCCCACCCCCGAACTGATCACTGTCCCGGGGCGGCTGCGCGGCACCATCAAGGCCGCCGAGCAGATCCTGGAGCGCACCAAGGCGGACTGCGTGGTCGGCTTCGGCGGCTATGTCGCCCTGCCCGGCTACCTGGCTGCCAAGCGGGCCGGGGTGCCGATCGTCGTCCATGAGGCAAACGCCCGGCCGGGCCTGGCCAACAAGATCGGTTCCCGGTACGCGCACGGGGTCGCCGTATCCACCCCGGACAGCAAGCTGCGCGGTGCCCGCTACATCGGCATTCCGCTGCGCCGCACCATCGCCACCCTGGACCGGGCCCGGGTCCGCCCGGAGGCGCGCGACGCGTTCGGTCTCGACCCCAACCTGCCGACGCTGCTGGTCTCCGGCGGTTCGCAGGGCGCCCGCCACCTCAACGAGGTGATCCAGCGGGTCGCCCCGCTGCTGCAGCGCTCCGGGATCCAGATCCTGCACGTGGTCGGACCGAAGAACGAATTGCCGCGCATCGACAACATGCCCGGGATGCCGCCGTACGTCCCGGTACCGTACGTGGACCGGATGGATCTCGCGTACGCCGCGGCCGACATGATGCTCTGCCGCGCGGGCGCGATGACCGTCGCCGAACTCTCCGCCGTCGGGCTTCCCGCCGCCTACGTCCCGCTGCCGATCGGCAACGGCGAACAGCGGCTCAATGCCCAGCCGGTGGTCAACGCCGGCGGCGGTCTGCTGGTGGACGACGCGGCGCTCACCCCCGAGTGGGTGCAGAGCAATGTCCTTCCGGTGCTCGCGGATCCGCACCGGTTGTACGAAATGTCCCGCGCCGCCGCCGAGTTCGGCCGCAGGGATGCCGACGACCTGCTCGTCGGCATGGTGTACGAGGCGATTGCCGCACGCCGTAACGCGTGAGGCGGGCGGGTCCGGGGGCGGATGCCCCCGGACCCGGCATAAGGAGCGAGCGTGGCCGGACCGACGACCGCCCGGCGCGGTGCAGGGCAGCAGCAGGACGACCCGGCCCGCCCGCCGCGCCCCACCAGGCGCAGACTGCCCAGCCGCAGACTGCTGATCGTGATCATCGTCGGCGTCCTGCTGCTCGCTTCGGGCGCCGTCTGGGCGCTCTTCGGCTCGTCCTGGCTCCGGACCGAACAGGTCACGACCACCGGTGTCGACGTCCTGACCCCGGCCGAGGTCGAGGCCGCCGCTGCGGTGCCGATCGGGGCCCCGATGGTTTCCGTGGACACGGACGCCATCGCGGACCGGTTGCGCCAGAAGTTGCCTCGTATCGACTCGGTGGATGTCGTACGGTCATGGCCGCACGACATCGGACTTAAAGTGACCGAACGCAAACCGGTCCTGTTGATGAAAAAGGACACAAAGTTCATTGAAGTGGACGTGAAAGGTGTCCGTTTCGCCACGGTGGACAGGGCGCCGAAGCGCGTACCGCTGCTGGAGCTGACCCCCGATCGGTCAGCGAGTCTGCGCCGCTTCGGCAGCGGCCGACTGGTGCGGGAAGCGGTCCGGGTCGCGGGCGAACTCCCCGATGCAGTCGCCAAGGACACCCGGGTCGTGCGGGTCACCTCGTACGATTCGATCTCTCTGGAGCTGACCGGTGACCGCACGGTGGTCTGGGGCAGCGGCGAAGAGGGGCCGGTGAAGGCAAGAGTCCTCACCGCTCTCATGAAAGCGGGTCCCAAAGCGGGACACTTCGACGTGAGTGCACCCACCGCTCCTGCGATGTCGGGCGGTTGACGAGCATTTGGCCTGGCCAGCACCCTGGTTGGTCAGCGCTACGGGTGATCACATAGGGTGAAAAGAAAAACGGGAGGTTCGGCGTGTTCGTTGAACGTGCGCCACTTGTCGACTTAGTGTCCTGTTCGGAAGAGTCCAAGAAGCAGACACACTGGTAACCCTAAACTTCAACGTTAGGGTTTGGGTCGGCGTTCGGACCGTCCCAATCGGCATCAGTCGTCGCCGCGGGAGATCCGCGAAGCGACGACACGTAACTCGAGGCGAGAGGCCTTCGACGTGGCAGCACCGCAGAACTACCTCGCAGTCATCAAGGTCATCGGTGTCGGCGGCGGTGGTGTCAATGCCATCAACCGAATGATCGAGGTCGGTCTCAAGGGCGTCGAGTTCATCGCGATCAACACTGATGCGCAAGCCCTGTTGATGAGCGACGCCGACGTCAAGCTCGACGTCGGCCGTGAACTCACCCGCGGCCTCGGCGCCGGGGCCAACCCGGCCGTCGGTCGTAAGGCGGCAGAGGACCACCGTGAGGAGATCGAGGAGGTCCTCAAGGGGGCCGACATGGTCTTCGTCACCGCCGGAGAAGGCGGCGGCACCGGCACCGGCGGCGCACCCGTCGTCGCCAACATCGCTCGCTCGCTCGGCGCCCTCACGATCGGTGTGGTCACCCGCCCGTTCACCTTCGAGGGCCGGCGCCGCGCGAACCAGGCGGAGGACGGCATCGCCGAGCTCCGCGAAGAGGTCGACACCCTCATCGTCATCCCCAACGACCGACTGCTGTCCATCTCGGACCGCCAGGTCAGCGTGCTCGACGCGTTCAAGTCGGCCGACCAGGTACTGCTCTCGGGTGTCCAGGGCATCACCGACCTCATCACCACCCCGGGTCTGATCAACCTCGACTTCGCCGACGTCAAGTCGGTCATGTCCGAGGCCGGATCGGCGCTCATGGGCATCGGCTCGGCCCGCGGCGACGACCGCGCGGTGGCCGCGGCCGAGATGGCGATCTCCTCGCCGCTCCTGGAGGCGTCCATCGACGGCGCCCGTGGTGTCCTGCTCTCCATCTCCGGCGGCAGCGACCTCGGTCTCTTCGAGATCAACGAGGCCGCCCAGCTGGTGAGTGAGGCGGCCCACCCGGAAGCGAACATCATCTTCGGTGCGGTCATCGACGACGCGCTGGGCGACGAGGTGCGGGTCACCGTGATCGCTGCGGGCTTCGACGGCGGACAGCCGCCGGCCCGTCGCGAGAACGTCCTCGGTGCGGGCGCCGGCAAGCGCGAGGAGCAGGCTCCGCCGGTCCGGTCCGCCGAGCCGGTGCGCCAGTCCGGCGGGCTCGGTTCGGTGCCTGTCCGCGAGGAGACCCCGGCCGAGTCCGTACCGGTGGCGAAGGAGTCGATGTCGCCGGTCTCCCAGCCGCACGTCCCGCCGGCCCGTCCCTCCTACCAGGACACCCAGGCCGAAGAGCTGGATGTTCCGGACTTCTTGAAGTGATAGGCCGGCACCACGCAGTGACCGCAGTGTCCTCCGAGTCCTCGGGGGGTGGCGCTCACTTCGCCTTCACCGACAGGTGGGGTGGGGTGAGCGCCGCTCCGTACGGGGAGCTCAACCTCGGCGGCGCGGTCGGGGACGACTCCGCCGCCGTTCTCGCCAATCGCGAGCGCGCCGCCCGAAGTCTCGGTCTCGACCCGGCGCAGGTCGTCTGGATGAACCAGGTGCACGGGCGGGACGTGGCGGTGGTCGACGGGCCCTGGGCGGACGGTTCCGAGATTCCCGCGGTGGACGCGGTGGTGACCGCGCGACGCGGACTCCCGCTCGCCGTGCTCACCGCCGACTGCACCCCCGTACTCCTCGCCGACCCGGTCGCCGGGATCGCGGCGGCGGCACACGCCGGCCGCCCCGGTCTGGTCGCCGGAGTCGTCCCCGCTGTTGTCGAGGCCATGGTGGCGCTCGGCGCGGAGCCTTCCCGGATCACCGCGCACACCGGCCCGGCCGTCTGCGGACGGTGTTACGAAGTCCCGGCGGCGATGCGGTCCGAGGTCGCCGAGGCGGTTCCCGGATCGTGGTCCGAGACCAGCTGGGGGACGCCGGCCGTGGATGTCACTGCCGGGGTCCATGCCCAACTCGAAGTCCTCGGGGTACGGGACCGGTACAAGTCGCCCGCCTGCACCCTGGAATCGGGCGACCACTTCTCGTACCGCCGCGACCGCACCACCGGGCGGCTCGCCGGATATGTCTGGTTGGACTGATAGGGCATGACGGACCGTAGAACTCAACTCGCCGAAAATCTGGCACAGGTGGAGCAACGTATTGCTTCCGCTTGTGTCGCCGCCGGTCGCAAAAGGGAAGAAGTGACCCTCATCGTGGTCACGAAGACCTATCCCGCGAGCGATGTGCGGATCCTGCATGAACTCGGTGTGCGTCATGTCGCGGAGAATCGTGACCAGGACGCGGCACCCAAGGCGGCCGCTTGTGCGGATCTGTCGCTCACATGGCACTTTGTCGGACAACTGCAGACGAACAAGGTTCGTTCTGTGGCGAGTTATGCCGATGTCGTGCAGTCGGTCGACCGGACCAAGTTGGTCACGGCCCTCTCGGTCGCCGCTGTGCGCGGCGGGCGCGAACTCGGGTGTCTCATCCAGGTCGCCCTCGACGCGGAGAGCGGCGAGCGCGGTGACCGGGGCGGCGTCGCGCCGGACGGGATCGAGGAGTTGGCCGATGCGGTGGCCGTCGCTCCGGGGCTCCGGCTCGATGGTCTGATGACCGTGGCCCCACTTGCCGGACCGTACGCCGGGCGGCAACGCGCGGCATTCGACCGGCTGATGGAATTCTCATCCCGCCTGCGCGGGAACCATCCGGCTGCGAACATGGTCTCTGCGGGGATGAGCGCGGACCTCGAGGAAGCAGTTGCGGCCGGAGCGACACATGTGCGCGTCGGTACTGCGGTACTCGGAGTCCGACCCGGGCTCGGGTAACGTCGCCAAGCAAGTCGGACCACAGCAGAAAATATGGTCATTCCCGCCTTTGGCGGGCAGGCCTGAGTGGATCGCGGGCACTTGGTGACAGGTTCCGATCCACCACAGAGCGGAGGACTCAGAGCATGGCCGGCGCGATGCGCAAGATGGCGGTCTACCTCGGCCTCGTGGAGGACGATGGGTACGACGGTCCGGGGTTCGACCCCGACGACGAATTCGAACCCGAGCCGGAGCCGGAGCGTGACCGGCGGCGGCACCAGCCCACGCATCAGGTGGAGCGGGATCGCGAGCGGGACGAACCGGTACGAGTGGTGCAGCCGCCCGCGCAGCGGGAGCCCGTCCAGATCTCGGCGGAGAGCGTGCGACCCGCCCGAATCGCGCCCGTGGCATCCATCACATCTGAACGCCCCAACATGGAGAAGAACGCACCGGTGATCATGCCCAAGGTTGTGTCCGAGCGGGAGCCCTACCGGATCACCACGCTGCACCCCCGGACCTATAACGAGGCCCGTACCATCGGGGAACACTTCCGTGAGGGCACTCCGGTGATCATGAATCTCACGGAGATGGACGATACGGACGCGAAGCGACTTGTCGACTTTGCCGCAGGACTCGTCTTCGGTCTCCATGGCAGCATTGAACGGGTGACGCAGAAGGTGTTCCTGTTGTCGCCTGCTAACGTCGATGTCACGGCGGAGGACAAGGCCCGCATCGCTGAGGGCGGATTCTTCAACCAGAGCTGAGAACACGACACCGGGAACGACCCCGGCCGAGAGGCCGGAGCTACGAGAGCCAGGGGAGAGGGAAGCGCGAAATGGGCGTCGCACTACAGGTTGTCTATATCGCGCTGATGTGTTTCCTCATCGTGCTGATCTTCCGGCTGGTCATGGACTACGTCTTCCAGTTCGCACGTTCATGGCAGCCCGGCAAGCCGATGGTGGTGCTTCTTGAGGCCACCTACACTGTCACCGATCCACCGCTCAAGCTTCTGCGGCGGTTCATTCCGCCGCTGCGTCTCGGGGGCGTGGCACTCGACCTGTCCTTCTTCGTTCTGATGATCATCGTCTACATCCTGATCGCGATAGTGACCAGGCTGTGAACGATACGGTCTTGCCGACTGCCGACGACTACGTAGAGGTGAAGAAGAGATGCCGCTGACCCCCGAGGACGTGCGGAACAAGCAGTTCACGACCGTCCGTCTCCGAGAAGGCTATGACGAGGACGAGGTCGATGCCTTCCTGGACGAGGTCGAGTCCGAGCTGACCCGCCTGCTCCGTGAGAACGAGGACCTGCGCGCCAAGCTGGCCGCCGCCACGCGTGCCGCCGCGCAGAACCAGCAGCAGGGCATGCGGAAGCCGGAGCCGCAGGACCGGCCCGGGGGACCCGTGCCCGCCGCCATATCGGGTCCGCCGGTCCAGCAGCAGCCCCCGCAGATGGGTCCCCCCCAACTGCCCGGTGGTGCTCCGCAGCTGCCCGCCGGTCCCAGCGGTCACGGTCCGGGTCAGCACGGCCCCGGCCCTCAGGGTCAGCACGGCCCCGGCCCTCAGGGTCAGCACGGCCCCGGCCCGATGCAGGGCGGACCCATGGGCGGTCCCATGGGTCACGCGCCGCAGCAGATGCAGCAGATGCAGCAGATGCAGCAGATGCAGCCGCCGCAGATGCAGCAGCCCGGTCAGAGCCCCGGTGGCGACAGCGCCGCCCGTGTCCTCTCGCTCGCACAGCAGACCGCCGACCAGGCGATCGGGGAGGCCCGTTCCGAGGCCAACAAGATCGTCGGCGAGGCGCGGAGCCGTGCCGAGGGCCTGGAGCGCGACGCGCGTGCCAAGGCGGACGCACTGGAGCGGGACGCGCAGGAGAAGCACCGCGTGGCGATGGGCTCGCTGGAGTCGGCCCGCGCGACGCTGGAGCGCAAGGTCGAGGACCTGCGCGGCTTCGAGCGCGAGTACCGGACCAGGCTGAAGTCCTACCTGGAGAGCCAGCTGCGTCAGCTGGAGACCCAGGCCGACGACTCGCTGGCCCCGCCGCGGACCCCCGCTGCCGCTTCGCTGCCGCCGTCGCTGGCTCCGGCCGGTGCGGGTGCCATGGGACACACCATGGGTGGCAACCACGGTGGTCACGGTGGCCCGCAGATGGGCGGCAACCCGTCCATGGGCGCCGGACCGTCGTACGGTGGCCAGCAGCAGATGTCGCCGGCCATGACGCAGCCGATGGCACCGGTGCGGCCGCAGGCGCCGCAGCCGATGCAGCAGGCGCCGTCGCCGATGCGTGGGTTCCTTATCGACGAGGACGACAACTGAGCGGCTCGCGCGCGCTGAGCGCGTAGCCGTCGGCAGGCTGAGGGCCGGGCCCCGGGGTTTTCCCCGGGGCCCGGCCCTTTTGCCGTGTGCAGCGGGTGAGAGTGCGGGTGCGCCTGCGGCGGTCCTTGTCCCCTCCCCGCCCCATTTACCCGCCCCTTCCCGGTCCGGGGCTCCGCCCCGTACTTCGCGCCGCAGTCGCAGAAGAGGCTGGAAGGCCAGCCCCTGCGGCGATTGTGGAGCAGCAAAAGGCCCGGCCGGAATGTTTCCGGCCGGGCCCTCGCTCCGGTGCGGGTTACTGCTCCGTCTTGCGGAGACGGAACGTGAGGGACAGGCCCTCGTCCTCGAACGGGGCGCCGTACGCCTCGTCGGCCTCGCCCTCCGCGTAGTCCAGCGCCAGCACCTCGTCCGCGATCAGCGGCGCATGCTCGGTCAGGGCCTCCACCGTCGCCGGCGACGTGGACGTCCAGCGGACGGCGATGCGGTCCGCGACGTCCAGGCCGCTGTTCTTTCGGGCCTCCTGGATCAGCCGGATCGCGTCACGGGCCAGTCCCGCGCGCCGCAGCTCCGGGGTGATCTCCAGGTCCAGAGCGACCGTCGCGCCCGAGTCGGACGCCACCGACCAGCCCTCGCGCGGCGTCTCGGTGATGATCACCTCGTCGGGGGAGAGGGTGACGTGCTCGCCGTCCACCTCGACCGACGCCGTGCCCTCGCGCAGGGCCAGCGAGAGTGCCGCCGCGTCGGCGTTCGCCACGGCCTTCGCGACCGCCTGGACGCCCTTGCCGAACCGCTTGCCCAGCGCCCGGAAGTTCGCCTTCGCCGTCGTGTCGACCAGCGAGCCGCCGACCTCCGAGAGGGAGGCCAGCGAGGAGACGTTCAGCTCCTCCGTGATCTGGGCGTGCAGGTCGGGGGAGAGCGTGTCGAAGCCCGACGCCGCGACCAGCGCCCGGGAGAGCGGCTGGCGGGTCTTGACGCCCGACTCCGCGCGCGTGGCCCGACCGAGCTCGACCAGGCGGCGTACCAGCGCCATCTGGGTGGAGAGGGCCGGGTCGATGGCCGTGAGGTCCGCCTTCGGCCAGCTGGAGAGGTGGACCGACTCGGGGGCGTCCACGGTGACCGGGACGACCAGGTCCTGCCAGACCCGCTCGGTGAGGAACGGGGTCAGCGGGGCCATCAGCCGGGTGACCGTCTCGACGACCTCGTGCAGGGTGCGCAGCGCCGCCTTGTCGCCCTGCCAGAAGCGGCGGCGGGAGCGGCGTACGTACCAGTTGGACAGGTCGTCCACGAACGCGGAGAGGAGCTTGCCGGCGCGCTGGGTGTCGTAGCCCTCCAGTGCCTGCGTGACCTGGTCCACCAGTGCGTTCAGCTCGCTGAGCAGCCAGCGGTCCAGGACCGTGCGGTCCGCCGGGGCCGGGTCGGCCGCGGACGGCGCCCAGTTCGACGTACGGGCGTACAGGGCCTGGAAGGCGACCGTGTTCCAGTACGTGAGGAGGGTCTTGCGCACGACCTCCTGGATCGTGCCGTGGCCCACGCGCCGCGCCGCCCAGGGGGAGCCGCCTGCCGCCATGAACCAGCGGACCGCGTCCGCGCCGTGCTGGTCCATCAGCGGGATCGGCTGGAGGATGTTGCCCAGGTGCTTGGACATCTTCCGGCCGTCCTCGGCGAGGATGTGGCCCAGGCAGACCACGTTCTCGTACGACGACTTGTCGAAGACCAGCGTGCCGACGGCCATCAGCGTGTAGAACCAGCCGCGGGTCTGGTCGATGGCCTCGGAGATGAACTGCGCCGGGTAGCGGCTCTCGAAGAGCTCCTTGTTCTTGTACGGGTAGCCCCACTGCGCGAACGGCATCGAACCCGAGTCGTACCAGGCGTCGATGACCTCAGGGACGCGGTACGCCTCCAGCTGGCAGTTCTCGTGCGTGCAGGTGAACGTGATCGCGTCGATGAACGGGCGGTGCGGGTCCAGGTCCGACTGGTCGGCGCCGGTGAGGTCGGTGAGCTCGGCACGGGAGCCGACGCAGGTGAGGTGGTTGTCCTCGCAGCGCCAGATGGGCAGCGGGGTGCCCCAGTAGCGGTTGCGGGACAGCGCCCAGTCGACGTTGTTGTTCAGCCAGTCACCGAAGCGGCCGCTCTTGACCGAGTCCGGGAACCAATTGGTCTTCTCGTTCTCTTCGAGGAGCCGGTCCTTGATGGCGGTCGTACGGATGTACCAGGACGGCTGCGCGTAGTAGAGCAGCGCGGTGTGGCAGCGCCAGCAGTGCGGGTAGCTGTGCTCGTACGGGACGTGGCGGAAGAGTTTGCCGTGGGCGGCCAGGTCCTCGGTGAGCGCCTCGTCGGCCTTCTTGAAGAAGGTGCCGCCGACCAGCGGCAGGTTCTCCTCGAAGGTGCCGTCGGGGCGGACCGGGTTCACGACCGGCAGACCGTAGGCGCGGCAGACCTTGAGGTCGTCCTCACCGAACGCGGGGGACTGGTGGACCAGACCCGTACCGTCCTCGGTCGTCACGTACTCGGCGTTGACGACGTAGTGCGCCGGGGCCGGGAAGTCCACGAGGGCGAACGGGCGCTCGTACGTCCAGCGCTCCATCTCGCGGCCGGTGAACGACTGGCCGGTGAGCTCCCAGCCCTCGCCGAGTGCCTTCTCCAGGAGGGGCCGGGCGACGACGAGCTTCTCCTCGCCGTTGGTCGCGACGACATATGTGACGTCGGGGTGCGCGGCGACCGCGGTGTTGGAGACCAGCGTCCACGGGGTGGTCGTCCAGACCAGCAGCGCGGCCTCGCCGGCCAACGGGCCGGAGGTGAGCGGGAAGCGTACGAAGACCGAGGGGTCGACGACCGTCTCGTAACCCTGCGCCAGCTCGTGGTCCGAGAGGCCGGTGCCGCAGCGCGGGCACCACGGGGCGACGCGGTGGTCCTGGACCAGCAGGTCCTTGTTGAAGATCTCCTTCAGGGACCACCAGACGGAGTCGACGTACGACGGGTCCATCGTGCGGTACGCGTCGTCCAGGTCGACCCAGTAGCCCATTCGGGTCGTGAGCTCGCTGAACGCGTCGGTGTGGCGGGTCACGGACTCGCGGCACCTGGCGTTGAACTCGGCGATGCCGTACGCCTCGATGTCCTTCTTGCCGTTGAAGCCCAGCTCCTTCTCGACCGCGAGCTCGACCGGCAGCCCGTGGCAGTCCCAGCCGGCCTTGCGGCCCACGTGGTAGCCCTGCATGGTGCGGAAGCGCGGGAAGACGTCCTTGAAGACGCGGGCCTCGATGTGGTGGGCGCCGGGCATGCCGTTGGCGGTCGGCGGG
The DNA here is from genome assembly GCF_053593595.1 of Streptomyces sp. NPDC002206. NCBI lineage: Bacteria > Bacillati > Actinomycetota > Actinomycetes > Kitasatosporales > Streptomycetaceae > Streptomyces > Streptomyces sp. NPDC002206. The sequence continues at coordinate 27,769 of NZ_JBSFCW010000006.1, forward strand.
CCCTCGTAGAAGACCCACTCGGGGCGGCCCTCGGACTGTTCGAGGCTCTTGGCGAAGACCTTGCTCTCGCGCCAGAAGTCGAGCACGGCGTGCTCCAGCGCGGGAAGGTCGACCTGGGCGGGTACCTGGCGGTACTGCGGCGATGTCATGGGCGAGATTCCTCCGGCGGACGTTTTCCACTTCCGTCGGAGGGACGAGAACCGTGCCGGCTCCCGCGGTACCACCCTCCTTGGCCCCGGGTGTGTGCCCGTGGCCCGCTCATTGGGGTCGCGATGCCGGTTCTACTTGCCTTGCGGCGTTCTTCCGACGGCTCCGGGTGATTTTCACGACGCGCTCGCCCCCGGGCTCTCACCGTCCCCGGGTCGCTCCTGGCTGCCTACGACGCTACTCGTCCCATCCATGCCTCTCGCTGGGGCCAGTGTACGGGCCCGTACGGGCGACGGCCGACCGGTTTATCCAGGGGGCGCGACCGTGACCCGAATGGCGCGACGGGTCGTACGGAGTCCTGGCGGGGGCCGGGAGACGGATTACCGGGCGGGGAGCTGGGCACAACGGTTTCAGGCGCGCGGTGATCCGGCACGAGGAGGGGCGATTCGGCGGCGTGCCCCGTTGCCGCCGGGCTGGGGTCGATTTATCGTCCCAGCACGATTCGCGTGCAAGATCACAATATGTGAAGGGGCCGCGGCCATGGTGACGAAGAAGACCGCCGAACAGAAGTCGGCGTCAGCGAGATCCACGGGCGCGGCGGCCGAGGCGACGACCGAGGAGGCGGGCTCGCAGACCGCGGATCCGGGTCCGAGGAAGGCCGCGGCGAAGAGCACGGCGACCAAGAAGGCGGCAGCGAAGAAGGCCGTGGCGAAGAAGGCTCCGGCCAAGAAGGCCACTGCGAAGAAGAACACGGTCAAGAAGGCTTCGAAGAAGGCCGCTGCGGCGGACACGGGGGCGGCCGAGGCCGCCGAGGAGACGGGAGCCCACACGGTGGTAGCCAAGAAGAGCGCAGCCCGGACCCGCACGGCCGGCAAGGGCGCGGCGCCCGTACCGCCCGCCCGGGCCGCCGCGACAGCACCCGGGGAGCTGGCCGTACGGCCGGGCGAGGACCCCTGGACGCCGGACGAGGTCTCGGAGGCGCGGGCCGAGCTGACCAGCGAGATCATGCGGCTGCGCAGTGAGCTGGAGGCCTCCGGGGTCGCGCTCGCCGGGTTGATGAGGGACTCCGGCAACGGAGCCGGTGACGACGAGGCGGACACCGGCACGAAGAACATCACCCGTGAGCACGAAATGGCGCTCGCCGCCAATGCCACGGAGATGCTGGAGCAGACCGAGCGGGCGCTGGCCCGGCTCGACGCGGGGACGTACGGACTGTGCGAGATCTGCGGCAACCCGATCGGCAAGGCGCGCATGCAGGCGTTCCCCCGGGCCACTCTCTGCGTCGAGGACAAACAGAAGCAGGAGCGCCGCGGCTGATCCACGGGAGGCGTGTCGTACTCTCGTCTTCGGTCAGGAACCTAGGTTGAGGGACTCACGTGGCAGAGGCGGAGCGCATCATCGGTACGCCGGACATCCCTGGAGCTGAGGGGACCGAGGGCGCCGGGGACAAGGTCCAGGGCGAGGTCCGGGGCAAGGGCAAGCGGAAGATCATGGTGCTCTTCGCCGTGGCCGTCTTCGCCTATCTGCTCGACCTGATCAGCAAGATGATCGTGGTCGCGAAGCTGGAGCACCACGAGCCCGTCGAGGTCCTCGGCGACTGGCTGCGGTTCGACGCGATCCGGAACGCGGGCGCCGCGTTCGGCATCGGCGAGGCATTCACGGTGATCTTCACCGTCATCGCGGCGACTGTGATCGTGGTCATCGCCAGGCTCGCCCGCAAGCTCTACAGCCTGCCGTGGGCCATTGCCCTCGGTCTGCTGCTCGGTGGAGCGCTCGGTAACCTCACCGACCGGATCTTCCGCTCGCCCGGCGTCTTCAAGGGCGCGGTGGTGGACTTCATCGCCCCCGCGCATTTCGCCGTCTTCAACCTGGCGGACTCCGCCATCGTCTGCGGCGGCATCCTGATCGTGATCCTTTCCTTCAAGGGCCTGGACCCCGACGGCACCGTGCACAAGGACTAGCGGGGGCAAGGCATACTCGACAGGTGAGTACGTATCCCGAGGTCCGCACCCTGCCCGTGCCCGACGGTCTGGAAGGCGAGCGTGTCGACGCCGCCATTTCCCGGATGTTCGGCTTCTCCCGCACCAAGGCCGCCGAGCTGGCCGCTGCCGGGAAGGTACAGGTGGACGGCGCCGTGGTCGGGAAGTCCGAGCGCGTGCAGGGCGGCGCCTGGCTGGAAGTGGAGATGCCGCAGGCGCCCGCTCCGGTGCAAATCGTTGCCGAGCCCGTCGAGGGCATGGAGATCGTGCACGACGACGACGACATAGTCGTGATCATGAAGCCCGTCGGGGTGGCCGCCCACCCGAGCCCGGGCTGGACCGGCACCACCGTGATCGGCGGTCTCGCCGCGGCCGGCTACCGGATCTCGACGTCCGGCGCCGCCGAGCGCCAGGGCATCGTGCACCGTCTCGACGTCGGTACCTCCGGCCTGATGGTCGTCGCCAAGTCCGAGCGGGCCTACACGCTGCTGAAGGGCCAGTTCCGCGACCGGATCGTCGAGAAGAAGTACCACGCGCTGGTCCAGGGCCACCCGGACCCGATGAGCGGCACGATCGACGCCCCCATCGGGCGTCACCCCAACCTCGACTACAAGTGGGCGGTCACGGCCGAAGGCAAGCCCTCCGTGACGCATTACGACCTCATCGAGGCGTACCGGGCGGCCAGCCTTCTCGACATCAAGCTGGAGACCGGCCGCACTCACCAGATCCGCGTGCACATGGCCGCCCACCGCCACCCCTGCGTCGGTGACCTGACCTACGGCGCCGACCCGACGATGGCCAAGCGTCTCGGGCTGACGAGGCAGTGGCTGCACGCGGTCCGGCTCGGCTTCGAGCACCCGGCGGACGGCAGCTGGGTGGAGTTCGCCAGCAGCTACCCGGACGACCTGCAGAACGCCCTGGACAAGATCGCGGCGGAGAGCGAATGACCACCGGCACCCCGGCCCCCTGCACCACCCGCATAGCCGTCGGCGAGAGCGACCTCGCGGCCTGCTTCCAGGTCCGCAAGGAGGTCTTCGTCGGCGAGCAGAACGTGCCCGAGGAGATCGAGTACGACGCCTACGACGCGGACGCGGTGCATGTCATCGCCGTCGCGGCGGACGGTTCGGTGCTCGGTACGGGACGGCTGCTGCACGGTGCGGGGGTGGCCGCCAAGACAGGTGGCGACCTCACCGTCGGCTCGCTCGGCCGGCTCGCGGTGGCCAAGCGGGCGCGCGGTCTCGGGATCGGCGTGGCGCTCGTCGGAGCCATCGAGGACGCGGCCCGCGGGCTCGGTCTCGTCGCCGTGGACCTGCACGCCCAGACCCACGCGCTCGGCTTCTACGAGCGGCTCGGGTATGTGGCGTACGGCCCCGAGTTCGCGGATGCCGGGATCGCCCACCGGGCGATGCGCCGCACTCTCTGACAGCAGGCACCGCCCCGGTCGTACGGACCGGATCGGCACGGCACCCCGGCACACGCCCGCGTCGGCCCGGCAGATCCCAGCGCGGTCCGCGTCCACCACGGAAGGCACATCGTGGACCAGATGGCACTGCTCCTGCTGCTGTTGCTCGGAGCCGTGGTCACGGTGCCGCTGGGGGAGCGTCTCGGGCTGCCGGCGCCGGTGCTGATGACGCTCGCCGGGGTGGCCATGGCGTTCATCGGTTTCGTGCCGAATGTGGACATCCCGCCGGAGATCATTCTTCCCGCCTTGCTGCCGCCGCTGCTCTACGCCTCTGTGCAGCGCACCTCCTGGCGGCAGTTCGCCGCCAACAGGCGCCCGATCTTTCTGCTGGCCGTGGCCCTGGTCTTCGTGACGACCGCCGCCGTCGCCGCCGTGGCCAACGCGATCGTCCCCGGGCTGCCCATCGCCGCCGCTGTGGCGCTCGGCGCGCTCGTCGCCCCGCCCGACCCGGTCGCCGCGACCGCCGTCGCGGGATCGCTCGGGCTGCCGCGTAGGCTCGTCTCCGTCCTGGAGGGCGAGGGGCTGTTCAACGACGTGACCGCGATCGTGCTCTACCACGTGGCGATCGCCGCAGTGGTCAGCGGCACCTTCTCGCTGCCGCACGCCTTCGGATTGCTGGTCCTGTCCGCGGTGGTCGCGGTGGCGGTGGGTCTCGCGCTCGGCTGGCTGACCACCAAACTCATGGGCCTGCTCGGCGATGCGACGCTCCAGGTGGGGCTGACCCTGCTGGTGCCGTTCGTGAGTTACGTCCTCGCGGAGGAGCTGCAGGGGTCGGGCGTGCTCGCCGTGCTCACCACCGCGCTCTTCCTCGCCGAACACACCGCCGACGCGGACGACGTGCTGGGCCGGCTCACCGGCCACACCTTCTGGGAGATCGTCGACACCCTTGTCACCGGGGTCGCGTTCGGTCTGATCGGCCTCGAACTGCGCAATGTCTTCGGCGTGTCGGACGGCCGCGCCTGGCAGATGACCGGCTGGGGTCTGGTGATCGTCGCGGTCGTCGTCGGCGTACGGCTGCTCTGGCTGCTGCCCGCCACCTGGCTGGCGAAGCGGCTGCACAGCCACCGCGACTACAGCGAGGAGCTCCCCGCCGGCTGGCGCGAGACCGTCGTCATGTGGTGGGCCGGGATGCGCGGCGTGGCCACGGTCGCGCTGGCCCTCGCGATCCCGCTGAAGACGGACGACGGGAGACCCTTCCCCGGCCGCGACGAGATCGTCTTCATCGCCTTCGCAGTGATCATGGCGACCCTGGTCTTCCAGGGGCTCACCCTGCCGTGGCTGGTACGGAAGCTCCGCGTCCGCGCGGACACGGACGCGGCGGCGGCACTGGAACGGGACCTCGCGATCCGCGCCGCGAAGGCCGCGCGGCAGCGGCTCAGGGAGATCCAGGAGGTCGAGGAGTTCCCGCAGGAGGTGGTGGAGCGGCTGCTGCGACTGGCGTACGACGTGGGGGTGCGGATCAGCCCCGAGATGGTCGACGAGGACCGGCGTGAGGCGTATGCGCAGCGTGCCGAGCGGCTGCGCGCGGTCAGCCGGATCCAGCGCGAGATGATGTCCGCGGCCCGCCATGCGGTGCTGTCGGCGCGCAGCGAGACGGGGACGGATCCGGAGGTGGTCGACCGGGTGCTGCGTCAGCTGGATGTTCGGAGCCTGCGCTGACGACAGGGCCTTCCGTCGTGCCGCGGGCCGGCGGCCGCGGTGTTGTCGTTCGCCGTACTGTCGGCCGCAACTGGCACCATTGCTCCCATGAACATCATGCTTTTCCACTCGACGTACGGCCTGCGCCCCGCGGTGCACGCGGCCGCCGCCCGGCTTCGCGCAGCCGGGCACGAGGTGTACGTGCCCGACCTCTTCGACGGGCGCACGTTCGAGACCGTCGAGGAAGGCATGGCCTTCAAGGACGAGGTGGGCAAGGACGAACTGCTCCGGCGCGCCGTGCTGGCCGCCGCGCCCTACTCCGAGCGCGGCCTGGTCTACGCGGGCTTCTCCTTCGGCGCGTCAACCGCCCAGACCCTGGCGCTCGGTGACGAGAAGGCGCGCGGACTGCTGCTGCTCCACGGCACGTCGGACATCGCCGAGAACGCGTCGGTCGACGAGCTGCCCGTACAGCTGCATGTCGCCGACCCGGACCCGTTCGAGACGCACGACTGGCTGAACTCCTGGTATCTGCAGATGCAGCGGACCGGCGCCGATGTCGAGGTCTACCGCTACCCCGGGGCCGGCCACCTCTTCACGGACCCGGATCTGCCGGACTACGACGCGGCTGCGGCCGAGCTGACCTGGAAGGTCGCGCTCGGCTTCCTCGCCACCCTGTAGACGGACCCGGGGCCCCGCCACCGTGACGGTGTGCGGGGCCCCGGCGGCCTCGACCGTGGATCAGGCGCGGTACGCGGTCCAGCTGTCGCTCATCCGCTGCACCTGGCCCGCGGTGAACTGGTACATGCAGGAGTCGTACGTGTAGTCCATGAAGTTGTGGATCGGGTCGACCCCGGTCTTGTTGGTGCAGGTGTCGCGTCCGGTCGGGCACGCGAACGCGGCGCTCTTCTCCGCGGGCGTGTCGGAGACGAAGTCGCCGTTGCCGTTACAGCCGCCCTGGAAGGTGTGGTAAAGCCCCATCCAGTGGCCGACCTCGTGGGTGGCGGTGTCGCCCTCGTCGTAGTTGGTGGCTGAGCCGCCCGGCAGTGAGGCGTCGAGGATCACCACGCCGTCCATGCTCGGGCTGGAGTTGTAAGAGCTGGGGAAGGTGGCCCAGCCGAGCAGCCCGCCACCGAGGTTGGCGGTGTAGACGTTGAGCGCGTTCTTGCCGCCCTTGCGCAGCGCCGTCTTCATCGCCCTCTCGGCGGACGAGCCCGAGGAGAGGTTGTACCAGGCGGCGTTGTCCGTGTAATCGGTGCCGGCCAGCGAGAACTGGAAGCCGGTGTCGGTGTTGCCGGTGCCCTGGCCGCTGTAGGCCGCGTTCAGCACGTTCATCTGGCTGCTGATGTCGCCGGCGGTGAGCTTGCCGGTGGTGCCGGAGTGGATGACGTGGAAGTAGACCGGGATGGTCGCTCCGGCGGCCAGCGTGGTTCCGCTGACCCGGCGGTCCGCGAGTCTCTCCTTCAACTGCGTGTCCATGGCCTTGGCCTGGGTCGCGGTGAGTTCGTTGGGCTCCGCGGCGTGCTTGGTGCCCGAGGGGCGGGCTTGGCGCGCGGTCGCATCGGTGCCGGCGCACTTCTCGGCTGAGGCTGAGGCGGAGGACACCTTGGCGGCGGCTGAGCCGGTGGGCGCGGAGAGCGGTGCCAGGGCCAGAGTTCCGGCCAGGATGGCGGTGCCGATCGCACGGTTACGTATACGCGGCGATATACGGGCAAGAGTGCGCACAGAGACTCCTCGCGGATGTGTGGGGGGAGGAATTTCCTCACCCGCCGCCGGGAGATTACGTGCGCATGTCACATGTTGAGGAGAATCGATCAGGCCCAATCGATCGTGGGGCAAACCGGAGTAACGGGAAGAAATATTTCTGTGCGTTCCAGAGTTTGAGATGCGGACGTAACGTCGCGCGTTACCCCGGCGGGTGGTGTGTCCCCATTGGGGCAGGGGAACACGCCACCCGCCGTAGCGATGTAATGTGCCGTCAACATGGTCCGGCGTGGCTGGAAATGGACGTTCAGTGCACCGGGCGGTCCACCCGCTCGATCTTCTGGGTGCCGCTGAGCGTCCGGTACGAACGCGTCCAGGCCGCGGTCGCGTCCTGCTTCGTCTTGTCGGAGACCACGTAGTAGTCCATCTGCGAGCGCTCGGCCGTCACATCGAGGACGCCGTAGCCGTGCGAGTCCATGTCCACCCACTTCACATGGCGGTTGGCGGCCCTGACCGCCGCCGCGGCGAGCACGGAGACCGTCTGCGGTGCGACATGCAGGATGTCGTCGAGGTTGTCCGAGGTCACCGACGTCACCACGAACTCCGTGGCGGCCGACGCCGAGAGCGGGTACGTCGCGGCCTTCACCGGTACGTCGTTGGCCCACGCCATGTGGATGTCGCCGGTCAGGAAGACCGTGTTGGTGATCGACCGGTCCCGCAGATGCGTGATCAGTTCCTTGCGGTCGTCCGTGTAGCCGTCCCACTGATCGACATTGACCGCGAGCCCCTCCTTGGGCAGACCCAGCAACCCTGCCAGCGGCTCCAGCAGATGGGCGGGTACGGAACCGAAGGCGACCGGCGAGATCATCACGGACGTGCCGACCAGCTTCCAGGTGGCGTCCGAACCGGCCAGGCCCGACTTCAGCCAGTCCAGTTGCGCCCGGCCGGTGATCGTGCGGTCCGGGTCGTCGACCGAACCATTGCCGACCGTCGACTGCTGGGAGCGGAAGGTGCGCAGATCGAGGAGGTGGAGATCGGCCAGGTTGCCGAAGCGCAGCCGCCGGTAGACGGTGCCCTCGGTGGATGCGCGGACCGGCATCCACTCGAAGTACGCCTGCTTGGCGCCGGCCGCCCGGTCGGCCCAGGCGCCCTCCGTGCCCGGCGTGTGGTTCTCGGCCCCGCCCGACCAGGCGTCGTTGGCGAACTCGTGGTCGTCCCAGATCGCGATCACCGGATGCGTGGCGTGCAGGGTCTGCAGATCGGTGTCCGTCTTGTAGTGGCCGTGCCGGGTCCGGTAGTCGGCGAGGGTGAGGATCTCGGTCCTCGGCTCGTGCGGCCGTACGACGTACTTCGCGTCCGGGTAACTGCCCGACGCGTACTCGTATATGTAGTCGCCGAGATGGAGGACCGCGTCGAGATCGGCGCGGGCGGCGAGATGACGGTACGGGGAGAAGTAGCCGGACTCCCAGTTGGCGCACGACACCACGCCGAAGCGCACCCCCGGGGTGGCCGCACCGGATGCCGGAGCCGTACGGGTGCGGCCGGCCGGGGACCGTACCGCCCCGCCGTCGCCCGCCGAGAAGCGGAACCAGTACGTGGTTGCCGGGGCCAGGCCCCGGACGTCGGCCTTGACGGTGTGGTCGGATGCGGTCCTCGCGACGGTGGAGCCCTGCGCGACGATCCGGGCGAACTCCTTGTCCTCGGCGACCTCCCACCGCACCGCCGTGTCGGCGCCGCGGCCGGAGCCGGGCACGGCGTCGGGGGTGGGGGTGACGCGGGTCCACAGGAGGATGCCGTCGGGCAGCGGGTCGCCGGAGGCGACGCCGTGCAGGAAGGCGGGTCCGTCGGCGGCGCGTGCGCTGGTGGCGGCGCCGAGCACGGGACCCACGACGGCGGTGGCGGCAGCGGCCTTCACGAGCGTGCGGCGGCTGGGGGCGGAGAGAGACGAAGAAAGGTGTCGACTGGTCACGGAGCAGAACCCTACTGACCAGTACGGCGAACGGGCAGGCGAACAAAGGAAGTTCGCCTGCCCGTCGGGATGCCGCTGTCCGGAATTAGCCCTTCAGGGCCTTGGTGATCGCGGTGTTGAAGTCGGCGACGGTCATGGGGGCGTTCTTGGTGCCCTCACCGGTGAGCGTCTTGCCGTCCATCTTCAGCGTCGGGGTGCCCTGGACGCCGCTCTTGTCGAACGTCTGGGACATCTTCATCGCCCAGTTGTCGTACGTACCGTCGTTGACGTCCTTCTGGAACGCCTTGTTGTCCTTCAGCTCGGGCACGGTGTTCGCGACCTCGATGAGGTACGAGTCCTTGGCGAACTTGTCGTCGGCCTCCTCCGGGTGGTACTTCGCGGAGTAGAGCGCGTACTTGTAGTCGAGGAACGCCTGGGGGCTGATGTCGAGAGCCGCGCCCAGCGCACTGAGCGCGTTCTTCGAACCCTCACCGTTGTCGCTGTTGTCGATGAACGTCGCGCCGATGTACTTGATCTTGTACTTGCCGGCGTCGACGTCCTTGTGGACCGTCTCGCCGACGGTCTGTTCGAACTGGGCGCAGATCGGGCAGCGGGAGTCCTCGTACAGTTCGAGGGTCTTCTTCGCCGTCGACTTGCCGACGACGACGGTCGTTCCGTCGGTGCCCGACGTGTTCTTCGGCGCGGTGACGTTCTTCGCGTCCTTGGCCGCCTCCCACTGGGAGGGCTTGTTCAGCTGCATCACGCCGTAGCCGATGCCGCCGGCCACCGCCAGCACGGCGACGACCGAGAGGCCGACGCCGACCTGCTTGCGGACCTTGTCCTTCTTGACCTGGCGCTCGCGCTCGGCGCGCAGCCGCTCGCGGGCGGCTGCCTTGTTGGCCTGGCTGTTGCGCTTGCTCATGGCTGTTCTCTCCGTGGTGTGTGGGGCGTACGTCGTCAGGGACTTGCGCGCTCAGGCGGTGGCGCAGGCCGAGCGCGGCGGTCCCCTCCGTCCCACGGAGTGCACGAGGAGACGGGCGTGCGCGAGGAGATGCGGGCCGTACGGCGCGGGCCGAGCAGCACAGCGTACGGAGCGGCGGGCCGTGCCCACCACGGCGACCGCGATCAGCAGCGGCCGGAACGCCGTGGCGGCGACCGCCCGCAGCAGACCCGCGAGCGCGGACTCGCCGCGCCGCAGCCAGGCCGCGGCCAGCAGACCGACCACCACATGGGCGGCCAGCAGCAGCCACGGCGCGGCGGGGCCCGGGGAGGCCAGCAGGGCGGCCGCACCGTGCCCGGGTCCGGTCACCGAGGCCAGCGGGGTGCCCACCGCGCCGACGCGGCCGAGCTGTGCGGACCCGGTACCGACATCGCCGCCGCCGCACAGGACGTCCACACCGACCGAACGCAGCGGGCCTGCGATCGGGCCGCCCGCCGCGCCGTAACAGAGGTGCTGGCCGGTGGTGAAGACGGTGTCGGCGGTCAGCTCCAGCGGCACCAGCAGTCCCGCGATCGCACCGAAGCCGCGCTCCCGGCCGGCCAGCGCGTACGCCACGGCGAAGACGAGGCCGGCCAGTGCGCCGACGACCGTCAGAGGCAGCGGGACCTGGGAGAGCAGCACATGGGACGCAGCGGAGAGCGTCACGACGAGCGCTGTGAAAAGCGCCGCGCGAACGACTCTGAGCTGCGTCCCTGATATGTCCATCGCCCGAGAGTGTGCCATGTGAACCTGTAAGCGACCCCTAAAGGGGGCACCGCTCGGTGAGGAGGCTCACAGCCCCGGGATGCGGCCGTTGCGGAAGAGGTCCACGAAGATCTGGTGGTCGGCGCGCGCCCGGGCCCCGTAGCTGTGCGCGAAGTCCACCAGCAGCCCTGCGAAGCCCTCCTCGTCCGCCGCGATCGCCGCGTCGATCGCCCGCTCGGTGGAGAACGGCACCAGCGAGTGACCGCTCTCGTCGTCCGCCGCGGAGTGCATCGTCGCCGTCGCCCGGCCGAGGTCGGCGATGACCGCCGCGATCTCCTCCGGCTCGTCGATGTCGGACCAGTCCAGATCGACCGCGTACGGCGAGACCTCGGCGACCAGCTGTCCGGAACCGTCCAGCTCGGTCCAGCCGAGCCACGGGTCGGCGTGCGCCTGCAGCGCGCGCTGCGAGATGACCGTGCGGTGCCCCTCGTGCTGGAAGTAGTCGCGCACGGCCGCGTCGGTGATGTGCCGGGAGACCGCCGGGGTCTGCGCCTGCTTGATGTAGATCACCACATCGTTCTCCAGGGCGTCGCTGTTGCCCTCCAGAAGGATGTTGTACGAGGGCAGCCCGGCCGAGCCGATGCCGATGCCGCGACGGCCGACGACGTCCTTCACCCGGTACGAGTCGGGGCGGGTCAGGCTCGACTCGGGCAGTGTCTCCAGATAGCCGTCGAACGCGGCCAGCACCTTGTAGCGCGTCGCCGCGTCCAGATCGATCGCGCCGCCGCCCGCCGCGAACCGGCGCTCGAAGTCCCGGATCTCCGTCATCGAGTCGAGCAGCGAGAACCGGGTCAGCGACCGGGCGTCGCGCAGCGCGCCCAGCAGCGGGCCCTCGGCGGTGTCCAGCGTGAACGGGGGCACCTCGTCGTTCTTCGCGCCTGTTGCGAGCGCGTGGATCCGCTCGCGGTAGGCCGCCGCGAAGACCCGGACGAGCTCACTGATCTGGTCGTCGCCCAGCGCCTTCGCATACCCGATCAGGGCGACGGAGGCGGCGAACCGCTTGAGGTCCCAGGTGAAGGGGCCGACGTACGCCTCGTCGAAGTCGTTCACATTGAAGATCAGCCGGCCGTTGGCATCCATGTACGTGCCGAAGTTCTCCGCGTGCAGATCGCCGTGGATCCACACCCGGCCGGTCCGGTCGTCCAGGTACGGGCCGCCGTGCCGCTCCCGCTCCAGGTCGTTGTAGAACAGGCACGCCGTGCCCCGGTAGAAGGCGAACGCCGAGCCCGCCATCTTGCGGAACTTGACCCGGAAGGCCGCCGGGTCCGCGGCCAGGAGCTGGCCGAAAGCCGTGTCGAAAACCTCGAGAATCTGCTCCCCGCGCTGCGCTGCGCCGGTCTGCGCTTCCGACATTTCTGGGTGCCTCCTGGTACCTGGCGTTCATGACAAATGGGACGGGCGTCTCCGACCCCTCAACGCGCGACGGTACCCGGGAGTGCCCCTCGGCTGTCAGTCCGGAGACGTAGACTTCCACGCTGTCCCCCCAGTCCGTCATTGCTTGTTTCCCCGGAGGCCCGACGCCGTGACCAAGCCGCCTTTTACGCACCTTCACGTCCACACCCAGTACTCGCTGCTGGACGGTGCCGCGCGGCTCAAGGACATGTTCGCTGCCTGCAATGAAATGGGCATGTCGCACATCGCGATGACGGACCACGGCAACCTGCACGGGGCGTACGACTTCTTCCATCAGGCGAAGAAGGCCGAGGTGACGCCGATCATCGGCATCGAGGCGTATGTCGCCCCGGAGTCGCGCAAGCACAAGCGGAAGATCCAGTGGGGCCAGCCGCACCAGAAGCGCGACGACGTCTCGGGTTCCGGTGGTTACACCCACAAGACGATCTGGGCGGCGAACAGCACCGGACTGCACAACCTCTTCCGGCTCTCCTCGGACGCGTACGCCGAGGGCTGGCTGCAGAAGTGGCCGCGGATGGACAAGGAGACCATTTCCCAGTGGTCCGAGGGCCTGATCGCGTCCACCGGCTGCCCGTCCGGCGAGGTGCAGACCCGCCTGCGGCTCGGCCAGTTCGACGAGGCGGTCCAGGCGGCCTCCGACTACAAGGACATCTTCGGCGAGGGCAAGTACTTCCTGGAGCTGATGGACCACGGCATCGAGATCGAGCGCCGGGTCCGTGACGGGCTCCTCGAAATCGGCAAGAAGCTGAACATCCCGCCGCTGGTGACGAACGACTCGCACTACACGTACGCCGGCGAGGCCGCCGCGCACGACGCGCTGCTCTGCATCCAGACCGGCAAGAACCTCTCCGACCCGGACCGCTTCCGGTTCGACGGCACGGGCTACTACCTGAAGACGACGGACGAGATGTACGCCGTCGACTCCTCCGACGCCTGGCAGCAGGGGTGCGCCAACACCCTGCTGGTCGCCGAACAGATCGACACCAGCGGGATGTTCGAGAAGCGCGACCTGATGCCGAAGTTCGACATCCCGGACGGCTTCACCGAGATCACCTGGTTCCAGGAGGAAGTCCGGGCCGGGATGGAACGCCGTTACCCCGGCGGCGTCCCCGACGACCGGCAGAAGCAGGCCGAGTACGAGATGGACATCATCATCCAGATGGGGTTCCCGGGGTACTTCCTCGTCGTCGCCGACTTCATCATGTGGGCCAAGAACAACGGCATCGCGGTGGGCCCCGGCCGAGGTTCCGCCGCCGGTTCGATCGTCGCGTACGCCATGGGCATCACCGACCTCGACCCGATCACGCACGGGCTGATCTTCGAGCGGTTCCTCAACCCCGAGCGTGTCTCCATGCCCGATGTCGACATCGACTTCGACGAGCGTCGGCGCGTCGAAGTGATCAGGTACGTGACCGAGAAGTACGGCGCCGACAAGGTCGCCATGATCGGTACGTACGGCAAGATCAAGGCCAAGAACGCGATCAAGGACTCCGCCCGCGTCCTCGGCTACCCGTACGCGATGGGAGACCGGCTCACCAAGGCCATGCCCGCCGATGTTCTCGGCAAGGGCATCGACCTCTCCGGGATCACCGACCCCAAGCACCCTCGCTACAGCGAGGCGGGCGAGATCCGGGGGATGTACGAGAACGAGCCGGACGTCCAGAAGGTCATCGACACCGCCAAGGGCGTCGAGGGACTGGTCCGGCAGATGGGCGTGCACGCCGCCGGCGTCATCATGTCCAGCGAGCCCATCGTCGACCACGCCCCGGTCTGGGTGCGGCACACCGATGGCGTCACCATCACGCAGTGGGACTACCCGCAGTGCGAGTCGCTCGGCCTGCTGAAGATGGACTTCCTCGGCCTGCGCAACCTCACGATCATGGACGACGCCATCAAGATGGTGAAGGCCAACAAGGGCATCGACCTGGAGATGCTCGCCCTTCCGCTGGACGACCCCAAGACGTACGAGCTGCTGTGCCGCGGTGACACGCTCGGCGTCTTCCAGTTCGACGGCGGTCCGATGCGTTCGCTGCTGCGCCAGATGCAGCCCGACAACTTCGAGGACATTTCCGCCGTCTCGGCCCTGTACCGGCCGGGCCCGATGGGCATGAACTCGCACACGAACTACGCCGAGCGCAAGAACGGCCGCCAGGAGATCACCCCGATCCACCCGGAGCTGGAGGAGCCGCTCAAGGAGACGCTCGGCCTGACCTACGGCCTGATCGTCTACCAGGAGCAGGTGCAGAAGGCCGCCCAGATCATCGCCGGGTACTCGCTCGGCGAGGCCGACATCCTGCGCCGCGTGATGGGCAAGAAGAAGGCCGACGAGCTGGCGAAGAACTTCGTGCTCTTCCAGGCGGGCGCGAAGAAGAACGGCTTCTCCGACGCGGCGATCCAGGCCCTGTGGGACGTGCTGGTCCCGTTCGCCGGGTACGCGTTCAACAAGGCGCACTCCTCCGCGTACGGCCTGGTCACCTACTGGACGGCGTACCTCAAGGCGAACTATCCCGCCGAGTACATGGCGGCGCTGCTGACCTCGGTCAAGGACGACAAGGACAAGTCCGCGGTCTACCTCAACGAGTGCCGCCGCATGGGCATCAAGGTGCTCCCGCCGAACGTCAACGAGTCCGAGTCGAACTTCGCCGCTCAGGGCGACGACGTCATCCTCTTCGGGCTGACAGCCATCCGTAACGTCGGACAGAACGTCGTCGACTCGATCATCCGGTGCCGCAAGGCGAAGGGGAAGTACAGCTCCTTCCCCGACTTCCTCGACAAGGTCGAAGCGGTCGTCTGCAACAAGCGGACCGTCGAATCACTGATCAAGGCCGGCGCCTTCGACGAGATGGGCCACACCCGCAAGGGCCTCGTCGCCCACCACGAGCCGATGATCGACAATGTGGTGCAGGTCAAGCGCAAGGAGGCCGAGGGACAGTTCGACCTCTTCGGTGGCGGCGAGGAGGACAGCGACGAGCCGGGCTTCGGGCTCGACGTCGAGTTCTCCGACATCGAGTGGGAGAAGTCGTATCTGCTGGCCCAGGAGCGCGAAATGCTCGGGCTGTACGTCTCCGACCACCCCCTCTTCGGCATCGAGCACGTCCTGTCCGACAAGTCCGACGCGGCGATCTCCCAGCTCACCGGCGGCGAACACGCCGACGGCGCGATCGTCACCATCGGCGGCATCATCTCCGGGCTCCAGCGCAAGATGACCAAGCAGGGCAACGCCTGGGCCATCGCCACGGTCGAGGACCTGGCCGGTTCCATCGAGTGCATGTTCTTCCCCGCCACGTACCAGTTGGTCTCCACCCAACTCGTCGAGGACACCGTCGTCTTCGTCAAGGGGCGGCTCGACAAGCGCGAGGACATCCCGCGGCTGGTCGCCATGGAGATGCAGGTCCCCGACCTCTCGTCGGCAGGGACCAACGCACCGGTGGTGCTCACCATCCCCACGGTCAAGATCACGCCGCCGATGGTCGCCCGCCTCGGCGAGGTGCTCAGCAACCACCGCGGCAACACCGAGGTGCGGATCAAGCTCCAGGGCCCCCGGAAGACCACCGTCCTGCGGCTGGACCGGCACCGGGTCCAGCCGGACCCGGCGCTCTTCGGCGACCTGAAGGTGCTGCTCGGCCCGTCCTGCCTGGCCGGCTGAGCGACCACCGCAGACACAGGAGGGGCGCCCCGCGAAGGCGGGAGCGCCCCTCTCCGGTTACCGGCTACAGGCCGGACCACCGGGGAAAAACAGGTCAGTTGTGGCCGAATCGCCGCTGGTGCTTACGGGCAACATCAGCAGGGCTGCCCTGGGCCTGCGACTGGGGCTTCATCTGCGACTCGTAAGCCGTCGACTTCGCCTCCTCCGCACCGCGCTCCGCGGCGGACACGCGGTCCTGCTGGCTGCTCTGCTTGCGGTTCTTGTTCTTGGCCATGGTGTTCCTCCTGTGCGGAATCTCGGGGCCAGGACCGCTGTCAGACTCACATATCAGGATATAGCCCGCATGTTGGATCATTACCGTGCGTAGTAAAGGGGTATCATGCGCCGATTTACCGATCCGCCACGCCGATGATCGAGTTCCGGCCGTCAAGCCCTCCGCAGTCGGGCAGACTCGAAGGAAACCCTGAGCAAAACCCATTCCCGATTTCTGGAAGAGGGTGGAACGCGTGGACCGTTGCGTCGTCCTGGTGGACGCCGGCTATCTGCTGGGAGCAGCCGCGAGTCTGCTGGCAGGAGAGCCCGCCCGTTCCCGCATCACCGTCGACCATGCGGCGCTGATCCAGGGCCTGCGCGAGCGAGCCGAGGCCGATACGGCGCAGCCGCTGCTGCGGATCTACTGGTTCGACGGTGCCCCCGACCGCGTACCCCAGCCCGAACATCGCAGGCTGCGGGTCATGCCCCGGGTGACCGTGAGGCTTGGGGCGCTCACCCGCAGTGACGGGCGGTGGGCGCAGAAGGGCGTCGACGCCGCGATGCACGCCGAACTCACCGAGCTGGCCAGAAACCGCGCCTGCTCCGATGTGGTCCTGGTGACCGGCGACGGTGATCTGCTGCCCGGCCTGATGTCCGCCAAGGAACACGGCGTCGCCGTCCATCTGTGGGCCGTACAGGCCGCCGACGGCGACTACAACCAGTCCGAGGACCTGGTCGCCGAAGCCGACGAACGCAGGGTGCTCGACCGGGCCTGGATCACCCAGGCCGTACGGGCCAAGGACAACGGCGGCAGCTGCGCCCCGCCGCCCGCCCCCCGCCCCGAGATCGCCGCGATCCTCTCCGCACCGCTGCCCGAGGCGGCTCTCGCAGCCTCCGCCGAGCGGGCCTCGGAGGCCCAGGCGGCCGCCGCCCGCAACGGCACGGCGGAGCCGGCCGTCAACGACACCGCGCACGCCCCGGCCGCGCCTGGCGGCAGGGGTGTCCCCACCCCGAAGGACCTGGCAGGCAGCCTTCGCGGCCCCGGCGCCCTGCCGGGCCACGCCGCCCCGCCCCCGGCGAGCGCCACCCTGCGCTGGTCTTCCGAAAAGGGCTGGGTGGAGCGCGGCGGCCAGCTCGGCGAACCCGCTGAGACCGCGTCGCTGCCCACCCTCGCCCAGCTCACCTCCGCCGAGCAGCGCTGGGCGGACCGCGAGGAGGACATCACCACCGTCGGCGGCGACCCCTTCGAGGTGGGCCAGGTCTTTGCCCGGCGCTGGATGGAACGGCTGCCTGAGACCGTTCATCTGCAGAAGCTGTCGACCATGTACCCGCGTATCCCGCATCGCATCGACGGCGAGCTGCTGCGGTACGCGGCACGGTTCGGCCTGCTCGCCCACAAGGACGACCAGATCGACGAACACGACCGGTACGCGATCCGGGCGGGTTTCTGGCGCGAGATCGATGTACGCGCGGCGGCCGAACACGCCCCCGCGGCGGAGTAGTCCGGCAGCCCCGGGCGCAATACGGGGCATCCGACCCCGTACCCTCATACCTCGTGAGTACGGGCACAGCACAGGCGCAGACGGCGACCGGGACCGTGTGCGCGGTGCGTGATCTGGTCAAGACCTATCCCGCCGCCCGCGGCCGCCGCGGCGCACCCGCCACCCCGGAGGTGCGCGCCACCGACGGGATCAGCCTCGACGTCCGGCGCGGCGAGATCTTCGGACTGCTCGGGCCCAACGGAGCCGGCAAGTCCACTCTCGTCCGGCAGCTCACCGGGCTGATGCGGCCCGACTCCGGCAGCGTCGAGATGCTCGGCCACGACCTCGTACGCCACCCCGAGCGGGCCTCCCGGCTGATCGGTTACCTCGGGCAGGAGTCCACCGCCCTCGACGAGCTGACCGTGTCGCTCGCCGCCGAGACCACCGGGCGGCTGCGCGGACTCGCGGTACGTGACGCCCGCGCCGCACGCGACGCCGTACTCGACGAACTCGGCCTCACCGACATCGCCGCGCGCCCCCTGAAGAAGCTCTCCGGCGGGCAGCGGCGGCTCGCCTGCTTTGCGGCGGCACTGGTCGGGGAGCGCCCGGTGCTCGTCCTCGACGAGCCGACGACCGGGATGGACCCCGTCGCCCGGCGCGCAGTCTGGGCCGCCGTCGACCGGCGGCGTGCCGAGCGCGGTGTGACGGTCCTGCTGGTCACCCACAACGTGATCGAGGCCGAGACCGTCCTCGACCGGGTCGCCGTCATCGAACGTGGCAAGGTCATCGCCTGCGACACCCCGACCGGGCTCAAGGAGCGCGTCGCGGGCGAGGTCAGGGTCGAGCTCGTGTGGCGCGAACGCGCGCCCCTGGACGTACCCGAAGTGGCCGCTCTGCGCGCCCTGGCCCAGGAGTCCGGGCGCCGCTGGGTGCTGCGGCTCGGGCCGGACGAGGCGCGCGCGGCGGTCGCGGCGGTGACGGGCGGGGCGGCGTTCGCCGCACTGGACGACTTCACGCTGGCGACGCCGAGCCTGGAGGATGTCTATCTGGCGCTCGGCGGGAATACGACGCAGGGGCTGGTGAAGGCGTGACCGGCGTGATCGGGTACGGATGCAGGACCGGGCAGGGACCGAACAGGAGCAGCGCCAGGTGACGAGCATTGTTCCTGCAGAGGTGGCCGGTGCCGAGCCGGTGACCAAAAGACTTTCCCCCGCCGGGGACGGCGCGGGCGCCGTTGTCGCACAGCTCGCGCCGCGCGCCAAGCTGTTCCCCTCGCTCGCCGCCGTCTACCGTGCCCAGCTGTCCCGGGCCAGGGTCGCCCGGATCCCGCTGCTCTTCGTGGCGACCTTCCAGTCCATCGGGATCATGATTCTGATGCGCGGGGTCGTCGACGGTGGTTCGGAGGCACGGGCCGTGGTCGCCGGATCCAGCGTCCTGGTCGTCGCCTTCGTCGCGCTCAACCTGCTCGCCCAGTACTTCGGGCAGCTGCGGGCCAGCGGCGGCCTCGACCACTACGCCACCCTGCCGGTGCCGCCCGCCGCGGTGGTGCTCGGTGCGGCCGGGGCGTACGCCTCCTTCACCGTGCCCGGCACGATCGTCACCGCGGTCACCGGGAGCGTGCTCTTCCAGTTGCCGATGACCCACCTGTGGGTGCTGGTCGCCGTCATCCCGCTCTCCGGGGCCGCGCTCTCCGGGCTCGGCGCCGCACTCGGACTGCTCGCACCTCGGCAGGAGCTGGCCACGCTGCTCGGGCAGCTGGGTATGTCGGCGGCGCTGCTGCTCGGGGTGCTGCCCGCCGGCCGGATGCCCGCGCCGATCGGCTGGGCCCGCGATCTGCTGCCCTCGACGTACGGGGTGGAGGCCCTGTCCCGGTCGTTCGACGCCCATCCGGACTGGGCGGTCATCGTCCTCGATCTCGGTGTCTGCGCGGTCGTCGGCGTTCTCTCGCTGGCCGTGGCGACCTGGGCGTACCGCAGGGCAGCAGTCCGGTGAGGCGCGACACGGGGACGCCTGGCACGATGGCACGGTGACCGCACCTCTGACGCCGCCCCACCGGCCCTCGCCCAACGATCCCTGGCAGATCCCGCCGAAGGGCGGTGGCTCCCACTCCGGGACGCTCCTGGAGTCTCAGGAGGAGCACGACCTTCGGGCGGACCTGCGGTGGGCAGCCCTGATCACCGTCCTGTTGACGGTGGCCGGCGTCGCGCTCGGAGTGCTGTGGCTGTGGCTGGCGCCGCGCGTCCCGCTGGTCTCCGACAGCCAGGCGGTCTTCCTCAGCGACAGCGAGGGCGAGCAGGCGATCGGGGCTGACGGCACGTTCGTGCTGCTTGCGCTCGCATTCGGAGCGGTGGCTGGGGCGCTCGTCTTCTGGTTCTTCCGGCGGGGCGGGATCGCGCCCGTGGTCGGCCTCGCCCTGGGCGGGCTGCTCGGGTCGCTGGTCGCCTGGGGGGTCGGCGTCTGGTTCGGGCCGGAGCGGGACGTGGTCGCCCACGCACGTGAGGTCGGCAAGGGCGTGGTGTTCGATGCGCCGCTCGAGCTGCATGCGAAGGGGGCGTTGCTGGCCTGGGCGCTGGCGGCGATGGTCGTACACCTGGCGCTGACGGCGTTGTTCGGGCCGCGGGATCCGGAGCCGGAGTGGGGGAGCTGGGGGGCGCAGGCGCCCGGCGCGACGCCGGGGCCTCCCCCGAAGCCGTAGGGGAACCGGGGGACGCTGAGCGGGGCCTTCTCCCCGCCCACCCCTTCCCGAAACCGGGGCTCCGCCCCGGAGCCCGGTCCTCAACCGCCGCACGGGCTTGATTGCGCCGGGCGGGCTCGGAAGGGCGCTTACGACCGGCCGATCGGCGCGAACAGCGCCCCCGTCAGCGACGCCAGATCCGCCGGGGACAGTTCGACCTCGAGGCCGCGGCGGCCGGCCGATACGCAGATCGTCTCGTGGGTCTGTGCCGACGCGTCCAGCACCGTCGGCAGCCGCTTGCGCTGGCCCAGGGGTGAGATGCCGCCCCGCACATAGCCCGTCGTGCGTTCCGCTGCCGCCGGGTCCGCCATCGCTGCCCGCTTGCCGCCGACCGCCGAGGCCAGGGCCTTCAGGTCCAGGGAGCCGGCCACCGGGACGACCGCCACGGTCAGGTTGCCGTCCACGTCGGCCACCAGCGTCTTGAACACGCGGTCCGGGGATACGCCCAGCGCCTCGGCGGCCTCCTCGCCGTAGGAAGGGGAGGCCGGGTCGTGCTCGTACGCATGGGTGGTGAACGGTGTGCCCGTCGCGGTCAGGGCGACCGTCGCCGGGGTACCGCCGGAGCCGGACTGCTGCTTCTTCGACTTCTTCGCCACGGGGCAGGGTCCTCGGGTGGTGGACGTCAGTTGGGGTGGGTGGGGGCCCTGGTCAGGTCCACCGCGGGCAGCGACGGCAGATGGCGGATGACCGCCGTCTCGGACCGCAGCAGCGTCAGCTCCTCGCGCAGCCGCGTCGCCGTGTCCGGTGCCTGCAGCAGCCGCTGCTTGGTGGGGATGTCCAGGACGGCCGCGGCGGCCACCAGATAGGAGACGACCGACGGATCGTCCGGCAGTTCCGCGCCCGTTGTCAGCGAGCGTTCGCTCGCTCCGGCCAGCCGCTTCTGGTAACTGCGGAACGCCCGCAGCACGCCCTCGGCGAGCGCACCGGCCTCCTCGCCGGAGTCCTCGTCGAGCTCTTCGAGTTCGGCCGTCAGATACGGGCCGCTCGCGTCGACCGAGAGCAGCTTGACCCGGGTCGTGCCGGTCGCCAGGACCTCGAAGCTGCCGTCCGCCCGCTCCCGGATCTTCGCCGCGTCGGCGATACAGCCGACCCGGTGGAAGGTCTGCACCGGGTCGGGGCCGAAGCCGTCCGAGGGGCCGCGCTCGGTGGCGGCGGGCGCCATGGCGGTGTCCGGCATGCCGACAGCCGTCGGGGCGGTCTCGCGGCCGTCGCGGATGGCGACCACGGCGAAGCGGCGCGGTTCGTCCTCATCGGTCTTCAGCAGCTCACGCATCATGGCGCGATAGCGCTCCTCGAAGACGTTGAGCGGCAGCACAAGGCCGGGGAACAGCACCGCGTTCAGCGGGAAGAGGGGCAGACGAGCGGTGGTCACAACGGTCAAGCGTAATGGCCGTGCGACCGGCCGTGGTCGGCCCGGTTCCACAAGGGCGTCGCGGAGGCCACCTGGAGCCGCGCCCCGTCCCGCGCATCCAGGAACTGGCCCAGCGGATCGTCCGACACCAACGACCACGGGAACGACGCCGCATGGGGACCGATCAGCCGGAACTGCTCCAGTGCCTCGTCCCACCGGCCCCGCACGACCAGTACGTACGCCAGCAGATTGCGGACCTCGGCCGGCCAGGGATCGCCCGGTTCGAACGCGGCGGAGAGCGTGATCGCCAGATCTGCGGCCGCGTCGATCCGCTCCTCCAGCACCGACGTCGTCTTCGCGTCCGGACCGGCGATCAGCAGCGCGAACGCGGCCCGCACCGGCAGCGCCTGCACCAGCGAGCTGGGCAGCGAGTCCTCGGCGGCCCGTTCGGCGAAGTCGAAGCACTCGCGGTGCGAGCCGTACCAGGCGGCGGAGAGGTACTGCAGCGCCGCGACATGGCAGCCGTAGTGGTGCGACGAGCGCCGGATCGCCTGCTCCCACAGCGCCTCGAAGGTGGTGTGCGAGGCATGTGTGCCGCGCGCGTGGTCCAGGGCGAGCCGCCAGGGCACCGGGTCGCGCGGATCGCTCTCGGCCGCCGCGGTGATCAGCGGCCCCACGTCGCGCAGCCGCTCCGCGCGGGCGGGCGACTCCCAGGCTCGGCGGACCGCCAGCTCAGCCTTGACGAGCAGGGCGTCCGGGTCGTGCGGGGCAATGGCGAGCCAGTCGTTCAGCCAGCCGTCGCGGTTGCGAGCGAAGGTGACGAGCCGGCTGAGGTAGCGGTCCCGGTTCTCCCACTCGGCCGCGTCCCGGGTGGTGGCGAGGAGCTTGGCGGCCGGCTCGTACTCGCCGAGGGCGGCGGCCACGAGGGCCGGGGAGAGCCGTTCGTCCGGGGCGTCGAGCAGCACCGCATCGTCCGCGGGCAGTCCCGTGGACAGCCGCGGCGAGTGCCGGATCATGCGCGCGGTACGGAGCAGAGCGCGAAGGAATGACATGGTGCAGACCATTGAAAAGCGCTGGTCGGGGCAGCGCCAGAGGGGCGCTGTGAAGCTTTGGTGCCGAGTACATGGGTTGCCCCGAAGGCGGTCAAGAAAAAGTAAAGGAATGCATGGAATCTGGCTTGATCCTGTTGTTCCGGCGGTGGGTGTCCGTCTTTTCGGCCGTCGGTCGGCCAGTCGTTCGAGCGTCCCGGCGAAGGGTGCCGGGACGCGTGCCGGCCGGGCGGCGGAAGAGGCCTGGACGGTGGGGCGGAGCGGGTGTGCCGCCCGGACCCGGCGAGGCCGGTCAGCCCCGGCGCAGCAGCCGGGACGCGCCCGCTGCCACGGTGGTGGCCAGTATCCAACCGAGCAGCACCAGCGCGGCCGACGCCCACTGCCAGCCGTCCTCCATCCGCCAGTACCCGTCCTGTCCGAGGTTGATCACGGGCACCAGCAGATCCAGTGCGTACAGCGCCGCGTTCCATTCCGGGTGCTCGTCCCGCTTGATCGGCGCCGGGTCGTACTGCGAGAAGGCCACCGCCCCCGCCGCCCAGAGCACCGCCATCCACACCGCTGCCCGCCCCGGCCGGTAGCCGTACGCCACCGTCCAGTCCTGCAGGATCCCCCACAGCTTCGCGGCGGGCGGCAGCGTCTCGCGGCGCCGCCGCTGCTTGGCGAGCAGCACCTCACGGGCGTCCGCGTCCTCGCCGCAGTTGCGGAGCACGGCGGCCAGCCGCTCGTACGGCTCCGGCACGTACTCGGGGGTCGCGGCCGCCACCCACTCCAGGCGCCGGGAGAGCGGGAAGTGCCCGTACGGGACGAGGTTCTCGTACACGAAGCCGCCCATCGCGAGCCCGCCGGGCCCTGGCCAGCTGGTCGACACGTCGATCAGCGTGACGACCTTCGCGCCGTTCAGCACGACCCGGCCCTCCTCCGGCCGCTCCGCGTTGAACCGCAGCTCCGGAGCGACGATCCGGCGCAGCGAAAGCTCCTCGTGGGGCGCCAGCACGAACCGCGCCTTGTGCAGATCTACCGCGTCGCCGAACCGCCCGTCGTCCAGCCGCACCCCGCCCCGGCACTCGAAGATCTGCGAACGGGTGCCGTGTGCCGGGGTCGGGGCCATGACGATGCCGTACGGGGGAGTGGTGCCCTGGTTCCCGGTGTCGACGCTCACCCAGGCCTCGGTCATGTACAGCGTGCGCTCCACGGTCAGCTGCGGGGCGTTCAGCGCGCGCCGCCCCCGCCCGGCCCGCAGCCGGCTGCCGCGCAGGCTCATCGAACCGCCGACCTTCGCCCCGCGCAGACTCAGCTCACCGCGTGCCTCCACCATCTCGGCCTGCAGGTCCTGCGCGACCGTGAGCCCGTCCCCGGCCAGGGCACGGCCCTGCCGGTCGGCCCCCAGCTCGATCTGGTTGAGCAGCAGATCCGTGCCTATATGGGCGTCGGTGAGCCGGATCCCGCGCTCGATCCGGCAGCGCGGCAGATGCAGATCGCCCTCGGTGCGCAGCCGGGCCGCCTCCAGCCGGGGCACCGCGCAGCCGACCATCCGTAACGTCGTGAAATGGCACTCGGGCAGCACCACCTCGTTCTCCAGACGGCAGCCTGTCAGCTCCACGTACGGCGCGACGCGCCCGCCCGCGAGATCCAGCGTCCCGGTGATCCGTACGCCCCGGAGCTTCAACGCGGCGACACGCCCGGGCCGGGCCCGCGGACCGCTCAGCAGCAGCCGGGCGACGACCCGGGCGTCCACACTGCGCTCCGCGCCCCAGGCCGTCGGCGCGAACGGATCGTCCCGGAGCGGATCGCGGGCGCGCAGATCGTAGGTGCTGCCGCTTCGGAAGGCCTGCCACATGCCCAGCTCGGCCGCGCTGAGAGTGTCCGGAATGTCGCCGTTCTGCGGTTCGGCCACCGTGGCCCCCTCCGCTTGCAGTTGTTATTCCCTCTCTGTTCCCTCTGTGTGACGCCGTGAACGCCGGTAGTCAGCAGTGGCCGGGAGTAGTCGGCTGTGACCGCCGGGACATGTATCAGCCAGTGATACGGGCGAACTGTCGCCGATGGCGGTCTGAGAGAATTGCGGTGTGATCTCTCGAATCGATCTGCGCGGCGGTGCCCTCCCCGAGGGCGGCGACCTGCGCGACCTGCTGCCCCGGGCCGAGTTCGACGTGGAGGCCGCACTGGAGACGGTGCGCCCCATCTGCGAGGACGTACGCCATCGTGGCTCAGCGGCAGTGATCGAGTGGGGGGAGAAATTCGACGGCGTACGGATCGACTCGATCCGGGTCCCGGCCTCGGCGATCGCCGAGGCTCTGGAGCGGCTGGATCCCGCCGTACGGGCCGCCCTCGAGGAGTCGATCCGCCGCGCCCGCCTCGTCCACCACGAGCAGCGCCGCACCACGCACACCACCCAGGTCGTCCCCGGCGGCACGGTCACCGAGAAGTGGGTGCCCGTCGAGCGCGTAGGTCTGTATGTGCCGGGCGGGCGCTCCGTCTACCCGTCGTCCGTGGTCATGAACGTCGTACCGGCCCAGGAGGCGGGTGTCGAGGGCATCGCCGTCGCCTCCCCGCCGCAGAAGGAGTTCGGCGGCCTGCCGCACCCCACCATCCTCGCGGCCTGTGCCCTGCTCGGCGTCGACGAGGTGTACGCGGCCGGCGGCGCCCAGGCCATCGCGATGTTTGCGTACGGAACGGCCGAATGTCTTCCGGTGAACCTCGTCACCGGCCCCGGCAACATCTATGTCGCCGCCGCCAAGCGCCTCCTCAAGGGCCGCATCGGCATCGACGCCGAGGCGGGACCCACCGAGATCGCGATCCTCGCCGACTCCACCGCCGACCCGGTGCACATCGCCGCCGACCTGATCAGTCAGGCCGAGCACGACCCGATGGCCGCCGCGGTCCTCGTCACCGACTCCGAGGAGCTGGCCGCAGCCACCGAGGCCGAGCTGAAGCCGCAGGTCGCCGCGACCAAGCACATCACCGACCGGGTCGAACCCGCGCTGGCCGGCCGCCAGTCAGCGATCGTCCTGGTCAACGATCTCGAGGACGGTCTCAAGGTCGTCGACGCGTACGCCGCTGAGCACCTGGAGATCCAGACCGCCGACGCCGCCGCCGTCGCCGACCGCGTCCGCAACGCCGGAGCGATCTTCGTCGGCCCGTGGGCCCCGGTCTCGCTCGGCGACTACTGCGCGGGCTCCAACCACGTCCTGCCGACCGGTGGCTGCGCCTGCCACTCCTCGGGCCTGTCCGTGCAGTCCTTCCTGCGCGGCATCCACATCGTCGACTACACGCGCGACGCGCTCGCCGAGGTCGCCCACCATGTCGTGACCCTCGCCGAGGCGGAGGACCTCCCCGCCCACGGCGCCGCAATCAAGGCCCGTTTCGCCGGAGGCGAGCCGGCCGAGCACAGTGGCTGGAAGGTTCCGCAGCAGTGACGAACAGCAAGTCGATCCGGATCGACGATCTTCCGATCCGGGACGAGCTCCGCGGCCAGTCCCCGTACGGCGCCCCGCAGCTCGACGTTGCGGTACGGCTGAACACCAACGAGAACCCCTACCCGCTTCCCGAGGCGCTCGTCGACCGGATCGCCGAGCGCGTCCGCGAGGCAGCCCGCGACCTCAACCGCTACCCCGACCGGGATGCCGTCGAGCTCCGTACCGAGCTGGCCCGGTACCTCACCCGCACCGCCGGGCACGAGGTGGCTCTCGCCAACGTCTGGGCGGCCAACGGCTCCAACGAGGTGCTGCAGCAGCTGCTGCAGACCTTCGGCGGCCCCGGACGCACCGCGATCGGCTTCGAGCCCTCGTACTCGATGCACGCCCTCATCGCCCGGGGGACCGGCACCGGATGGATCTCCGGACCGCGCAAGGACGACTTCACCATCGATGTCGCGGCGGCCTGCGAGGCCATCGCCGAGCAACGCCCGGACATCGTCTTCATCACCTCGCCCAACAACCCCACCGGTACTGCCGTCGACGCCGAGACCGTGCGCACGCTGTACGACGCCGCCCAGGCAGCCAGGCCGTCGATGGTCGTGGTCGACGAGGCGTACGGCGAATTCAGCCACCACCCCTCGCTGCTCCCGCTGATCGAGGGCCGGCCGAACTTGGTGCTCTCGCGCACCATGTCGAAGGCGTTCGGCGCCGCCGGGCTGCGGCTCGGATATCTCGCCGCCGACCCGGCCGTCGTGGACGCCGTGCAGCTGGTGCGGCTGCCGTACCACCTGTCCTCCGTCACCCAGGCCACCGCGCTCGCCGCCCTGGAGCACACCGATACGCTCCTCGGGTACGTCGCCCAGCTGAAGAGCGAGCGCGACCGGATCGTCACCGAACTGCGCGCCCTCGGCTTCGACGTGACGGACTCGGACGCCAACTTCGTCCAGTTCGGCCGCTTCGCCGACAGCCACATCGCCTGGCAGCAGATCCTCGACCGGGGCGTCCTGGTCCGGGACAACGGCGTACCGGGATGGCTGCGGGTCTCCGCAGGAACCCCGGAAGAGAACGACGCGTTCCTCGATGCGGTACGCGAACTCAAGAAGGAGCACGACGCATGAGCCCCCGCGTAGGCCGCGTGGAACGCACCACCAAGGAGACGTCCGTACTCGTCGAGGTCAACCTCGACGGCACCGGCAAGGTTGACGTGTCGACCGGCGTCGGCTTCTACGACCACATGCTCGATCAGCTCGGCCGCCACGGCCTCTTCGACCTCACGGTGAAGACCGAGGGCGACCTGCACATCGACACGCACCACACCATCGAGGACACCGCCCTCGCCCTCGGCGCCGCCTTCAAGCAGGCTCTCGGCGACAAGGTCGGCATCTACCGGTTCGGCAACTGCACCGTCCCGCTCGACGAGTCGCTCGCCCAGGTCACCGTCGACCTCTCCGGCCGCCCCTACCTGGTGCACACCGAGCCGGAGAACATCGCGCCGATGATCGGCTCCTACGACACGACGATGACCCGGCACATCCTCGAGTCTTTCGTCGCCCAGGCGCAGATCGCCCTGCACGTCCACGTCCCGTACGGCCGCAACGCCCACCACATCGTGGAGTGCCAGTTCAAGGCGCTCGCCCGCGCCCTGCGGTACGCCTGTGAGCACGACCCGCGCGCTGCCGGAATCCTCCCCTCCACGAAGGGCGCCCTGTGACCGGCCTCAACACCGTGCTGATCGTCGTCGGCCTCTTCCTGGCCGGCGGCGTCTACTCCTTCTCGAAGCAGAAGATGCCCAAGGGCCTCATCGTGCTGCTCGGGATCGCCTCCGTGATGTGCCTGGTCGCAGGCGTCATGCGGATCCAGGGACTCTGGGACTGAGGGAGCGACCTGTGAGTGACCAGAAGAAGGTCGTCGTCTTCGACTACGGCTTCGGCAATGTGCGTTCCGCCGAGCGCGCCCTCGCCCACGTCGGCGCGGACGTCGAGATCACCCGCGACTACGAGAAGGCGATGAACGCCGACGGGCTGCTGGTGCCCGGCGTAGGCGCGTTCTCCGCCTGTATGGAGGGGCTGAAGAAGGCCCGCGGTGAATGGATCATCGACCGCAGGCTCTCCGGTGGTCGGCCCGTGATGGGCATCTGCGTCGGCATGCAGATCCTCTTCGAACGCGGCATCGAGCACGGCGTGGAGACGGAGGGCCTCGACGAGTGGCCCGGTACCGTCGCCCCGCTGAAGGCCCCGATCGTCCCGCACATGGGCTGGAACACCGTGCAGTCCCCGGAGGACTCCGAGCTCTTCGCCGGTCTCGACCCCGAGGCCCGGTTCTACTTCGTGCACTCCTACGCCGTGCACGACTGGAGCCTCGAAGTCACCAACGCCAGGATCCGTGCCCCCAGGGTCACCTGGGCCACCCACGGCGAGCCGTTCGTCGCCGCAGTGGAGAACGGCGCCCTGTGGGCCACCCAGTTCCACCCCGAGAAGTCCGGCGATGCCGGCGCCCAGCTGCTGACCAACTGGATCGGAACACTCTGATGTCCACCAAGCTTGAGCTCCTCCCCGCCGTCGACGTCCGCGACGGCCAGGCCGTCCGCCTCGTGCACGGCGAGTCCGGCTCCGAGACCTCGTACGGCGACCCCCTGCAGGCCGCCCTCGCCTGGCAGCAGGCGGGCGCCGAATGGCTGCATCTCGTCGACCTGGACGCCGCGTTCGGCACCGGTGACAACCGGGCGCAGATCGCCGAGGTCGCCCGCTCCATGGACATCAAGGTCGAGCTGTCCGGTGGCATCCGCGACGACGCCTCGCTCGCCGCGGCCCTCGCCACCGGCTGCACCCGGGTCAACCTCGGCACCGCCGCCCTGGAGACCCCCGAGTGGGTCGCGAAGGTCATTGCCGAGTACGGCGACAAGATCGCCGTCGGCCTCGACGTCCGGGGCACGACGCTCCGCGGCCGCGGCTGGACCCGCGACGGCGGCGACCTCTACGAGACGCTCGCCCGCCTCGACTCCGAGGGCTGCGCCCGCTACGTCGTCACCGACATCGCCAAGGACGGCACGCTCCAGGGCCCCAACCTGGAACTCCTGAAGAACGTCTGCGCCGCCACCGACAAGCCCGTCGTGGCCTCCGGCGGTGTCTCCTCGCTGGACGACCTGCGGGCGATCGCCTCGCTCGTGCCCGACGGGGTCGAGGGCGCGATCGTGGGCAAGGCGCTGTATGCGAAGGCGTTCACCCTGGAGGCGGCGCTGCAGGTGGTCTCCGCATGACCGACTCCGTCCGCCGTGTCTCCTCCGGGGCCCCCTGGGAGGAGAAGTTCGGCTACTCCCGAGCGGTGGAGCTGTCCAACGGGCTCGTCCTGGTGGCCGGCTGCACATCGGTGGTCAAGGGGCAGATCTCCGCGGGCGGCCCGTACGAGCAGGCAGTCGCCTCCTTCAATGTCGCCTTCGACGCGCTGAAGCAGGTGGGCCTCGGCCGTGAGGACGTCGTCCGTACCCGGATGTACATCACGCACGCTCGGGACGTGGACGAGGTCGGCCGCGCCCACAAGGAGCTGTTCGACGACGTCCGCCCCGCCGCTTCCATGATCATCGTGTCCGGCTTCGTCGACCCCAGCCTGGTCGTCGAGGTCGAGATCGAGGCCTACCGGGCAGGTGTGCAATGAGTCTCGCGGTACGAGTCATCCCGTGCCTGGACGTCGACAACGGCCGGGTCGTGAAGGGCGTCAACTTCCAGAACCTGCGCGACGCGGGTGACCCCGTCGAGATGGCGAAGCTGTACGACGCCGAGGGTGCCGACGAGCTGACCTTCCTCGACATCACCGCGTCCAGCGGTGACCGGGAGACGACCTACGACGTGGTGCGCCGTACCGCCGAGCAGGTCTTCATTCCGCTCACCGTCGGCGGCGGCGTCCGCACCGCCGACGATGTCGACAAGTTGCTGCGGGCCGGCGCCGACAAGGTCGGCGTCAACACCGCGGCCATCGCCCGCCCGGACCTCATCCGGGAGATCGCCGAGCGGTTCGGCCGCCAGGTCCTCGTGCTGTCCGTGGACGCCCGCCGTACCCCTGAAGGCACCTTCGAGGTCACCACGCACGGCGGCCGCAGGGGCACCGGCATCGACGCCGTCGAGTGGGCGCACCGGGCCGCCGAGCTGGGTGCGGGCGAGATCCTGCTCAACTCGATGGACGCGGACGGCACGAAGGACGGCTACGACACCGAGATGATCGCGGCGGTCCGGGGGCATGTGACCGTCCCGGTCATCGCCTCCGGTGGCGCGGGCCGGCTCGCGGACTTCGCGCCGGCCATCGCGGCGGGCGCCGACGCGGTGCTGGCCGCGTCCGTCTTCCACTTCGGTGATCTGAGGATCTCCGAGGTCAAGGGCGCACTGCGGGAGGCCGGGCACCCGGTCCGCTGACCGCGGAGTCATCGATCGCCGGACGGAACCGATATGCGGTTCCGTCCGGCGATCGGCGTTCTGCGGTACGTCACCCGTCCGATCGCGGCACTCATGCACGAAACCACGCAACTTTTATTGCGCAATAAATATTGTGCAAGTTTCCTTTTCTATCTACGGTGGGGGGCATGGCAAGCAATGAACCGCGCCGGGTCTCGGATCTGGAGACCTTGAAGGCGTTCGGGCACCCCCTGCGGATGAAGCTGTACCGAGCGCTCTACATCTCCCGGAAGGCCACCGCCTCCCAGCTCGCCGAGCTGGTCGACGAGGCGGTCTCGCTGGTCAGCTACCACCTGCGCAAGCTCGCCGACCACGGCCTGATCGAGGAGGCCGAGCAGCAGGGCAAGGACGGCCGCGAGCGCTGGTGGCAGCCCGCGTCGAAGGGGCTGAACGTCCACGACGAAGACTTCAGCGACGCGCCCGAGAAGGTCGCCACGCATGCCGCTGTCGGCAGGCTCTCCTTCGACCAGCACATCGAGCTGTACCGCCGTTACCTCGACTCGGCCCAGAGCTGGTCGATGAAGTGGCGCAGCGCCGCCTCCAGCTCCGAGTACCTGGCCCGGCTCACCGCCGACGAACTGGCCGCGCTCAACCGCGAAGTGCACGAGGTGATCGACCGGTACGAGGCGGCCGGCCGGGCCCGCGACGAGGCGGGGGACACCGAAGGGCGCGAGAACGTCGCCATGCACCTGTACGCATTCCCGTTCCGCATCTGAGCCGGTCACCCGAGAGGACGCCCCTCATGACTGTCACCGTCACGGCCACGAGAGCTCCCGAACGCCCCGCCCACCGCGACGGCAACGTCCTGCGCTGGCTCGGCGCGTACACCGCGTCGATGGTCGGCGACAGCGTCTACTACATGGCGCTGGCCTGGGCAGCCACCCGCACCGGCACCGCCTCGCAGGCCGGATTCGTCCTCGCCGCGGGATCCGTACCCCGGGCCGTGCTGATGCTCGGCGGGGGAGTCCTCGCCGACCGGTTCGGGCCCCGTCGTCTCGTCATCGGCAGCGACGCCGCGCGCTGCCTGGTCGTCCTGGGCCTGGCCGGCGCCCTGATGTTCACCTCGCCCGCCCTGTGGATGCTGATCGCCGTCGCGCTCGTCTTCGGCGCGGTCGACGCGCTCTTCCTGCCCGCCGTGGGAGCTCTGCCGCCCAGGATCACCACCGCCGGACAGCTGGCCCGGATCCAGGGACTGCGCGGACTCGCCACCCGTACCGCCAATGTGGTCGGCGCACCGCTCGGCGGGGTCGCGGTGGCCGTCGGCGGACCCGTGCTCGCTTTCGCCGCGGCCGGGGTGCTCTTCGCCGTCTCACTGCCCCTGCTCGTCGCCGTACGGATCGCGCCCCTGCCCGACCAGGCCGGTGCCGAATCTCCCGGCACCGCATGGCGCGAACTGGCCGACGGGGTGCGCCACATCCGGCACCATCCACTGCTCGGGCCGCTCGTACTCGTCCTCGCCGTCAGCGAGCTGGGTTTCGCGGGCCCGCTCAACCTCGGGCTGATCCTGCTTGCGAAAGAGCGCGGCTGGGGCGCCTCCGGGATGGGCTGGATCGTCGCCGCCTTCGGTATCGGCGCCGGCGCCGCGGCCCTGCTGCTCGCGGTCCGCGGGCGGCTGCCCCGGGCAGGGCTGATCATGTGCCTGACCGTGCTCGTCGGCGCGGTCGCCGCCGGCGCCCTCGCGTACGTCCCGTCGTTGCCGCTCGCCGCCGCAGTGGGCGCCGCGGTCGGGCTCTTCGCCGGACTGGGCGGGGCGCTGTGCGGGGCGCTGATGCAGTCCGCCACCGATCCCGCCTATCTGGGGCGGGTCACCTCGGTCTCGACGCTCTTCACCCATGCGGTCGCACCGCTCAGCTACCCGGTGACCGGCGCGGCCGTCGCCACCTGGGGGACCGCGCCGGTCTTCGCCGCCGGCGCGGCGCTGGGCGGGGCGGGGGCCGTAACCGGTCTGGTCGTCACCCGGCTGCGCCGCGCGGAACTCCCGCGCTGATCCCGGCCCCGTACGCCCTACATGCCCAGCTCGGCCGTGCTCACCCGGGCCACCGCCTCCTTGTCGCCGTCCAGCTCCACTCGCGCCGCATCCTGCCGCCCCGACGCGAAGAGCAGCAGTTCGCCCGGCTCCCCGGTCACCGTCACCACCGGAGTGCCCTTGTGCGCCACGGCCGTCTGTCCGTCGGGGCGGCGCAGCACCAGCCCCACCGGGGCCTTGCGCCCCATCAGCCGCGCCGCCTTCTCCATGCGCGACCACAGGGCGTCGGCGAAGACCGGGTCCAGATCCCGCTGCGACCAGTCGGGCTGCGCCCGGCGCACGTCCTCCGCGTGGATGTAGAACTCCACCGTGTTGGCCGCCTCGTCCAGCTGCTTCAGCCCGAACGGTGACATCCGGGGTGGTCCCGTACGGATGAGCTGGATCAGTTCCTCGTACGGTTTCTCGGCGAATTCGGACTGGACCCGGTCGAGCCGGTTCTTCAGCGGGCTCAGCAGCACCCCGGCCGCCGCGTCCGGCCTGCGCTCGCGTACCACCACATGGGCGGCGAGGTCGCGGGTCGTCCAGCCGTGGCACAGGGTCGGGGCTTCGGGGCCCGCCGCCTCCAACAGGTCGGCGAGCAGAAGTCGTTCACGCTTTGCATGGGTCGACATGCCCGCCAGCGTACGACCGGCGTCCGCAGTCCGCCCAGTGGACGCCCCGCCGGACGGCCTCCGCAGCCACGGCACAATGGGGCACATGACCAGCACGCCCGCGCCCAGCACCCCGCCCGCCAGCAGCCTGGACCCCGCTATCGCCGCCCGCCTCAAGCGCGGCGCCGATGGACTGGTTCCGGCCATCGCCCAGCAGTACGACACCGGTGAGGTGCTGATGCTCGGCTGGATGGACGACGAGGCGCTGCATCGCACCCTGACGACCGGCCGCTGCACCTACTGGTCCCGCAGCCGTCAGGAGTACTGGGTCAAGGGCGACACCTCGGGTCACATCCAGCTGGTCAAGTCCGTCGCCCTCGACTGCGACGCGGACACCGTCCTCGTCAAGGTCGACCAGACGGGTGCCGCCTGTCACACCGGTGACCGCACCTGCTTCGACGCCGACGTACTTCCGCTCGGGCAGTAGGGTCAGCCGCCATGGATCTCGAGACCTTCCGCAAGCTGGCCGCCGACCGGCGTGTCATCCCCGTCAGCCGCCGGCTTCTCGCGGACGGCGACACCCCGGTCGCGCTCTACCGCAAGCTCGCGGGCGAGCGCACCGGCACGTTCCTCCTCGAATCCGCGGAGAACGGCCGCACCTGGTCCCGCTACTCCTTCATCGGGGTACGCAGCGCCGCCACCCTCACCACCCGCGACGGCCGGGCCCACTGGCTCGGCACCCCGCCCGTCGGCGTCCCCGTCGACGGCGACCCGCTGGTGGCCCTGCGCGCCACCATCGACGCCCTGCACACCCCGCGCGACCTGCACTCCGGCATGCCCCCGTTCACCGGCGGCATGGTCGGCTATCTGGGTTACGACGTCGTGCGCAGGCTGGAGAGGATCGGCGAGCACGGTGGCGACGATCTGAAGCTCCCCGAGCTGACCATGCTGCTCACCTCGGACCTCGCCGTCCTCGACCACTGGGACGGCAGCGTCCTGCTGATCGCCAACGCGATCAATCACAACGATCTGGAGACCGGTGTCGACGAGGCGTACGCCGACGCCGTCACCCGCCTCGACGCCATGGAGGCCGATCTCTCCCGCCCGGTCGAGAGCGCCCCCGTCGCCCTCCCGCCGTCCGAACTCCCGCCGTACACCGCACTCTGGGGCGGCCAGGCCTTCCAGGACGCCGTCGAGGACGTGAAGGAGCGGATCAGGGCCGGAGAAGCGTTCCAGGTCGTCCCCTCCCAGCGCTTCGAGACGCCGTGCACGGCCGGCGCGCTGGACGTCTACCGGGTGCTGCGCGCCACCAACCCGTCGCCGTACATGTACCTCTTCCGGTTCGACGGCTTCGACGTCGTGGGCTCCAGCCCGGAAGCCCTCGTCAAGGTCGAGGACGGGCGCGCCATGGTCCACCCGATCGCCGGGACCCGGCCCCGCGGCAGCACCCCGCAGGAGGACCAGGCCCTCGCCGACGAGCTCCTCGCCGACCCGAAGGAACGCGCCGAGCACCTGATGCTCGTCGACCTCGGCCGCAACGACCTGGGCCGGGTCTGTGTGCCCGGCAGCGTCGAGGTCGTCGACTTCATGTCGATCGAGCGGTACTCGCACGTCATGCACATCGTCTCCACCGTCACCGGCCGCGTCGCCGAAGGCCGTACCTCCTTCGACGTCCTCACCGCCTGCTTCCCGGCCGGCACCCTCTCCGGCGCCCCCAAGCCCCGCGCCATGCAGATCATCGAGGAGCTCGAACCCACCCGCCGCGGACTGTACGGCGGCTGCGTCGGCTACCTGGACTTCGCCGGGGACTCCGACACCGCCATCGCCATCCGTACGGCGCTGCTGCGGGACGGCACGGCATACGTCCAGGCCGGAGCGGGAATCGTCGCCGACTCCGACCCGGTCGCCGAGGACACCGAGTGCCGTAACAAGGCCGCCGCGGTCCTGCGCGCCGTCCATACCGCCAACCGCCTCCACGAACGCTGACGAGGTAAGGGATAGTGGGGTACGTGAGTGCTGTCCCCGTACCCCAGCCCCGTGCCCAAGCCGCCACCGCGTCCGATGCCACGGGAAGCCGCCGCAGCCTGGCCGCCGGCCTGCTTCTCGGGGCGGTCGGCGCCACCGTCGTCCTCCTCGCCTCCGGCCAGACCTGGGCGGAGGGCAGAGCCGCGGTCGGCGGCGGCTCCCTGCCGCTGACCGCCGACGGCCAGGACGTCACCGGTCTCCCGGCGGCCCTCGCCATCGTCGGCCTGGCCGCCCTCGTCGCCGTCTTCGCCGTCCGCAGCGCCGGCCGGCTGCTCGTTGCCGGGCTGCTCGCCCTCAGCGGCCTCGGGGCCGGTCTCAGCGCCTACCTCGGCGCCTCCGACAGCGCGGCCCTCGACGAGAAGGCGGCGCAGACCACCGGCGACGCCTCCGCCACCATCGACGCCCTCAGCCACACCGCGTGGCCGTACGTCACCGCCGTCGGCGGCCTGCTGATCCTCCTCGCCGGGCTGCTCGCCCTGCGGTACGGGAAGCTGTGGCCCACCATGTCGGGACGGTACGAACGCGACGGCACCCCGCGGCCCCGTAAGGCCCCCCGCACCGCCCCGGACCCGGACCGGCCCGAGGACCTGTGGAAGGCCCTGGACCGCGGTGAGGACCCGACGCGCGAGGTATGACCCCCAGCTCACGTCGTACCCGCACGTACGGGACAATGAAGGTGAGCTTTCTGCACAGCGGCAGCGCAGCGCACCACAGCGGCACCAGCTTTGCGTACAGCGATACCAACAGCGCAACACCAACGAGGAGCAACTCATGGCGGGCAGCAGCCACGGACACACCCCGGCCGCCTGGACCGGTGTCATCATCTCGTTCATCGGCTTCTGCATCGCAGGCGTCTTCATGGTCGCGGCCATCCCGCTCGGCTTCTGGGCCGGTATCGCGGTCATCTTCATCGGCGGGCTCGTCGGTCTCGCGATGAAGGCCGCCGGCCTCGGCATGCCGAAGGAGTCGGCCGAGATGGCCGCAGCCAGGGCGCGTGCCGGACAGGCCCAGGTCTCCTCCTGACCCCGATCGGACCCATCGTGCGAGGCGCAGCCCGGACCGGGCTGCGCCTTTCCGCGTGATTGGGGACAATCACCGGGTGGACGCCTCCCCTTCTCCCGCAGCCGCACCGGGCCCGCACGGTCACCCGCCCGTGCCGGTCTTTCCGCCCGCGCCCGTGCCGCGGTCGGCCGTCCGACGGCTCGCCACCCCCCTCGGGGTGATGGCCGCCGTCATCGCGGCCTTCGGCTATGTCGGCGCCGTCGACCCCAACCAGCCGGGCCACTACCCGGTCTGCCCGTTGCTGCGGTTCACCGGCCTGTACTGCCCGGGCTGCGGCGGGCTGCGCAGCGCCCACGCCGTCGCCCACGGGGACATCGCCGCGGCCCTGGGCTCCAACGCTCTCGCGGTCGTCGGTTATGCGATCTTCGCCGTCGTGTGGGTGGTCTGGATGGTCCGCGCGAGCAGGGGACTGCCGCTACGGATCAATCTGCCACCGGTCTACTGGTGGGGGATCGGTGCCGTGCTCCTGATCTTCGCCGTCGTCCGGAATCTGCCGTTCGGATCGATGTTGGCGCCGTGAATGCCCAGGTAGTGGGACATCCGTCGGCCGGATGTGAGTCCGGGGCCCTCCTGCGGATACCATCGAGATGGCTGTTCCTGTTCCCTCATCACCGTCCCGGAAGGGGGCCGCTCGCGTGAGTGTGCTCGACGAGATCATCGACGGCGTTCGCGCCGACCTCGCAGAGCGGCAGGCGCGCGTCAGCCTCGACGAGCTCAAGGAGCGCGCGGCGCGCGCTCCGGCGGCCAAGGACGGAGTCGCCGCCCTGCGCGGCGAGGGCGTGACCGTCATCTGCGAGGTCAAGCGCTCCAGCCCCTCCAAGGGGGCCCTGGCCGCGATCGCCGACCCGGCCGCGCTCGCCGCGGACTACGAGGCCGGTGGCGCGTCCGTCATCTCCGTCCTCACCGAGGAGCGCCGCTTCGGCGGTTCGCTCGCCGACCTGGAAGCCGTTCGCGCCAAGGTCGACATCCCGATCCTGCGCAAGGACTTCATCGTCACCTCCTACCAGCTCTGGGAGGCCCGCGCCTACGGCGCCGACCTCGCGCTGCTGATCGTCGCCGCTCTCGACCAGGAGGCACTTGTCTCGCTGATCGAGCGCGCCGAGTCCATCGGTCTGACGCCGCTGGTCGAGGCGCACGACGAGGAGGAGGCGGAGCGTGCCGTGGCCGCCGGAGCGAAGATCATCGGTGTCAACGCGCGCAACCTGAAGGACCTCAAGGTCGACCGCTCGACGTTCGAGCGTGTCGCCCCGGAGATCCCGGCGGGCATCGTCAAGGTCGCCGAGTCCGGCGTCCGGGGCCCGCACGACCTCATCGCCTACGCCAATGCCGGCGCCGACGCCGTGCTCGTCGGCGAGTCCCTGGTCACCGGCCGTGACCCGCGGGCCGCCGTCGCCGACCTGGTCGCCGCAGGTGCCCACCCGGCCCTGCGGCACGGACGGAGCTGACCCGCACCGTGTCCGCCGACCGTCCCGTGTTCCGCACCCGGCCAGGCCTGCGCCTCGCCGGTGTGACGGCTGCCCGGGACCCGCACGCGCCGCTGGCGCGCGGCTGCCGCCCCCGCGGCTGCCGCGCCCCCGCGCGCCGGGTGCACGGTCGGCGTGTGCGGTACGTGATCGGAGACGAGCCCGGCCAGGTCAACGGCATGCGATGGCGCCCGGGGACCGCGCTGTAGCGAGCCCCGGCCACGTACCCGCACCAGACCTCTCGTACGTACGACCGCACCGCCCGACCGCCCTCGGTCGCGGCGGCGTCTCGCTCACGACGCATACGGTGAACCCACCCGTTGCCATGACGAGGAGCACGTCGGATGTCATCTGACTTCTTCATTCCGGACCCCGAGGGTCTGATCCCCAGCGCCGAGGGCTACTTCGGCGCGTTCGGCGGCAAGTTCATCCCGGAGGCGCTCGTCGCCGCCGTGGACGAGGTCGCCGTCGAGTACGACAAGGCCAAGGCCGACCCGGCCTTCGCCGCCGAGCTCAATGAGCTCATGGTCAACTACACCGGCCGGCCCAGCGCGCTGACCGAGGTGCCGCGCTTCGCCGAGCACGCGAGCGGTGCCCGGATCTTCCTCAAGCGCGAGGATCTCAACCACACCGGCTCGCACAAGATCAACAACGTGCTGGGCCAGGCGCTGCTCACCAAGCGCATGGGCAAGACCCGGGTCATCGCCGAAACCGGTGCCGGCCAGCACGGGGTGGCCACGGCGACGGCCTGCGCCCTCTTCGGCCTCGAATGCACCATCTACATGGGTGAGATCGACACCGAGCGGCAGGCGCTGAACGTGGCGCGGATGCGGATGCTCGGCGCCGAGGTCATCGCCGTGAAGTCAGGCTCCCGCACACTCAAGGACGCCATCAACGAGGCGTTCCGCGACTGGGTCGCCAACGTCGACCACACGCACTACCTCTTCGGTACGGTCGCGGGCCCGCACCCCTTCCCGGCGATGGTCCGTGACTTCCACCGTGTCATCGGTGTCGAGGCCCGCCGGCAGATCCTGGAGCGGACCGGCCGGCTGCCGGACGCCGCGATCGCCTGTGTCGGCGGCGGCTCCAACGCCATCGGGCTCTTCCACGCGTTCATCCCGGACGCGCGCGTCCGGCTGATCGGCTGCGAGCCCGCCGGACACGGCGTGGAGACCGGCGAGCACGCGGCGACCCTGACCGCCGGCGAGCCCGGCATCCTGCACGGCTCGCGCAGTTACGTCCTCCAGGACGACGAGGGCCAGATCACCGAGCCGTACTCCATCTCGGCCGGTCTCGACTACCCGGGCATCGGCCCGGAGCACGCGTACCTCAAGGACATCGGCCGCGGCGAGTACCGCGCGGTCACCGACGCCGCCGCCATGCAGGCGCTGCGCCTGCTCTCCCGTACCGAGGGGATCATCCCGGCCATCGAGAGCGCCCATGCGCTGGCCGGCGCCCTGGAGGTCGGCAAGGAGCTCGGCAAGGACGCGTTGCTCCTGGTCAACCTGTCCGGTCGCGGCGACAAGGACATGGACACGGCGGCCCGTTACTTCGGGTTGTACGACACGGACGCGACCGTCGAGGCG
This sequence comes from Streptomyces sp. NPDC002206, assembly GCF_053593595.1. Classification (NCBI taxonomy): domain Bacteria; kingdom Bacillati; phylum Actinomycetota; class Actinomycetes; order Kitasatosporales; family Streptomycetaceae; genus Streptomyces; species Streptomyces sp. NPDC002206. Next base: position 66,921 of record NZ_JBSFCW010000006.1, read on the forward strand.
GACGCGGACAACAACGACGCCGAGATCGAGGGGGACGTCAAGTGAGCGGCAACATCGAGCTGTTGAGCGCCACCCTCGCCGCGGCCAGGGCCGAGGACCGGGCCGCACTGATCGCCTACCTGCCGGCCGGGTTCCCGTCGGTCGACGGCGGTATCGAAGCCGTCAAGGCCGTCGTCGCCGGTGGCGCCGACGTCGTCGAGGTGGGCCTGCCGCACAGTGACCCGGTGCTCGACGGACCGGTCATCCAGACCGCCGACGACATCGCCCTGCGCGGCGGCGTGAAGATCGCCGACGTGATGCGTACGGTCCGCGAGGCCTACGAGGCGACCGGCGTCCCGATCCTCGTCATGACGTACTGGAACCCCATCGACCGGTACGGCATCGAGCGCTTCACCGCCGAGCTCGCCGAAGCGGGCGGCGCCGGGTGCATCCTGCCCGACCTGCCGGTCCAGGAGTCCTCTGCGTGGCGCGAGCACGCCGACAAGCACGGTCTCGCGACCGTCTTCGTCGTCGCGCCGAGCAGCAAGGACGAGCGCCTCGCCACGATCACCGCGGCCGGCTCCGGCTTCGTCTACGCGGCCTCGCTGATGGGCGTCACCGGCACCCGTGAATCGGTCGGCGAGCAGGCCCAGGACCTGGTGCGGCGCACCCGTGCCACCACCGGGCTCCCGGTCTGCGTCGGTCTCGGCGTCTCCAACGCCCAGCAGGCCGCCGAGGTCGCCGCCTTCGCCGACGGAGTGATCGTCGGCTCCGCCTTCGTCAAGCGGATGCTGGACGCCCCCGACGAGGAGTCCGGACTGGCCGCAGTCCGCTCACTTGCCGGCGAACTGGCCGAAGGTGTTCGAAAGCGCTGACATCTGGCATCGCCCGAACGGGTGGACCTGGGGCCGGGGAGGCACGTACGTGCCTCCCCGGTTCGTTGCTGCGGGTGTGAGCGAGAAGAACGAAGAAGGAAAAAGGGCCGCGCGCGACCGGCTCGTACAGCAGCGTGAGCGGGAGAAGGCGCGCGAGCACCGCCGGCGCACGCTGATCGTCACCACCGCCGTGGTGGGTGTGCTGGCGCTGGCCGCCGTCATCGGCGTGATCGCTGCGAATTCGGGCGGCAAGGGCGAGAAGGCGACCGGGTCGGGGCCCGTCGTCGCGCCCTCCGGTGCGACCGGCAAGGACAGCCTGGCCATCCAGGTGGGTGCGGACAAGGCCCCGTCCACGCTCACGGTCTGGGAGGACTTCCGCTGCCCGGTCTGCGCCCAGTTCGAGAACGCGTTCCGGGACATGATCCACCAGCTGGAGAGCAGCGGACAGCTGAAGGTCGAGTACCACCTGGCCACGATCATCGATGGCAATCTCGGCGGCAGCGGCTCGCTGGACGCGGCCAATGCGGCGGCCTGCGCACAGAACGTCGGCAAGTTCTCCGCCTACCACGACGTCCTCTACCGCAACCAGCCGCCGGAGACCGACGACGCCTTCGGCAAGAGCAGCAAGCTGATCGAGCTGGCGGGCAAGGTCGAAGGACTCGACACCCCCGCCTTCCGTAGCTGCGTGGAGGACGGCACGCACAACACCTGGGTCAAGAAGTCCAACACCGCGTTCCAGAACGGCGGCTTCCGGGGCACGCCGACCGTGCTGCTCAACGGCGAATCGATCTTCCCGAAGAAGGGGAACGAACCGATCACTGTGGCAAACCTGAAGAAGTGGGTCGCCGAGGCGAACAAGGGGAAGCAGCCGGCGAAGGTCACCCCGGCGCCGACCGGTTCCTGACCCGGATGGGGCCTGCCGGGGCCGGGATCCGATGATCGGCTCGTTACCCAGACGTTGTCGGGCGGGTTGCCGTAGGTCCCGCCCGGCAGGGTAGCGTCGATCCTGCCATGGACCTTGCCTACATTCCCAGCCCGTCGACCGGCGTGATCGATCTCGGACCGATCCCGCTCCGCGGCTACGCGTTCTGCATCATCATCGGTGTGTTTGTCGCCGTCTGGTTCGGCAACAAGCGCTGGATCGCCCGGGGCGGCAGAGCCGGCACAGTGGCCGACATCGCCGTCTGGGCCGTGCCCTTCGGCCTCGTCGGAGGCCGGCTCTACCACGTCATCACCGACTACCAGCTGTACTTCAGCGACGGCGAGAACTGGGTCGACGCCTTCAAGATCTGGCAGGGCGGCCTCGGCATCTGGGGTGCGATCGCGCTCGGCGCGGTCGGTGCCTGGATCGGCTGCCGCCGCCGCGGGATCCCGCTGCCTGCCTGGGCCGACGCGCTCGCCCCGGGCATCGCCTTCGCCCAGGCGATCGGCCGCTGGGGCAACTGGTTCAACCAGGAGCTGTACGGCAAGCCGACGGACCTGCCGTGGGCCCTGAAGATCAGCGAAGGCCCCAACCGGGTCGCGGGTACGTACCACCCCACGTTCCTGTACGAGTCGCTGTGGTGCGTGGGCGTCGCACTGCTGGTGATCTGGGCGGACCGCCGCTTCAAGCTCGGACACGGGCGGGCGTTCGCGCTGTACGTCGCGGCGTACTGCACGGGACGGGCGTGGATCGAGTACATGCGGGTCGACGAGGCCCACCACATTCTGGGCGTGCGCCTGAATGTGTGGACCGCGGTGATCGTCTTCGTGCTGGCGGTGACGTACATCGTGATCTCGGCGAAGGTGCGGCCGGGGCGCGAGGAGGTCGTCGAGCCGGGGGCCGTGGAGGCCGCCGAGGGCGTGGAGGATGCGGACGAAGGCGCGAAGGACGCGGACTCGGGATCGGCCTCGGACGCCGATGGTGACGCCGGGCGTGACGACGAGGCTCGGGCGCCGGGTAAGAACGGCACCGCAGAGGCAGCGAAGAACGGCTGACGCCACCCAGATGTACGAGGGGCCCGAACCGGACGGTTCGGGCCCCTCGCCATTCCCCCCGGACGCCCCCACTCCTCGATCGCCGGAGGGGCTGGATTCGGTGTGCCGGAGGGGCTGGAGTCTCCGTCGTCAGCTCACCCGTTCTGCCAGCGCAAGCGTCCGGTGGGCCGCTGCCACTACCGCCGCGTCCACGAAGCGGCCGTCCGGCAGCGCCAGTGCGCCTGCCTCCGTGAGGGCTGCCGCCACGATTTCCTGGGCCGAGTCGACCTCCTCCGAAGTGGGCCGGAACGCCCGCTCGATCACCGGTAGCTGCCGGGGGTGGATCGCCGCCCGGCCGATGAACCCCAGCGAGCGCCCGTGCGCGCAGGAATGCCGCAGGCCGTCCAGGTCCCGTACGTCCGGGAACACCGACTGGGTCGGCGGGGCGAGGCCGGCCGCGCGGGCGGCGACCACCACCCGGCTGCGTGACCAGTCGAGGCCCCGGTCGTCCCGCACCCCCAGATCGGCCCGGAGATCGGTCTCGCCGAGGGCGATCGAGCGGACCTGGGGGTGGGAGGCCGCGACCGTGTACGCGTGCTCGATGCCGAGCGCCGACTCCAGCAGCGGACAGAGCGCCACGCCGGGGGCGAGCGCCGCGATGTGGTGGACGGTCGCGGCATGCGTGATCTTCGGCAGGCGCAGTTCGGCGAGGCCCGGCAGTCCGGCCAGGGCCAGGATGTCGGCCTCTGCGTGGACCCGGACATGCACCGGCGCGGCCGTGTCGGCGGCCGGTTCGGTGAGGAGCTCGACGGTGGCGGACCGGGCGTACTCCTTGCGGTCCGGTGCGACCGCGTCCTCCAGGTCGACGATCACCACGTCCGCGCCCGAGTCGCGTGCCTTGCGCACCACGTCCGGCCGGTCCCCGGGAACGTACAGCCACGTCAGATGCACCTCTTCGGCCGCGGTCACAGGACGCCTTCCGCCCGTAGCCCGGCAATGTCCGGTCCTGACAGGCCGAGCCCGGTCAGGATCTCCTCGGTGTCCGCGCCGTGCGGACGGCCCGCCCACCGGATCGAGCCCGGGGTCCGGGAGAGCCGGAAGAGGACGTTCTGCATCCGGAGCGGGCCCAGTTCGGGGTCGGGGACCTCGGCGACGGAGCCCAGGGCCCGGTACTGCGGATCCTCCATCACGTCCCGGATGTCGTGAATGGGCGCGATGGCCGCCTCCGCCTTCTCGAACGCGGAGATCGCGTCGTCGCGGGTGTGCCGGGCCATCCAGGTGCCGACCGCCTCGTCGAGTTCGTCGGAGTGTTCGGCACGGGTGGTGCCGGAGGCGAACCACGGCTCGTCGATCAGCTCCGCCCGGCCGACCAGACGCATCACGCGTTCGGCGATGGACTGGGCGGAGGTGGAGACGGCGACCCACTGACCGTCGGACGTGCGGTACGTGTTGCGCGGGGCGTTGTTGCGCGAGCGGTTGCCGGTGCGTTCCTGGACGTAGCCGAGCTGGTCGTACCAGAGCGGCTGCGGGCCGAGCACGGTGAGGATCGGCTCGATGATCGCCAGGTCGACGACCTGGCCCTCCCCGGTGCGGTCCCGCCCGGCCAGCGCCGTCATCACGGCGTACGCGGTGGCGAGTGCCGCGATCGAGTCGGCGAGGCCGAAGGGCGGCAGGGTCGGCGGCCCGTCCGGCTCGCCGGTGATCGCGGCGAAACCGCTCATCGCCTCGGCGAGTGTGCCGAAGCCGGGGCGGTGCGCGTACGGGCCGAACTGGCCGAAGCCGGTGACCCGGGTCAGTACCAGCCGCGGGTTGACCGCGTGCAGCTCCTCCCAGCCGATGCCCCACCGCTCCAGCGTCCCCGGCCGGAAGTTCTCGATGATCACATCACTGGAGGCGGCCAGCCGGAGGAGGACATCGCGCCCGCCGGGAGTGGAGAGGTCGAGGGTGAGATTGCGTTTGTTGCGGCCGAGCAGCTTCCACCACAGGCCGATGCCGTCCTTCGTCGGGCCGTGGCCACGCGACGGGTCGGGCTTGCGTGGATGCTCGACCTTGATCACCTCGGCGCCGAAGTCGCCGAGCATGGTGGCCGCGAGGGGGCCGGCGAAGAGCGTGGCGAGGTCGAGGACCCGCAGACCGGAGAGGGGAGTTTCCGTGGGCGCGGTCATGCGGCGTCGATCTCGCTGCGGTACGGCATGGAGGTCGAGGCGCCGGGCTTCTGTACGCAGAGTGCCGCAGCGGTCGACGCCCAGGCGAGAGCTTCCGGTACGGCCCGTCCTTCGCCGAGGGCCACGGCGAGCGCCCCGACGAAGGTGTCCCCGGCTCCGGTGGTGTCGACAGCGGTCACTTCCGGGGCGGGGAAGTGGACCGTTTCGCTGCCCCGGGCCGCGTACAGGCAGCCCTTCGAACCGAGGGTGACGACGACCTCGGGGACGTGCCGGAGCAGGATCTCGGCCGCCGCGTGGGGTTCGGTCTTCCCGGAGAGTGCGGCTGCCTCGTGCTCATTGGGGATCAACAGGTCGACGGTGTCGAGGAGTTCGTCCGGCAGGGGTTGTACGGGGGAGGGGGTGAGGATCGTCCGTACGCCCTGCGCATGGGCCATCCGGGCCCCTTCGACCACGGCCGACAGGGGCAGTTCCAGCTGGAGGAGCAGCAGATCGGCTTCCGCGATGGCGGCCATCTCGCCGGGGCCGAGCGTGTGGACGGTGCCGTTGGCGCCGGGGATCACCACGATGGCGTTGCCGCCCGTGTCGTCGACGACGATGTGCGCCGTGCCGCTGGGGCCCTCGGCGGTGTGCAGCAGATCGGTTTCGACGCCCGCGTGCTCCAGTTCGGCCCGGAGCCGCGCCCCGTACGCGTCGTCGCCGACCGCGCCGATCATCAGCACGTCACCGCCCGCGCGGGCGGCGGCGATGGCCTGGTTGGCGCCCTTGCCGCCGGGGATGGTGCGGAACTCCCTTCCGGTGACGGTCTCCCCGCGCTCCGGGGCCCGTGCGACGTAGGCGACAAGGTCCATATTGGTGCTGCCGAGCACCGCGATGGCGGTCATGGGCGGAGTGCCTCCTGGTAGGTCAGTTCAGCGAGTGCGTCGAAGCCGACGGAGTCGAAACCCGGGACGGATGTGGCGAGACGGTTTTTGAGTGGGGTGGTCCACCGGACGGGCAGCGCGTCGGGCCGGCCGGCCAGTAGACCGGCCAGCGAACCGGCGGTCGCACCGTTCGAGTCCGTGTCCCAACCACCGGAGACCGCACGGCAGATGGAGCCGGAGAAGTCGCCGTCGGCGTGGGTGAGAGCGGCGGCGAGCAGCGCGGCGTTGGGCAGCACATGGACCCAGTGGTACGCGCCGAACGCGGCGTGCAGCCGGTCGGCGACCGCGTCGAAGTCCGGCTCCCCGCGGGCCGCGTCGATCCCGGTGCGGACCGCGTGCGCGAACCGCGAGCGCGGCGGTACGACGCGCAGCCCGGTCGCGAGGCAGCCGTGCACATCGGTCTCCCCACCGGCCGCCTCGGCGAGCGCGGCAGCGGTGAACATCGCCCCGTACACGCCGTTGCCGGTGTGGGTGAGGACCGCGTCCCGGTGGGCCTGCTCGGCGGCGGCCGCCGGGTCGCCGGGGTGTGTCCAGCCGTGCACATCGGCGCGGATCTGGGCGCCGATCCACTCCCGGAACGGATTGCGGTGCCGGGCGGTGTCCGGCGGCTCGATTCCGTCGAGCAGATTGCGGTACGCAACCCGCTCGGCGGTGAAGGTCCGGCCGGCGGGGAGTTCGTCGAGCCAGAGCCGGGCGAGATCGGCGGTGGAGAAGGACGGCCCGTACCGCTGGATCAACAGCAGGGAGAGGAGTGGGTAATTGAGATCGTCGTCCTCCGGCATCCCGTCGATGTTCTCGGCGAGCGAGGTGGCGGCGGAGCGGCGGTTCCAGGGGTATGCGGCGGTCAGCTCGGCGGGCAGGCCCCTGGCGGTGAACCAGGTGGTGAGCGGCCAGTTCCCGGTGGCGCGGGCCAGTGCGCGGATCCCCGCGAGAGGCAGATTCTCGACGGGCTTGCCGAGCAGGCAGCCGGCGGCGCGGCCCAGCCAGGCCGCCTCCAGCCGGGCCTTGCCGACCGTTGGAAGCTCCGCGCGCGGAGCCGGCCAGTGCGGGCAGGCCGCCCGGATCGCGACCAGATCCGTCGGCTCGTCGACGGCCGACGTCGAGTCGAGCAGTGCGAGTTCGTCGAGCAGCCGCTCGGCGAGCGCGCGGAGTGCGGGCGGTGCGGGGGGCGTCGACGCGCCCGCGCGCTCCGGGGCGGGGGCGCCGCCCGCCGCGTACCAGCGGCGCTCGATGTCCCGCACGTCCCGGCCGTCCTCGGTCGCCTGGCGCAGTTCGTGCCCGATCAGATCCTCCGGCTGCACCCAGGTGACCCGCACGGTCACGGCGTACCTGCCAGCGTCGCGAACGCCACCTCGTGCGTACGCCGCCGGGCGGTGTCCCGTACGAACACCTCGCGGGCGACGTCCGTCAGTGTCCGCGCCGGTGCGCGCAGATCGAGGCGACTGGCCTCGGCGACCGCTTTCACCCAGGTGGCGGGGATCGCCGCCTCGCCGTGCAGGGCGCCGGCGAGCGCACCGCTCATCGTGGCGATCGAGTCGCAGTCCCGGCCGTAGTTGACCGAACCGAGCACCGCGTGCCGGTAGTCGCCGTCCGCGACGAGCAGCATCCCGAGGGCGATCGGCAGCTCCTCGATGGCGTGCAGCCGGGATGGGCGACGGGCGCCGAGGGACGGTGTGCGGTAGTCGGGTCCGACGGTGTCGAAGGGGGCGACGGCGGTACGCAGTGGTGTCAGTGCCGTCTCGAAGTCCCGGTACCGTACGGCCACTTCACAGACCGCTTCGATGGCGGCCCGCGTCCCGTCCTTGGCGAGTGACAGACAGGCGTCGACGACGGTGGCGGGCGTCGCATCCGGCGCACAGGCGGCGGCGACGGCCGCCGCGAAGACTCCGGCGGCCTCCCTCCCGTACGACGACTGATGGGCGCCCGCGACGTCCAGCGCCTCGGCGTACGCGGCTTGCGGATGGGCGGCGTTGACCAGGCCGACCGGCGCCATGTACATCGCCGCCCCGCAGTTCACGATGTTCCCGGAGCCCGCCTCGCGCGGATCGACATGACCGTAGTGCAGCCGGGCGACGATCCATTTCTCGGCGAGGAAGATCCGCTGCAGCGGCAGCGCCTCGGCCTCCAGATCCGGGATCCAGCGGGGGGTCGAGATCAGCTCCGGTACGAGATGGTCGGCGACGCAGTACGCGTCGAGATGGTCCCGTACGGTGCCGTACACCCGTACCAGCGCATGGGTCATCAAGGTGTCGTCGGTGACGTGACCGTCGCCTTTGTGATACGGGGCGATCGGGCGGGCGGTGCGCCAGGCCTCGCCGTCCCACGGGCCCACGATGTCGGTGATCCGGCCGCCGTGGCGCTCGACGATCTGCTCGGGGGGCCGGCCCTCGACCGGCCCGCCGAGCGCGTCGCCGACGGCGGCGCCGACGAGGGCGCCGGTGATCCGGTCATCGAGACCGAGCGTGATGGGTGGTTTGTTCTGAATCGGCGTCATGCCGGAATTGTCCACCCGAAGGGGCTGGTTCCGTGTCTGTCAGCAGCCCGGCGAGTTCGATGAGATCGGTGCCCGCGAGACGGGGCAGCGCGCATCCCGCGAGGGTGCGGCAGGCCTCGCGCCAGCCGTCCGGGACGGTGGCGATGCCGCCGAGCGCACCGGTCAGCGCGCCGGCCAGGGCGGGCGCCGAGTCCGCGACCCGCGACAGGCAGGCCGCCGCGGGAATGGCCTGGGAGATCTCGCCGCGGGCCGCGGTGGTCAGAGCCAGGGCGACCGGTACGGTCTCGGCCGCGGCGATCCCGTAGCTGTAGACATGGTCGACGATCTGGTGCTCCAGCACCGGTACGAGCGCGAAGGCGCCGGCTGCCTCGCCGACGAAGTCCCGGGCGATCCGGACGGCGTGAGCGGCGTTGCGGGCGATCTCGGTGCCCTCGGGGAGCTGGACGAGCGCGGCGTTCACCGCGGTGTCGACATCGGCCCCGCCCAGCGCCTCGGCGATCGCGGCGGCCATCGCACGGGCGCCGTGCACACCGTCGCCGTCCTGGGTGTATCGGGCATCGAACTCGGCGAGTTCGGCGGCGGCCCAGGGGCGGCCGGGGTGGACGACTGCCAGCACGGCAGCCCGTACACAGGCCGCGTCGTCGAAGTAGTGCGGGTTGTCGTGACCGGTGGCGGGCGGCCGCAGCCCGGCGGCGAGATTGCCGAGCCCGGCCCGGACCGAGATCCGGGCGCGCAGCGGGAGAACCGCCGACTCGACCTCGGGCGCCCGTGCGGCGGCCGCGGCGACCTCGGCGGCCAGCGCGTTCCACGCGACATCGATGGCGGCCCGCATCCGGCGGTCGGGGGAGAGGCCGTGCAGCGGACCGGCTGTCGAAGCCAGCACGGTCCCGGCGGCGAACGCGGCCCACTCGGCGTCGTCGGAGGGACCGAGCCGCAGTGGCTCGGGCGGCTGGTTGAGTGCGATGGGCACCGGGAGGGTGGTGGTGGCGTTCTGCTCGGCGAAGGTGTCGAGCTCCCGGGTGAGCCGACGCGTCCATTCGGGCATCCGGGCCGCCCGGTGACGCGCCGCGGGCCACCCGGCGGCATCCCCCGAGGCCAGCCCGAGCAGGAGCCCCTCGATCCGGGCCCGGCGCCCCGGCAGGGGCCGGTTCAAGGGCGGGGTGGAACGGTTCTCCGGGTGGGGCTCGGTGTTCCGCGCGGTAGTCATGACACCACCGCCGCGGGTCCGTCCGCGGCGGACGGACCCGAGGGCCTGTCGAGGGGGGCGGCGGTGTGCCGGGCCGTGTCGGGGCGGGTGCCGCCGGCCTCGCGTGACCTGCCGGCCCCGCCGGCTGCGCCGGTCCCGTGGCCGTTGCCGATCCCGCTGTCCCCGCCGTTCCCCGCGGCATCCGGCTCGTCCGTCTCGTCCGGTGTGAGCAGCTCCGCGATGTCCAGGACGTGGTGGCCCCGCATCGACGGCAGACAGCTGCCTCGGACCGGGCCGATCGCCCGCCCCCAGTGCCGGGGGATCGCGGATACCCCGCCCAGCGCGCCGGCCAGCGCGCCCGCCACCGCTGCCGTGGTGTCCGCGTCGCGGCCCATGTTGACCGCCGTCAGCACCGCCGTACGGAAGTCGCCGCGTGCCGCCGCGAACGCGCCGAACGCCAGGCCCACCGCCTCCGGTGCCAGGTCCGTCCACGGGTAGCCGCCCACCACCACCGCGGAGCGCACCGCGCGTTCCCTGGTGAGGCGGTCGGGGTGCTTGTGCTGCGCGGCCGTCACCGCCCGCCGCAGCGAGCGCGCGGTCCAGGAGTCCATCGGTACGACGGACAGGGCGGCCGCGATCACGGACGTGACCCCTGCTCCCGCCATCGCGGCGGCCACCCCGGCCGCCACCGCCTGGCCGCCGTAGATGCCCTCACCGTCGTGGCTGACCTGCCCGTCGATCGCGACCAGGCGTGCGGCCTCCGCGGGCCGGCCTGCCGCGAAGACTCCGAACGGGGCCGCGCGCATCGCGAGCCCGTCGCTCCAGGCGTGCCGGTGCTGGGCGGAGATCGGGGCGGCGAGGCCCCGGCGCAGGTTCTCCAGGGTGCCGCGCTCGCTGAACCCGGCACCGCGGAACGGCCCCTCGTCCAGGTCGACGATCCACAGATGCCAGGCCCGCTCGACATGGGTGACGGTCAGCGCCGAGCCGTGCCGGGCGAGCAGGAGCCCGGAGAAGATCGCGTACTCCGTGTCGTCGGTACCGGCCGGGTCGTCGCTGACGAAGCCTTCGATCCGGCCCCAGCGACGGCGGATCTCGGACGGTCGCAGGTTCTCCGCGGGTGCGCCCAGCGCATCGCCCACGGCAAGGCCGAGGAGCGCACCCCTGGCCCGGTCGGCCCGGTCGCGGCGGCCGGGACCGTCGGTGTGGCTCGCGTCGAGGCGGTGCGCGTCGTTCCGGGCTGCCTCCGCCGTGCCCCCGCCTGTGCGCGGTTCTGCCGGATTGCCTGCAATCAACTCCATCGCGTCGACCCTTCGCTCGTACCGAGCCAGTTCTCGTACCTGTCCGATCTGTGCCACGCGGAGCACCGACAGAGGCCGATAAACGCAACAAAAGGGCCACTCGGATGACGGGATCCCCTTCGTAAGGCAGGCCGTACTTACCTGGTCAGAGGCCAGGTAAGTACGGCCTGGCTTGCTGGCGGGGGATCCCTTTCGTGCGTACTTTCGGTGGTGTTGAGCGGGGGTGGGGCGAGCAGAACCCGCTGCCGGAGAAGGGGAGAGCTGTGGCCATCATCGAGACCGACGCCGTACTGCACGGGGCGCACCGCGACAACCACACCCACCGTGATGTGAACGGTGGCTGGCTGCGTCCGGCGGTCTTCGGTGCGATGGACGGGCTGGTCTCGAACCTGGCGCTGATGACCGGCGTCGCGGGTGGCTCGGTCTCCCAGCAGACGCTCGTGATCACCGGTCTGGCGGGTCTGGCGGCCGGTGCGTTCTCCATGGCGGCCGGCGAATACACCTCCGTGGCCTCGCAGCGCGAGCTCGTCGAGGCCGAACTCGACGTCGAGCGGCGCGAGTTGCGCAGGCACCCGATGGACGAGATGGAAGAGCTCGCCGCGCTCTACGAGTCCCGCGGCGTCGACCCCGCGCTCGCCCGCGAGGTCGCCCGGCAGTTGTCCCGCGACCCCGAGCAGGCCCTGGAGATACACGCCCGCGAGGAGCTCGGCATCGACCCGGGCGATCTGCCGTCGCCGCTCGTCGCCGCCGTCTCGTCGTTCGGCGCCTTCGCGATGGGTGCGCTGCTGCCCGTACTGCCGTATCTGCTCGGTGCGAGCGCGATGTGGCCCGCGGTGCTGCTCGCGCTGGTCGGCCTCTTCGGCTGCGGGGCGGTGGTGGCGAGGGTGACGGCCCGCAGTTGGTGGTTCAGCGGGCTGCGGCAGCTGGTGCTCGGCGGGACGGCCGCTGCGATCACGTACGGCCTGGGCACCCTGTTCGGCGTGGCCGTCGGCGGCTGACCGCGCCCGCGCCGCCCCGCGCAATGCGCCTGCAGGCAATCTGCCTGCAATCCGTGTGACGTACGTCTTGGGTTCCGCCCCTGGGCGGAACCACCCCAACGGACGTAAAATGAGTCTCTATACAGTGCTGCACATAAGTAGCCGTTACTCGGCGGTTTCGTTTCCTTTACCACTGGGCATGAGCCGTAGACACCGCAGGCAACGACGCCTGCTCTCTGTGGTCCCCCGGGCGCCGATCCTCCGACTGCGACCCGCTCCACCGCTCCACGCGGTGTCCGCATGTTGGAACGGGCTATCCGCTTCTTGAGAAGCAGCCCATCATGTAACCTGCACGAAATTTCGCAGAGGGCCAACGTCGTCCCTCGGCACTGCATATGCCACGACGACGACGGGAGAGCCAATGCGTTCCGACGCCTGGTCGCCCATGGACGGTCGCCCCGCCCAGCAGGGGATGTACGACCCCCGTAACGAGCACGACGCCTGTGGTGTCGGGTTCGTGGCCACTCTTACCGGTGTGGCCAGCCATGAGCTGGTCGAGCAGGCGCTGACCGTACTGCGCAACCTCGAGCACCGCGGCGCCACCGGATCCGAGCCCGACTCGGGCGACGGCGCCGGAATCCTGCTCCAGGTACCGGACGCCTTCCTCCGCGCAGAGGTCCCCTTCGACCTCCCGGAGGCCGGTGGCTACGCCGTCGGAATCGCCTTCCTGCCCGCGGACGACTCCACCGATGCCGTCCAGAAGCTCGAGAAGATCGCCGCCGAGGAGGGCCTGAAGGTTCTCGGCTGGCGCGAGGTCCCGGTCAGCCCCGACCTCCTCGGCAGCGGCGCCCGCGCCACCATGCCCGAGTTCCGCCAGCTCTTCGTCGCGGACGGCGAGAGCGCCGGCATCGCGCTCGACCGCAAGGCCTTCGTGCTGCGCAAGCGCGCCGAGCGTGAGGCCGGGGTGTACTTCCCCTCGCTCTCCGCCCGCACGATCGTCTACAAGGGCATGCTCACCACCGGGCAGCTGGAGCCGTTCTTCCCGGACCTTTCCGACCGCCGTCTCGCCACCACGGTCGCGCTGGTCCACTCGCGCTTCTCCACGAACACGTTCCCGAGCTGGCCGCTCGCCCACCCGTACCGCTTCGTCGCGCACAACGGCGAGATCAACACGGTCAAGGGCAACCGCAACTGGATGAAGGCCCGCGAGTCCCAGCTCGCGTCGAGCCTCTTCGGTACGGAGCAGCTGGACCGGATCTTCCCCGTCTGCACCCCGGACGCCTCCGACTCCGCCTCCTTCGACGAGGTCCTGGAGCTGCTCCACCTCGGCGGCCGCTCGCTGCCGCACTCGGTGCTGATGATGGTCCCCGAGGCGTGGGAGAACCACGACTCGATGGACCCGGCCCGGCGCGCCTTCTACCAGTACCACTCCACGATGATGGAGCCCTGGGACGGCCCGGCCTGCGTCACCTTCACCGACGGCACCCAGGTCGGCGCGGTCCTCGACCGCAACGGTCTGCGCCCCGGCCGTTACTGGGTCACCGACGACGGCCTCGTCGTCCTCTCCTCCGAGGTCGGTGTCCTGGACATCGCCCCCGCGAAGGTCGTCCGCAAGGGCCGCCTCCAGCCCGGCAAGATGTTCCTCGTCGACACCGCCGAGGGCCGCATCATCGAGGACGACGAGATCAAGGCGGGCCTCGCCGCCGAGCAGCCGTACCGGGAGTGGCTGGAGACCGGCGAGATCGAGCTGGAGGATCTCCCCGAGCGCGAGCACATCGTGCACACGCACGCCTCCGTCACCCGTCGCCAGCAGACCTTCGGCTACACCGAGGAAGAGCTCCGCGTCATCCTCGCGCCGATGGCCCGCACCGCCGGCGAGCCGCTCGGCTCCATGGGCACGGACTCGCCGATCGCGGCCCTGTCCGAGCGCCCCCGGCTGCTCTTCGACTACTTCACCCAGCTGTTCGCGCAGGTCACCAACCCGCCGCTGGACGCCATCCGCGAGGAGCTCGTCACCTCGCTGCGCTCCACGCTGGGCCCGCAGGGCAACCTGCTGGAGCCGACCGCCGCGTCGTGCCGCAGCGTCACGCTGCCGTTCCCGGTGATCGACAACGACGAGCTGGCCAAGCTGATACACATCAATGCCGACGGCGACATGCCGGGCATGAAGGCCGCCACGCTCTCCGGTCTCTACCGGGTCAGCGGCAGCGGTGAGGCCCTCGCTGCCCGGATCGAGCAGATCTGTACCGAGGTCGACGCAGCCATAGAGGACGGCGCCCGCCTGATCGTCCTGTCCGACCGGCACTCCGACGCCGAGCACGCCCCGATCCCGTCGCTGCTGCTCACCTCGGCCGTCCATCACCACCTCATCCGTACCAAGCAGCGCACCCAGGTGGGTCTGCTGGTCGAGGCCGGGGACGTCCGCGAGGTCCACCACGTCGCGCTGCTGATCGGTTACGGCGCCGCCGCGGTCAACCCGTACCTCGCGATGGAGTCCGTCGAGGACCTGGTCCGGGCCGGCACGTTCATCGAGGGCATCGAGCCCGAGCAGGCCATCCGCAACCTGATCTACGCGCTCGGCAAGGGCGTCCTGAAGGTCATGTCCAAGATGGGCATCTCGACCGTCGCCTCCTACCGCGGCGCCCAGGTCTTCGAGGCCGTCGGCCTGGACGAGGCCTTCGTCGCGAAGTACTTCAACGGCACCGCGACCAAGATCGGCGGCGCCGGACTCGACGTCGTCGCCAAGGAGGTCGCCGCCCGGCACGCCAAGGGCTACCCCGCCTCCGGCATCTCCGCCTCGCACCGCGCGCTGGAGATCGGCGGCGAGTACCAGTGGCGCCGCGAGGGCGAGCCGCACCTGTTCGACCCGGAGACGGTCTTCCGCCTCCAGCACGCCACCCGCAACCGCCGGTACGACATCTTCAAGAAGTACACGGACCGGGTGAACGAGCAGTCCGAGCGCCTGATGACGCTCCGCGGCCTGTTCGGCTTCAAGTCGGACCGCGAGGCGATCCCGGTCGACGAGGTCGAGTCCGTCTCCGACATCGTCAAGCGGTTCTCCACCGGCGCCATGTCGTACGGCTCGATCTCCCGCGAGGCGCACGAGACCCTCGCCATCGCCATGAACCAGCTGGGCGGCAAGTCCAACACCGGTGAGGGCGGCGAGGACGCCGACCGGCTCTACGACCCGGCGCGCCGCTCGTCCATCAAGCAGGTCGCCTCCGGCCGCTTCGGTGTGACCAGCGAGTACCTGGTCAACGCGGACGACATCCAGATCAAGATGGCGCAGGGCGCCAAGCCCGGCGAGGGCGGCCAGCTGCCCGGCCACAAGGTCTACCCGTGGGTCGCCAAGACCCGGCACTCCACCCCGGGCGTCGGTCTGATCTCCCCGCCGCCGCACCACGACATCTACTCCATCGAGGACCTGGCTCAGCTGATCCACGACCTCAAGAACGCCAACCCCGCGGCCCGCATCCACGTGAAGCTGGTCTCCGAGGTCGGCGTCGGCACGGTCGCTGCGGGTGTCTCCAAGGCGCACGCGGACGTCGTCCTGATCTCCGGCCACGACGGCGGAACGGGCGCCTCGCCGCTCACCTCGCTGAAGCACGCGGGCGGCCCCTGGGAGCTCGGCCTCGCCGAGACCCAGCAGACCCTGCTGCTCAACGGTCTGCGCGACCGCATCGTCGTGCAGACCGACGGCCAGCTGAAGACCGGCCGCGACGTCGTCATCGCCGCGCTGCTGGGCGCCGAGGAGTTCGGGTTCGCGACCGCGCCGCTCGTCGTCTCCGGCTGCGTCATGATGCGCGTCTGTCACCTCGACACCTGCCCGGTCGGCATCGCCACCCAGAACCCGGTCCTGCGCGACCGGTTCTCCGGCAAGGCCGAGTACGTCGTCAACTTCTTCGAGTTCATCGCCCAGGAAGTCCGCGAGATCCTCGCCGAGCTCGGCTTCCGTACGATCGAAGAGGCCGTCGGCCACGCGGAGCTGCTGGACACCGACCGTGCGGTCACGCACTGGAAGGCGCAGGGCCTCGACCTGGAGCCCCTGTTCTACGTCCCGGAGCTGCCCGAGGGTGCGGTCCGCCACCAGCAGATCGAGCAGGACCACGGTCTCGCCAAGGCTCTCGACAACGAGCTGATCAAGCTCGCCGCCGACGCCCTGAACGCGGACAGCGCCGAGGACGCCCAGCCGGTCCGGGCCCAGATCGCGATCCGGAACATCAACCGGACCGTCGGCACCATGCTCGGCCACGAGGTGACGAAGAAGTTCGGCGGTGCCGGTCTGCCGCAGGACACCATCGACATCACCTTCACCGGCTCCGCCGGCCAGTCGTTCGGCGCGTTCGTGCCGAGCGGTGTGACGCTGCGCCTGGAGGGCGACGCCAACGACTACGTCGGCAAGGGCCTCTCCGGCGGCCGCGTCATCGTCCGCCCGGACCGCGGCGCCGACCACCTCGCCGAGTACTCCACCATCGCGGGCAACACCATCGCCTACGGTGCGACCGGTGGCGAGCTGTTCCTGCGCGGCCGTACCGGTGAGCGGTTCTGCGTCCGCAACTCCGGCGCGACCGTCGTCTCGGAAGGCGTGGGCGACCACGGCTGCGAGTACATGACCGGTGGTCACGCCGTCGTCCTCGGCGAGACCGGACGCAATTTCGCCGCCGGTATGTCGGGCGGTGTCGCGTACGTCGTCGACCTGGACCGCGACAACGTCAACGTCGGCAACCTCGGTGCGATCGAGGAACTCTCCGACACCGACAAGCAGTGGCTGCACGACGTCGTGCGCCGCCACCAGGAGGAGACGGGCTCCACCGTCGCCGAGAAGCTGCTTGCCGAGTGGGACACCGCGGTGACCCGCTTCAGCAAGATCATCCCGTCCACCTACAAGGCAGTGCTCGCCGCCAAGGACGCCGCTGAGCTCGCCGGTCTCTCCGAGCAGGAGACCACCGAGAAGATGATGGAGGCGGCGACCAATGGCTGACCCCAAGGGCTTCCTGACCACCGGGCGCGAGGCCGCCAAGACCCGCCCCGTGGGCGAGCGCGTCAGGGACTGGAACGAGGTCTACGTTCCGGGCTCGCTGCTCCCGATCATCAGCAAGCAGGCCGGCCGCTGCATGGACTGCGGCATCCCGTTCTGCCACAACGGCTGTCCGCTGGGGAACCTCATCCCCGAGTGGAACGACTACGCCTACCGCGAGGACTGGACGGCCGCGTCCGAGCGCCTGCACGCGACGAACAACTTCCCGGAGTTCACCGGCCGCCTGTGCCCCGCTCCGTGCGAGTCGGCGTGCGTCCTCGGCATCAACCAGCCGGCCGTCACCATCAAGAACGTCGAAGTCTCGATCATCGACAAGGCGTGGGACAGCGGCGACGTCACTCCGCAGCCGCCCGAGCGCCTGTCCGGCAAGACCGTCGCGGTCATCGGCTCGGGCCCGGCGGGTCTCGCCGCCGCCCAGCAGCTGACCCGGGCCGGTCACACGGTCGCCGTCTATGAGCGTGCGGACCGCATCGGAGGCCTTCTCCGGTACGGCATCCCCGAGTTCAAGATGGAGAAGTCGCACATCAACCGCCGCATCGAGCAGATGCGCGCGGAAGGCACCAAGTTCCGTACGGAGGTGGAGATCGGCAAGGACCTCGATGCCGCCAAGCTCCGCCGCCGGTACGACGCGGTCGTCATCGCCGCCGGTGCCACCGTCTCCCGCGACCTGCCCGTCCCGGGCCGTGAGCTGAACGGCGTGCACTTCGCGATGGAGTACCTGCCGCTCGCCAACAAGGTGCAGGAGGGCGACCTGACGGTGTCCCCGATCTCCGCCGAGGGCAAGCACGTCGTCGTCATCGGCGGCGGCGACACCGGCGCCGACTGTGTCGGTACCGCCCACCGGCAGGGCGCGGCCTCCGTCACCCAGCTGGAGATCATGCCGAAGCCGGGCGAGGAGCGGAACACCAACCAGCCCTGGCCGACCTTCCCGATGCTGTACAAGGTCACCTCGGCGCACGAGGAGGGCGGCGAGCGGGTCTACTCCGTCTCCACCACCCACTTCGAGGGCGACGAGGACGGCAACGTCCAGGCCTTGCACCTCGTCGAGGTGGAGTTCAAGGACGGCAAGCTGGAGCAGAAGCCCGGCACCGAGCGGCGGATCCCGGCGCAGCTGGTCACGCTCGCCATGGGCTTCACCGGTACCGACCAGTCCAACGGCCTCGTCCAGCAGTTCGGTGTGGAGCTCGACGAGCGGGGCAATGTCGCGCGCGACGCGGACTACGCCACCAACGTCGAAGGCGTCTTCGTCGCCGGTGACGCGGGCCGCGGCCAGTCCCTCATCGTGTGGGCCATCGCCGAGGGCCGCTCCGCGGCGCGCGGTGTGGACCGCTTCCTGACCGGTGCCAGCGCACTGCCGGCCCCGATCCGCCCGACGGACCGTTCCCTGACGGTCTGAGCACCACCAGCAGTACCAACAACAGACGTCCCGTACAACGGCGTACGGAACTGAACGCGGCGCCTGCCCGTCCCCGACCGGACGATTCGGCAGGCGCCGTGGCGCGTCCGGGGACGCCCCGTACCGGCCGGACGGCTCAGGCCACTGCCCCACCGGTCAGCTGTGATGTCTTGAGCGCCACCAGGGCGACCAGCAGCACGAACAGCACAGCGCACCCGGCGATCTGCACGGCGGTACGGCGCTTCGCCGGCGCGTAGGCGAGCACGGCCATGACGATGCCGCCCGTGAGAAGGCCGCCCAGATGCCCCTGCCACGAGGTGAACCGTGCGGAGATCAGCATCCAGATCAGGAACCCGGCCAGGAATCGGTTGACCGCCTGCATGTCCCGTCCGAGCCGCCGGTTGATGACGTAGAAGGCCGCCGCGAGCCCGAAGATCGCCCCCGATGCGCCCACCGCGGTGTCGCCCGGCGCGATCAGATACACCAGCACCGAACCGCCCAGCGCGGACAGCAGATACAGCGCGAGATAGCGCCCCCGGCCGAGCTGCTCCTCGACGACCCGGCCCAGATTCCACAGCCCGTACATGTTGAAGAGGATGTGCAGCACCCCGAACGGCAGGGAACCGAACGACGACTCGCCCGGCGGAAGATGAAGGAAGGCCCCGGTCAGCAGCCGGTACCACTCGCCGTCCACCACACCGACCGCGTCGAACCCGGGGATGTGCCCGCTCTCGTACACGTACTGACTGCCGTCGGAACCGTTCAGGCCCGCGCCGAGCATCCCGAACCGGTCGACGATATCCGGACGGATCAGCTCGCCCAGATACGCCAGTATGTTCAGGCCCATCAGTACGTACGTCACGACGGGCACCGCCGTCCTCGACACCGCGCCGCCGAAGACCGTGCGCGCCTGCCGGACCGAGCGCTGTCCCTCCTTCACACACTCCACGCAGTGGTGGCCGACAGCGGCTTCCCGCATGCAGTCGGGGCAGATGTAGCGGTCGCAGCGGGTACAGCGCACATACGTCTCGTACGACGGATGGCGGTAGCACGTGGTGACGGCGGCCTCCATGGCCGGCTCCTTCACTGGTGGGCGGTCACGAGGGCCGGTGGGGCGGCGGCGATCAAGATAGCGAACACCGCGAAGGGCGCCGCAGCCGGGTACGAGCGGATCAGGGCAGGCGGTCACGGCGTAACCTCGTAACTCCCGTACCAGGAACGGAGTCCCGTATGGCAGCCATCAGCCTGCGCAAGGTCGAGGAGACGGCGCCCGCGCTGGTCAGCCTCTACAAGAGCGCGGGGGTCTCGCTGCAGAAGCACGGGCTGAGCGGGGAGCGTGCGGCGGTCTACCTCGTCCTCGACTACTCCGGCTCCATGAAGGAGTACTACAAGGACGGCAGCGTCCAGGCGCTCGCCGACCGGGTGCTCGGTCTGTCGGCCCACTTCGACGACGACGGCCGCGTGCCCGTCGTCCTCTTCTCCACGGACATCGACGCGGTCACCGAGATAGCCCTGGACAACCACCGCGGGCGCGTCGACGAGATCGTCGCGGGCCTCGGGCACATGGGGAAGACGAGCTATCACCTGGCCATGGACGCGGTCATCGACCACTACATCGACAGTGGCTCGACCGCGCCCGCACTCGTCGTCTTCCAGACCGACGGCGGTCCGATCAACAAGATGGCGGCCGAGCGCTATCTCTGCAAGGCGGCGAAGCTGCCGATGTTCTGGCAGTTCATCGGCTTCGGCAACAAGCGCAGTTCGCAGTTCAACTTCCTGCACAAGCTCGACGAACTGGCCGTTCCCGCACAGCGTCCCGTCGACAACGCAGGCTTCTTCCACGCCGGACTCGACCCGCGGCAGGTCCCGGACGCCGATCTCTACGACCGGCTCGTCGCCGAATTCCCGCACTGGCTGGCCGCGGCCCGAGCACAGAGGATCGTCAAGTGACGCTACGAGTACTGAGGGCGGCCGACCGCACGGCCGTGCCCTGGAAGAACGGCGGGGGAGTCACCCGGGAGATCGCCGCGTCCCCCGAGGGCGCACCGCTGGACGACTTCGACTGGCGGGTCAGTCTCGCCGATGTTTCCGCGGACGGGCCGTTCTCCTCGTTCCCGGGCGTCGACCGCACACTGACCGTGGTCGAGGGCGCCGGGATGGATCTGATGGTGGGCGGCGAACACCACATCGTCGACGAGCAGTACTGGCCGCACGACTTTCCCGGAGACCTGGAGACGGACGGCCGGCTGCTCGGCGGCCCGGTCGTGAACCTCAATGTGATGTACCGCAGAGAACGTACGACGGCGGAGATCGCGGTCGTACGCGGCACCGTCCGGCTGCTGGCGCCGCAGAGCGGTACGGTCCTGGCCGTCGCGCTGGAGGACGGTGCGGTGCTCGACGGCCACGACATCGAACTCGACTGCTACGACGCAGTGGTGGCCGACAGCGCATCGCCCGGAGTGCTCCGGACCCAGGGCTGGGCCCTCCTGGTCACGCTGTCCGTCAGGTAGCTGCGGTCACGCGCCGGGAACCCGGTAGCGGTGCGCCTTCGACATCTTCGGCGGTCCGGACGTCATGGGCAGGCCCAGTTTCTCGGCGACCGGCAGCATCACGCTGCCGAACTTCTCCGCGGCCTCCGGGGACTCCCACAGGTCGAAGAGCTCCACCCCCGAATCGGTCACTGTGCAGACCTGCGACAGGCAACCGGCGAAGGGGTCTCCGGGCAGTGCCTGAAGTTCCCTCTGGAGAGCGTCGTACTGGTCGGTCGTGACGCCCGACAGAGTGGCATGCACCAAGATTGCCATCGTCAATCACCTCGGGTTCACGGGATCAGTGCCTCCCCGCCGTCACGCTGACGGCCATGTGCCTCGTACAGCAGAACACGATCGACCCAGGACGGCATCCGATCAGGTGGCCCGGAAAACCGGACAGAAGATGTCGGGATTCAAGGGTTCGATGGAGTCATGACATCGACTTCCTGGGCAGCGTTCCAGTCGGCGGAGCCGGACTTCGCCGAGACCGTTCAGGCCCGCTTCGGGCTGTACAAGCACCACGTCCTGGCCACCCTTCGCAAGGACGGCTCGCCGCGTGTGACCGGCCTGGAGGTGGATTTCCGCTTCGGTGAGCTGTGGCTCGGCATGATGCCGAACTCGCGCAAGGCACTGGACCTGCGGCGCGATCCCCGGTTCGCGGTGCAGGCCAACCCGGGACCGGACGACACGATGGCCGATGCCGACGTCCGGATCTCCGGCCGCGTGGTGGAGGAGACCGACCCCGACATCCTGGCCCGCTTCGTCGAGGAGGCAAAGCCACCGGAGCCGTTCCACCTGTTCCGCACGGAACTGACGGAGGTGGTCCGTACGGGGTTGAAGGGCGAGGAACTGATCGTCCAGACCTGGCGCCCGGGCACCTCACTGCGCACGTTCCACCGGGGAAATGACGACAGCACCCGGCGCGAGGCAATCTGAAGCGACCGGGCCGGGCCGGGCCGCCGGCCCGGGCCACGTCAAGTCCGCCGAGCGGGAGCATCAAGCCCGCGAGGGGGTCCCATGCCCTTCGGGCCGTGGCGGGACATCAGGGGCAGCGCGGCCACCGGGCGTCCCTGGTCACCAGCCGCCCCCGGCAATCCCCCCGCACCCCCCAGGCATCCCGCAACGGCCCCGCCTTCCGCACCCACACCGACAGATCCAGCTCCTCCGTATACCCCACCGCCCCATGCAGCTGCAACGCCGCCCGCGCCGCCGCGTATGCCGCTTCGCCCGCCACGACCTTCGCCGCCGCCACATCCGCTCCCGCGCGCGGCGTCCCTTCGGCGAGCGCCGCCGCAGCCCCGTACAGCAGTGGGCGGGCGAACTCCAGGCCGATCAGCGTGTCCGCCAAGCGATGCTTGACCGCCTGGAACGATCCGATCGCCACCCCGAACTGAGTGCGCTGCTTCACGTACGCGACCGTGGCCCGCAGCAGCGCCTCGCCCGTCCCGAGCGCCTGCGCCGCCGTGGCGAACGCCGCCCAGTCCGCCGCCGCACCGGCCGCCTCCACCACCCGTGGCCCCGAGGCGAGCACCTGCCCGCCGGGCTCGACCCGGAACAGCCGCCGCGCCGGATCGGACGAAGCGCGGAGCGGGCCGTGTCCGGACGCGAGCCGCAGCTCGTCCCCCGACACCGCGAACACCGCGTCCACGGCGTCCGCGTCCAGTGCGAACGCCCTGTCGTCGAGCAGGAGCGTCGCCGACACCGCCCCCGCCGCCATCCGGGGCAGCCACTCCTTCGCCACCGGACCCCCCACCCCGCTCAGCAGTACCCCCGCCGCCACCGTCTCCACCACCGGCCCCGGCACCGCGTGCCGCCCCAGCTCCACGAAGGCCACCGCGAGTTCCACCGGAAGCGGTCCGACACCCTCGTACGCCTCCGGTATCGCGAGCGCGAACACCCCCGCCTCCGCGAGCCGCGCCCACAGGGCCCGTCCCGGTCCGTGGTCCCCGGCGCCCCACGCCCGGACGGCCGCGGGCGTCTTCGCGGCCGACAGCATCGCGTCCAGCGAGCGAGCGAAATCCCGCTGCTCGTCGTCGAGGAGGAATCGCATCAGCGCCGTCCCTTCGGCAGGCCGAGCAGCCGCTCGGCGATGATGTCCCGCTGGATCTCGTTCGTGCCGGCGTAGATCGGGCCCGCGAGGGAGAAGACGTGTCCCTGCGCCCACTCGCCCTCCGCGAGTTCGCCGTCCGGGCCGAGCAGATCGAGCGCCGTCTCGTGCAGCGCGATGTCGTACTCCGACCAGAACACCTTGTTCAGACTCGACTCGGCGCCGGTGACCCCCGCTTTCGGCTCCGTCCGAGCGGGGGGACCCCCTTCGCCCGCCGCGAAGCGCGACGCATGGGCGTACGTGAACAGCTGGTACGCGCGGGCCCCGATCACCGCGTCCGCGACCCGGTCCCGCATCGCCGTGTCCGACGGGTCGCCGTGGGTACGCCACAGCTCGGCCAGCCGGTCCGCGGCAGCCAGGAAGCGGCCGGGGGAGCGCAGCGTCAGCCCGCGCTCGTTGCCCGTGGCCGACATGGCGATGCGCCAGCCCTGGCCCGGCTCGCCGATGATGTCCTCGTCCGGTACGAACACGTCGTCCAGGAAGAGCTCGGCGAAGGCCGGCTTGCCGTCGAGCCGTCCGATCGGCCGGACGGAGACCCCCGGCGCCGACAGGTCGAACATCAGATACGTCAGCCCGTGGTGCGGCTGCGCGGCCTCGGGGTCCGTACGGAAGATCCCGAACGCCCGGTCCGCGAACGCGGCCCGGGACGACCAGGTCTTCTGCCCCGACAGCAGCCAGCCGCCGTCCGTGCGCACCGCGCGCGACCGCAGCGACGCCAGGTCCGAGCCCGACTCCGGCTCGGACCAGGCCTGCGCCCAGATCACCTCGCCACTGGCCATCGGCGGCAGGACCCGGGCCCGCTGCTCGTCCGTCGCGTGGTCGAAGAGTGTCGGGGCGAGCAGGTTGATGCCGTTCTGCGAGACCCGGCCGGGGCCGCCCGCCGCGTAGTACTCCTCCTCGAAGATCAGCCACTTGAAGATGTCGGCGCCCCGGCCGCCGTACACGGACGGCCAGGAGACGACCGACCAGCGGTCCGCGTACAGCCGCGCCTCCCACTCCCGGTGCGCGGCGAAACCTTCCGCGGTCTCCAGGGAGGGCAGCGGTTCGGCGGGCACATGGGCCCGGAGCCACTGCCGGGCCTCGGCCCGGAACGCGTCCTGATCGGGGGTGAAGGTCAGATCCATCGGACGCCCGCCCTCTCTGTCGTCATCGGGCCCATCCTTCCCTAACAAGTGTTTGGTAGGTTAACGTACCGGCATGAGGCCGTCGAGGAGCCGGGAACCCGAGGAGGCAGGGGCGTGAGCGCACCGCAGTACATGCCGGGACACCAGCTGCTGACCGGCCGCACCGCCGTCATCACCGCGGCCGCCGGCGCCGGGATCGGCGGCGCCACCGCCCGCAAATTCCTGGAGGAAGGTGCCCGGATCGTCATCGGCGACGCCCACGCCCGCCGGCTCAAGGAGACCGAGCAGGCGCTCGCCGAGGAGTTCGGCGCCGCAAACGTCACCTCACTGCCCTGCGACGTCACCGACGAGACCCAGGTCCAGGCCCTCTTCGCCCACGCCGAACAGGCCCACGGCAGCCTCGACATCGTCGTCAACAACGCCGGACTCGGCGGTACCGCCGAGCTCACCGAGATGACCGACGCACAGTGGTCCAAGGTCCTCGACGTCACGCTGAACGGCACCTTCCGCTGCACCCGGGCCGCCCTGCGCTCCCTCAGGTCCGCGGGCCGCGGCGGCGTCGTCGTCAACAACGCCTCGGTCGTCGGCTGGCGCGCCCAGACCGGCCAGGCCCACTACGCGGCCGCGAAGGCAGGCGTCATGGCGCTCACCCGGTGCGCCGCCGTCGAGGCCGCCGCATACGGCGTACGGGTCAACGCCGTCGCCCCCAGCCTCGCCATGCACCCGCACCTGGTGAAGGTCACCTCCGCCGAACTCCTCGACGAACTGACCGGCAAGGAGGCCTTCGGCCGGTATGCCGAACCCTGGGAGATCGCCAACGTCATTGTCTTCCTGGCCAGCGGCTACTCCTCGTACATGACGGGCGAAGTGGTCCCCGTCAGCAGCCAACATGCCTGACCCGGCTCCCGCCGGTGCGTCCGCCGGGGGCAGCGCACGGGCGGAGAATGGGCGGGTGCCTACCAAGAAGAAGCCCCAGGTGACCCCTTCGCCCGAGCGGCGCCGGGAACTGCTCGACACCGCCGCCGAGGTCTTCGCCGCGCAGGGATACAACGCCACCACCGTCCGCAGGATCGCGGACGAGGCGGGCATGCTCGCGGGCAGCCTCTACTACCACTTCGATTCCAAGGAATCGATGATCGACGAGATCCTCTCGACCTTCCTCACCGAACTCTGGGAGGGGTACGACGCGGTGCTCGCCGCCGACCTCGGCCCCCGCGAGACGATCGAGGCCCTCGTCACCGAGTCCTTCCGGGAGATCGACCGGCACCGCGCAGCCGTCGCCATCTACCAGAAGGAGTCCAAGCACCTCGCCACCCAGCCGCGCTTCGCCTATCTCGTCGACTCCCAGCAGAAGTTCGAGAAGGCCTGGCTCGGCACGCTGGAACGCGGCGTCGCCGCCGAGGTCTTCCGCGCCGACCTCGACATCCGGCTCACGTACCGGTTCGTCCGCGACACCGTCTGGGTCGCGGCCTCCTGGTACCGGCCGGGCGGACAGCACAGCCCCGAGGAGATCGCCCGCCAGTACCTCTCGATGGTCCTGGACGGCATCGCCCTCGACACCTGACCCCACCCGAGCGCGCCGAGGAGCAGCAGCCATGGCCGAGGCCTACATCGTCGAAGCGGTCCGCACCCCCGTCGGCCGCCGCAAGGGCGGCCTCGGGGCCGTCCACCCCGCCGACCTCGGCGCCCATGTCCTGCGGGCCCTCGTCGAGCGCACCGGCATCGATCCGGCGGCCGTCGAGGACGTCGTCTTCGGCTGCCTCGACACCGTCGGACCGCAGGCCGGCGACATCGCCCGGACCTGCTGGCTGGCCGCCGGACTGCCCGAAGAGGTCCCCGGCGTCACCATCGACCGCCAGTGCGGCTCCTCGCAGCAGGCCGTCCACTTCGCCGCCCAGGGTGTCCTCTCCGGTACCCAGGACCTGGTCGTCGCGGGTGGCACCCAGAACATGACGCAGATCCCGATCGCCTTCGCCTCCCGTCGGGCCGCCGAACCCCTCGGCCTCACCGAAGGCCCGTACGCGGGCAGCGAGGGCTGGCGCGCCCGGTACGGGGACCAGCCGGTCAACCAGTTCCACGGCGCCCAGCTGATCGCCGAGAAGTGGGGCATCAGCCGCCGCGACATGGAGGAGTTCGCGCTCCGCTCCCACCGGCGGGCGATCCGCGCCGTCGACGAGGGCCGCTTCGCCCGCGAGACCGTCGTGTACGCGGACGTCACCGTCGACGAGGGGCCGCGCCGCGACACCACCCTGGAGAAGATGGCCGCACTCCCACCGGTCCTGGACGGCGGCACGATCACCGCCGCCTGCTCCTCCCAGGTCTCCGACGGGGCTGCCGCGATGCTCATCGCCTCCGAACGCGCCGTCGCCGAACACGGCCTCACCCCGCGCGCCCGCATCCACCACCTCTCGGTACGCGGCGAGGACCCGATCCGGATGCTGTCGGCGCCCATCCCGGCCACCGCGTACGCGCTGAAGAAGGCCGGCATGACCATCGACGACATCGACCTGGTCGAGATCAACGAGGCGTTCGCACCGGTGGTGCTGGCCTGGCTGAAGGAGACCGGCGCCGACCCGGACAAGGTCAACGTCAACGGCGGGGCGATCGCGCTCGGCCACCCACTGGGTGCCACCGGCACCCGACTGATGACGACGCTGCTGCACGAGCTGGAGCGCACGGGGGGCCGCTACGGCCTGCAGACCATGTGCGAGGGCGGCGGACAGGCGAACGTGACGATCATCGAAAGGCTCTGAGCCGGATGCGCCAAGGCTCCCGGGTGACCGCGCCGCGCGGCGGTGGGGTGGATCACACCGCGGATCTGCAGAACGTGCTACGGTTGCCGAGTTGCAGTTTTGGTACCCATGAACTTTATGTGCGCCTGACGGGAATGCTTCCTCAGGCGCATTATTGTTTTCCGGCTTTCTCCGGATGGGGCTCAATGCGGCGACTTGGAATTCGTAAAGTGCGGATTTCCGGCACTGCACCTCTTTAGGAGAATGACATGGCTACTGGAACCGTGAAGTGGTTCAACTCGGAAAAGGGCTTCGGCTTCATCGAGCAGGACGGCGGCGGCGCCGACGTCTTCGCCCACTACTCCAACATCGCCACCTCGGGCTTCCGTGAGCTCCAGGAGGGCCAGAAGGTCTCCTTCGACGTCACGCAGGGCCAGAAGGGCCCGCAGGCGGAGAACATCGTCCCGGCCTAATTGCCGCGACGCGTACCTCGCAGCCGGGGCCCGCACCGTGAAGGTGCGGGCCCCGGCTTGTGCTGTCCCGGGGATGCGCCGAAAGTCCCGGACAGTCCCCAGTAGTTCCCAGGAATCCCCAGGAGGGCAATTCCGTATGACCCGCTCCGAACGCCAGGACCGACCCGCCCGCACTCGCCCGTCGAGGGGGCGCGGCACGGCCCCGGCACAGGCAACCGCCAAGGGTTCCGGCAAGGGATCCGGCAAGGCGTCGCCCCGTCGCAGGGCCACGCCGCCGCAGGGTGAATTCGCCCTGCCCGAATCCATGACCCCCGCACTGCCCGCCGTCGAGGCGTTCGCCGAGCTGGACATGCCCGCCGCCCTGCTGAAGACCCTTGCCGCGCAGGGCGTCACCGACCCGTTCCCGATCCAGGGCGCCACCCTGCCGAACTCGCTCGCCGGCCGGGACATCCTCGGCCGCGGCCGCACCGGCTCGGGCAAGACCCTGGCTTTCGGTCTCGCGCTCCTTGCCCGCACCGCCGGCCGGCGCTCCGAGCCGCGCGCCCCGCTGGCGCTCGTCCTCGTCCCGACCCGCGAGCTCGCCCAGCAGGTCACCGACGCGCTGACGCCGTACGCGACGTCCGTGAACCTGCGCCTCGCCACCGTCGTCGGCGGCATGTCGATCACCAAGCAGTCCGGCACGCTGCGACGCGGCGCCGAGGTGCTCGTCGCCACGCCCGGCCGGCTGAAGGACCTCATCGAGCGCGGCGACTGCCGGCTCGACCAGGTCTCCATCACCGTCCTCGACGAGGCCGACCAGATGGCCGACATGGGCTTCATGCCGCAGGTCGTCGCGCTGCTCAAGCAGGTCGAGCCGGACGGTCAGCGGATGCTGTTCTCCGCGACCCTGGACAAGAACATCGACCGGCTGGTCAAGATGTTCCTGACCGACCCGGTCGTGCACTCGGTCGACCCGTCCGCGGGCGCCGTCACCACCATGGAGCACCACGTGCTGCATGTGGCCGACGAGACCGACAAGAAGGCCGTCGCCACCAGGATCGCCGCCCGCGAGGGCCGGGTGATCATGTTCGTGGACACCAAGCGGGCCGCCGACCGCTTCGCCAAGCGGCTGCTGGCCAGCGGTGTACGGGCTGCCGCCCTGCACGGCGGACGGTCCCAGCCGCAGCGCAACCGGACGCTCGACCAGTTCAAGAACGGCCAGGTCACCGCACTCGTGGCGACCAACGTCGCGGCCCGTGGCATCCACGTCGACGACCTCGACCTGGTTGTGAACGTGGACCCGCCGACGGACCACAAGGACTACCTCCACCGCGGTGGGCGCACGGCGCGCGCCGGGGAGTCCGGCAGCGTCGTCACGCTGGTGCTGCCGGAGGAGAAGCGGGAGATGACCCGGCTGATGGCTGACGCGGGTATCGCTCCGCGGACCACCCGGATCAAGTCCAGCGACGAGGAACTCACCCGGATCACCGGGGCCCGTGAGCCGTCCGGCATCGCGATCGTGGTCGAGGTCCCCCAGCCGACGCAGCCGAAGCCTCGGACGCGGTCGGGCGGTGCGGGTGCCACCGGTACCGGCGGTGCGTTCCGCGCGGGCAGCCGGGGCCGTGGCCGTCGCGGCGGAGCCGGTGCCGGCTCCGGCTCCGGCTCCGGGTCCGCTCAGGGCGGCGGCGAGATGCGCTCGGGCGGTGCGGCTCGGGCCGGCGGCGCGGGGCGTGGCAACGGTTCGGGCGCAGGCGCGGGGCGTGGCAACGGTTCGGGCGCAGGCGCGGGGCGTGGCAACGGTTCGGGCGCAGGCGCGGGGCGTGCGGGTGGCTCCGGGCGAAGCAATGGCAGTGCGGCCGCGCGAGGCCGCAGGGCGGCGTAGCAGCGTACGCGGTGCGGTGACAGGTCGACGACCGGGGCACCGCACCGGGGCGCTGCCCCGGGCGCCGGTCTCAATCGCCGGACAGGCTTGATGTATCCGCCTGTCCGGCGATCGAGGTCAATGCCTCCAACGTCCGCTGTGCCTCCTTCATCAACCGGCCCACCAGCTCCTCGCAGCTCGGCAGGTCCTCGATGACGCCCGCCACCTGGCCCGACGCCATCACCCCCAGATCTGTCCGGCCGTCGACCATGGATGCCTTCAGCAGCATCGGGGTGTTGGCCGCCAGCAGCACCTGGCTCCAGGACAGATCCTTGCCGTGCCTCATCGCAAGGCCGTCGCGGACCATCCGGGACCAGCTGAGCCCCGAGATCCGCTTGAAACCCGCCGCCCGGCGTACCGCCTGGACCAGAGCCCTGGGGCGGCTCGCGTGCTCCAGTGCGGCGACCATCTCCGTACGCAGCATCCGGTGCGGCAGCCCGTCCACCGCCGTGGTGACCGTGACGTCCCTGACACCCGCCGCCAGATAGCGGGCCTTCACCGCGTCCGGGACCGTCGAGTCCGACGTCAGCAGGAACCGCGTGCCCATCGCGATGCCCGCCGCCCCGTACGCCAGAGCCGCGACCAGCCCGCGGCCGTCGTGGAAGCCGCCCGCCGCGATCACCGGGATGTCCACCGCGTCCACCACCTGCGGCAGCAGTACCGTCGTCGCCACCTCGCCCGTGTGCCCGCCGCCCTCGCCGCCCTGCACGATCACCGCGTCCGCGCCCCACGCCGCGACCTTCTCGGCATGACGCCGCGCGCCGACCGAAGGAACGACGACCACCCCCGCGTCCTTCAGCTCGGCGATCAGCTCCTTCGACGGGGCCAGCGCGAACGACGCGACCTTCACGCCCTCGTCGACGACGATCCGTACGCGCTCGCGCGCATCACCGGCGTCGGCGCGCAGATTGACCCCGAACGGCGCCTGCGTACGGGACCTGACCTCCCGTACCGCGGCGCGCAGCTGCTCCACGGTCATCGTCGCGGAAGCCAGAATGCCCAGCGCACCGGCCTCGGCGGTGGCGGAGACCAGCCGGGGCCCGGCGACCCAGCCCATGCCGGTCTGCACGATCGGGTACCGGACGCCGACCAGCTCGGTGAGGGGTGTGCGCATCGGATCCATCAGCCCCTGACCTCGCGGTTACGGGTGCCCTCCGGGTCGATGACCTCGCGGATCAGCCGGAGCTCCTCGGGGGTCGGCTCGCGGGTGTACGGGACGTCGTCCGCGATCGTCAGCGCGAAGCCGGTGGCCTCGCGGACCTGGTCCGCGGTGACACCCGGGTGCAGCGAGGCGAGGCGCATCGAGCGGTCCGCGGTCGCGAAGTCGAGGACTCCGAGATCGGTGACGACACGCGGGATGCTGTGGTAACGGGTCGCCGACGGGCTGGCGGCCGCCGCACTGTCGTATCCGACCCCGCTGATCATGTCGACGCGCTCGACGAACACCCGGGGGGAATGCTTGGGAATCCAGTAACTGACCGGGTTGTTCAGGGTGTTGACAGGGGCGCCGCGTACGCCGAGCAGCTGGCGGGCGGGCTGTTCCCAGTCGCCGATGCAGGAGATGTTCTGGTTGCCGAACCGGTCGATCTGGCCGGCGCCCATCATCACGTGGCGCCTGCCGCCGGTGACCATGGTGAGGTGCAGGCGGTACGGCAGCCAGCCCTCGGGCGTGCCGTCGAGGCCGACGATCATCGCCTCGCCGTCGGTCAGCAGCAGTTCGGGCGAGAAGGTGCGCTTGGCGAGGCGGGCGCCGACGGACGGGATCAGGCCCATCGGGCTGGCGAGCACCTCGCCGTTGTCGCGCCAGGCGTCCGCGCAGGCGATCACGCAGTACTCGGCGCGGGTGACGGTCCGGGTACCGGGGGCCGTGGTCTCAGGGGTCGTCACTTCTGCTCCTCGTGCCAGGTCCGGACGGCCGAACGGTAGCTCTTCTCGCTGCCGTCCAGGGGCAGGAACCGGGCGGTGAACGCCGCCCAGGCGGCCGGGTCGGCGGCCGCGGTGGCGTATGCCTTCTGGAACGCCTCGTCGCGCGGGTGGTCGGGGGCGCAGGAGGTGAAGTGCGCGCCGTTCGGGGTCTCGACGACGCCGGTGACCGAGTGCCGCTTGACGAGCAGGGTCTGCGGGGCGGCCCGCACGGTCAGTTCGGCCGTCTCGACGAGCCGTTCGCAGGAGACGTACGCGGTATCGGCGGCCTCGCAGAACAGGTCGTCGAAGTACGGGTCGGGCCCGAGGTACTGGCCGTTGCCGGACCGGTCGGCGCGGTTCAGGTGGACCAGCGCCGCGTCCATCCGCAGGGCCGGCATCGCGACGAACTCCTCGCCGTCCGCGTACGGCGAACGCACCGTACGCAGACCGGGGTTGACCCGCATGACGTCAGATCCGATGCCGGCCCGGACGGGCAGGAACGGCAGCCGGTTCGCGGCGGCGTGCAGCCCCCACATGAACATCGCCTCGTCGACCTCCGTCAGTTCGAAGTCGCCGCGCTGGCGGGCCGCTCTGAAGTGCGGTTCGAGCGGGATCGAGTCGAGAGTGGCGAAGGCCGCGATCAGTCTGCGGATCCGGCCGGCGGCGGCGAGCAGGCCGACGTCGGGGCCGCCGTACGAGATCACGGTGAGATCGGTGATCCGGGACCGGAGCAGTGCACGCACCAGCGCCATCGGCTTGCGGCGCGAGCCCCAGCCGCCGATGCCGATCGTCATGCCGCTGCTGAGCCGGGAGACGACCTCGTCGACCGTCATGGTCTTGTCGGTCACCGTCATGCCTCCTTGCCGAAGGTGTTACGGACGCGGTCGGCGGCTCCGCTGAGGTTGGCCTCGTAGGTGAAGCCCTGCTCGAAGCGGTAGCTGCGGCGGACGTCCACCGGGTCGATGCCGTTGATGGCGGCCTTGGCGAGCCGGATCAGATACCCGTCCTTCCGGGCGATCTCGCCTGCCAGCTCCAGCGCCGCGTCCCGGAGTTCGGTGCGCGGGACGACCCTCCAGACCGAACCGTGGGCGTGCAGCTCGGCGGCCGTGACGGTGCGCGAGGTGTAGTACAGCGCGCGCATCAGATGCTGCGGGACGAGCCGGGCGAGATGCGTCGCGGCGCCGAGTGCGCCCCGGTCCAGTTCGGGCAGGCCGAACGTCGCGTCGTCGCTCGCCACGATCGCGTCGGCGTTGCCGGCCAGTCCGATGCCGCCGCCGAGGCAGAAGCCGTGCACTGCGGCGACGACCGGCACCTCGCACTCGTACACCGCGGCGAATGCCTCGAAGCAGCCCCGGTTGGCGCCGATCAGGGTGTCGTGCCCGGAGTCGCGCTGCATCTCCTTGATGTCGACGCCCGCGTTGAACCCGCGCCCGGCGGCGGCCAGGACGACGCAGCGGACCTCGGGGTCACGGCCCGCCGCGCGGAGTGCGTCCGCGAGGTCGTACCAGCCCTGCACGGGTAGGGCGTTGACGGGCGGGTGATCGACGGTGACGACGGATACGCCCTTGACGGGGCTTGTGGTGGAGACACCCATGAGCGGATCAGCTACCTTTCCACCAAACATTTGTTAGATGTGGAAGGTAGCAGCCTGCCCCCGCATCGCCAACAAGGAGATGTGAGATGACCGCAAGCAGCGATGGACATGGCACGGGGCTCTGCGCGGGCCGTGTGGTGATCGTGACGGGGGCCGGGCGGGGGCTCGGCCGGGCCCACGCCCTCGCGTTCGCAGCCGAGGGGGCGAAGGTCGTGGTCAACGACCTGGGTGTCGGACTCGACGGGGCCGGCGGGGCGTCCCCCGGACCGGCCCGGCAGGTGGTCGACGAGATCGAGGCGGCGGGCGGCGAGGCGGTGGCCCACGGTGGTGACATCGCGACCGGGGCGGGCGCGGCCTCGCTGATCGGGGCCGCGCTGGACACCTACGGGCGGCTGGACACCCTGGTCAACAACGCGGGCTTCCTGCGCGACCGGATGCTCGTCAACCTGGACGAGGACGACTGGGACGCGGTGATGCGCGTCCACCTCAAGGGCCACTTCCTCACGCTGAAACACGCGGCGGCGCACTGGCGGGCCGAGACCGAGGCGGGCCGCACCCCTGTCGCCCGGGTGATCAACACCAGCTCGGGTGCGGGGCTGCTCGGCAGTGTCGGCCAGGGCAACTACTCCGCTGCGAAAGCCGGGATCGTCGGCCTGACACTGGTCGCCGCGGCGGAGATGGGCCGGTACGGGGTCCAGGTCAACGCGATCGCCCCGGCGGCCCGCACCCGGATGACCGAGCAGACCTTCGCGGAGACGATGGCGGCGCCGGGGGAGGGGACGGGGGCGTTCGACGCGATGGCGCCCGAGAACGTGTCACCGCTGGTGGTGTGGCTGGGCTCGGCCGCGAGCGACGGGGTGACCGGACGGGTCTTCGAAGCGGAGGCGGGCCGGATCACGGTGATGGAGGGCTGGCGCCCGGGGCCTTCCGTGGACCGAGGCGCGCGGTGGGCGCCGGTGGAGGCGGGGGAGGCGGCACGGAAACTGCTGGCGGAGGCGGGGGTGGGGCGGCCGGTGTACGGGGTGCGGTGACGGTGGTGTCCCCTACCCGCCTCTTCCCGATACCGGGTGCGCTGCCCCGGCCCCCCCGCTCCTCAATCGCCGGAGGGGCTGGTTTTCCGCTCACGTGTCGCAGTCCAGCACCGTGCGGCAGAGTCCGCACCGCACCCGCACCCGCCCCCGCACCGCAACCCGGATCCGCTGAAGGCACGTCGGGCACGCGAACGAGACCCGCAGCCCGTCCGGTCCGTCCTCGAAGGCGTACGGAACACCGGGGGCCGGGGCCGCAGCCGCGCCCGGATGGTCCCGGGCGTACCGGCGGACCTTCGCGTAGCGCCGCCGGCCCGCCCACCCGGCCGCCGCGAGCGGTGGCTGCCGGGTGTCCTGTTCCGCCCGCGCCCGCCCCGCCGCGAACGCCTCGTAGGCCTGCGGGCTGGTGAACCACGGTGAGGGATCCTCGTCGAAGGCGAACGCCCGCTTGGCCAGGACGTACCCGAACTCCTCCGGGGTGAGGTAGCCGAGTTTCTGGCTGGACGTGCCGTCCTCCCGGAACGCGTCGAGCAGCAGCCAGCCCGCGCCCAGATACGTCGTCGCGGTGTCGGTGAGGATCTCGTTGTCGCGCGTGCCGGGAAACTCCAGGCCGAGGCGGTGCAGCAACACATGCATGACCTCGTGCGAGAGCGCGGCGCCGATGTCCCTGCGGTGGGTACGGAAGCGGTCGTTGAGCTCGATGAAGTACTCGGGGCCCGCTGCGAGTTCGACACTTCCCGCATGCTCCATCGCCCGGAACGCGACGATCATGCGGGCGTCCGGCAGATGCAGGTGCTGGACCATCGCCCGCGCCACCCGCTGTGCGCCGAGATGCAGATCGTCCTGGTCGGAGAAGGCTGCGTCGGCGGGCGCGAGGCTCGGGGCGTAACTGCGGACACCGTCGTACGACAGCCTCCGGTACAGCGCGGTGATCGCGGACCGGACGGTGTCGAGATGAGGGAAGCCGTGTACCACCGGACTGTCGTTTGTCACGCCCGCACCCCCTCCGTGACGCTCAACCGGCCTCCACTGTAAGCGGATGCGGGCCGATCGGTGGCGAGGACGGGAGCGAGGACCGTCCGCGGCGTTGGCCGAAAAGTGAACCTTGTGGGGTCTGTGATCGCTTCTCGATAATCCGGCCATGCCCTTGTCGGGTACATGCCGACGTCGGACAAGTCTCGACCCACCCCCCACGCACCCCCCACGAAAGAGGGCGCTTCGTTGAATCGGCTTCTGCGCACCTTGAAAGGGCGGTGTGGACACCTGCCAGGGCGACTCCGGCGGTCCCATGTTCCGCAAGGACAACGCCGGAGCCTGGATCCAGGTGGGTATCGTCAGCTGGGGCCAGGGCTGCGCCGAGCCCGGCTACCCCGGTGTGTACAGCGAGGTCTCGACCTTCGCCGCCGATATCGCCTCCGCGGCAGCCACGCTCTGACGCCGCAGTATCAGCTCCGAACAACCCCGGATGTGCCCATGTGCACGGGCACACCCGGGCCCAGCTCCGCGTACGGAGCCCCCGCACCCTCCACCTCCAGCACCCACACCTCATTGATGCCCTCCCGCAGCACCGGACCCGGCACGTACAGCGTCCGCTGCGGGCCCGCCGACCAGTAGCGGCCCAGACAGAAGCCGTTCACCCAGACGAACCCGCGTGTCCAGCCCGGCAGTTCGAGACCCGCGTGATCCGCGTGCCCCGGTTCCGTCAGCTCGAACGACCCCCGGTACAGCCCGGTGCGCCCCTCCACGACATCCCCGAACGGCACCCCGGCCACCGCGCCCGGCTCCTCGAACGCGGCCAGCCGCAGCGCCCTGGCCCGTACACCGTGCAGGTACTGCCGCTCGTGCAGCACCCCGCCCGTGATGCCCTTCGGCTCACCCAGCCGCGGCCCGTAGTTGACCCGGCCCAGCGACTCCACCCACAGCTCGACGGACGCAGGCCCGGCCACGGGCGTGTCGAGGGTGGCGCTCCCGTCGCCCAGCACGCCTTCCCGGACGCCGTTCACGTACACCACAGCCCGGTCCCGGAGCCCCGTCACCCCCAGCGTGTAAGGCTGCCGCGGACCCGGAACATCCACGTGATAGCGCACCAGGCCCCGGTCGACGCCCAGCTCCTCGAACGTCGGCGGAACGCCCGACTCCGCCGGTTCCGGGTCGCCCAGCGCCTCCAGCACGCCGGACAGCGGCACCCACCCGGTCAGCTCCGCCCGCACCGGCGCCGCGAGCCCGGCCGGCTGCGGCGGCAGATCAGGAAGCGGACCGTCCGCGAACTCGGCGAGGACCTCCCGGAACAGCCAGAACTTCTCCGTGGGCCGCCCGTACTCGTCGATCGGGGCGCCGTAGTCGTACGACGTCACCGTCGGCAGGAAATCCTCGTCCTGCAGCGAACCGGACCGGTTGGCCCCCGCCCAGCCCGCGAAGTTCGTCCCCCCGTGCGCCATGTAGATGTTCACGGACGCCCCGCACTCCAGGATCTCCCGCAGCGCCTCGGCGGCCTGCGCCGGTTCCCGTACGACCGGCGGAGCACCCCAGTGCCCGAACCAGCCGCACCAGAACTCCATGCACATCAGCGGACCCTTCGGCTGATGCCGGCGCAGCACCTCGAACGCCTCATGCGCCCCCGACCCGAAGTTCGCCGTGGCGAGCAGACCGGGCACGGAGCCGCCCGTCAGCATGTGGTCCTCCGGACCGTCGGACGTGAACAGCGGCACACTCACCCCCTGGTCGCCCAGCAGGTCCGCCAGCCTTCGCAGATAGACCGCGTCGGTGCCGTAGCTGCCGTACTCGTTCTCCACCTGAACCATGATCACCGGACCGCCGCGGTCGATCTGCCGTTCCACCACCTGCGGCAGCAACTGCGCGAACCACCGCTCGACCGCCCCCAGATACCCGGCATCACGGCTCCGCACCCGCCGCCCGAACCGCCCCGTCACCCAGACCGGCAGCCCACCGTTCTCCCACTCGGCGCAGATGTACGGACCCGGGCGGACGATCGCCCACAGTCCGGCCCGGCGCGCCGCGTCCAGGAACCGGCCCAGCGCCGCCACGTCCCGGAACACACCGGGCTCCGGCTCATGGAGGTTCCACGGAACGTACGTCTCGACACAGTTCAGGCCCATGGCCCGAAGCATCGAAAGCCGGTGATCCCACTGCGCCTCGTGCACCCGGAAATAGTGCAGGGCTCCCGACAGCAGGCGTACGGGGTTCCCGTCGAGCCGGAAGTGGTCGTCCCCCACGGTGAATTCAGCCATCGTGCTCGTGCTCTCCTGTTGCGCCGGTCCCACCCCCGAAGCCGCGCGCCCCGAGGCCGCACGACGGTACGCACCACGGAGCGGGCGGACCCGGGAGGAATGCTGCAGCCACCCTCGCCCCCTGGCGTGCGGCCGGTCCATGGACAAAGATCGCTGCTGTTTGGACACAATGCGCAGATCACCGAACCGACCCCGGCGGAGCGGAGGAAGGAAAGCCGATGTCGACGTACCACACCTGGATGCGCTTCTTCACGCCCAGCCCGCTCCACCACCGGCTGGGCCTCGTCTGCCTGGGCGTCGGCCTGCAGCACGGCATGCTGCCCACGGTCGGCCCCCGCACCCTGGACCACCATGTGGCCGTCGTGATCCACTCGGGCAGTGGCTGGTTCGCCGGCCCCGACGGCCGCCGGCTGCCCATCACCGCCCCCGGCCTGATCTGGCTGACCCCCGGTACCCCGCACCACTACGGCGCCGACCCGGGCACCGGCTGGGACGAGAGTTTCGTCGACTTCACCGGCCCCGCCACCGCCACGTACACCGAACTCGGCTACATCGAACCGGACCGCCCGCTCGTCCCCCTCGCCGACACGGCGGGCCCGCGCGCCGCCGTGAGCCGGATCGTCCGCGCGGCCCGACGCGGCAACCCGCTGCTGGAGGTCGAGACCGGCGCCGCCGTCCATGAACTCCTGGTCGCCCTGCGCCGGGCCCGCGCCGATGTCAGCCCCGACGGCGACCCGGTCCTGCAGGCCCTCGCCCGCGACGCGTTCCAGCCGCTCTCGGTCGCCGACCACGCCGCCCGACACAACATGACGCCCGCCGAACTGCGCACCGCGGTACGACGCGGCGCCGGCTGCAGCCCCAAGGACTACCTCCTGGGCATCCGTCTCGGCCGCGCCAAGGAACTCCTTGCCGCAACCGAACTGCCCGTCGCCGCGGTCGCCCGCCGCGTCGGCTACGACGACCCCGCCTACTTCTCCCGCCTGTTCGCCCGCCGCGTCGGCACCGCCCCGGTCCGCTTCCGCGAACAGCAGGGCCGCGCCGTACCGGGCGGCTGGAGCGACACGATCCCCGACCCGGACCACCCACCGATGATCAGCCCCTGAGGGTTGTCCCGCAGCAGGGCCCCGGACCCGGCCGTCTAAGCTCGTCGACCATGACCACCAGCGACACCGACGAGTCCGTACGCGCGGAACTGAACCGGCTCCGCGAAAGCATCGACAACATCGACGCTGCTGTTGTCCACATGCTCGCCGAGCGCTTCAAGTGCACCCAGCAGGTCGGCCATCTCAAGGCGAACCACAAGCTGCCCCCGGCCGACCCCGACCGCGAAGCCGAACAGATCGCCCGCCTGCGCCGCCTCGCGGAGAACGCGAAACTGGACCCGGCCTTCGCGGAGAAGCTCCTCAACTTCATCATCGCCGAAGTGATCAGGCACCATGAGCGGATCGCCGGCGACCCTCCGGCCGGCGACGCAGCCGCTGAGGGGTGATCCCTCGCGTCCGTCCGCTCCCCGCCGGCCCGTACCGACCGGGTGGCATTCCGCGTTGTCGTCGTCCCGGTGGGTAGCTTGGGAGTGCCCGTCGGGGACTTGTGCCGACGGCGTTCGTCGCGTACGACAAGGAACGGGCCGCCGCGGCTGCCGAGCGGGACCTTCCCGTCGAGGCGCCCGGCAGCCGACCGCCTGCTCGGCAGGGCCCGGTCGGCGCACCTCCGGCCCGAGCCGTTGGACCCCCGAACCACGATGGCGTTGGCGAGGACCGTGATGAGAAAAGTCATCCTGATGATGTCGGTGTCCCTCGACGGCTTCATCGAGGGGCCGGACCGCGACATCGGCTGGCACCTGGTCGACGACGAGCTGCACAGCCATTTCAACGACGAACTCGCAGCGATGGGCGGCTTTCTGAGTGGTCGTGTCACCCATGAGCTGATGGCCGGGTTCTGGCCGACGGCCGACGCCGACCCCTCGAACGCCGGGCCGATGGCGGAGTTCGCCGGCATCTGGCGCGACATGCCCAAGCTGGTGTTCTCCAGGACCCTGGAGCGGGCCGACTGGAACACCACCGTGGTGCGGGACGTCGTCCCCGAGGAGATCATGGCGCTCAAGGCGCAGCCGGGCGGGGACCTGTCCCTCGGTGGCGCCGATCTCGCCGCGGCCTTCAGGGAGCACGATCTGATCGACGAGTACCGCGTCTACGTCCATCCGGTCCTCATCGGCCGGGGCAAGCCGCTGTTCCGGCCGACGGACGCGAAGAGCGATCTACGACTCACCGGGACCCGGAGCTTCGGCAACGGGGTCGTCCTGCTTCAGTACCGGCGTCCCGAGGAGATCTCCGCGGCAGGGCGATGACCTCCCGCGCGGACTCCCGTCCGCGGGGAGGTCATCGCGCGTCGGCACCGCGGTCCGGGCGCCGGATCGCACAGCACCGGGCGGGCAGCCGACGACATCGCGAGCACGGTGCGCGGGGCGGTCAGGGGGAGATCTCCTCCAGCGGCCGGTTGGCCGTCTCCTCGGCGAGGGCGCCTGCCACCACCGCACCGGCCAGCGCCACCGCACCGAGCATCACGAAGACCGCGGCGACGTTGTTCCCGGCGCTGTAGACCGCGCCGACCAGGATCGGGCCCAGGATCACGCCGAGGCGATTGACCGCGCCGCCGACACTGCAGCCGAGGGCGCGCATCCGGGTCGGGTACAGCTCCGGCGTGTACAGGTACAGGCAGATGTTGGAGCCGAAGAAGCCGACGGCCGACAGTGAGGTCCAGACCAGAACCTGGGCGGGGGTGTGGGCGCCGAGTGCGGCCAGGGTCAGCAGAAGCGCGGCGGAGCCCCCCAGGAAGATCGCAAAGATCTTACGGCGGCCGAGGATGTCCACGGTGAGCGCCACCAGCAGGCAGCCGAGCAGTCCGGCGACCGAGGTGACCGTGGAGTAGAGCAGGGCGTCGGAGAGCGTGAGGCCGTACCCGTCCTTGTAGATGCTGGGCAGCCAGGACGTCACGCCGTAGTTGACGAAGTAGCCGGTGAACCAGATCGCGCCCACCACCAGGGTGCGGCGGCGGTAGCGGCCGGTGAACAGGGAACGCAGCCCGGTGG
This sequence comes from Streptomyces sp. NPDC002206, assembly GCF_053593595.1. Lineage (NCBI taxonomy): Bacteria > Bacillati > Actinomycetota > Actinomycetes > Kitasatosporales > Streptomycetaceae > Streptomyces > Streptomyces sp. NPDC002206. The sequence goes on from NZ_JBSFCW010000006.1 coordinate 106,935, forward strand.
CGGTGCGCTCCGCATCGGTGGCCGCCTTCGCCGTCGGGGACCCGGGATGCGCCGGGGCTCCGGGGGAGTACCGGACCGGCGGCGGCAGCGGTTCACCCGTGGCGGCCGACACCTTCGCCTCGATCTCGTCCATGACCGCCTCGGCCTCCGCCGTCCGCCCCCGGTCCGCCAGCCAGCGCGGCGATTCGGGAACCGTGCGCTGGACGAGGAACGCGAGCAGTCCGGGGACGGCCGCGACCGCGAACATCACGCGCCAGCCGGCCGCCGGCACCAGCCACGCGGCGGCCAGGGCGCCGACGGTCAGCCCGGCGGGGAAGACGAGTTCGTACAGCAGGACGAAGCGGCCCCGCTTGAAGCTCCGGGTGATCTCGCTGATGAACGCGGCGGCCACCGGTACCTCGCCGCCGATCGCGAGCCCCTGTACGAAGCGCAGCGCAAGGAAGGGGGTGAGCGACGTGCAGGCGACGAGGGCGAGGCCGGCCAGCCCCGAGGCCGCCACGCAGTACGCGATCACCCGGACCCGGCCGAACCTGTCGGCCAGCCGGCCCGACAGCAGCGCGCCGATGAGCATGCCGACCGAGCCGACGGTGAGCACCGACGTGGCATCGCCGTCGGTCAGGTGCCACTCCTGCCGGAGCTCGGGCAGTGCGTACGCGATCAGCAGTTGGTCGAAGGCCTCGAAGAAGGTGACGACGCCGACGACGAGACGGACGGTGACGTGCCAGCGGGAGGCCGGCAGCCGCTCGAAGCGGGCGGCTATGGCGTCACGGGCGGTGACGGCTTCGCGGGTGGCGGCGGTGGGCCGGGTCATCGAGGGTTCCTCCTGCTCCGGGTGGGGACGGAGCGGTTGGGGAGCCAGGTGTGCGGGAGAGCAGGGGTGTACGGGAGCGAGCTGAGCGTACGGGGACGGGGTGGCGGTGCGGGGCTCGTGAGCTTGTGAGACCGCCCACCACCGCCGTCGGCTGCTCTCTAAGGTGCCTAGCTTCTTAGGGCTTAAGTTTTATCGGTCCGGGGGTGGAGGTCGTCAAGACCTCCAGGGCAAAAGAGTTTTTACGAAGGGGTCTTGCGGTGAATTACTTAAGCGCTTAGATTTTTAGCTCTGAGGTAACCGTATCGACTGCAGGAGGCCAACTGATGCTTGCCGACGAAGTGTTGGTCGCAGGGCAGTGGCGTCAGGGCCGCGGTGCCCCCATCAGGACCGTCGACCCCGCCACCGGCCAGGTCATCGCCACCGTGCACGCCGCATCCCTCGACGACGTCGAGGACGCCGTGACCGCCGCCGTCCACGCGGCCCACGACCCCGCCTGGCGTGAGCTGCCCGCCCATCTGCGGGCCCGGCTGCTGCACCGCATCGCCGACCTCGTCGAGCGCGACGCCGACCGGCTCTCCGCCCTGCAGACCGCCGACACCGGCAAGTGCCGTACCGAGACCCGTGCCCTCGTCCTGAGCGCCGCGGGCACCTTCCGCTACACCGCCGCCGCGCTGGAGACCGCCGAGGACGCGATCACCCCGTCCCGCGGCCCGTACGTCACGATGAGCGTCCACGAGCCCATCGGCGTCGTCGGCGCGATCACCCCGTGGAACTCGCCCATCGCCAGCGACGCCCAGAAGCTCGCCCCCGCACTCGCCGCGGGCAACGCGGTCCTCCTCAAGCCCGCGGAGTGGACCCCGCTCGTCGCCCTCGCCCTCGGCCGCCTCGTCCACCAGGCACTGACCGAGGCCGCACTGCCCGCCGCACTGCTCTCCGTGCTGCCCGGCCGCGGCAGCGTCATCGGCGACGCGATCGTCCGCCACCCGGCCGTCGGGAAGATCACCTTCACCGGTGGCACGAACACCGGCCGCACTCTCGCGCACGCCGCCGCCGACAAGCTGATCCCCGTATCACTGGAGCTCGGCGGCAAGTCGCCGACGATCGTCTTCGACGACGCCGACCTCGAGCAGGCCCTCGCAGGCGTCATGTACGGCGTCTTCTCCTCCAGCGGCCAGAGCTGCATCGCCGGATCGCGGCTCTTCGTCGCCCGTTCGCGGTACGAGGAATTCGTCGGTGAACTCGTCGCCCGCACCGAGAAGCTGCGCGTCGGACCCGGCACCGACCCGGACACCCAGGTCGCCCCGCTCGTCCACCACAAGCACCGTGACAGCGTCGCCGCCTACGTCGACCTGGCCCGCGAAGAAGGAGCCACGGTCCGGTGCGGGGGAGCGGCCCCCGAAGGCGACACCTACCGAGACGGCGCCTACTACCTCCCCACCGTCCTCGACGGCCTCCCCAACGCCGCCAGGGTCTGTCAGGAAGAGATCTTCGGACCCGTACTCATCGCCCTGCCCTTCGACGACGAGGACGACCTCGTCGCCCAGGCGAACGACAGCGTGTACGGCCTCGCCTGCGGACTGTGGACCCGGGACCACGCCAAGGCCTGGCGGGTCGCCCGCCGTATCGACGCCGGAACGGTCTGGATCAACACGTACAAGCAGTTCAGCATCTCCACCCCGTTCGGCGGGCTGAAGGACAGCGGCATCGGCACCGAGAAGGGCCGCGACCTGATCCGCGGCTACCAGCGGCAGAAGTCCCTCTACTGGGGCACCGGCACCACGCCGCTGCCCTGGGCCGCCAACTGATGCCGACAGACGAGGAGCCGGAGAACCACATGACTCACGAGAACCGCGGGGCGTACGAGAACCTCCACGCCCGCCCCACCGCCGTCCCGCTCGAACCCATCGCCCGGCTGCGCGCCCTGCGCTCCGTCGAGCTGCACACCCCCGCCTTCACCGAGTCCACCGACTTCTACACCGAGGTGTGGGGTCTGGAACCCGTCGAGCAGGACCGCGACGCCGCCTGGCTGCGCGGCACCGGCGAAGAACACCACGTCCTCGCCCTCACCCGCGGCGAACGCAACGGTCTCGGCCGCATCACCTTCGCCGTGGCCACCCCCGCCGAGATCGACGAGGCCGCCCGCCGCCTCCTCGCCAGGGGCATCGTCCCCGTCGCCGGACCCGGCCCCCTCGACCAGGTCGGCGGCGGATACGGACTCCGCTTCACCGACCCCGAGGGCCGGCTCATCGAACTCAGCGCCCAGACGCACGCCGTCACCCCGCGCGGCCGGGACGCCGCCGTCCCCGTCGGTGTCACCCACACCGTCCTGAACACCACCGACATCGACGCCGCCGTGGCCTTCTACACCTCGGTCCTGGGGCTGCGCGTCTCCGACTGGTCCGAGCACCAGATGGCCTTCCTGCGCTGCAACGCCGACCACCACTGCATCGCCTTCAACCAGGCCGCATGGGCGTCGCTGAACCATGTCGCGTACGAGATGACATCGGTGGACCACTTCATGCGCGGCCTCGGCCGACTCCGCCACCACGGGATCAACCCCCAGTGGGGGCCCGGCCGGCACGGACCCGGCAACAACACCTTCTCGTACTTCACCGACCCCGCCGGACTCGTCTGCGAATACACCTCCGAGGTCGCCCAGATCATCGAGGACGCCTGGATCGCCAAGGTCTGGCGGCGCACCCCCGACCTCTCCGACCTGTGGGGGACCGCAGGTCCGCCGTCCCAGAAGATCCGCTGCCACATGGCGGGCGAACCCGACCCCGGGCCACTGGCCCCCGCCACCGACGAGGTGTCCGCATGACCGCCACCACCACCCGCCCCACCCCCGTCGCACGCCCCACGCGACCCGCGCGACGCATCGGACTCGTCGGCTGGGGCGCCATCGGCCGCGTCGTCGGCACCGCCCTCGCCGAGGGCCACATCCCCGGCGCCGAACTGACCTGCATCGTCGACAACCGGCCCCTCGTCGACGCCCCCGCACCCCAACTGTCCTTCGAGGACGCCCTCACCGTCTGCGACCTCATCGTCGAAGCCGCAGGCCAGGGCGTCGTACGGGAGTGGGCCGAGCGAGTCCTCGACAGCGGCGCCGACCTGCTGATCGCCTCCACCGGAGCACTCGTCGACCCCGAACTCGTCGACCGGCTGCGCGCAGCCGGCCCCGGACGCGTCTACTTCACCGGCGGCGCCGTCGGCGGACTCGACCTCCTGCAGGCCGTCACGGGGCTGGGCGCCCTCACCTCCGTACGCCTGACCACCACCAAACTGCCCGCCACCCTCCACCAGCCGTGGATGGACGCCGAGCTCACCGAACGGCTGCGGACCACCACCGAACCGGTGGAAGTGATGCGCGGCACCGCCCGCGACGTCCCGGTGAAGTTCCCCAAGTCCACCAACGTCGCCGCATCCGTGGCACTCGCGACCGGCGACCCCGACCTCGTCGAGGTCGTCGTCGTCGCCGACCCGGCCGCCACCCTCACCCGGCACGTCATCGAGGCGGACGGCCCGCACGGCACCTACCGCTTCGAGGTCGCCCACCGGCCCGACGCCACGAACCCCGCCACCAGCCAGGTCGTGCCGCACGCCGTACTGCGCAGCCTCGCAGCCGTCGTCGGCCGGGCAGGACAGATCCTGTGACCGCCACCCTCACCACCGAGGCCGTCCACACCCAGGAGGCCGGGAACCCCGACGCACCGCTGCTGCTCTGCCTGCACGGCATCGGCTCCTCCTCCGCCGCCTTCGCCCCGCAACTCGCCGGACTCTCCGACCAGGTACGGGTCGTCGCCTGGGACGCCCCCGGGTATGCGGCCTCCGCCGACCCCGGCCGGGCCCCCGGCCTCGACGGCTACGCCGACACCGCGGCCGCGCTGATCCGTGACCGCGGCGGCCGAGCCCATGTCCTCGGCGTCTCCTGGGGCGGCGTCATCGCCCTGCGCCTTGCCGCCCGCCACCCCGGCCTCGTCGAGTCCCTGATCGTCGCCGACTCCAGCCGCGGCTCCGGCACCAACCCGGACAAGGCAGCCGCCATGCGCGCCCGCGCGGCGCAGCTCGCCGCCGAAGGGCCGGACGCCTTCGCCGCGGCCCGCGGCCCGCGCCTCGTCTCCGCCGACGCCCCCGCCGAACTCGTCGAACGCGTCGTGGCGACCATGGCCGCCTCCATCCGTACCCCCGGATACGGCTACGCCGCCGACGCGATGGCCGAGGCCGACCTCAGGGACGACCTGCCCACCATCACCGCACCGGCCCTCGTCCTCTGCGGCGAACAGGACACCGTCACCGGAACCGAGGAGTCCCAAGCCATCGCGGGCGGCCTCACCAAGTCCGTGTACGTGACCCTCTCCGGCGCCGGACACCTCTCGAACCAGGAACGGCCCGAGGCCTTCAACGCCTGGGTCCGCGCCCACCTCCACGTCGTCGCCCGCACCCCCGCGTGACGACGGCCCGCCCCCACCCGCACCAACGAACCGAGGAGCAACCCGTGCCCATCGACAACACCCCCTACGAGACCGACGGCGACCTCGCGAAGTACACCGACTCGCTCATCGCCACCAAGGACTCCCGTGAGCCCGACTGGAACACCCTCTCCTTCCAGGCGAAGGCCGGCGACCAGTACAAGCGCGCCCAGATCCGCTACGTCGGCTCCGGCGCCACCGGCAACCACGAGAACGACAACCGCATCATCCCGTCCGGCGGCTTCACCTTCTCCAACATGCTGCTGCCGCCCGGCGCCGAGGGCCCCGAGCACACCCACCACGACGTCGAGGAAGCCTTCTTCGTCCTCGAGGGCCAGGTCAGGGTCGGCATCCACCGCGGTGCCGACGAGGTCGAGTACCGCACCCTCGGCTACCGCGACATGATCGTCGTGCCCGCCGGAGTGGCCCGCTCGCTGAAGAACGAAGGCGACACCGACGCCCTCTTCTGCGTCATCATCGGCACCCAGAAGCCGCAGGTCCCGACGTACCCCGAGCACTCCCCGATGCACGGCATCACCCGCGACTGATGGCCGCCGACGACACCTCCCGTACAGCGGACGGCTCTCGTACGGTCGTCGTCACCGGCGCCGGCCGCGGCCTCGGACTGGCCGCGGCCCGCCGGATCGGCCGCGACGGCTACCGCGTCGTCATCGCCGAACTCGACGAACGGACCGGCAAGCAGGCCGCCGACGACCTGCGCGCCGACGGCATCACCGCGGACTTCCACTCGCTCGACGTCGCCGACCCGGACTCCGTCGACGCCCTCGCCGCCACCCTCGCCGGCGACGGCACCAGGCTCCACGGCCTGGTCAACAACGCCGGTCTGGCCAACGCGGTCGGCGGAAGACCGTTCCACGAGATCGACGTGCAGGCGTGGGACCGCATCATGACGGTCAACGCCCGCGGCCCCTGGCTCGTCGCCCGCGCCCTCCTCCCACTCATGACGGCGGGCGGCGGCGGCCGGATCGTCAACCTCGCCTCGGACGCCGCGCTGTACGGGTCGCCCCGCCTCGCCCACTACATCGCCTCCAAGGGCGCCGTGATCTCCCTGACCCGGGCCATGGCCCGCGAGACCGGAGACCTCGGCATCACCGTCAACGCGGTCGCCCCCGGACTGACCGAGGGGGAGTCCTCCGTCGACATCCCCGCCGAACGGCACGAGCTGTACCGGCTGAACCGGGCGATCTCCCGGCCCCAGCAACCGGCGGACCTGGTCGGCCTGATCGCCTTCCTCGTCGGCGACGAGTCCGGCTACATCACCGGCCAGACCTTCGCCGTCAACGGCGGCTTCACCATGCACTGACCCCACGGGCACACCGCCGCACCGGACCACCCGCCACGGGGCCCCGGTGCGGCAGCCGCCCCAGGACACCCCCTCACACCAAGGAGTACGAGATGGACCTCGGCCTCGCCGACCGCAGCATCCTCGTCACCGGCGGCAGCTCCGGCGTCGGCCTCGCCACGGTCCGCATGCTGCTCGCCGAAGGCGCCCGCGTCGCCACCTGCGGCCGCCGCGCCGACGCCCTCACCGCCGCCCTCGACGGACTCGCCGGACCGGACAGGCTCCACCACGCCCCCTGCGACGTACGCGACGAAGCGGCAGTCAAAGCATTCACCGAAGAGGCCGCCGACCGCTTCGGCGGCCTCGACGGACTCGTCAACAACGCCGGCGCCTCCCGGATGAAACCCTTCGCCGAGACCACCGCCGACGACTGGCGCGACGAACTCGAACTCAAATTCTTCGGCGTCCTCAACCCCCTCCACGCCGCCCTGCCCCACCTGCGCAAGTGCGGCAACGCCTCCGTCGTCAACATCAACGCCGTACTCGCCAAACAGCCCGAGACCCGGCTCATGACCACCAGCGCCGCCCGCGCCGGCATCCTCAACCTCTCGACCTCCCTGTCGAAGGAACTCGCCCCCGACGGCATCCGCGTCAACTCCGTCTGCCTCGGCCTCGTCGACACCGGACAGTGGGAACGCCGCTACGCAGCATCCGGCAGCCCCCTCGACTACGCCGCCTGGCAGGCCGAACTCGCCGCCGACCGAGGCATCGCACTCGGCCGCCTCGGCAACGCCGACGAAGTCGCGTACGCCATCACCACCCTCCTCTCACCCAGGGCCTCGTACATCACCGGCACCACCGTCGACGTCTGCGGCGGCGTCAACCGATCCATCGCATAACACCCCCCACCCCCGTTCACGTACCTCAGGAGCGCAACGACATGACCCAACCCAACGGCGGCGACCTGCTCGTCGAGACGCTGCGCGGACTCGGCGTCGACACGGTGTTCGGCATCGTCAGCGTGCACAACCTGCCGCTCGTCGAAGCCGTGGACCGCGACCTGCGCTTCGTCCCCGTGCGCCACGAAGCCGCCGCAGTCAACGCGGCCGACGGCTACGCCCGCGCCACCGGACGCCTCGGCTGCGCCCTCACCAGCACCGGCACCGGAGCGGGCAACGCAGCCGGCTCCCTCATCGAGTCCCTCAGCTCCGGCACCCCCGTCCTCCACATCACCGGCCAGATCGACAGCGAATACCTCGGCTCCGGACGCGGCTTCATCCACGAGACCAAGGACCAGCTCGGCATGCTCCGCGCGGTCTCCACCCACGCCGTCACCGTGACCGACGCCGCCGACGCGGGCGACATCCTCCGCGACGCCGCCGCCCGCGCCCTCACCGCCCCGCACGGCCCCGTCAGCGTCGAATGGCCCATCGACCTGCAGTTCGCCCCCCAGCAGCTGACCGGCACCCCCGTACCCGTCAGTTCACCCCCGGCCCTGCCCGACCCGGCACTCCTCGACGAGGCCGCGGCCCTCCTCGCCGCCGCACACCGCCCCCTCGTCTGGGCCGGCGGCGGAGCCAACAGCGCCCGCCCCGAACTCGCCGCACTCCTCGACGCGCTGAACGCCGGACTCGTCACCTCCAACTCCGGCCGCGGCTCCGTCCCCGAATCCGACGAACGCGTCCTCGGCAACTACGCCACCGCCCCCGCCGGACGCGCCCTCCTCGCCGAAGCCGACGTGCTGCTCTCCATCGGCACCCACTTCCGCTCCAACGAGACCGCCGACTACAGCCTCGAACTGCCTTCGGCACACATCCAGCTGGACTTCGACCCGGCCGCCCCCGGTCGCGTCTACCCGGCCACCTGCGCCCTGCGCGGCGACGCGGCCGCCGTCCTCACAGCCCTCCTGGAACGCATCAGCAGCAGCGGTACGGAGACGGACTGGCCGGCCCGCGTACGCAAGGCCCGGAACGACGCCCGCAGCGCACAGCGCCACGCGATCGGCCCGCAGGCCGCAGTCAACGACGCGATCCGCGACGCCTGCCCGCCCGCATCCGTCATCGCCCGCGACGTCACCATCCCCTCCTCCACCTGGGGAAACCGGCTGCTGGAAATCACCGACCCGGCGACCAACGTCTTCCCCCGCGGCGGAGGCATCGGACAAGGCCTCGCCATGGGCATCGGCGCCGCACTCGGCCGCCCCGACACCCCCACCGTCGTCATCGCAGGCGACGGCGGCCTCGCCGTCCACCTCGGCGAACTCCTCACCCTCGCCCAGGAGAGGCCCCGCCTCACCCTCCTCGTCTTCAACGACGGAGGCTACGGCGTCCTGCGCAACATGCAGGACACCCACTTCCCCCGCCGTTCCGGAGTCGACCTCACCACCCCCGACTTCGCCGCGCTCGCCGCCGCCGTCGGACTCCCGTACGCCCGGATCGCCACCGAAGCCGACGCAGGCCCCGTCATCAAGGAAGCCACCGCCTCCGACGGCCCCACCCTCGTCGAGATCGACCTCGCCGCACTCGGTCCGATGAACACGCCGTTCACCCCGCCCGTCAAGCTCCCCTCGACCGCCACCGGACAAGGAGGCGACCCGCGATGACCACCACCGGACAAGAACCCCAGCTCGACCTGCTCGTCCACCGCATGACCTGGGAAGCCGACGGCGTCCTCGGCATCGAACTCACCCACCCGGACGGCACCCCCCTCCCCGCCTGGACCCCCGGCGCCCACATCGACGTACACACCGGCGGCCACATCCGCCAGTACTCCCTGTGCTCCGACCCCGCCGACCCCACCCACTGGCGCATCGGCATCCTCAAGGAACCCGCATCCCGCGGCGGCTCCGCCCACATCCACACCCAGCTGCGGCCCGGCCAGACCCTCCGCGTCCAAGGCCCGCGCAACCACTTCGAACTCGACGCCGACAACAACGCCGGAAGCTTCCTCTTCATCGCAGGCGGCATCGGCATCACCCCGATCCTCGCCATGGCCCGCGAAGCGGCCCGCCGCGCCATCCCGTGGCGCCTCGTCCACGGCGGCCGCACCCGCACCTCCATGGCCTTCGGTGCCGAACTCACCGCACTCACCGAACTCCCCGGCGGATCAGTCGAGTTCGTCCCCCAGGACGAGCAGGGCCACCTCGACCTCGACGCCCTCCTCGGCGACCTCCCCGCAGACACCCAGGTCTACTGCTGCGGACCGGAACCCCTCCTCGCCGCCGTCGAGGAACGTTGCCCCACCGCCCGCACGGAACGCTTCGCCGCCCCGACGGCAGCCCCCCGCGACGGCGAGGACACCGGCTTCGACGTCGTCTGCTCCCGCACCGGAACCACCGTCCAGGTCGGCCCCGACACCTCGGTCCTGGACGCACTGGAAGGGGCCGGAATCTCCGTACCCTCCTCCTGCCGCGACGGCATCTGCGGCACCTGCGAGACCAAAGTCCTCGAAGGCACCCCCGACCACAGGGACTTCCTGCTCTCCGACAGTGAGAAGGCCGCCGGCGCCTCGATGATGCTCTGCGTCTCCCGCGCCTGCACCCCGCGCCTCGTCCTCGACCTCTGAACCACCCCCGAAGGGAGCCGACATGACCACCCCGCAGTACCTCAACCCCCACCAGGCACGCACCGCCGACCCCACGCCGTACGAGAAGAAACTCGCCGCGGTGATCGAGGACGTCTTCGGCAGCGGCGCCCACGACCTGCCCGGCCTCGTCGCCGGACTCAACGCCCGCGACCTGCCCGCCCCCGACGGCAACCCGTGGACCGAGGACACCTTCCGCACCGAGATGCGACGACTGGGAGCGTGAAACGACCATGACCACCGACACCGCAACACACACGGGCGAGACCACCCGGCCCTCCGAAGTCGCCCGCCCCGGCAACCGCACCGCCGACCGCCTCTTCACCACCGGCATACGCAACCAGTGGTACGCCGTCTGCCCCTCCGACTCCGTCCCCGCCGGCGGCATGAAGCGCCTCACCCTCCTCGGCGAGGAATGGCTCCTCTTCCGCCGCGCCGACGGCACCCTCCACATGCTGGAGGACCGCTGTCCCCACCGCGGCGCCCGCCTCTCGCTCGGCAAACACCTCGGCGACCGGATCGCCTGCTGGTACCACGGCGTCCAGGTCGACGGCACCGGCACCGTCGCCGCCGTACCCGGCCTGCCCGGCTGCAACCTCGAAGGCAAACAGCTCGTCGCCGCACCCCACGTCATCGAGGCCGGCGGCGCGATCCTCGCCTACTTCGGCGACAACGAACACCCCGAACCGGCCCCCCTCGTCCTGCCGGAACAGCTCACCGACCCCGACGTCTCGGCCTTCCTCTGCTACGCGGAGTGGAACGTCAACTGGCGCTACGCCGTCGAGAACCTCCTCGACCCCATGCACGGATCGTTCCTGCACCGCGACTCGCACAGCATGTCCGAAGGGCAGACCACCGCGCGCTTCCGGATCCGCGAGACCGAACGCGGCTTCTTCTTCGAGAAGACCGACCAGAGCGGCGTGAACTTCGACTGGGTCGAGCTCTGCCGCACCGGCATCGACTGGGTCGACCTGACCATCCCGTACCCGCCCACCGCCGGCCCCGGCGGCCCGTTCGGCATCGTCGGCATGGCCACCCCCATCGACGAGGACCGCTGCGCCGTCTTCTTCTGGCGCTACCGCCGCGTCACGGACTGGCAGCGCGACACCTGGCGCTTCCTCTACAAGACCGTGCTGGAGGACCGCCACTGGGACGTCCTCGAACAGGACCGGATCATGCTCGAAGAGCTCCGCAGCGACGCCGACCAGGCGGAGAACCTGTACCAGCACGACCTGGGTGTCGTCCGCGTCCGCCGCATGTACCGCACGGAAGCAGAGGCCCAGGCCCAGGCGAACACCACCGGCTGAGCCGCCTCGAACACAAAGATGTCCTCGATCGCCGGACGGGCCTGATTACCGAGCCCGTCCGGCGATCGAGGTTCACGCACGGGCCGGTCCGGGCAATTCCGAACCGTCCGGCAAATCGGTCCCATCCGGCGATCGATGACAAAGCGGGCCACGGATGCCCCCCCGCCCTACCTCTCCTCGCCCGCCCCCTCCTCCGCCGCCAGCACGGACCGCTCCAACTTCTCCAACAACCGCGCCAACTGCCGGCACTCCGCAGGAGTGAGCCCCGCCAGCATCCGCCGCTCGTTCTCCAAATGCTCCGAGAACAGCTCGTCGATCGTCGACAGACCCTCGTCCGTCAACCGCGAATGCACCACCCGACGGTCCTGCGGATCCCGCTCCCGCAGAATCAGCCCGTCCTTCTCCAGCCGGTCGATCCGCAACGTCACCCCGGCCGAACTGATCAGCCCGGAATCCGCCAGCTCACCCGCCGTACGACGGAACGGCGCACCCGCCCTGCGCAACGCGGTCAGCACATCGAACCCCGCCATCGACAGGCCCTTGCGCTCCACCGGCCGCGAAATCGCCGCGCTGTACCGCAGGAACGCCCGATGCAGCCGGCCGAACACCTCCAGCGGAGCCGTATCCAGATCCGGCCGCTCCCGCCGCCAGTCCTCGACGATCGACGCCACCGCATCCTGCCGCGTCGCGGAAGCCGTCTTCTTCGCCATCCCGGGCACCCTCCGTGCAGGAACACAATGGGTAAGAATCTTAGCCCTCAAAGGCCACCCGCAGCCGCGCAGCCACCCACCTGCACCGCACCCCGCCCACCGCGCACTCAGCCCTGCGAGAACCCCACTGCGGGCCCCGTACGCCATGCGGCAGCATGGATCCATGTCCGTACTGACGCGCAACGAAGCGCAGACCCGAGCCCAGTTCCTCGACGTACACCGGTACACGATCGACCTCGATCTGACCACGGGTGAGGACACCTTCGACTCCCGCACCGTCATCCAGTTCACCGCACTCGCGGCCGGGGACACCTTCGTCGAACTCAAGCCCGCCACCCTGCGCTCCCTCAGCCTCGACGGACACCCCCTCGACCCCGCCGACCTCACCGAGAACCGGTACCCCCTCACCGCACTCACCGCCGGTCCGCACGAACTGCGCATCGACGCCGCCATGCGCTACTCCCGCACCGGTGAAGGCATGCACCGCTTCACCGACCCCACCGACGGCGAAACGTACCTCTACACCCAGCTCTTCATGGAAGACGTCCAACGCGTCTTCGCCGCATTCGACCAGCCCGACCTCAAATCCGTCTTCGGCCTCACCGTCACCGCCCCCGAAGGCTGGACCGTCCTCGGCAACGGCATCTCCGAACACACCGGCAACGGCCAGTGGACCATCGCCCCCACACCCCTGATCTCCACCTACCTCGTCGCCGTCGCCGCAGGCCCCTGGCACTCCGTCACCACCGAGCACGCCGGACTGCCCTTCGGCATCCACTGCCGCCGCTCCCTCGCCCCCCACCTCGACGCCGACGCCGACGAAATCCTCGACATCACCCGCGCCTGCTTCGACCGCTACCACGAGAAATTCGACGAGCCCTACCCCTTCGACTCCTACGACCAGGCCTTCGTCCCCGAATTCAACGCCGGCGCCATGGAGAACCCCGGGCTCGTCACCTTCCGCGACGAATTCATCTACCGCTCAGCCGTCACCGACACCGAACGCCAGACCCGCGCCATGGTCATCGCCCACGAAATGGCCCACATGTGGTTCGGCGACCTCGTCACCCTCGCCTGGTGGGACGACATCTGGCTCAACGAGTCCTTCGCCGAATACATGGGCTACCAGACCCTCACCGAAGCTACCCGCTTCACCGACACCTGGGTCGACTTCGGCGTAGCCCGCAAGGGCTGGGGATACGACGCCGACCAACGCCCCTCCACCCACCCCGTCGCCCCCGACCCCGCTGCCGTCCCCGACACCGCATCCGCCATGCTCAACTTCGACGGCATCTCCTACGCCAAGGGCGCATCCGCCCTGCGCCAACTCGTCACCTGGCTCGGCGAAAAAGACTTCCTCACCGGCATCAACACCCACTTCGCCCGACATAAATTCGCCAACGCCACCCTCGCCGACTTCATCGACAACCTCGCCTCCGCCACCGACCGCAACGTCCACGCCTGGGCCGAACAATGGCTCCGCACCACCGGCGTGGACACCCTCACCCCCCACGTCGACGAATCCGACGGCGCCTGGTCCGTCACCATCGACCAGCACGGCCACCGCCCCCACCGCATCGCCGTCGGCGCCTACGACCACGCCCTCGACACCCAGCCGGGACCCGACCGCCTCACCCTGCGCGACCGGTTCGAACTCGACGTCCCCCACAACAACACCGCCAAGATCCACACCGGGCGCCGTCCCGCCCTCGTCGTCCCCAACGACCACGACCTCACCTACGCCAAGGTCCGCCTCGACCCCGAATCATGGAACACCGCCCTCCACACCCTCTCCGGCATCCCCGACGCCCTCACCCGAGCCGTCATCTGGAACACCGCCCGCGACATGGTCCGCGACGGCGAACTCCACCCCACCACCTACCTCCGCACAGCCCGCACCCACCTCCCGCACGAAACCGACCTCGCCCTCGTCCAAGGCGTCCTCACCTTCGCCGACACCCAGATCACCCGCCGCTACACCACCCCCGACAACCGCCCCGCCGCCCACGCCACCCTCACCGACCTCTGCCGCGACCTCATCCGCCGCACCGAGGACGGCACCAACCCCGGCCTTCGCCTCACCGCCGTACGCCACCTCATCGACGCCACCACCCAACCCGACACCATCCAGGACTGGCTCACCAACGGCAGCGTCCCCGGCGGCCCCGAACTCGACCCCGAACTCCGCTGGCGCATCCTCACCCGACTCGCCGTCCTCGGCGCCACCGACGAAACCACCATCGCCACCGAACTCGAACACGACCCCAGCGCCACCGGCCAGGAAGGCGCCGCCCGCTGCCGCGCCGCCCTCCCCACCCCCGAAGCCAAAGCCACCGCCTGGCACAGCCTGTTCAACGACGACACCCTCTCCAACTACCTCTTCAGCGCCACCGCCCAAGGCTTCTGGCAACCCGAACAGGCCGACCTCGTCCACAGCTACGTCCCGCGCTACTACCCCGAAGCCACCGCACTCGCCGCCCGCCGCGGCCCCGCCATCGCCGAAGCCGCAGGCCACTACGCCTTCCCCCACTACGCCATCGACACCGACAACCTCCACCACGGCGAACAAGCCCTGAACGACCCCACCCTCATCCCCGCCCTCCACCGCAAACTCACCGACCAGATCGACGACCTGCGCCGAGCCCTCGCCGTACGCAACGCCCTCTGACCCACCACACCGCGACACCCACACACCGCAGCACCCGTGCCCGGCGCCACCCCCACCACAAGGGGAGACGCCGGGCACACCCATACCACCGGCACCCCCGACAACCCCCCCACCCCCCACCGCCCGTCCCCCTTTCGGGTTCAGATCACCAGGCTCACCGGCCGCGCCACCAGAAACCCGGACAAGCTGGCATGTCCACCCATGCGCGCACCCGAAAGGCCCCACCACCCATGCCCACCCCACCCCTCGCCGGATCCACCACCGGACCCGACGCCCTCCGCCCCCTCCTCGACACCGTCCTCACCGCACTCCACGACGGAGCCCACCAACGAAACGGCCCCATCCCCGCCGGCGGACCCCCAACCATCACCCCCCGCATACGCGCCGCCACCCACCCCGTCATCCCCGACCACGGCACCGGCCCCCACCACGCCCTACGCACCCTCATCACCGCACTCGCCCAAGGCTCCGCAGACCCCGCACACCCCCACTGCGCAGCCCACCTCCACACCCCACCCCTCGCCCTCGCCACCGCGGCCGACCTCGCCGCCTCCGCCCTCAACCCCTCCATGGACTCCTGGGACCAAGCACCCGCCGCCTCAACCCTCGAAGCCGACACCACCACCGCACTCGCCCACGAGATCTACCCCCACCACCCCCACCCCGACGCCCTCATCACCACCGGCGGCACCGAAGCCAACCAACTCGCCCTCCTCCTCGCCCGCGAACGCCACGGCCCCGTACAAACCATCTGCGCCACCAACGCCCACCACAGCATCAACCGCGCCACCTGGCTCCTCGGCCTTCCCGAACCCCTCACCATCCCCGCCCCCACCGGGGTCATGGACCTCACCGCACTCGAAGAAACCCTCACCCGACACCACCACCAACGCCTCCTCGTCACCGCCACCGCAGGCACCACCGACACCGGCCGGATCGACCCCCTGAACGACATCGCCGACCTCTGCACCACCCACGGCGCCGAACTCCACATCGACGCCGCCTACGGCGGCCCCCTCCTCTTCAGCCCCACCCACCGCACCAAACTCCACGGCCTCCACCGCGCCCACAGCGTCACCCTCGACCTCCACAAACTCGGCTGGCAACCCGCCCCCGCAGGCATCCTCGCCGTCCCCGACCACCACCACCTCCAAGCCCTCCACCACCAAGCGCCCTACCTCAACGCCGACGACGACACCGAAGCCGGCCTCCCCGACCTCCTCGGCCGCTCCCTACGCACCACCCGCCGACCCGACGCCCTCAAAATCGCCGTCACCCTCCAAGCCCTCGGCCGCAGCGGACTCGCCGACCTCATCGACCGCACCATCAACACCGCCCACCACCTCGCCGACCTCATCACCCACACCCCCACCCTCGACCTCTACGACCGCCCCACCATCACCACCGTCCTCTTCCGCCCCACCAACACCGACGACCACACCGTCGCCACCATCCGCCGCACCCTCCTCACCAACGGCCAAGCCGTCCTCGGCCGCGCCCACACCCACAACGGCCTCTGGCTCAAAGCCACCCTCCTCAACCCCCACACCACCCCCAACGACCTCCAAACCCTCCTCGACCACGTCACCCACCTCACCCACGACCTCAAGAAAGGCAACACACCCCGATGACCGACCGACCCAACCCCAACCCCGACCAGCCACACGACCTCGTCGGCATCGGCATCGGCCCCTTCAACCTCTCCCTCGCCGCCCTCGCCCATGGCATCCCCGGCAACCCCCACCCCCTCGCCGCGACCTTCTACGAACAACGCCCCGCCTTCCACTGGCACCCCGGCCTCCTCATCGACGGCGCCAGCCTCCAAGTCCCCTTCCTCGCCGACCTCGTCACCCTCGCCGACCCCGCAAGCCCCTGGACCTTCCTCAACTACCTACGCAGCCGCGACCGCCTCTTCCCCTTCTACTTCGCCGAGCGCTTCCACATCCAACGAGCCGAATACGACGCCTACTGCCGCTGGGTCACCGACCAACTCCCCGGACTCCACTTCAGCCACCAGGTCGACGCCGTCCGCTGGAACCCCGAACGCCAACTCTTCGAAGTCGACTTCACCCAACTCGACACCCACGGCGAAGCCGAAGCCCTCGGCCGCGCCTACACCCGCCACATCGCCCTCGGCATCGGCACCGAACCCTTCATCCCCGACCCCCTCAAACCCCTCGCCGACGCCGAAACCGTCCCCGTCATCCACTCCGCCGACTACCTCCACCACCGCCGACAACTCCTCGAAGCCGAACACATCACCGTCATCGGCTCCGGCCAGTCAGGCGCCGAAATCTTCCTCGACCTTCTCCGCGCACGCCCCGCCGGACACGAAAAACTCCACTGGCTCGCCCGCACCCACGCCTTCGCCCCCATGGAGTACTCCAAACTCGGCCTCGAACACTTCACCCCCGACTACAGCCGCTACTTCCACGCACTCCCCGAACACGTACGCGACGAACTCGTCCCCCACCAATGGCAACTCCACAAAGGCATCGACGCCGACACCATCGCCGCCATCCACGACGAGCTCTACCGCCGCACCCTCCACGGCGGCTGGCCCGACACCACCCTCACCCCCGGCGTCCACGTACGCACCGCAGGCCGCCTCGCCAACACCCGCGTCGAACTCCACCTCGAACACACCCAACAAGGCACCCGAACCCGCCTCACCACCGACGCAGTCGTCCTCGCCACCGGCTACCGCGAACGCCCCCTCGACCGCATCCTCACCGGCCTCGCCCCCCACATCCGCCGCGACACCGGGGGACGCCCCCGCATCGACGACCACTTCCGCCTCGAACTCGACCCCACCGTCACCGGCAACGTCTACGTACAGAACGCCGAACGCCACACCCACGGAGTCGGCGCCCCCGACCTCGGACTCGCCGCCTGGCGCAGCGCCACCATCCTCAACAACCTCACCGACACCAACGCCTACCCCCTCCCACAACGCACCGCCTTCACCACCTTCGGCCTCACCCCCCAGAACACCCCAAAAATCCCCCACCAACACCCCGGCCTCATCCCCCTCGTACAAGGCAACTGACCCACCGCACAAAACAGAAGCGGCCGCCTCCCGGAAAGGAGACGGCCGCTCAACCAAAGAACCGCTAGAACACCGGCTTACCGTCCCGCGTCAGCCGCCAGTCCACCGAAGCGAACTGCGAACCGTCCACCGAACCCTTCGCCTGCACCCACGCAATGATCGTGTTGCGGATCTCCTCCGAATTCGCCCACAACTGCTTCGCACCCGGCACATGCGGGAAGTTACCGCCACCGCTCGCCCGATAGTTGTTCACAGCCAGCACGAACTGAGCCGCCGGATCGATCGCCTTGCCCTCGAACGACAGATTCACAATCCGCGAACCATTCGGCTTCGCAATGTCGATGTCATACGCCAGACCCGACACCGCGTCATAGTTGTAGTCCGGCGTGTTGTCCGCATTCGTCAACTTCGCCGTATCCACCGGAACGTCAGCCGCCGTCTGCACGTAATACCGCGCCGAGAACTCCAGGTAGTCCTTGATCTGCGCACCCGTCAACAACCGGGCCTCAAGCGTGTTCTCGAACGGATACAACCCCGCCGCATCCTTGATCGTCACATCGCCGGCAGGAATCTGCGCCGTACGCGAGAAACACGACGCCTGCGACAGCACCGGAAGCGACGCATACTCACCACCAGCCAGAGCAGCCTTCACCGTCTCCGCCTGAACCACATTGATCAGATCAATGATCGGCTCGTCCTTCCACGCCGCCTCCGCCGTCGTCATCGCCATCGTCGACGTACCGATGACCTGGTTGACGTACGCCACGACCTTCTTGTGCTCGTCGGCCAGCAGACCAGTGATCTTCGGGTCCTCAGCCACCGTGTTGGAGTTCAGCACCTTCGAACCCGCACGCTCCACCACCCAGCGGCCCTTCTCCCACACCAGATCGAAGTCGAACAGCGTCAGCCGCTGCCCCCACTTCAACGGCTCTGAGAGCACCACCTTCTTGCCCGTCTCCTTGTTCTCCACGAAGTACTCGGGGATCTCCAGATGCGCATGGCCGACCAGAATCGCATCGATACCCGGCACCTGCTCCGCCACCAGAGCCGCCGCGTTCTCCACATACGGAACCTGATCACCGTACGACGACGTCCCACTGGTCCCCGAGTGCGCCGACACGATCACGACATCCGCGCCCATGGACCGAAGCCGCGGCACAAACTTCGCCGCCTGCTCCTCCAACCCCGGGAACACCATCTTGCCGCTGACATTCGCCTTGTCCCAGATCGCGATCCCCGGATTCGTCAGACCCAGAATCGCCACGTTCACATCCGGACCGTGCGGCGTGCGCATCTGCTTGATCACATACGGAGCGAACGCCGGCCGCAACGTCTTCGCATCCAGCGCGTTCGCACCCAGCAGCGGGAAATCACACTGCTCCTCGAACTTCCGCAGCACCGGAATGCCGTAGTTGAACTCATGGTTGCCCAGCGCCGCCGCGTCGTACCCGATCGCGTTCATCGCCTGCGCCATCGGATGCACCGGACCACGCTTCGCCGTGATCGGATCGATCTTCGCGTAGTAGTACGACAGCTGCGTGCCCTGGATCGTGTCACCCGCATCGATCATCAGGGTGTTGTGCCGGCCCTTCTCCGCACGGACCTGGTCCACCAGCGTCGAGATCTTCGCCAGACCCACATCGTTGTGCGCCTTGTCGTCGAACTCCTTGTCCGTGAAGTAGTCCCAGTTGAAGACATTCCCATGCAGATCGGTCGTGCCCATCACCGTGAACGAATACCGCTTCGGCGGACGCCCATCACCACGACCACGAGCCTCGGCAGGCACAGCCACACCCCCAGCCATCGCCACGCCGGCCCCGGCCGCAGCCGAAGTGCCCAGGAACGTCCTACGGTTCAGCGGCATCTCTACTCCCACAGATCAGATCTCGCAGTACACAACGCGCGTAGATAATGACCCATCAGCCGCACCCGGCAACACCCCTCGCAGGTTTCTATCTGATGACCACACGAGTCACACCCCGATGCGACCGTGGACCCATCGACCCCCACGCCAGCCCCTACGAGCCCCCGCCCTCGACCCCGACCCCCAACGACACACCGTCCACGCCCAGGTGAACGCCCGCATTCACCAAGGCACCCCCAAAACTCTGAACAGAATGCTCATCAGAGCGCCCCCGTGCACAATTCAACACTTGTCAATAACCCTTCACCCAAAGGTTGTTGAGACGACACGCAGGCCCAATTCGCTACCCGTAGGTAAGGTCTAGGCTCAAACCATGCGCCGAGCAAAGATTGTCTGCACCCTGGGCCCAGCCACCGACACATACGAGCAGATCAAGGCACTCGTCGAAGCCGGAATGGACATCGCCCGCTTCAACCTCAGCCACGGCTCCTACGCCGATCACGAACAGCGCTACCGCCACGTGCGCAAAGCCTCCGACGAAACCGGACGCAGCGTCGGCATCCTCGCCGACCTTCAAGGCCCGAAGATCCGCCTCGGCCGCTTCCGCGAAGGCCCCGTACTCCTTGAACGCGGCGACACCTTCACCATCACCGTCGAACCCACCGAAGGCGACCGCAACACCTGCAGCACCACCTACGAAGGCCTCCACACCGACGTCACCACCGGCGAACGCATCCTCGTCGACGACGGCCGCGTCACCCTCGAAGTCACCCACGTCGACGGCCCCCGCGTCCACACCACCGTCATCGAAGGAGGCATGGTCTCCGACAACAAAGGCCTCAACCTCCCCGGCGTCGCCGTCTCCGTCCCCGCACTCTCCGACAAAGACATCGAAGACCTCCGCTGGGCCCTGCGCACCGGCGCCGACATCATCGCCCTCTCCTTCGTACGCAGCGGACAAGACATCGACGACGTCCACCGCATCATGGACGAAGAAGGCCGCCGCCTTCCCGTCATCGCCAAAGTCGAAAAACCCCAGGCCGTCGAGAACATCGACGACATCGTCGCCGCATTCGACGGCATCATGGTCGCCCGCGGCGACCTCGGCGTCGAAATGCCCCTCGAACAAGTCCCGATCGTCCAGAAGCGCGCCATCAAACTCGCCAAGCGCAACGCCAAACCGGTCATCGTCGCCACCCAGATGCTCGACTCGATGATCGACAACTCCCGGCCCACCCGCGCCGAAGCCTCCGACGTCGCCAACGCCGTCATCGACGGCACCGACGCGGTCATGCTCTCCGGCGAGACCAGCGTCGGCAAATACCCCATCGAAACGGTCCGCACGATGTCCCGCATCGTCGAAGCAGCCGAGGAAGACATCCTCGCCAAGGGCCTGCCCCCGCTCACCGACCGCAACAAGCCCCGCACCCAGGGCGGCGCGGTCGCCCGCGCAGCCGCCGAGATGGGCGACTTCCTCGGCGCGAAGTTCCTGGTCGCCTTCACCCAGAGCGGCGACACCGTCAAGCGACTCTCGCGCTACCGCTCACCCATCCCACTGCTGGCCTTCACCCCGGACCCGGCCACCCGCTCCCAGCTGAACCTCACGTGGGGCGTCGAGACCTTCCTCGGCCCGCACGTCGACTCCACGGACGCGATGGTCGCCCAGGTCGACGAGGAACTCCTGCGGATCGGCCGCTGCGAGAAGGGCGACGTCGTGGTCATCACGGCCGGCTCCCCGCCCGGCGTCGCGGGATCGACGAACCTGGTACGCGTGCACCACATCGGCGAGGACGACAGCCCCAAGTAGATCGGTCGTCAGTGCTTCGGCCCGACGTGAGCGTCCATGAGCGCGACGGACGCCCGTCGGGCGACGGAGATGTTGTATTTCTTGCCTGCGCGCGTGCAGTGCTTCCACTCGACGCCCAGCTTGTCGAGGGTGTCGGTGTAGAGCTGCCTGATGTCGTCCGAGACGTTGGTGAACCAATACCTCGGGTACTCGTAGCGCTTCTGCTCGCCACCGACGATGCGGGTGGTCCAGTTGGTGATCCGGCAGCCGTCGGAGTGGATGAGCCCCCGGATGAATGCCCAGGGATTCGCATCGACGATGTTCTGCTGCCAGGGCTCCAGAGCGATGTCGCGTTCGTGCTTCTTCCCGCGCCCGTGCTGTGGGAACAGGCAGAGAAGGTGCTTCGAGTAGACCTTGATGTTGTGGCAGCCCGTCTTACGGACCCGGCAGGTGGCGTTGTGCGGGAACACATCGCGCATCGCGGCCTCGGCCTCGTCCTGAATGCCGGGCCAGGAGTCGTCCAGAGTGATCATGAGGCTGGGCACTCGATGCTGCGAATACTGGCTTACATGGCCGTCCCCCAGGTAGAGGCCCAGAAGGTACGCATAGGCGATTGCGTCGAGATCGACGCCGTCACACCGATGGCACTTCGGGTTGTGTGACCCCGGACACTCGCCCCGCTTGGAGCGATCAACATGGAGCCAGTACGAGACGGTGCCGCGAGGCACATTCAGCTGACGTGCGACGTCCGCGCCCTTTGCGCCGGACCGGAGGAGGTTGAGCGCCTTCTGGCGCACTTCTATGCCGTGAAAGTTCACACCACTACCCTGCGTGACAAGCTGTGGCAGTGAGCAGCAAAAAGCGGATGTTCACGAGAACGTGAACATCCGCTTCGGTACTGAGTGCCCAGTGTGGGATTCGAACCCACATGCCCAAAGGGCACGGCATTTTGAGTGCCGCGAGTCTAACCAGTTCCTCCAACCGGGCAAGTTAAGGGAGCTAGGCAGCAGTGTACCGGTTCCCTGTACGCCCGCGCCGCTAGGTAGGCTCTTGGCAGCAGCACATGCCCGGCCGCAACGAGGAGCCCCGTGACCACGCCCGAGTCGCCCCAGCCCGTCGCCGACGACGACAAGTCGCACGTCCCGCCGCTGACGACCCGCGTCGTCATCGCCGAGGACGAGGCTCTCATCCGCCTCGACCTCAAAGAGATGCTCGAAGAAGAGGGCTACGCGGTCGTCGGCGAGGCCGGAGACGGCGAGAAGGCGGTCGAGCTCGCCCGGGAGCACCGGCCCGACCTCGTGATCCTCGATGTGAAGATGCCGATCCTCGACGGCATCTCCGCCGCCGAGCGCATCGCCGAGGAGTCCATCGCGCCCGTCCTGATGCTCACCGCGTTCTCGCAGCGCGACCTCGTGGAGCGGGCCCGGGACGCCGGGGCGATGGCGTACCTCGTGAAGCCGTTCAGCAAGAGCGACGTGGTGCCGGCCATCGAGATGGCCGTGTCCCGGTTCGCGGAGCTGAAGGCGCTGGAGACCGAGGTCGCGGATCTTGCGCAGCGGCTGGAGACGCGGAAGCTGGTGGATCGGGCGAAGAGCATTCTGCAGACGGATTACGGGCTGTCGGAGCCGGCTGCGTTCCGGTGGATTCAGAAGACGTCGATGGATCGCCGTCTGTCGATGCAGCAGCTCGCCGAGGCGTTGATCGAGGACGCCGAGGAGAAGCGGCGGGCGTCGAAGGACGGCGAGTAGTCGCGTAGGTACGTACGGAAGAGGCCCGCACCCCGGATCGATCGGGGTGCGGGCCTCTTCCGTACGAAGGGGGTCAGTCCTCGCCGAGGTACGCCTTGCGGACGGACTCGTCGTGGAGGAGGTCCGCGCCGGTGCCGGAGAGGACGATGTTGCCGACCTCCATGACGTGACCCTGGTCCGCGAGGGAGAGTGCGGCCTGGGCGTTCTGCTCGACGAGCAGGATCGTGGTGCCCGCTGCCTTGAGTTCGACGATGGTCTCCATGATCTTCTGCATCATGATCGGTGAGAGACCCATGGAGGGCTCGTCGAGCATGAGCAGTTTGGGCTGGGACATGAGTGCGCGTCCCATGGCGAGCATCTGCTGCTCGCCGCCGGAGAGGGTGCCTGCGGCCTGCTTCCTGCGCTCCCCGAGGATGGGGAAGAGGTCGTAGGCGCGCTGGATGTCCTTTTCGATGCCTGCCTTGTCGGAGCGCAGGAATGCTCCGAGTTTGAGGTTTTCGGCGATCGTCAGCCGGGGGAAGATGTGGCGTCCCTCGGGGGAGTGGGCGAGGCCCAGGGAGACGATCTTGTGGGCGGGGATGTTGGTGAGTGGTTTGCCCTCGAAGCGGATCTGGCCGCCGATGGGCTTGAGGAGGCCGGAGAGGGTGCGCAGGGTGGTGGTCTTGCCGGCGCCGTTGGTGCCGATGAGGGTGACGACCTGGCCGGCTTCGACGGTGAAGGAGATGCCTTTGACGGCTTCGATCTTGCCGTAGGCGACCTTGAGGTCTTCGACCTCGAGCAGTGCGGTCACTGGGCGTTTCCTTCCGTGCTGGTGTTGCTCTGTGCTCCGGAGGCTTCGGCGGCCTCGACTTCGGCGACTTCTTCGGCGCCGGGGGCGCCCTCGAAGGGGGTGCCGAGGTAGGCGGCGATGACACGGTCGTCGCCCTGGACGACTTCCGAGGTTCCCTCGACGAGCTTTTCGCCTTGGACGAGGCAGGCGACGCGGTCGCACAGGTTGAAGATGAAGCGCATGTCGTGCTCGATGACGAGGACGGCGATGCCCTGGTCCCGGATGGCGAAGATGAGCTCTTCGGTGACGCGGGTTTCTTGGGGGTTCATGCCGGCGGTGGGCTCGTCGAGGAGGAGGAGTCCGGGGTCGCTGGCGAGGGCGCGGGCGATCTCCAGCTTGCGCTGGTCTCCGTAGGGGAGGTTGCGCGCGAGGTGGTCGGCCTTGTCCTGGAGGCCGGTGAACTCGAGGAGTTCCATGGCGCGTGCGTGGGATGCGGCTTCGGCTTTTTTGAAGCCGGGGCCGCGCAGGAGGGCCGACCAGAGGCCTTCCTTGGTGCGGGTGTGGCGGCCGACGAGGACGTTTTCCAGGACGGTCATGTTGGCGAAGAGCCGGATGTTCTGGAAGGTGCGTGCCACGCCGGCTTTGGTGACCAGGTGTGGTTTGGGCGGGAGTACGGAGCCCTTGTAGCTGACGGTGCCTTCGGTGGGGATGTACAGCCCGGTGAGGCAGTTGAAGAAGGTGGTCTTGCCGGCGCCGTTGGGGCCGATGAGGCCGACGATTTCGCCTGCGTTGACGGTGAAGTCGACGTTGCGTACGGCGGTGAGTCCGCCGAATCGCATGGTGACTCCGGTGGCCTCAAGGACGGGGGTGCCGGGCTTGGGGTCGCCTTCGGTGATGGTGTCGGTGGTCATTTCGGCTGTCACGCCCCCGCCTTGGTGATGCCGGCGCCGGTTTCTTCGGACTGCCGTGGTTCTGGTACGTCGATGGGGTCGGTCTCGTGGTATTCGAGTTGCTGTCGCTTGTTGGCGACGACCCCTTCGGGACGGAAGCGCATCAGGAGGATGAGCGCGAGGCCGAAGAAGAGCAGCTGGTAGTCGTTGAGGAACTGCAGCTTGGTCGGGATGACGTACAGCAGCGTGGCGCCGAGCAGGGGTCCGGTGATGGTTCCCATGCCGCCGAGGATGACGGCGGCGAGGAGGAACGCGGAGCTGGGCGGTACGGGTCCGGCGAAGACGTACATCTCGGGGACGACGGTGTGCTGTACGTGGGCTTGTACGGTGCCGGCGAGGCCGGCGAGGGTGGCGCCGAGTGCGAAGGCGATGAGTTTGACGCGGAAGCCGTTGATGCCCATGGCGGTGGCGGCTGTTTCGTCTTCGCGGATGGCGACCCAGGCGCGGCCGATGCGGGAGTTGCCTGCGCGGGCGAAGATCGTGACGACGAGTGCTGTGCAGAGCAGCATCAGCCAGAAGTAGTTGGCGTAGGAGCCGAGGGTGAAGCCGCCGATGGTGTGTTCTGCGCCGAAGTCGTATCCGAAGAAGTCGAGGTCGGGGATGTTGGGGACGCCGTTGGGGCCGTTGGTGACGCTGGGGCCGGAGGTGCCGTCGAGGTTGCCCATGGTGATTCGGAAGATTTCTCCGAAGCCGAGGGTGACGATGGCGAGGTAGTCGCCGCGCAGTCGCAGGGTGGGGGCGCCGATGAGGACGCCGAAGATCAGCGATGCGGCGGCGCCGGTGAGGGCGGCGGCCCAGAACGGGAAGGTGACGCCGAAGGTTGAGGCGGTCGATCCGGAGACGAGGGCGGCGGTGTAGGCGCCTACGCCGAGGAAGGCGACGTATCCGAGGTCGAGCAGTCCGGCGAGGCCGACGACGACGTTGAGGCCGAGGGCGACGGTCGCGAAGATCAGGATGCTGACGGCGAGGAGGGTGAACTCGTCGGTGTTCTGGGTGAACGGGAAGGCCGCGGCTGCCGCGAAGGCGGCGATGACGGTGACCTTGCGGTGTTCGGTGGTGAGTGCCTTGAGGCGGGCGCTCAGTCCGGAGCGGGAGAGCGTGGCGACGCCGAAGGCAGCGAGGATCAGGAAGCCGACGAATTGTTCGCTTTCGGCCTGGAGTCCGTAGGAGGCGACGAACAGGCCGATGGCGAATGCGGCGGCGATGACGAGGATTTGGGCCCAGGAGGGGAGTGTCTTGGGCCGGGCGAGCTTGGTGCCGCCGATGCCGAATACCGCGGCGAGGGCCTTCTTGAGGCCGCTGCTGGCGGGGTCGGTGTCGCGGTGGAGCGGCAGTCCGAGTGCGGCGAGCAGGGTGATGAGGGAGGCTGCCGCGGCGACGAATCCGCCGGGTTCCAGGTTGGCGATGCCGCCGAGTTCCTGGGCGATGGCGATGACGGTGTACCAGGTGGTGCCGAAGGTGCCGAGTGCGATGAGCAGCAGGGCGTTGTTGCTGCCTGCGGGGTTGAGCCAGCCGAAGCCGCGTACGCCGTGGCCTGCGAGGGCGAAGAGCAGGGTGAGGGCGGCGCCGACGAGGGTGATGACCTGGAGGCCGCCGGGGTAGCCGGTGACGGTGAGGTTGCCGGGGAATTCGTCGGTCCATGTCCAGGCGAGGAAGGTGCTCGCGAGGGTGGCGATGGCTCCGACGGTGGTGGCGATTCGTGCGCCGGCCTCGGGGAGCGGGATGACGGGGGTGGTCTCGTGAGTGTTTGTCATGGGTATCACGCCCTGTCCGCGACACGTTCGCCGAGCAGGCCTTGTGGCCTGACCAGGAGGACGACGATGAGCAGGACGAACGCCCAGACGTTGGCCCAGGCTCCGCCGCCGAGCTTGTCCATCCCGGGGATGTCCTGGATGTACTGGATGGAGAGGGCTTCGGCGAGGCCGAGTACGACGCCGCCGAGCATGGCGCCGTAGATGTTGCCGATGCCGCCGAGGACGGCTGCGGTGAAGGCCTTGAGGCCGGCGATGAAGCCCATCTCGTAGTTGATCTGGCCGTACTTGAGGCCGGAGGAGACCGCTGCGACCGCGGCGAAGGCGGCGCCGATGGCGAAGGCCATCACGATGATGCGGTTGGTGTTGATGCCCATGAGCTGGGCGGTGTCGGGGTCCTGTGCGGTGGCCTGCATGGCGCGGCCGGAGCGGCTCTTGGCGACGAAGACGCCGAGGGCCAGCATGCACAGGGGTGCGGCGACGAGGAGGAAGAGGTCTGCGCGCTGGATCTGCAGGTTGTCGGTGATCTTGAAGGCGTCGCCGGTGAATTCGGGGAAGCTGCGGGCCTTCTTGGCGTCGGGGTAGAAGCCCCAGACGATCTGCTGCAGTGCGATGGAGAGACCGATTGCGGTGATCAGCGGGGCCAGGCGGGGCGCGGTGCGCAGTGGCCGGTAGGCGAATCTTTCGGCGGCGGTGGCGATGGCCACCGAGGCTATGACGCCGCCGATGAGCATGAGCGGGATGGCCATCCACAGGGCTGTTCCGCTGGGGAGCCAGAGGTAGATGGTGAGGGCGCCGAAGCCCCCGATCATGAAGATCTCGCCGTGGGCGAAGTTGATGAGCTGGACGATCCCGTACACCATGGTGTAGCCGATGGCGATAAGGCCATAGAGGGCACCGAGGGTCAGGCCGTTGGCCAGCGTTTGCGGCAGTTCGTGCACCGCAGGCCTCCGATGAGCGTGTCGGATATGACACCGCGCGAGGGCGCTGTTGCGCCCTCGCGCGGTCTGGTTCAAGTAGTGCGGGTCGAGCCGGGTGCTGCGGTGGTCAGTCCTTGAAGGTCTCGCTCTTCACGGACACCCACTCGCCGCCCTTGACCTCGTACACGGTGAGCTGCTTGTTGGTGGTGTCGCCGTACTGGTCGAAGGCGACCTTGCCGGTCACGCCGTCGAAGGAGACCTTGGCCATGGCCGCGGTGATCTTGGCGCGGGCGTCGTCGGGCAGCTTGCCGTCGTTGTCGGCGACGACGGACTTGACGGCCTGGATGATGGACCAGGCGGCGTCGTAGGAGTAGCCGCCGTAGGCCGCGTAGGGGTCCTTGTAGCCGCCTGCGGAGTAGTCGGCGATGAACTTCTTGGCGGTGTCGAGCTGCTCGACCGGGTAGCCGACCGAGGTGGCGAGGTCACCGTCGTTGGCGACGCCGGACGCCGAGATGAAGGCGGGGTCGTAGATGCCGTCGCCACCCATGGCGGGGATCTTTGCTCCGGCCTTCTTGATCTGGTCGGAGAGGAGGCCGCCCTCGGGGTACTGGCCGCCGAAGTAGACGGAGTCGGCGCCGGAGTTCTTGACCTTGTCGGCGGTGCTGGAGAAGTCGGTCTCCTTCACCGTGATGTGGTCGGTGCCGACGACCTTGCCGCCGAGGCGCTCGAACTCCTTGGAGAAGATGGCCGCGAGGCCGGCGCCGTAGGTCTGCTTGTCGTCGACGACATAGACCTTCCGCTTCTTCGCGTCGTTGTAGTAGTACTGCGCGGCGAAGCGGCCCTGGATGACGTCCGTGGTGGCCGTACGGAAGTAGGTGTCGAAGGGGCGCTTGAGGTCGCCGCTGCCCCAGTTGTCGCCCTGGCTGAGCGCCGGGTTGGTGTTGGCCGGCGAGACCTGGGTGAGGTGGGCCTTGGCGAAGTCGCTCTGCATCGACTGCGATACGCCGGAGTTCAGCGGGCCGACGACGCCGAGGACGTCCTTGTTGGCGACGAGCTTCACGGCGTTCTGGTGACCGGTGGCCGGTACGGCCTGGTCGTCCAGCTCCTGGATCTTGAAGGTGACGCCGGGGACTTCTTTGTTCTTGTTCGCCGTCTTGGCGGCGAGGTCCACGGAGTTCTTGATGCCCTGGCCGAGGGCGGAGAGCGAGCCCGTGAGCGGGGCGTCCACGCCGATGATCACGGTGGTGTTCTTGTCGCTGCCCTTGTTGTCGTCGCGCGAACCGCAAGCGGTCAAGGTAAGAGCACCGGTGGTCATCACAGCGGTGAGAATGATCAAGGAACGGTATCGCACGGTGAATCCTTTCCCAGGCGCGGCCCCCTCTGCTGAGGTGCCGTTGCACTCGCCGGGCCGTGCTGGTGCGTGGAAGCGCCGCGATCTCAGTCGCGCCCGGCGGCGCGGTGACTGGCCGTGACTCTAGGCGGAGGTGGAGGGGTAGGGGACCAGGGAACGGAAGGATGTGACTGTCTTGTTATGCCATGGGTGAGTCCGAGGGGGTGATGTGCGGCTTTTCGTAGGGACGCCGATGACCACATGCTGAGAACGCGCAGTTCGGTTAAGGGGCTTGGGGCGATCATGGTGCTGTCACGGGGTGGTGCGCCGGGCGGGTCGGGGCGGGGTCTTCTGCATGCATGAGTTGGGTTGCACCACCTTGATTCCCTATTGCGCCCTTGTTACGGAGTGTTACGTGCGGGAGCAGGGGTTCGGCTTCGGGCGGTGCGGGGGGTGAGTGGTCGGGTTCGCGTCAAGAGGTGGGATGCGGAGGTTGTGGGCTCCCGTGGTGGAGGTCCGGTGTGGCTCAGGTCGGCGGGCGCCAGTTCTCGGAGCTTCCGGTGGCGCCGTGTTGGGCGGTGCACCGCTCGCGCGTCTGACGTTCGATCAGTTTCTGTGCGGCGGCTGTGCCGTGGCGTTTTTGCTCGATTCGGGCGGCTCTGACCACGTTCTCGTGGAGGGCGTACTGCTCGTTGGAGAGACCCTTCTGTTCCCAGTCGATGCCGGACTGTGGACTGCCCTTGAGGGTTTCGAGAGCCCAATAGGTGACCAGGCGGGTGCAGATGTCGGCGGGGGTGCTGGGCTGTGCGGCCGGGGCGCGAGGGGGGTCGGAGCAGCCGGAGAGGGCCGCGGCGGTGAGGAGCGCGGCGAGGGTGAGCGCGGCCGGACGGTGCGACACGTGGCGCATGCAGGCAATTTAGGTCGTCACGGGCAGTCACGCAACAGGTCGCGCACGGCTGGTGGGCCCATGTGCAGGGAGGGTCCGGACGCGCCACTGCCCGGCCGGTGCGCGGGGTGCGTGCCGGCCGGGCAGCGAGGTGGTGGTGCCCTGGTGCGGGTGCCGTCGGTTTGCGTGGTGCGTCAGGCGGCTGCGGGCTTGGGGGCGTCGCGGAGCATGCAGGTGAGGCGTGCGGTGCAGACGCGCTTGTCCTGTTCGTCGGTGATGACGATCTCGTACGTGGCGGTGGAGCGGCCGCGGTGTACGGGGGTGGCGACGCCGGTGACGAGCCCGCTCCGTACCCCTCGGTGATGGGTGCAGTTCAGGTCGACGCCGACGGCGAGCTTGGTGGCGCCGCCGTGGAGCATGCTGCCGACGGAGCCGAGGGTCTCGGCGAGGACGGCGGAGGCGCCGCCGTGCAGGAGTCCGTAGGGCTGGGTGTTGCCTTCGACGGGCATGGTGCCGACGACGCGGTCCGCGGAGGCTTCGACGATCTGGACGCCCATGCGTTCGCCGAGGTGGCCGGCGGAGAAGAGGGCGGGCAGATCGACGCCGAGTGCGGCGTACTCGTCGATGATCTCCTGGGGGAACTTGGGTGCGGTGTGCTCGCCCATGGGGTCCGGCTCCGATCGTCTGCGGTGGTTCATAGCTTTATTGCTGTGTGCATCGTTCTTATCAGACGACTGAGCGAACGCTTAGCGGGATGTGGGTGAGAATTCTCCCTATATGTCCTGTTCTTGGACGCTCCGGCCCTGGATGTTCTCGAAGCGGATGACGACGGACTTGCTGGCGGGGGTGTTGCTGGTGTCGGCGGTGGAGTCGAGGGGGACCAGCACATTGGTCTCGGGGTAGTAGGCGGCGGCGCAGCCGCGGGCGGTGGGGTAGTGGACGATGCGGAAGCCGGGTGCCCGGCGTTCGGTGCCGTCCTTCCATTCGCTGACGAGGTCGGTGTATGCGCCGTCGGCAAGGCCGAGGGTGCGGGCGTCGTCGGGGTTGACCATGACGACGCGGCGGCCGCCCTTGATGCCGCGGTAGCGGTCGTCGAGGCCGTAGATCGTGGTGTTGTACTGGTCGTGGGAGCGCAGGGTCTGCAGCAGCAGCCGGCCTTCGGGGAGTTCGGGGTATTCGACGGGGGCCGCGGTGAAGTTGGCCTTGCCGGTGGCGGTGGGGAAGCGGCGGGAGTCGCGCGGTGGGTGCGGGAGGGTGAAGCCTCCGGGGTGGGCGACGCGGGCGTTGAAGTTCTCGAAGCCGGGGACGACGCGGGAGATGCGGTCGCGGATCGTGGCGTAGTCCTTCTCGAACTCTTCCCAGTTGGTGGCGGATTCGGGGCCGAGGACGGCGCGGGCGAGACGGGCGACGATGGCGGGTTCGGAGAGCAGGTGGGGGCTTGCGGGGGCGAGGTTGCCGCGTGAGGCGTGGACCATGCTCATGGAGTCCTCGACGGTGACGAACTGCTTGCCGCTTGCCTGGATGTCCTTGTCGGTGCGGCCGAGGGTGGGCAGGATCAGGGCGCGGCGGCCGGTGACGGCGTGCGAGCGGTTGAGTTTCGTGGAGACGTGGACGGTGAGGCGGGCTCGGCGCATGGCGGCTTCGGTGACGTGGGTGTCCGGGGTCGCCGCGACGAAGTTGCCGCCCATGGCGAAGAAGATCTTTGCGTCACCGTCGCGCAGGGCCTGGATGGAGCGGACGACGTCGTAGCCGTGGTGGCGCGGTGAGGTGATGCCGAATTCCTTGTCGAGGGCGTCGAGGAATTCGGGTGAGGGGCGTTCGAAGATGCCCATGGTGCGGTCGCCCTGGACGTTGGAGTGGCCGCGGACGGGGCAGACTCCGGCGCCGGGGCGGCCGATGTTGCCGCGCAGCAGAAGGAAGTTGACGACTTCGCGGATGGTGACCACGGAGTGCTTGTGCTGGGTGAGGCCCATGGCCCAGCACACGATGGTGCGCTTCGAGGCGAGGATCATGGTGAGGGCCTGCTCGATGGTGGCGCGGTCGAGGCCGGTGGCGGTGAGGGTCTCGTCCCAGTCGGCGGCGCGGGCGGCGGCCGCGAACTCTTCGTAGCCGTGGGTGTGTTCGGTCACGAATGCGTCGTCGACGGCGCCTTCGGTCTCCAGGATCATTTTGTTGAGGAGCCGGAAGAGGGCCTGGTCGCCGCCGATGCGGATCTGCAGGAACAGGTCGTTGAGTGCGGTGCCCTTGATCATGCCGTGGGGTGTCTGGGGGTTCTTGAACCGTTCCAGCCCGGCTTCGGGCAGCGGGTTCACCGAGATGATCCTGGCGCCTGCGGCTTTGGCCTTCTCCAGGGCGGAGAGCATCCGGGGGTGGTTGGTGCCGGGGTTCTGTCCGGCGACGATGATCAGGTCGGCGTGGTGGAGGTCTTCGAGGGAGACGCTGCCCTTGCCGACGCCGATGGTTTCCATGAGTGCGGAGCCGGAGGACTCGTGGCACATGTTGGAGCAGTCCGGCAGGTTGTTGGTGCCGAATTCGCGGGCGAACAGCTGGAGCAGGAACGCGGCCTCGTTGCTGGTGCGGCCGGAGGTGTAGAAGAGCGCTTCGTCGGGGGAGTCGAGGGCGCGCAGTTCCTCGGCGATGATGTCGAAGGCGTGTTCCCAGGTCACCGCTTCGTACCGGTCGGCGCCTTCGGGCAGGTACATCGGCTGGGTGATGCGGCCCTGCTGGCCGAGCCAGTACCCGCTGCGGCCGGCGAGGTCGGCGACGGGGTGTGCGGCGAAGAAGTCCGGGGTGACGCGGCGCAGGGTGGCTTCTTCGGCGACGGCCTTGGCGCCGTTCTCGCAGAATTCGGCGGTGTGCCGTTTGTCGCCCTCGGGCCAGGCGCAGCCGGGGCAGTCGAAGCCGTCCTTCTGGTTGACCTTGAGGAGGGTCTGGGCAGTGCGGCGGATGCCCATCTGCTGCTGGGCGATGCGCAGGCTGTGGGCGACGGCGGGAATTCCGGCGGCCGAGTGCTGGGCCGGTTCGACGTGTGGTGCGTCCTGGACCGGGTCACCGGTGGGCGGCTTGGTGGCCATTGTGCTCCCCTTTGAGCCAGCTGCGAACCTGCGCGGTGTCGCTGCATGCGTTTCTGTGGTTGTTCCTGTCTTCGATCGTGTCACGCGGCGCGGGGCGTGTGCCGGGTGAGTGGTCTGCGGTCCGGATTGTCAGTGGTCCGTGGCAGGATCGGGGGCGTGGCTGAGACGGCATCGAAGAAGACGGCAGACAACCGACCGCGCCTGCTCCTGATGGACGGGCACTCCCTGGCGTACCGGGCGTTCTTTGCGCTGCCTGCGGAGAATTTCACGACGGGGGCGGGGCAGCCGACGAACGCGGTGTACGGCTTCGCGTCGATGCTGGCGAACACGTTGCGTGATGAGGCGCCCACGCATTTCGCGGTGGCGTTCGATGTTTCGCGCAGGACGTGGCGGTCGCAGGAGTTCCCCGAGTACAAGGCGAATCGTTCGAAGACGCCGGACGAGTTCAAGGGGCAGGTCGAGCTGATCGGCGAGCTGCTGGACGCGATGCACGCCGATCGTTTCGCGGTCGACGGCTTCGAGGCGGACGATGTGATCGCCACGCTGGCGACGCAGGCGGAGGCGGCCGGGTTCGAGGTGCTGATCGTCACCGGTGACCGGGATTCGTTCCAGCTGATCACGGACAACGTCACGGTGCTGTACCCGACGAAGGGCGTCTCGGAGCTGACGCGGTTCACTCCGGAGAAGGTCGAGGAGAAGTACGGGCTGACGCCGCAGCAGTACCCGGATTTCGCGGCGCTGCGCGGGGATCCGTCGGACAACCTGCCGGGTATTCCGGGCGTCGGGGAGAAGACGGCGGCGAAGTGGATCAACCAGTTCGGTTCCTTCGACGACCTCGTCGCGCGTGCGGACGAGGTCAAGGGGAAGGCCGGGCAGAACTTCCGGGACCATCTGGAGTCCGTGAAGCTGAACCGGCGGCTGACCGAGATGGTCCGTGACGTGGAGCTGCCGAAGACTCCGCAGGATCTGGAGCGCGCGCCGTACGACCGCTCGGCGGTCACGGGTGTGCTGGATGTGCTGGAGATCCGTAACCCGAGCCTGCGAGAGCGGCTGCTCGCCGTGGACCCGGGGGCTGCGGAGGACGAGGCTCCGGCGCCTGCTGCGGGCATCGAGCTGGAGGGTGCGGTGCTGGCCGCGGGCGAGCTCGCGCCGTGGCTGGCCGAGCACGGCGGGCAGCCGCTGGGTGTCGCCACGGTCGACACCTGGGCGCTGGGCACCGGCAGTGTTATGGAGATCGCGCTGGCCGCGGCCGGTGGGGCGGCGGCATGGTTCGACCCGGCGCAGCTAGACGAGGCGGACGAGCGGGCGTTCGCCGCGTGGATCTCGGACGCCGGGCGGCCGAAGGTCATGCACAACGCGAAGAGCGTGATGCGGGTGTTCCCCGAGCACGGCTGGCAGGTCGAGGGCGTCACGATGGACACGGCGCTGGCCGCCTATCTGGTCAAGCCCGGCCGCCGTTCGTTCGCGCTGGACGCGCTGGCGGTGGAGTACCTGGGCCGGGAGCTGGCCCCCGCGGCGGCGGACGGGCAGCTGGCGTTCGGTGCGGACGACCAGGCGGAGGCCGATGCGCTGATGGCGCAGGCCCGCGCGGTCCTGGACCTCGGGGAGGCGTTCACCGCCCGGCTGAAGGAGGTCGGTGCGGCCGAGCTGCTCCACGACATGGAGCTGCCGACGTCCGGGCTGCTGGCCCGGCTGGAGCGGCACGGCATCGCGGCCGACCGCGAGCACCTCGAATCGATGGAGCAGCAGTTCGCCGGCGCCGTGCAGCAGGCGGTGAAGGAGGCGCACGCGGCGGTGGGCCGCGAGTTCAACCTGGGCTCGCCCAAGCAGCTCCAGGAGGTCCTCTTCGGTGAGCTGGGCCTGCCCAGGACGAAGAAGACGAAGACCGGTTTTACGACGGACGCGGACGCGCTCGCGTGGCTGGCCGCGCAGACGGAGCACGAGCTGCCGGTCATCATGCTGCGCCACCGCGAGCAGGCGAAGCTGCGGGTCACGGTCGAGGGCCTGGTCAAGACGATCGCGGCGGACGGCCGTATCCACACCACGTTCAACCAGACGGTGGCGGCGACCGGCCGGCTCTCGTCGACCGACCCCAATCTGCAGAACATCCCGGTCCGCACCGACGAGGGCCGGGCGATCCGGCGCGGCTTCGTCGTCGGCGACGGGTTCGAGACGCTGATGACGGCCGACTACAGCCAGATCGAACTGCGGGTGATGGCCCACCTGTCGGAGGACGCGGGCCTGATCGAGGCGTTCACGTCCGGCGAGGACCTGCACACCACGGTCGCGTCGCAGGTCTTCGGCGTCGACAAGTCCGCCGTCGACCCGGAGATGCGCCGCAAGATCAAGGCCATGAGCTACGGACTGGCGTACGGGCTCTCCGCGTTCGGTCTCTCGCAGCAGCTGAACATCGAGGCGGGCGAGGCGCGCGGCCTGATGGACACGTACTTCGAGCGGTTCGGCGGTGTCCGTGACTATCTGCACCGGGTGGTGGAGGAGGCCCGGGCCACCGGCTACACGGAGACGGTGTTCGGGCGTCGCCGCTACCTCCCGGACCTGAACAGCGACAACCGGCAGCGCCGCGAGACGGCCGAGCGGATGGCGCTCAACGCACCGATCCAGGGCACGGCGGCGGACATCGTCAAGGTCGCCATGCTCCATGTCGACCGGGCACTGACCGACGCGAAGCTGACGTCGCGGATGCTGCTCCAGGTCCACGACGAAATCGTGCTGGAGATCGCCAAGGGCGAGCGCAAGCAGGTCGAGGAGATTCTGCGCCACGAGATGTCGACGGCGGTGCAGCTGCGTGCCCCGCTGGACGTCTCGGTCGGTGTCGGCGCGGACTGGGAGTCCGCGGCGCACTGACGCGGCACCCGCCGCGGCGCCCGCACGCGCAGGGGTGTGCCGGCGGGCTTGTCATCAGGTCTGTCCGGCCCGGCCGGCCGGACACCCTCAGGGTCTGTCCGGCGGGCTTGTCATCAGGTCTGTCCGGTGGCCGGGTGGTGCGGTGGCGGTGGGTGGCTCGTCCCGGGGCCGGGCCCGGAGCCGTATCCACGTTCCGTACAGCACCAGGCCGACCGCAAGGCCTGCTCCGGCGCCGAAGCAGGCGGTCGGGATGATGTCCAGCGGTGTGTCGATGTGCCCGAAGTACGCGTACCAGCGGGCGCACCGGTGGACGATGCCGAGCAGTACGCAGACGCTCAGCAGGGCGCCCGCGCACCACCGTGCCGGGCGGTCGAGGACCGGTACGGACGGTGGGACGGGCCGCGCCCCGGTCCGTCGCAGCCCGGACGCGGTGAACCGGACGAGCACGGTCAGTGCCACCGCCGAACTGCCGTACTGCACGCACTGGAACACCGGAAAGCCACCGACGTTCTCGTTGAGGACCGGCACCAACCGGGTGCCCCACCGGTCGTGATGGGTGAACGCGTCCCACACCACGTGTGTGCCCGCCCCGACGGCCGCCGACACGACGAACCACGCGCCGTCCCGCACCCCCCACGGGCCCTGCCGCTCTCCGCGCACGAAGGTGTGCACGCGTCCCTGCCAGGGCCCCGGCAGCAGCGCCACCAGCGGTTCGCGCAGCAGCAGCCACAGCGCCACCACGGCCGCGGTGATCAGGACGTCCACCGTGAACACGCCCCACACGGCATGGGTGACCTGCCCGAACTCCATTGCGCCCGGGATCGCCGTATCCGCGTAGTACGTCACGTCGGGGGCGAACGAACCCGCGACGAGCGCCGAAGCGAACAGCGGCCCGCGCGCGGTGCCGTTGCGTCGGACGACCGGCAGCACGGCAGCCGCGTGGCTGAGGGTGAACGGCATGGCCGCAAGTATGCGCGAGCACTGTGGTGCGGATCCGATGGACACCCGACACCCGCCGTTCAACTTGCAGTCCGGAACGTGAAATACCAATAAAAATCGGTCAGGTCACTGTGTTCGGGCGGCGCAAGTTGCCGTAGGGTCGCCTGAGTCCTCGCGCTGGGGAGCGCGGGCAGCCGTCGATGGGGAGGGACCAGACGTATGGCAGCGCAATTCGGTCGCCGACTGCGCCGAGGGGCGACCACCACTGCGGTGGCCGCAGTTGCTGTGGCGGCGCTCTCCGCCTCACAGGGCCCCGGCGCAGTGCTTGCATCGGACGGTGGCGGCGGTGACCAGCGCACAGCCGGGTCCGCACCGTCCGACGACAGCGCGGCCACCGGCAACTCGCCGTACTACACGGACCTGCCGCCGCTGGTCACCCCCAACAAGCCCGGTACGTCGACCAGTCTGCCGATCACCAGCAGTGCGGAGTCCGGCATACCGGCCTCGGTCCTGGCTGCGTACAAGAAGGCCCAGCAGTCCATCGCGAGCAGCGACGCGGCCTGCCGGCTGCCGTGGCAACTCCTCGCCGCGATCGGCAAGGTGGAGTCAGGCCAGGCCCGCGGCGGCCGGGTCGACGCGAACGGCACCACGTTCTCCCCGATCCTAGGCCCGGTCCTCAACGGCCAGGGCTTTGCGATGATCAAGGACACCGACAACGGGGCGTACGACGGGGACTCGACGCACGACCGTGCGGTCGGCCCGATGCAGTTCATCCCGTCGACATGGGCGACGTGGGGCCAGGACGGCAACGACGACGGCCGCAAGGACCCCAACAACATCTATGACGCGGCGCTCGCCGCCGGGCACTATCTCTGCGCCGGCTCCCGCGATCTGGCGATCGCGGCCGATCTCGACCGGGCGGTCCTCAGCTACAACCACTCGAACGAATACCTCCGTACGGTCCGCTCCTGGTTCGACTACTACAAGCGCGGCACGCACGAGGTCCCCGACGGCACCGGCGTCGTCCCGCCGCCCCTCGACGGTGGTACGGACCCGAGCCCGAACCCCGGAACCTCGCCGTCCCCGACCCCGCCCGCGAAGCCGAAGCCGAACCCGAAGCCGTCGAAACCGGGCGGCGGTTCGACCGATCCGAAGCCCTCCACCCCGCCGCCCACCCCGCCGCCCAAGCCGTCCCAGACCCTCGCCGGTGTGGAGAACGCGGGCACCGGCGCGCTGACCGCCACTGCGGGCGACGCGTTCGCCGAGCGGGTCAAGGTGCGGGCGAAGAACAGCCTCGGCGGATCCCTCGCCAAGGTGTCCGTGACGTTCACCATCGCCGGTGACACGGACGCCCGGTTCGAGGGCGGGAAGAACGCGGTCACCCTGGCCACCGGATCCGACGGCACGGTGACCGCACCGGTGCTGCAAGCGGGCGAGACAACGGGCGAGTTCACGGTCCGCGCCATCGCCACCGGCCGCTCGCTGCCGGCCGTCACCTACACCGCGACCGTCACCGCCCGGCAGGCCGACGCCATCGCCAGGACCGACGACAAGGCACTGACCGCGGCGCCCGGAGCCGAGTTCGCCGACGCCGTCGAGGTCAAGGCCACCTACAAGGGTGCGATCGCGTCCGGTGTCGCCGTCACCGCCACGATGATCACCGACGGGGACGCTCCGGCCGAGAGCGACAAGGGCCCGTACTTCAGGGACGCGGACGGCAACACGGTCCGCACCCTGACGGAGCTGAAGACCGACGCCGACGGCACGCTGCAGCTCCCGAAGATCTACGCCGACGACACCGCGGGCACGTACAGGCTCCGCCTGACCACCGAGGGCGGCGCCACAGTCGTCATCGAGCTCACGGTCGAGGCCCCCGCCGCCTGACGCCCCCGCCCGCGTTCACCGAGCAGCCCCTGTGCCACCACCCGGCACAGGGGCTGCTCCACGTGTTCTCATCTCGCGCCTGCGTTGCTACGGTGCCCCAATCCTGACGACCCATCAGATCAGCGCTCTCCGGGAGGCCGAGCATGCGTGCCGTCATCGCCGCCGCCATCGGGCTGGCCGCGGCCCTCGCCCTCGTGTTCACCATCAGCGCGATCGGCGCACCGCCCGGCGAGACCTCGCCCCGACCCCTGCTGACCACCGTCCCCGGCCCCAAGAAGTAGAGGGAGGGCGCCATGCGCCGCCGAGCCGGCCTCGTACTCCTGGCCTTCGCCGTGTTCTTCGCCGCCCTGTCACCCCTGCTGCGCTGGTACGCCTTTCCGAGGCTGGCGAAGATTCCCCCGAGCCAGTACCAGGAGATGGTGCTGGAGGCGAAGCCCGCCACCCTCCTCGACTACAACGACGGCATGAAGGTCAAGCAGGTCCCCAAGGTCACCATCGTGCAGACCCTCAAGGGCAATGTGGAGGCGTCCGAGAAGATCGAGCGCAGCGCAGGCCGCGACGTCGTCGTCTGGGACGGCCTCAGCTACGTCGTCGACCCGAACGGCAGGATGGTCTCGGAGATCCCCGAGCGCTACATCTTCGACGCGCACAGCCAGGCCCCCGTCCACGCCACCGGCGAGATGGTCGACGGCGACCCGGTGAAGCGCCAGGGCATCGAGTTCAAGTGGCCGTTCCTCACCCAGAGGCGCGACTACGAGTACTTCGACGCCCAGAGCCGCACCACCTCGCCCATCCACTACAAGGGCACCCGGAAGTTCCGCGGCATGGACGTCTACTACTTCGAGCAGACCATCCCGTGGACCGAGGTCCCGATGCCGAAGAAGATGCCGATCAAGGGCGTCACCGCCGAGCAGGTCGCCAAGACGGGCATGACCCGCTGGTACACCACCAAGAGGATGTTCTGGGTCGACCCGGTCACCGGCGCGCCCGTCAACGGCGAGGAGATCCACAAGGAGGAGCTGCGCAACGCGAAGGCGATGGGCATGCCCCAGGACACGGTGACCGCGTTCGCCGGGCACGTGAAGATGCGCGAGGACTACATCGAGTACACCGTCGCCCTGGTGAAGTCCCAGCGGGCGCTGATCCTGCTGCTCACCTCGTACCTGCCGTGGGGCTTCCTGGTGCTCGCCGCCGGGCTGCTCACGCTCGCGCTGTGGCTGGAGGCGCGGTCCCGGCGGCCGGGCGGCCGGCTGCCGGAGCCGGCCGCCGCACCCGCCCCGGATCCGGCGCCTACTCCCGCCTGAGCCGTGCCGACGTGTACCGGGTCGCCTCCACCGTCGTCGGGTCCTCCGGCCACGGATGCTTCGGGTAGCGGCCGCGCAGCTCCGCCCGCACCGCCCGGTATCCGTCCCGCCAGAACGACGCCAGATCCGCGGTGACCGCCGCCGGGCGGCCCGCGGGGGAGAGCAGATGGACGAGGACGGGCACCCCGGCCACCCTAGGTGTCTCGGTGAGACCGAACAGCTCCTGGAGCTTCACCGCAAGTACGGGCTGCTCGCCGCCGTACTCCACCCGGATCCGCGACCCGCTGGGCACCTCGATGCGCTCCGGTGCCAGCTCGTCCAGCCGGGCCGCCTCGCCGGTCGCCCACGGCAGGAGCCGCCGCAGCGCCTGCCCGGCGTCGATCCTCGCCAGGTCGGAACGGCGGCGGGCCCGGGACAGTTCGGGCTCGAGCCACTCCTCGGCACGGGCCAGCAGCGCACCGTCCGACACATCCGGCCACGGGGTGCCCAGCGCCCGGTGCAGAAAGGCGAGCCGCTCGCGCAGCTGTCCGGTCTCCCGGCTCCAGCGCAGCAGCCCGAGCCCCTCGCGCCCGAGCCCGTCCACCAGCGCCGCCCGCACCAGCTCGGGCCTCGGTTGCTTCAGCGCGCGCACCGACAGTTCGACGGCGCCCAGCCGTTCCACCGAGCGCGCCACCACATCGCCGTCCACCCAGCGGACCTCCTCACCGGAGAACCGCAGATGCCCGGCGGCCAGCCGCGCCGTGTCCTCGTCGATGACGGCGGCGAGCCGCACCCGGGCGGACGGCGCGTGCGCCGGCCGGTCCGCGACCGCGACGGCCAGCCATGGCGCACTGCGCAGCCGCGACCCGTCCCGCAGCTCCGCGCCGGTCCCCGACGCCATCAGGAAGGCCCCTTCTCCGCGGGCCCGCGCCACCCGCTCCGGAAACGCCAGCGCCGCCACCAGGCCGACGGCCGCATCGTCCGAACCACCCCGGCCGGAACCCTCGCCGCTGCTCTCGATGGACGACGACAGCCGCCGTACCTCCTGCCGCCAGCGCGCCGCATAGCCGTCCCCGCCCCGTCGTGCGGTACGCAGTGCGGCCGCCAGATCGTCCCCGTACTCCCGCGGCGGCTCCTCGCTCAGCAGCGCCACCACCTCGGCCGCCCGGCGGCCGCCGACCTCGGCCGCACCGTCCAGAAGCGCCCGCGCGAGCCGCGGATGCAGACCCAGCCGGGACATCCGTACGCCCCGGTCGGTCACCCGGCCGTCCGCGTCCACCGCGCCGACCGCCGTCAGCGTCTCGCGGGCCGCGCCCATCGCGCCGGCCGGCGGCGGATCCAGGAGCGCCAGACCCGACGCGTCCGGATCGCCCCAGCACGCCGCCTGCAGCGCGAACGCCGCCAGATCGGCCACCTTGATCTCCGGCGACGGGAAACGGGCCAGCCGCCCGTCCTCCCCCTGCTCCCAGCACCGGTACACCGCGCCCGGGGCCTCACGCCCCGCCCGGCCCGCCCGCTGCCTCCCCGCCGCCTGCGAGGCCCGTACGGTCGTCAGCGCGCTCAGCCCGCGCGCATGATCGGTACGCGGCTCCCTGGCCAGGCCCGAATCGACGACGATCCGCACCCCCGGCACCGTCAGCGACGACTCGGCGACGGAGGTCGCGAGCACCACCCGGCGGCCTTCCGACGAACCCGCCAGCACGGCGTCCTGCACCGCCGCCGGAGCCCGCCCGTGCACCTGCAGAACCTCTGCGGGCACCCCGGCCAGTTGTCCCGCGACGCGGCCGATCTCACCGACGCCCGGCAGGAAACACAGCACATCACCGTCCCGCTCGGCGAGCGCCCGGCGCACCACCGAGGCGACATGCGTCAGCAGCGCCGGGTCGACCCGCATCCCGTGCGGCGGCCTGACCGGCCTCACCGGCGGGGCCCACACCACCTCCACCGGGTGCGACACGCCCTGCGCCTCGACCACCGGTGCGTCGCCGAGCAGTCGGGCCCAGCCCTGCGCGTCCGTCGTCGCCGACGCGGCGACCAGCCGCAGATCGGGCCGGATCGCCTCCCGTACATCGAGGAGGAACGCGGCGACCGTGTCCGCGTCCAGATGCCGTTCGTGGCACTCGTCGATGATCACCGCATCGACCCCGGCGAGCTCCTGGTCACGCTGGAGCCGTTGCAGGAGCACGCCGGTGGTCACGACCTCCACCACCGTGTCGCGCCCCACGACACGCTCCCCGCGCACGGTGAACCCGACGCGCCGCCCGGTCTGCTCCCCGAGGAGCCACGCCATCCGCCGTGCAGCCGCCCGGGCAGCGATCCGGCGCGGCTCGGCGACCACCACACGGCGCGCCGGGCCACCGCCGACCAGGCCCGCGAGGACCAGCGGGACCAGCGTCGTCTTGCCGGTGCCGGGCGGTGCGCAGAGCACCGCGACACCCCGGTCGTCGAGCGCCTGCCGGAGCGCGGGCACGGCGGTACGGACGGGCAGCCGGTCGAGGGCGTCGGTACGGATCACGCCCCCAGTCTCGTACGACCGGCGCCCGGTACCGCACGGCGGGCGCCCAGTCCCCTACGACCCGGCCGGCGCACGGTCCCGTACGCCGTGCGGCAGGAGTGCTCAGTCGCGTACGCAGACGAAGATTGCCGTGCCCGGGATCAGGTTTCCGCGCAGCGGGGACCAGCCGCCCCACTCCTGGTCGTTCCAGGCCGGCCACTCCGGCTCGACCAGGTCGACCAGCCGGAACCC
Organism: Streptomyces sp. NPDC002206; assembly: GCF_053593595.1. NCBI lineage: Bacteria > Bacillati > Actinomycetota > Actinomycetes > Kitasatosporales > Streptomycetaceae > Streptomyces > Streptomyces sp. NPDC002206. The sequence goes on from NZ_JBSFCW010000006.1 coordinate 149,629, forward strand.
GCCGGCCACCACGTCCCGCACCCGGTCGCCCACCGTCCGGTGGTGCTCGACGTACACGGCGTTGCCCTGCTCGTCCTGTTCGACGTACGGAGTGCGGTCGAAGTACGAGGCGGCGACCGACAGGCCCTCGGGGCCCGGCTCGTCGGGGAACGCCCAGCGGATCGGGTGCGTCACCGAGAAGACCCAGCGGCCCCCCGGGCGCAGCACCCGGTGCACCTCGCGGAAGACCTGGACCGGGTCGGCGACGAACGGCACCGCACCGTAGGCGGAGCAGGCCAGGTCGAAGGAGCCGTCCCGGAACGGCAGCATCCCGGCATCCGCCTCCACGAGCGGCACCCCGCCGCCGATCCGCAGTGCGTGCTGGAGCTGGCGGTGGGAGAGGTCGAGGGCGACAGGGCGGGCCCCGCGGGCCGCCAGCCAGCGCGAGCACTGCGCCGCGCCCGCGCCGATCTCCAGGACGGCCTGGCCGCTCAGCGACTCGGCGGGGCCGAGCAGACCGGCGTCGGCCTCGTCGAGACCCTCCGGACCCCAGACGAAACGGTCGTCGCCGAGGAACGCGCCGTGGTCGCTCTGGTACTCGTCGGCGTGCCGGTCCCACCAGCCGCGACTGGCCCGGCTGCTCTCCGCTTTCCCGGCGCTGCGGCGTGTCGCTTCGGGTTCGGCGGTGTAGATCTCTTGGCTCATCGTGTCCGTCGTTGTAGTTTGCCTTCACCCCGTTGCACGCGGTACGTACCTTGGGGGTACTTGTGAGTACGGAACCGTACTCACGCAACACGGCCGGGGCCGATGTGGCCTCGGAGAACAAGAATTGTGTCGGATTTGGGCCTTTATGCCCCGGGTGTGCGCCTTCGCGCATTGACCCTGCCCGGCTGCCCCCGTATGCTACAAGTTGCGCTGCGAGCCTGCGCGCCTCAGACCTAGCAGGCCGCGCTTGCGTCTGTTGTATGTCCCCTCGGTTCACGAGGCGCCTCCCGCTCGCGGGTCGGGCGTTTCCCAGGCTGTCCGGCTTCTGCAGAGGCGATACGGGCTCTCGGCGTAGCAGTACCTACGACTCACTGTCCGTACCGGAGCCCTTTCCCACATGACGAGCAGCACCGAGACCACCGCCACCACTCCGCAGGTTGCGGTCAACGACATCGGCGACGCGGACGCGTTCCTCGCGGCGATCGACGAGACGATCAAGTACTTCAACGACGGCGACATCGTTGACGGTGTCATCGTCAAGGTTGACCGGGACGAGGTTCTCCTCGACATCGGTTACAAGACCGAAGGCGTCATCCCGAGCCGCGAGCTCTCGATCAAGCACGACGTCGACCCGAACGAGGTCGTCAAGGTCGGCGACGAGATCGAGGCCCTGGTTCTCCAGAAGGAGGACAAGGAAGGCCGCCTGATCCTCTCGAAGAAGCGCGCTCAGTACGAGCGTGCCTGGGGCACCATCGAGAAGATCAAGGAAGAAGACGGCATCGTCACCGGTACCGTCATCGAGGTCGTCAAGGGTGGTCTCATCCTCGACATCGGCCTCCGCGGCTTCCTCCCGGCGTCGCTCGTCGAGATGCGTCGTGTCCGCGACCTTCAGCCCTACGTGGGCAAGGAGCTCGAGGCGAAGATCATCGAGCTGGACAAGAACCGCAACAACGTGGTCCTGTCCCGCCGTGCCTGGCTCGAGCAGACCCAGAGCGAGGTCCGTCAGACCTTCCTCACGACCCTGCAGAAGGGCCAGGTCCGCTCCGGCGTCGTCTCCTCGATCGTCAACTTCGGTGCGTTCGTGGACCTCGGTGGCGTCGACGGTCTCGTGCACGTCTCCGAGCTCTCCTGGAAGCACATCGACCACCCCTCCGAGGTTGTCGAGGTCGGCCAGGAAGTCACCGTCGAGGTTCTCGACGTCGACATGGACCGCGAGCGCGTCTCGCTGTCGCTCAAGGCGACGCAGGAAGACCCGTGGCAGCAGTTCGCCCGTACGCACCAGATCGGGCAGGTCGTTCCCGGTAAGGTCACGAAGCTCGTTCCGTTCGGTGCGTTCGTGCGCGTCGACGAGGGCATCGAGGGTCTGGTCCACATCTCCGAGCTGGCCGAGCGCCACGTGGAGATCCCGGAGCAGGTCGTCCAGGTCAACGACGAGATCTTCGTCAAGGTCATCGACATCGACCTCGAGCGTCGTCGCATCAGCCTCTCGCTGAAGCAGGCCAACGAGTCCTTCGGTGCCGACCCGGCGTCGGTCGAGTTCGACCCGACCCTGTACGGCATGGCCGCGTCCTACGACGACCAGGGCAACTACATCTACCCCGAGGGCTTCGACCCCGAGACCAACGACTGGCTCGAGGGCTACGAGACCCAGCGCGAGGCGTGGGAGACGCAGTACGCCGAGGCGCAGCAGCGCTTCGAGCAGCACCAGGCCCAGGTCATCAAGTCCCGCGAGGCCGACGAGGCCGCTGCGGCCGAGGGCGCTGCTGCCCCGGCCGGCGGTACCCCGGCTGCTACCGGTGGCACCGGTGGCGGCGGCTCGTACTCCTCGGAGTCCGCGGACACCTCCGGCGCCCTGGCGTCGGACGAGGCCCTGGCTGCCCTGCGCGAGAAGCTGGCGGGCGGCCAGAGCTGACGCTCTGACCCTCCGGTCGGTCATCGACTGCAGTAGCTGACAAGTGAGGCTCGCTCCCTTCGGGGAGCGGGCCTCATTCGTTTCCGCGGCCGGGGTTAAGGCGTGACCGTGATGTTGGTCAGGCCGTTGCCGCCGGTGACCGTGTTGCTGTTGTAGACGGTGGTCGGGCAGCTCGCGCTGTAGTGGGTGACGTTGAAGGCGATCCGCTTGTCGCCCGTGGAGCCGGACAGGTCCGAGGTGTTGTCGCGGAACACGGTGCCGCAGCCCCAGCCGCTCTGCTGGGTGTGGGTCTCGTAGCCGTTGTTGGTCGTACGGGAGCCCGTGTTGCCCTCGACCAGGACGTCATTGCCCTTCACGTCGACCCAGGAGTCGTCGTAGTTGGCGCCGGTCAGTCCGCTGCCGTCGAAGGTGTTGCCGATGATCTTCGCTCCGGTGGTGCCTTCCTTGATGTCGACGTTCTCGCCGCCGACGCCCGGCCCGATCGTGTTGTTCAGGATCTGCACCTGGTCGCTCCGGTCGGTGAGATCACCGGCCGTGCCGACGTAGATGCCCTCGCCCATGCCGCGGCCGCCGTGCCCGGTGTCGTAGATCCGCGAGTTCTTGATGACGCCGTTCGCGCTGGACTTACGGAAGTGCACACCCTCCATGTCCAGGTCGTGCACGGTCACCGAGTCGATGACGACGCCGTTGGCGGCGTCGGCCATGATGCCCTTCTGGCCGCCGGTGACGCCCTGGACGGTCCAGTAGGAGGCACCGTTGAGGTGGAGCCCGTAGCCGCCGCCTGCGGTGAGGACCGCCCCGGCCGAACCGGTGAGGGTGATCCGGGCGGAGGCGGTGCCGGGGACGGCCGCCTTGAAGTTGCCGGTGTACGTGCCGTCGGCGAGCCGGATCGTGTCGCCGGGGACCGCTGCGGCCAGGGCTGTCTTGAGCTGGGCGCGGTGCTCACGTCGATGACCGTGGCAGCGCCGGCGGCGGTGGCGGAGGCGAGAGTCAGGCCTCCGGTGACGAGCGCCGTGGCCAGCAGGGCGGGGAGCGGCGTGCGGGTGCGCATGGGGGTGCCTTCCCGTCGAAAGAGTGCGAGACGTTCTCGTACATGAATATGGGGCGCATGTCTGAACGTGCTGCCCAATGACGGTAGGGATGGGACGTGTTCCTGTCAAGGTCTGGACCATTGTTCGCCGGCTGCCGTCGCGCGGTGAACAGAGAGAAACGTGCGGGATACACGAGTAACTGACGGGCCGTAACACGCGCTTGTCAGGATCCCGGCAACGTCAAGATCTGAACGGGAGCCGGGACATGACGCACACTTCGAACAACTCGCCCGTGGCGACGGGCGCGAGCCGCCGCAGCTTTCTGCGCCAGGTCGGGATCACCGGTGGGGCGGGCGCAATGTTCGCGACCATGGGTGCCCTCGGCCTCGCCCCCACTGCCCAGGCCGCACAACGCGAATCCGCCTTCCATGCCCCGAGCAGGGGCGACTTCACGCTGAAGGGGAAGGGGGCGGCCAAGATCGTCGTCGTCGGCGGCGGCATCGCCGGACTCGCCGCCGCGTACGAGCTGGGCAAGGCCGGCTACGACTGTACGGTCCTGGAGGCGCGGAGCCGTACCGGCGGGCGCAACTTCACTGTGCGCGGCGGCGATTCCACCACCGACACCTATGGAAACCGGCAGACCGCCCGCTTCGGCGACGGGCAGTACATGAACGCGGGACCCGCCCGGATTCCGCAATGGATGGTCACCCTCGACTACTGTCGCGAACTCGGCGTCCCCATCGAGGTGTTCACCAATGTGAACGCCAACGCCTATATCTTCAACGAGAAGGCCGGTATGAAGGCGCCGGTCCGCTACCGCACCGCCAAGGCCGATGTGTACGGCTATGTGGCCGAACTCCTCGCCAAGGCCACCGACAAGGGCGCCCTCGACCGGCAGATCACCGTGGACGATCAGGAGCGACTCCTGGAATTCCTCAAGGACTTCGGAGACATCGGCGACACGCTCGACTACACCGGCAGCGCCCGGCGCGGATACCGCGTCGACCCCGCTGCCGCCGGAACCCCCGGCGAGGAACTCGGCTCCGTACCGTCCGCCTCCGAGGTCTTCGCGAGCGGCGTCGGACGCTACTTCTCCTTCGAGTTCGAGTACGACCAGGCCATGCTGATGTTCCAGCCGATCGGCGGCATGGACCGGATACCCGCAGCCCTCACCCGGGCGATAGGTGAGCGCAGGATCCGCACCGGAGCCGCCGTCAGCAAAATCACCGACACGGCTCACGGCGTCACCGTCACGTACACCCAGGGCGGACACACCCGCACCATCGACGCGGACTACTGCATCGCCGCCCTGCCGCCCAACATCCTCGCCAAGACCGCCCACAACCTCGGCCCCGCCGTACAGACCGCGCTGGAGGCCTGCAAGCCGTCCTCGGCCGGCAAGATCGGCCTGGAGTACCGCAGCCGCTGGTGGGAGACCGACCACCGGATCTATGGCGGCATCACCGAGACCGACATGGATCTGTCGCACATCTGGTACCCGTCGTACGGTCACAACGGCGCGCGCGGCACTCTCATCGGGTACTACAACTACGGTGCGCAGGCCGACGCGTACGCCGCACTCACCCCGAGCGAGCGGGAGGTGCGTGCCGTCGCCCAGGGCGTGAAGATCCACGGCGAGAAGTACCGCACGGAACTTGCCTCGTCCTTCTCCCACCACTGGCGCCAGACTCCGCACCTGGAGGCCGCCTGGCACTCGCTGGCCGGTGGCCCCGACGCCCCCGTCTTCGCGCCGCTCAACCAGGCCGCCGGACGCGTCTACTTCGCCGGTGACTACCTGAGCTACGCCGACGCCTGGCAGCACGGCGCCTTCAGTTCCGCACGGAAGGCGGTCACCGCACTGCACACGCGCGTCCTGGCGTAAACACCCTGTGAAAGGGCACGTGCAGGGAATGCCCGTGCCCTTTCGGACGTTCTTCCCTAGGAATACGAGGAGGAGCGGTAACCGTGCCTGATCCGCAGAGTTTGTACGAATGGGAGCCGAAGGGCCTGGCCGTCGTCGACATGGCGCTCGCCCAGGAGTCGGCCGGCCTGGTCATGCTCTACCACTTCGAGGGATACATCGACGCGGGTGAGACGGGCGAGCAGATCGTGGACGGTCTGCTCGAATCGCTGCCGCACCAGGTGGTGGCCCGCTTCGACCACGACAGGCTCGTCGACTACCGCGCGCGGCGCCCGCTGCTGACGTTCAAGCGCGACCGCTGGTCGGGGTACGAGACCCCGACGCTGGATGTCCGGGTGGTCCAGGACGCCACCGGGGCGCCCTTCCTGCTGCTGTCCGGGCCCGAGCCGGACGTGGAGTGGGAGAGGTTCGCCGCAGCCGTCGAGCAGATCGTCGAGCGGCTGGGCGTCCGCCTCTCCGTCAACTTCCACGGCATCCCGATGGGCGTCCCGCACACCCGCCCGGTCGGCATCACCCCGCACGGCAACCGCACGGACCTGATGCCGGGCCACCGCAGCCCGTTCGACGAGGCGCAGGTCCCCGGCTCCGCCGAGGCACTGGTGGAGTACCGGCTGATGCAGGCCGGACATGATGTCCTCGGTGTCGCCACCCATGTGCCGCACTACGTCGCACGCTCCGCCTACCCGGACGCCGCGCTCACCGCGCTGGAGGCGATCACGGCCGCGACCGGACTGGTCCTGCCGAGCATCGCCCACTCGCTGCGCACTGAGGCACACCGCACACAGACCGAGATCGACCGCCAGATCGACCAGGGCGACGAGGAGCTCGTCTCGCTCGTCGAGGGGCTCGAGCACCAGTACGACGCGATCGCGGGCTCCGAGACGCGCGGCAACCTGGTCGCGGAATCGGTCGACCTGCCGTCCGCCGACGAGATCGGCCTCGAATTCGAGCGGTTCCTCGCCGAGCGGGAGGGCGACGCCTGACGGATCGGCGCGTGCGATGCCGCGACCGGCCGGCGGGTGCGCCATGACCGGGCCATGACCGGCCGGGGGTCGCACACTAGGCTGCCGACCATGCTGAAAGTGGGCCTGACCGGCGGCATCGGCGCCGGCAAGAGCGAAGTGTCACGGCTGCTGGTCTCGTACGGGGCTGTGCTGATCGACGCCGACAGCATCGCGCGCGAGGTCGTCGAGCCCGGGACCCCCGGACTCGCGGCCGTCGTCGACGCGTTCGGCGCAGGCATCCTCACCGCCGACGGCACCCTGGACCGGCCGAAGCTCGGCTCGATCGTCTTCTCGGACGCCGACCGGCTCGCCACCCTCAATGCGATCGTCCACCCGCTCGTCGGTGCCCGCTCCGCCGAGCTGGAGCGTGCCGCAGGCCCCGACTCCGTCGTCGTCCATGACGTCCCCCTCCTCACCGAGAACGGCCTCGCCCCCCTCTATGACCTGGTCGTGGTCGTGGACGCCACCCCGGAGACCCAGCTCGACCGGCTCGTACGGCTGCGCGGAATGACGGAGTCCGAGGCCCGCGCCCGGATGGCCGCGCAGGCCACCCGCGAGCAGCGACGCGCCGTCGCCGATCTGATCATCGACAACGACGGGCTGCTCGATGCGCTGGAGCCGCAGGTCCGCAAGGTCTGGGCGGAGCTGACCCGGCGGGCGGCCACCGGCTGACCACCGGACCGGAATACCGGTACCCGGCCGGACGTTGGAAAGCCGGAAGCGAAGGGAAGGATGCGAGCGTGCCCGAGAGGACCCCGGAAACCCACGTCATCGACTTCCGCGCGGCCGAACGCCTGCTGGCCGCGCGCGATCCACGGGGTGCGGTCAAGCTTCTGGACTCGGTGATCGCAGCCCATCCGGAGAACACGGCCGCCCGCCTGCTGCGGGCCCGCGCCTTCTTCGCTGCCGCCCAACTACGCCCTGCCGAACTCGAATTCGAACTCGTTCTGGAGCGCGAACCGGACAACGCGTTCGCGCACTTCGCGCTGGCCCGCACCTTTCAGCGCTCCGGCCGCTCGGAGGCGGCCGTTCGCCATTTCCGGCTGGCCGCCGCCCTCGACCCGAACCCGGAGTACCTGCGGGCGGCCCGCTTCGACGCGGGCGCCTGACGGCCTCGGCCCGTCGCGGGTAGCTGCGCCGGAACCGATGCGTACACGCGCCGGAACCGCACCGTGGCTTCAGTGTCCGTACCGACCGCGTCCGCCGTGGTCCGGCTCGTACGGGGGGATGTTGCGGCCCGGCTGGTAGTGCGGGCCCTGGTGGATGTGGTGGACGATCACCACAAGATCCACCAGTGTCAGCAGAAGCAGCAGCCCGCAGGCCACGGCCCAGCCCGGACGGTCGACCAGGGAGAAGGCCGTCAGGCCGAAAACGGCCCAGGCCATGCCCCATAGACTCAGGCACAGCCGCAGTCGCAAGGGGCTGCGTGCAGTCATCGGTTCGTTACCGGTACGCATGGCGATCGCCTCTCCTACCAGGATGGACCCACGACTGCGGTTTTGAAGCACGTCGAGACAGATTGTGGGGGAACGTCCGTGAACGGGACACCATGGCGGAACAGCGCCGCCCGCAGGGCCCGGGTCCGAGGGTCGCTGCTGGGCGGTGCGATCGGGGACGCACTGGGCAACCCGGTGGAGTTCCTCTCGCTCGCCGGCATCCGCAGGGCGTACGGAGAAGACGGCGTCCGGGGGCTCGTCGCGGACGCGGACGGGGCCGTCGGCCGGATCACCGACGACACGCAGATGACCTTGTTCACCGCCGAAGGATTGATCAGGGCGCACTCCCGGGCGATGTCGAAGGGCATCGGCGGCGCCGAGACCGCCCTCGTACGCAACGCCTATCTGCGCTGGCTCGACACCCAGAACCACCCCGCACCACCGGCCCGCGGCGGGGACGACCCCGTACGGACCGGGTGGCTGCGGCAGCAGCGCTTCCTGTACGCGCGCCGTGCCCCCGGCAACGCCTGCCTGACCGGTCTCGCCGCCGAGCACATCCCCGACCCCACGGGTCCGCTCGGCCGGCCCGGGCCGGTCAACACCGGGTCCAAGGGATGCGGCACGGTGATGCGGTCCGCGCCCTTCGGCCTGATCGGTGAGGGAGCGGAGACCGGCTTCGGGCTGGCGTACCGGTGCGCGCAGATCACCCACGGGCACCTGACCGGTGCGTACGCGGCCGGTGCGTTCGCCGCGATCATCGCCCATCTGATGGAGGGCGACTCGATGGCGGGCGCCGTGCTCCGGGCCCTGGAGCTGCTGGCCCGCCACCCGGGACACGAGGAGACGACGGTGGCGCTGCGCGCGGCCGTCGACCTGGCCGCGCAGGGCGCGCCGACCGCCGAGAAGGTGGAGTCACTGGGCGCGGGCTGGGTGGCCGAGGAGGCCCTCGCCATTGCTGTGTACTGCGCCCTGGTGCTGCCGGACGCCGACCAGGTCGCTCGGGCGCTGCTGCTCTCGGTCAACCACTCGGGCGACAGCGACTCCACCGGTTCGGTCTGCGGAAATCTGCTCGGCGCCCGCCACGCAGACGTGCAACTCCCGCCGTCCTGGCTGGTGCTGACGGAGGGGCGGGGAGTGATCGCCGAGCTGGCCGACGACCTGTGTCTGGAGTTCGAGCAGGCGGTGGAGTGGCCGCAGGAACGCTATCCGGTGTGCTGACGGGTCTTTCCCCGGCCCCCGCCCGGACCGGGAACGGTGCCCAACGGCCGTTCGTTCGGCCGTACATGAGCGGATCAGTGGTGCGTGAGGGATATTCGGGGACCGGGCCCGGCTCGATCACGCCGGACGGCTGCGCGGTCGAGCTGTACGCGCGGCTGTCCGTCGGGGCCGAACCGGACGTGATCGAGGCGGCGGTACCCGCCGGTGCGAGCATTCTGGAGCTCGGCTGCGGGGCGGGCCGGGTGACCCATCCGCTGGTCGCACGCGGCTTCGAGGTCACGGCCGTGGACGAGTCGGCGCAGATGCTGGAACACATTCGGGGCGCGCGCACGGTGCGGAGCCCCATCGAGTCGCTCGAGCTCGGCGACGAGACGTTCGACGTGGTGATGCTGGCGTCGTTCCTGGTGCACACGAGCGAGCACCAGGCGCGCGACGCCATGCTGCGGACCTGCCGGAGGTACGTCAGGGACGGCGGCGTCGTACTCCTTCAGCGCGAGGGCGCCGACTACCACACCGATCTGCCGCGGGAGCGGGTCGATCCGGCTGGATACACCGTGCGGATCGTCTCGGCGGACCCCGTCGGCGACGGGGTGAACTCGGTGCACGCGGAGTACATCTTCGACGATGCGCGATGGACCCAGACCTTCCTGTCGCGGGAGCTGACGAAGGAACAGTTCGAGGGACACCTGGAGGCGGCGGGACTCGCCGTCGACCGCTGTCTGACGGATGACGGGGTGTGGGTACGGGCTGTGCCCAGGTAGTCGCCGGGGCGACGGGAACCGAGAAGACCGGCCGTCCGGGATGCGATGAGTTCCGGACCGCTGCGGGGTCTTTCCTTGCGTACGCAACACCACGCGACGCTTCCCGAGGAGACCCAGATGTCCGAGACCACGACGAACACCACCACCACTGGGGCGACCGTGGCACGCAGCCGGGGCGCGGTCGCGCTCACCGTCGCACGGGTCGTGCTCGCCCTGTTCTTCGCCTTCAGCGCGTTCGCCAAGCTGATCGCCCATGAGTCCGCGATCGAGTCCTTCGACCGGATGGGCTGGAGCCATGGCGCGATGTACCTCGTCGGAGCCCTGGAGATGGCGGGCGCCATCGCCCTGCTGGTGCCCCTGCTGTCCGGGGTGGCGGCGATGGCCTTCGTCGGGCTGCTGGCCGGAGCGTCCATCGTCCAGCTCACGCTGCTCGACCCGGTGAACGCGATCATGCCGGCGCTGCTCATTGTGCTGGTCGTCCTGATCGCCCGCGACCGGCAGGACAGTACGTCACAGCTGATCGCGCTCGTGCGTCGGCGCGCTTAGGGACTCGGCGGGGCGTGCGCCCCGCGCCCGTCAGTGGACCGTGCTGAAGCTGCGCCAGGGGAGAGCGCTCGGCGGATTGACGTCGGCGAGCGTCGTGGCGACATATGTCGTCCCCGGACCCGTGCAGTCGGGCGTGCGGTACAGGATGATGTCGATCAGGGTCCCGTTCAGCACTTCTTTGGCGCCCGCCGGAGCGAGCCGGTGGCAGCCCTTCACAGAGGGGCTGTTCACCATGATCACGGCGTCCCGCTCGGTGACGTAGGTGACCGGCCCGACCGCGGTGCGGCCGAGGCCGGAGCAGCCCGCGACGGTGAAGGTCAGGAGCGCGGTCCCGGCGGCGATGCCGAAACGGCGGCGTCGGTGATCGATCACGGGCATGGGCGGGTCCTCGTCTGTGTCGTCCGGCTCATCTGTACCGCTAGTCACGCTGCCCGCTCCCGGCCGCCCCGGCATCCGGTGCGCGGCCTGCCGGGTGACCGTGGATCGGACCCATGTTCGCCTGGTGTTCATATGGGGCATAACGTGGTAATAGCGGCAAGAGCCGCATGTGTCCGGCTGGCAGGGGGCCGTCATGGTCCAAGAACTGATGGTCGCCGTAGTGACGGCGGCGTCCGTGGGGGCGGTCTATGTGGCCGCGGCTGCGAAGGTCGTCAAGCAGTACGAACGGGGCGTCGTGCTGAGGCTGGGCAGGCTGCGCAACGATGTGCGCGGACCCGGATTCACCATGGTGCTTCCCGGTATCGAGCGGCTGCACAAGGTCAACATGCAGATCGTGACGATGCCGGTGCCCGCACAGGACGGCATCACGCGGGACAACGTGACGGTGCGGGTGGACGCGGTCATCTACTTCAAGGTGGTCGACGCGGCCAGCGCGGTCGTGGAGGTCGAGGACTACCGGTTCGCGGTGTCGCAGATGGCGCAGACATCCTTGCGCTCGATCATCGGCAAGAGCGACCTGGACGATCTGCTGTCCAACCGGGAGAAGCTGAACCAGGGGCTGGAGCTCATGATCGACAGTCCGGCCGTGGGGTGGGGCGTCCAGATCGACCGGGTGGAGATCAAGGACGTATCGCTGCCGGAGACGATGAAACGCTCCATGGCGCGTCAGGCCGAGGCCGACCGGGAGCGGCGCGCGCGTGTCATCAACGCGGACGCGGAGCTCCAGGCATCGAAGAAGCTGGCCGAGGCGGCGAAGGAGATGTCCTCCCAGCCGGCCGCGCTCCAACTGCGACTGCTGCAGACCGTGGTCGCGGTCGCTGCGGAGAAGAACTCCACGCTGGTGCTGCCATTCCCGGTGGAGCTGCTCCGCTTCCTGGAGCGGGCGCAGCAGCCCGTATCGACGCAGGAGCAAGCGCAGCTCCAGCCACAGCCTCAGCAACAACAGCCCGAGCAACAACCGTCGCAGCAGCCACAGCAGTCGCCGCCTGTGACGCCCGCACCCACCCCCTCCGGGCCCACGCGGGTCACTCGCTCCAAGCCGCTGGCCAGGCACTGACCTGCGCGAATACCGGCGCGAGACCGGTTGTCGGACCCCCCGCCTAGACTCGCAGAGACAGAGAGATCGAGAGGATCGGACGATCAAGGGCGGGACGGGAGGGGAGCGATGACCTCGGCACCACACGTACAGCAACAGACGCAGGACGCGGCAACTGCCCGCCTCCTGCGTTGTGCTGCCGTCTTCCTGCCCGCCCCACTGCCGAGAGAGGGACGCGTCGCCTTCTGGGACCCGGACGGCGGACCGCTACCGGCGATCGGCGGCGCCCACGAACAGACTCCGGCCGAGACCACCGAGATCACGGTGGTACGACGCCACGGACAGCAGGACGACGTCCGCCGCCGGACGGTACCCGCCGTGCTGCTGCCCGTCGCCGATGCCGTGCCCCTGCTGGCTCGCGCCCGGCATCAGCAGTCCGCCCACCCGGCCGCGCGCTGCTGGGGCGCGGCCGCACTCCATGCGCTCAACCTGGTGGCGCGCGGCAGGCTGGTCCCCGGCCTGACGGCCGACGACCACGACGCCTGGCGGGCCGGACCGCGCGACGCCGAGGACATCGCCCATCTGCGGGCGGTCGCCGCCGCCATGCCGCCCGAGGCCTACGCCGTCCCGCTCCCTGACCGCACACCGCTCCGGCTCCCCGACCCCGAGTCGCTGCTCGGCGCCTTCGTCGACGCGGTCGCCGACACCCTGCCCCGGACGCCCGCCGCGGCGTACGCGACGGGTGCCCCCTTCGCGGCCCGCGAGGCCCAGCATCTGCCCCGGGCCCGCGACTGGGCCGTCGAGGTCGCGGCCGGTCTGGACGCGGGGGTACGGGTGTCGCTCCGCCTCGACCTGTCGGCGTACGAGCTCTTCGACACGGCCGACACCTACGGCAACCCCGACGCCGGGGACGCGGCCGACGGAACCGCTGCCGGTACCGACGGGCCCGAGGCCTCCGGTAGCTCCGCGGAGGTCCAGCCGGGCGCCGCCCGGCACGCCGCCGCGGCGATCACGCAGGTGCACAGCCTGGCCGACCCGACGTACGTCATCGACGCCGCCACACTGTGGAACGGCGGCGGAGGAGAGCCGTTCGGCCCCCGGGCCAGGATCGACGCCGTGCTCGCGCTGCGCCGTGCCGCCCGAGTCTGGGCGCCGTTGGAGCGGCTGCTGGACCAGCCGGTCCCCGATGTGCTCGCCCTGACCGAGGACGAGCTGTACGAGCTGCTGAGCGACGCCGGGGCGCGGCTGACGCAGGCCGGGGTGAGCGTCCACTGGCCGCGCGAACTCGTCCGTTCGCTGACCGCCGCCGCAGTGGTCCGGCCCGCACCCGGCTCGGCCACCGACGGCACCTCGTTCTTCGACGCCGAGCAGCTCTTCGCCTTCAACTGGCAGTTGTCCCTCGGCGACGAACAGCTCACCGAGCGGGAGATGGACATCCTCGCGGAGGCCCACCGGCCGGTGGTGCGCCTGCGGGACCAGTGGGTCGTCGTCGACCCCGCGCTCGTACGCAAGGCGCGCAAGCGGGAGCTCGGGCTGCTCGATCCGGTGGACGCCCTCGCCGTCGCGCTGACCGGCAGCGCGGAGGTGGACGGCGAGCAGGTCGAGGCGGTGCCGGCCGGTGCCCTCGCCGAGCTCCGTACCCGCATCCTCGCCGATGACACGGCCGTCGCACCGCCGCCCGGGCTCGACGCCACGCTCCGCGACTACCAACTGCGCGGCCTGGCCTGGCTGGACCGCATGACATCGCTGGGCCTCGGCGGCTGCCTCGCCGACGACATGGGACTCGGCAAGACCATCACCGTCATCGCCCTCCATCTGCACCGCACGCACCCCGCACCCACCCTGGTGATCTGCCCCGCCTCCCTCGTCGGCAACTGGCACCGCGAGATCAACCGCTTCGCCCCCGGTGTCCCCGTGCGCCGCTTCCACGGCACCGGCCGCACGCTCGACGACCCCGACGGCGGCTTCGTCCTCACCACGTACGGCACGATGCGCTCCAGCGCGACCCAACTCGCCGCCCACAGCTGGGGACTTGTCGTGGCCGACGAGGCGCAGCATGTGAAGAACCCGCACTCCTCCACGGCGAAGGCGCTGCGCACCATCCCGGCACCGGCCAGGATCGCGCTCACCGGCACCCCTGTGGAGAACAACCTCTCCGAGCTCTGGGCCCTGCTCGACTGGACCACCCCCGGACTGCTCGGCCCGCTCAAGGCGTTCCGTGCACGGCACGCCCGGATCGTCGAGAACACCGGCACCGCGGCAGGACTCGGTAACGACGACGCGGTCGAGCGTCTTTCCCGGCTGGTCAGGCCGTTCCTCCTGCGCCGAAAGAAGTCCGACCCGGGCATCGCCCCGGAGCTGCCGCCCAAGACGGAGACCGACCACCCGGTCTTCCTCACCCGCGAACAGGCCACGCTCTACGAGGCGGCGGTGCGCGAGACCATGGCGTTCATCGAAGCCTCGGAGGGCATCGCCCGCCGCGGTCTGATCATGAAGCTGCTGGCCTCGCTCAAGCAGATCTGCAACCACCCGGCGCAGTATCTGAAGGAGGAACCGACCCGCCTCATCGGCCGCTCCGGCAAGCTCGCCCTGCTCGACGAGCTGCTCGACACGATCCTCGCCGAGGACGGCTCCGTGCTGATCTTCACCCAGTACGTGACGATGGCCCGGCTCCTCTCCGCGCACCTCGCCTCGCGCGCCGTCCCCTCCCAGCTGCTGCACGGCGGTACACCGGTGGCCGAGCGGGAACGGATGGTGGACCGCTTCCAGTCCGGCGAGGTACCCGTCTTCCTGCTCTCCCTCAAGGCGGCCGGCACCGGGCTGAACCTCACCCGCGCCGCCCACGTCATCCACTACGACCGCTGGTGGAACCCGGCCGTCGAGGAACAGGCCACGGACCGTGCGTACCGCATCGGGCAGACACAGCCCGTCCAGGTGCACCGGCTGATCGCGGAAGGCACCGTCGAGGACCGGATCGGCGAGATGCTGGCGGCCAAGCAGGCCCTGGCCGACGCGGTCCTCGGCACCGGAGAGACCGCGCTGACCGAACTCAGCGACCGCGACCTCGCCGATCTCGTCGCGCTCCGGAGGCCGTCATGAGCCCCCGCTCCCAGCCCTCGTCCCCGTCGTACGTCAGGGCCCGCCCCGGCCCCGACGATCTGCGGCGCACCTTCGAGGCGGTTCCGCCCCGCACGTCCCACGGCGACGAACCGTTCGCGGACACCTGGTGGGGGCGGTCCTGGGTGGCGGCGCTGGAGTCCCTGCCGATGGACGAGGGCCGGCTCGCCCGCGGCCGTGCCTACGCGGACACCGGCCATGTCGCCGCGATCACCGTCACCCCCGGCCGCGTCGTCGCCTACGTCCAGGGCAGCCGCCCCCGTCCGTACCGCGCCGAGCTGCGGCTGCGCCCCCTCACCGACACCGGCTGGGACACCTTCCTCGACGCCGTCGCCGCCCGGCCCGATCATCTCACCGCGCTGCTCGCCAAGGAGATGCCGCACACCCTCGTCGACACGGCGGCCGAGGCGGGCACCGGACTGCTGCCCGCCGCGAACGACCTCGACCCGAGCTGCTCCTGTCCCGACCACGGCTGGCCGTGCAAGCACGTCGCCGCCCTCTGCTACCAGATGGCCCGCCTGCTGGACACCGACCCGTTCGTCCTCCTGCTGCTGCGCGGCCGCGGTGAGCGCGAACTCGTCGAGGAGCTGGGCCGGCGCAGCGCGGCGCACGGTGCCCGGGAACGCCCCACGGCCCCCACCACCCCCTCCGTACCGGCGCGCGAAGCCCTGGCCGACCGCTTCCTCCCGCCGCTGCCCGCCCCGCTCCCGGTACCGTCGCAACCCGGCCAGCCACCCTCGTACCCGCCGCTGCCCGGCGCCCGCGACCCGCTCTCCCTCGACCATCTGGCCACGGACGCGGCCGCCCGCGCGCATGCCCTCCTCACCACCGGCCAGGACCCCCTCTCCGGGCTCACGCCCTGGCAGGACGCCGTCCGGCTGGCTGCGGCCCGCCCCACCGCCGGACTCACCGCCACCACCCGCGCCCTCTACCGGGAACTGGCTTTCGCCACCGGCCGTACCACCACCGACCTGGCCCGCGCCGTCGCCGCCTGGCGCCAGGGAGGCGCCGCGGGCCTGGAGGTCCTGGAAACGCCCTGGGACCCCCCGGCCGGCCCCTTCGACCGGGCCCGCCCCGCCCTCGCGGTCGCCGACTTCCCCCGCTTCCAGCCCTGGCGCAACCACCTCACGCACCCCGGCGGCACAATTCAGCTCCGCTTCGGCCACGACGGCCGCTGGTACGGCTATGAATCGGACCGGGGCAAGGACGACTGGTGGCCCCGTGCCATGCCGGACGTGGACCCGGTGGGCACCCTCACGGCGCTGCTCGACCGCTGACCACCGGCCTACCCCGGCCCCACCTCATAGCGGTCCTCGACTCCGGCTGTCAGCTCCGCAGATAGACGAAGAGCGCGATCAGAATCACCGTGACGATCGGGAGAACGATCAGCCGCCCCTTTCGGAACGACTCGTTCTCGTGGTGGGCCAGGCCGAGGTCGGCGCCGTGCGCCGACGCCAGATGCTCCCCGGCCATGTCGGTGATCCTTTCCATGGTGAGGAGCGACGGCGACCAGTCACAGTGCGCACAGACAACGAAGTCGCGGTACGGGTTGTACTGGAAATTCCGCTCGATATTGACCGTGAAGACCTGACCGTCCGCCCGTGCAGCAGTGAAGTGGCGTATCGGCGTACCCATGTGATTGCTCCCTGCTTCACATATCCCGCGCATCCGGAATCCTGGCCGCGGCACAGTATCGGATCGGACATGGAGCACCTGGGAGTGGTCCGGCATGACGGGTGAACTGGTTCTCCGGTGCGGTGGTCTGGGGGCTGGTCGTCGCCTGAAAGCAGCCGGCGTGCAGGTCGGCTGCGGCCGGGGGGCGACTCGGGTGTCGTCAGAAGTCGGCGGTCGTGCGCTCTTCCAGCCGGGCCACCGAGTCCTGGGCGTAGGCGTTCTCGTACGCGTTGCGGATCCGCTCGATCTGCTGGTCGCGCAGCCGTGCCTCGGTCGCCGGGTAGAGCAGGATCAGTTCGTAACTGCGCTCCCGCTCGATCACCCCGTGGGAGTCCCGCCACTGACCGCGGCCGTCCTGGATGGTCAGGCCCCTCGGGAAGCGCGGGGTGACTTCCTCGTCGACGAAGACCAGGAACTGCCGGTCGGTCACATCCGGCCCGCCGTCCGGGCGTTCCGTACCGAAGAACAGCCGGGTCTCGATATAGGCCTTGCCGCGGGCGGCGACACCCGATGCAGCGGACTTCGAGGCGGTGGGCGATCCATTGCCCAGTGTGGCGTAGGCGACGGGTGTGCCCATGGCCAGTACGGCGAGGGCGGTGGCCGCCGCGGTCAGCGCACTGTGTTGCTTCAAGCCGCGCCGACTGTCACCGGCGTCGGTGCTCTCGTTGCTCTGGTGGCCGGCCGAGTGGGGGAGGAGCGGCAACGGAGGGGCCTTTCGGAGGGGGCGGGCGCGGACTGCGCGCGGCTCACTGTGGCAAGCGGCCCCCGCCGGAGAACGGCAGGACATGGGCATCGGGTGGAAACCACCCGTACCGGTGAAGGCAGCTGCGCGGGAGGCGGAGTACGGCCGCAAAAACCCTTCGTACGGGGCGGATTGCCGGTGCTGACTTCCTCGACGTGGCGAAACTCAATCAGATCATCGCAGTGGAGAAAGGCGTCAAGTCCAAGGCTCACCAGGACCTGACGGCGGCGCATCACGGCCTCCAGAAGGTCGGGCTGCTGGCCGGGATCTCCCGGACCTATCAGCCGAAGGACGAAGAGGGTGAGCAGCTTCCGCCGGAGTCGACACTGGTGCAGATCAAGGCCGAGGACGTGCTGCGGGACACCGCGGCGACGCTGACCCGGCTCTTCGATGTGACCGCCACGAAGGACTGGGCGAACTGTGCGGCCCGCGCGGATGTGAAGGTCGACGGCCGGGTGCTCGTCGCCGATGTGCCGGTGTCGTATCTGCTCTTCCTGGAGAAGCAACTGACGGACATCAACACGTTTGTGCGCAAGCTGCCGGTGCTCGACGCCGCCGAGGCGTGGACGCAGGACCCGTCGACGGACTCCTGGAAGACCGAGCCGGTCCGGACGCTCCGTACGAAGAAGGTGCCCCGCAACCATGTGAAGGCGGAGGCCACCGAGAAGCACCCGGCGCAGGGCGAGGTGTACTACGAGGACGTTCCGATCGGTTACTGGACGACCGTGAAGTTCTCCGGGGCTCTTCCGGCGCGGCGCATCAATGAACTCCTGGACCGGGTGGAGAAGCTCCAGCAGGCCGTGAAGTTCGCCCGCGAGGAGGCCAACGGCGTGGAGGTCACCGACCAGCGGGTGGGTGATGCGGTATTCGGTTACCTCTTCGGGTAGCCGACCATGGATTCCCCGGCCGCATTGTCACGGCCGGGGTGCGCGAGGAGCGCAAGCTGAAACTGAAGCTTGTCGTGACGACGCGGTTCCGGTGGAGGTTCGAGTCCTCCCCCCGGCATTCGGGCCGCACCGATTCGGTCGGTGCGACCGCACGGGCCGGGGTGGCCCAAATGGCAGAGGCAGACCGCGATCAATCTCAGACTCTTGCTCCAGACTCAGCATTCGCCGCCGATCGCCGGATCAAACGGGCTCGGGCCCATGCGCGTCGAGATGTTGGTTCGACTCCAACCCGCGGAGCTTCGATCTGCGGTCGTCTAAAGGAAGGACGCGGCGACATTACGACTGACCCGGGCTCTTAAAAGTGCCGGCGTGCCGAATGGGCGGCATCACTCAGGGCCCGGGGGCCGGCTACGCCCCCGGGCCCGCTCCCGTTTCCGGCCCCTGATGCGCGTCGCCGGCGAGCGATACCCCGCGCCCGGCGAAGAATCGCTCGAAGTCCGTCAGGGGCAGTTCCGCGGCCCGAGTCGTGGCCGTCGTGCCCGACGGGTTGTGGAAGTGCACGCCGCCGCCGTCAGGCGTACGGGACGTCACCAGCACCAGATGACCGCCCCGGCCCGGAGCGGGTCGCTCCGGATACCGGATCCCGTAGTGCACCGACGCCATCACCGTCCGCCTCTCGTCCAGCAGGGCCACGATCTCGTCCGTCGACAGGTGGCGGTGGACGGTGGCTTCGAGGCCGTGCACCTCCCGCGCGTACTCCGCGAAGGGCGCGTAGACCAGGCCCCGGATCGCCCCCTGCGCATCCTCCGTGTACGCGCCGTACTTGAGCGCCCCGTCACGCAGGGCGAACAGCGGCGGGGCGCCGGCACCGAGCGCCATGCGCAGACAGGTCACACCGCACAGGTGACCTGCCCAGCGCGCGTACTCGGCGGGTGAGCCCGCCCCGGAGTCCGCCCAGCCCGGGTCGTCGGCCGGATCGAGTCCGCCCTCGACGATCGGGCCGACGAGCCCGGGCGAGGCGAACTGCGTATGGACGGGCAGCCGGCAGGCGGGGCAGGTCACTGACGATATCCGTTCAGGAAGCGGCCGATGCGGCTGATCGCCGCGTCGAGATCGTCAGCGTACGGGAGGGTCAGGATCCGGAAGTGGTCGGGACGCGGCCAGTTGAAACCGGTGCCCTGCACCACCTGGATCTTCTCGCGCAGCAGCAGATCGAGGACGAACTTCTCGTCGTCGACGATGTTGTGCACCTTCGGATCGATGCGCGGGAACGCGTACAGCGCCCCCTTCGGCTTCACGCACGACACCCCTGGGATCTCGTTCAGCTTCTCCCAGGCCCGGTTGCGCTGCTCGTACAGCCTGCCGCCCGGTGCCACCAGCTCACGGATGGACTGCCGGCCGCCGAGCGCGGCCTGAATGGCGTACTGGGCGGGCGCGTTCGGGCACAGCCGCATGGAGGCGAGCATGGTCAGGCCCTCCAGATAGTTGGCGGCGTGCTGCTGCGGCCCCGACACCACCATCCAGCCGGAGCGGAACCCTGCCACCCGGTACGTCTTGGACAGACCGCTGAAGGTGAGGCAGACCAGGTCGGGGGCGAGGACCGCCACACTGTGGTGCTCGGCGTCGTCGTACAGGATCTGGTCGTAGATCTCGTCGGCGAGGACCAACAGACCGTGCCGGCGGGCCAGGTCGAGGATGCCTTCGAGGATCTCGCGCGGGTAGACGGCGCCGGTCGGGTTGTTCGGGTTGATGATCACGACGGCCTTGGTGCGGTCGGTGATCTTCGACGCCATGTCGGCGAGGTCCGGGTTCCAGTCCGACGCCTCGTCGCAGGTGTAGTGCACGGCCTTGCCGCCCGCCAGAGTGACCACCGCGGTCCACAGCGGATAGTCGGGCGACGGGATCAGCACCTCGTCGCCGTCCTCCAGCAGTGCCTGTACGGACATGGAGATCAGCTCGGACACCCCGTTGCCGAGGAAGATGTCGTCCACCCCGACATCGGTCAGGCCGATCGCTTGATAGCGCTGCGCCACCGCGCGGCGGGCGGAGAGAATGCCGCGCGAATCGCTGTAGCCGTGAGCCTGCGGGAGCATCCGGATCATGTCCTGGACGATCTCCTCCGGCGCCTCGAAACCGAAGAGCGCGGGGTTGCCCGTGTTGAGGCGGAGCACGCTGTGGCCCGCCTCCTCCAGGGCGTTGGCGTGCTCGATGACCGGGCCCCGGATCTCGTAACAGACCTCGTTGAGTTTGCTGGACTGCCGGAATTCCATGCGGTGGCCTCCCCTACCTGATTGCGATACTTGGTTTTACCAAGTTCGGGCTTGGAAAGTCCAACAACATGTCTAGACTGCGTCGCATGCCACGTCAGCAGCAGCCGCCCGCACGCTCAGCGCGCCGCCGAAGTTACGACCAGTTCTGCGCCACCGCCCGGGCCCTCGACTCCGTCGGAGACCGGTGGACCCTGCTGATAGTCCGTGAACTGCTGGCCGGACCACGCCGCTACACCGATCTGCACGCCGATCTTCCCGGCGTCAGCACCGACGTCCTCGCCTCCCGCCTCAAGGACATGGAACAGAGCGGCCTGGCCACCCGTCGGCGGCTGCCCCCGCCCGCTGCCGCCTCGGTGTACCAACTGACCGAGCGAGGTCACGCGTTGCTGCCTGTCCTTGCCGCGCTCGCCGAGTGGGGCGCGCCCGCGATCGGCGAACGGCGGCCGACGGATGCGGTGCGGGCCCACTGGTTCGCGCTTCCGCTGTTGCGGGTGCTGGACGGGCTGGCTCACGAAGGAGTCGTCGAAGTCCACCTCGACGAGGGGGAGTTCCACGTACAGTTGGGTGGACCGGCCGGCGGTGAGGGGGTGTACGGGGACGGGCCCGCCGCTCACGCCGACGCCCGGATCACGCTCGACGTCGAGCTCTGTCTCGCGCTCGGGCGGGGCGAGTGCACGCTCGCCGAGGCCGTGAAGGACGGACGGATCGAGGTCGTGGGCGAGGGGCCGCTGGCCGGAGAGCTTCGGGGCGAATGACCATCACGTGACTGTCGTGCGACCGTCGTGTCCGGATGATTCCGCGTGTCAACTCCCCGGTAACGTGGGGGCATTTGGGATGTCCTTGACGTCGAGGCGGAGAGGGTTCGCATGAGGATCGGCAGACAGCAGGAACGGCGGGAACGGCAGGACCAGTACGGGCAGCAGGTGCGATTCGGCAAGGCCTTGGTCAGCGGTGGCTGTGTGGCCGCGCTCGGCTTCGGACCCCCGGCGGCCATGGCCGCGCCCGGCAGCGGAGTGAGCGGCACGGTGGTCGCGAAGGGCACGTCGACCGGGAAGCTGAAGGTCAAGACGCCGAAAGGCCGGACGGATGTGACCTTCCGGACGATCACCGTGGAGCCCGGCGGCTCCACCGGCTGGCACACCCACAGTGGTCAGGTGATCGCCGTCGTCCAGTCGGGGACGCTGACCCGCATACTGGACGACTGCTCGGTCGAGGTGATGGCCGCGGGCACGTCGTTCATCGAGCCGTCCGGCGCCCACCGCCCCCACATCGGACGTAACCTGGGCACCGAGCCGGTCGTGCTCTGGGTGACCTATCTGCTGCCCGAGGGCAGTGCGCTCTCCGACGACGCCGATGCGGTGGACTGCGGCGCGAAGAAGTGACCTGGCGCGAGACGATCGCCCACCGCCGCCGGCTTTCGGTCGGCGAGCGTCTCTCCGTACGCCTCCGGAACCGGGGATGCCGCGCGCTCGGCGCCGACGCACGGGTGCCGGGAGCGATGATGGACAGGTGCGACTAGAACCGATCACCTGGGAACGGCTGGCCGAAGCGGTGGCCGCGCACGCCGACGGGCTGAGGCCGGCCGACGGCGGGCCGTGGCTCAAGGTCGCCGTCGACGGCGCTCCGGCCGCCCGCACCGGGGAGCTGGCGGAGCGTGTCGCCGAGGCGCTGCGGATTCGTGGTCGTGCGGTGTTCGTCGTGTCCACTGAGGGGTTCCTGCGCCCGGCGAGTCTGCGGTACGAGTACGGCAAGGAGGACCCCGACTCGTACTTCGACAGCTGGTTCGACACGGGTGCGCTCTGGCGCGAGGTCTTCGGGCCGCTGGAGGCGGGCGGCAGCGGGCGCGTGCTGCCCGATCTCTGGGACCCGGCGACGGACCGGGCCACCCGCAGCCCGTACCAGCAGCTCCCGGAAGGCGGTGTGCTGGTGGTGCATGGGCCGTTGCTGCTCGGGCACTGGTTCCCGTTCGACGCGAGCGTCCACCTGCGGCTCTCGCCGGGCGCGTTGCGGCGGCGTACCGAGGAGGGCGAGCGGTGGACTCTGCCCGCCTTCGCGCGGTACGAGGACGAGGTGGCGCCCGCCGGGCGTGCGGACACGGTCGTCCGGGCCGACGATCCGCTCCACCCGGCCTGGACCGGTCTGTTCCGGGAGAGTTAGAGGCTGTCCTGCCGGGAAGAGGCTTCGACGTCACGTACCGGGGCGGCCGCCGACCGTTGTGACCGCTTCGGCCCCCGACCGGCAGCCCGCCGCCGCGGCCGTGGCATCGTCCGCCCCGGCCAGTCGCGCCGCAAGGAACCCTCCGGTGAAGGCATCGCCCGCCCCCGTCGAGTCCACCGCTCCTCGCACCGGGACGGCAGGAACGCGCCCGGTCACCCTCCCTCCGGTGGCCAGCAGGGCCCCCTCCTTGCCCAGGGTGACGACGACCTTCGGAACCAGAAGGCTCAACTTGGCCGCGGCGTCGGCTGTTTCGGGGAGGCCGGTGAGCAGCCTGGCTTCGTCCGCATTCGGCAGCAGCAGCTCCGTCCCCTCCACGGCCGTCAGGAACGGGCCGACGCCGAGCTCGGCGAGGAAGCCCACGGAGGCGGGGTCCACACTCGCCGGGATGGAACGCCGCCCGGCCTCCCGCAGGGCGAGCAGGGCCGTCGCGCGACTCGTGGCGGCGAAGAGGAGGTAGCCGGAGACATGGAGATGCGCGATGCCGTCGAGCATCGAAGGCGACCAGTTGTCGGGGGACAGACGCAGCACGGCGCCGCTGTCGGTGAGGAAGGTGCGCTCGGCGGCGGAGTCGACGAGCGCGACGACGGTGGCGGTCGGTGCCTCGTCGTCCACGGCCAGCAGCGGACGTACCCCCGCCCGGCGCAGCACATCTTCGTGCCAGGCCGCGGAGTCGGCGCCCACCCGTGCCAGCAGCCGTACGTCCCGGCAGCCCGAACGCACCGCCCAGCAGGCGACATTGGCACCGGCCCCGCCCGGCAGCGTGCTGATCCGGGCCACTGTGTCCGTGCCGTGCACGAGAGGTCCCCCGTGCCGCGCCACCACATCCGTGACCACGTCCCCGACGACGAGAAGACCGCCGCCGGTCATCGGGCGGCCGCCGCCTTCGGCCCGGCTGTTCCGTGTTCCGCGGCGGACCGGGCAACCGCGATTCGCGCAGCAAGGGACACGTTTCCGCGCACGGCTGCCAGGTTGGCCTCCAGTGAGGCCCCTCCGGTGTGCTGCATCAGGTGGTCCAGCAGGAACGGCGTGACGGCCTGCCCCACGATGCCGCGCTCCCGGCAGGCGTCCAGCGCCTGGGCCAGCACCCGGTCGTGCAGGGCGGGATTCAGCTGGTCCTTCCGCGACACGGGGTTGGCGACGATCAGCGCCGCGGCGGGGCCGCCCAGGGTCTCCCTGGCCCGCATCACCTCCACGACCTCCTCGGGCGTACGCACCGTCCAGTCGACGGGCTCGCCCGAACTGCTCAGATAGAAGCCGGGGAAGTGCTTCGTGCCGTAGCCGAGCACCCCGACCCCGAGGGTCTCCAGGCGCTGCAGTGTGGCCGGGACGTCCAGGATCGACTTCACGCCGGCGCACACCACCGTGATGTCGGTGCGGGCGAGCAGCCGGAGATCCGCGGACTCGTCCTGGGTCGCGGTCCAGTCCCGGTGTACGCCGCCGAGACCGCCGGTGGCGAAGACGCGCAGGCCCGCGCGGGCCGCGAGGAACGCGGTCGCGGACACGGTCGTCGCCCCGCTCGCACCGGCCGCCAGTGCCGGTGCGAGGTCGCGGTGCCCGAGCTTCCGCATGGCCGGATCCTCGGCGACCCTTTCCAACTGGTCCTTGTCCATGCCGATATGGGCTCGTCCGTCCAGTACGGCGATGGTCGCGGGGGTGGCGCCCGCGGATCGTACGAGCTCCTCCAGCTCTTCCGCGACCTGCCGATTCCGGGGGCGCGGCAGGCCGTGCGCGATGATCGTCGACTCCAGGGCCACGACGGGGCGGTGCGCGGCGAGGGCTTCCTGTACCTCGGCGGAGGGGACCGGTTCGTACGGGTGGGCGCTGTCCGGCGCATTCAGTGACATGTCCACATCCCTGTCGCGGTCGGGCTCCCCTCAAACGTGACCCGGGACCCGAACGGCCGCCGGACCGTGCGGCACCAGCCGGACGAGTCCGGCTCCCTCCGGTCGGTCCTGCTCGCGAGACGTTCTGCGGCGGTCGCTAGGGTGACCGGCCATGACCACATTTGATCAAGCGCCCGCCTCCTTCGCCGTGCACATCCCCGACGCCGAGCTCGAACCGGAGCCGCTCGACCCCGAGCAGATCGTCTCGGGCGAGCCCGTTGTGACCGGCAAGGTGCTGTGGGAGTCCGCCGACGGCAAGCAGGTGCGGGGCATCTGGCAGATCACACCGGGCGTGGTCACCGACACCGAGGCCGACGAACTGTTCGTGGTCGTCAGCGGGCGCGCGACCGTCGCGGTCGAGGGCGGCGCGACGCTGCAGATCGGCCCCGGTGACGCCTGCGTGCTGCGCGAGGGCGACCGTACGACCTGGACCGTGCACGAGACGCTGCGCAAGGCGTACCACATCAGCCTCTGAAGCCCCGGGGCTTGTCCCCGGCCCGGGCTTGGGCCGCCGCCTTGCGGACCTCGTCCCGCGATGTCCGTCCTGCGGATCCCGTCCGGTCAGGCGGCGGCGGGCCGGGTCAGCGCGCGGCGCAGCGCCAGTGCCGCCATCGGCAGCAACAGGCACGCGCCGACCGCGTTCAGCCAGCCGTAGCTCGCCTGGGAGACGATCACCCCGGCGACCGCACCGCCGATGCCCGCCGCCGTGTTCATGGTCAGGTCCGACAGGCCCTGCACGGCGGCGCGGGCGGGCTGCGGTACGGAGTCGGTGAGGAGCGCCGAACCGGCTACCAGCCCCGCCGACCAGCCGAGACCGAGCACGAACAGGCCGGCGGCCGTCCGGCCGTGGCTGGGGCCCGCGGTGCCGGCCAGCAGCGCGGCGCACGACAGCAGCCCGGCCGCCAGTCCGATCACGGCGAGCCGTCCGAACCTGTCGGAGAGCCAGCCCATCACCGGCGAGAACGCGTACATGCCCGCGATATGACCGCTGATGACCAGGCCGATCAGCTCGAGGTCCGCGCCGTGGTGGCCCAGGTGGACCGGGGTCATCACCATGATCGAGACCATCGCGGTGTGCGACACGGCCACCGTCAGCAGCGCCAGCCGGGCCATCGGCGAGGCCCGCACCGCCGCCAGGCCCGCACGCAGCGAACGGCCGCCCGCGGACCGGTCGTCCTGCGGCGCCAGCGCACGCGCGGTGAGCAGAGGATCGGGCCGCAGCAGCACCCCGACCACCATGGCGGCGAGCAGGAAGATGGCCGCCGCCATGAGGAACGGGCCGGCCGTCTCGGATATGGATGTGCCACGGAAGACATGGCCCGCCGGAGCCGCGATGTTGGGACCGAGGACCGAACCGATCGTGGTGGCCCAGATGACGGTGGAGATCGCCCGTCCTCGGCGATCCGGCTCGGCCAGATCGGCGGCGGCGAAGCGGGCCTGCAGATTGGCCGACGAACCGGCACCGAACCCGGCCATGCCGAGCAGCAGCAACGGGAAACTGCCCACGACGGTGGCCAGGACCACCAGGGCCGCGCCGAGCGCACCGATCAGATAGGCCAGTACGAGGCCGGGGCGCCGGCCCCGCGAGGTCATCAGGGCGGCCAGCGGCAGCGACAGCAGCGCCGTACCGGTCACCGACGCCGTCGGGGCGAGACCGGACAGCGCCTCCGAGCCGCTCACCTCCGTCGCCAGTACAGGGGCCAGGGCGATACCGATGGGCACGCCGAGCCCACCGAGTATCTGGCTGGCGATGAGCACCGCCGATGTTCTGCGCCGCAGGGCGGGGAGTTCCGCCGCGGTGACGGGACAGCCGGGCTCGGCGGGGGTGTCAGATGTGTCGAGGGCGTTGGTCACCGACAGAGTGTGCCAGCTCGCACGCAGGTGCGAAAACGGGTCCGGGGAGGGCGGCCGTGGCGAGCGGCCTCAGAACAGCGGCTGCGGCAGGACCCCCTCCAGCGCCAGCAGCTGCCGCTTGGTCTCCAAACCGCCGCCGAACCCGCCGAGCCCGCCGTCGCTCTCCACCACCCGGTGGCACGGAACCACCACCGGCAGCGGGTTGGACCCCATGGCCGCCCCGACCGCCTGGGCGGCTCCCGGCTGCCCCACACGCCTGGCGAGATCCCCGTACCCGACGACCGTTCCGTACGGCACACCGGCCGCGAGCTCTCGGAGCACCTGACGGTTGAAGCCGGACGTCAGCGACCAGTCCAGCGTGAGGGAGAACTCCCGCAAGGAACCCGTGAAGTACTCCGCGAGCTGGCGTATCGGCTCGGTGAGGCGGGCGGAGCCGGGCGCCTCCACCGGCTCCGCACCGAGCCGGGCCTGCAGCTGCCCGACCGCCCTGTCCCGCACCGCGGGGCCGGCGTGGAAGACGACACCCACCAGCCCCGCGGCCGTCGCGGCGAGCAGCAGCGGCCCGATGTCGCTGCCGACGACGGCCCACTCGACAGTCCCACCGGTGCTACCGCCTGCATCCCCGTTGCTGTTCATGGAAACCACCGTACGGCCGGCCACTGACAGTGGGGGAGGAGAAGCTCCGGCAGGCTGTCAGTCGGTGGCCCTGCGCACCACGTCAGGGGTGTTGGTGATGATCCCGTCGACGTGGAACCTGTCCACCTTCACGGCGGTGGCCGCATCGTTGACCGTCCATGTGTTGACCCGGAGCTTCCTGCCGTGCGCGCCCTTCAGTGCGTGCACGGCCGCCACATAGCGGGTGCTGATCGACGTGTACGACGGGTTGATCTGGTCGGTGAACGCCGCGTACGCCTTCAGATCGGCAACCGCGGGGGTGCCGAGGAAACCGGTGGTGACGTCGGGACGCTGCTGGTGCACCTTCTTGATGCTGCCCGCGCTGAAGCTCTGGATCACCAGCCGGTACCTGACGTGACCGGGGTCCAGCCACCCCTTCTGGCGCAGCACCCGCAGCGTCTCCTTCTCGATGCCCGGGTAGGTCTGCGGGCTCTTGATCTCCAGCAGCAGGTTCTGGTCGTTGCGCTCGATCCGGTCCAGGTACTGCTTGAGCGTGGGGATCCGGGTCCCGGCGTACCGGGCGCCGAACCAGCTGCCCGCGTCCAGCCGGGCGATCTCCGCGGCCGTGAAGTCCTTGACCGCCCACGGTGCGCGCTTCGGGAAGACCTTCTCGACGTTGGTGGTCCGCTTCAGGTCGGTGTCGTGGATGACGACCAGCACGCCGTCCTTGGTGAGCTGGACGTCGTTCTCCACCCAGTCGAAGCCGAGGTGGTTGGCCCGGTCGACGGCGGCCAGGGTGTTCTCCGGCGCGTACGCCGATGCGCCCCGGTGGGCGAGGACGACCGGGGCGCCGGGTGCCGGAATGGCCCGCGTGTTCACAACGGTCCGGATGACTTTCTCCGTGCTCGTACCCATGCGCGTACCCGCACCCGTGACCGTGCCGGAGTCCGTGGCCTGCGAGTGGGGGATCAGCAGCAGCGCGCCGGCGCCCAGCAGGGCGACGGCGGCGAGGGAGGCGGTAGCGGTGCGTGCGTACACGTGTACTCCTTGCGTCAGAGTTCCGTCCGGGCCGAGAGTGACAGCCGCCCCCGAACGACGGACCGGCGAAGGATGGCCACCACATGAACGGAGGAGCCGAGGCCGGGTCTCTGGCCGATTGAGCTGCCGATAAAATGCAGTCCTTCTGTTTGTTTGCCGGGCATCGCGCCTTAGGGTCACCCCGAACCCGGGCTTCACTCGAAGGGCGTACGAGCATGCAGGGCACAACGGACGGCTTCAGCTATGGGATGGTGACGCCCGCTGCGGCCTTCCTCATGGCGTGCCTCGGCGCGGCCCTGGGGTTGCGCTGCACGACGCGGTCGCTGCGGACCGAGCGTTCCTTCAAAGCCGGCTGGCTGGCTCTCGGGGCGACGTCCATAGGCTCCGGCATCTGGACGATGCACTTCATCGCGATGATGGGATTCAGCGTCGAACAGGTGCCGATCGAGTACGACATCCCGATCACCTTCGCCAGCCTGGCCGTCGCGATCGTCATGGTCGGCATCGGCATCTTCATCGTCGGGTACCAGGGCGCGACCCGGATGGCCATGGTCACCGGCGGCACCATCACCGGTCTCGGCGTGGCCACCATGCACTACCTCGGCATGGCAGGAATGCGCCTCCGGGGGCAGTTCGAGTACGACACGCTCACCGTCGCGCTCTCCGTCGTCATCGCCGTCGTCGCCGCGACGGTCGCACTCTGGGCGGCCGTCTCCATCCGCGGCTTCCTGCCCAGCCTCGGTGCCAGCGTGGTGATGGGCGTGGCGGTGAGCGGAATGCACTACACGGCCATGGCCGCGCTCAGTGTCCATCTGCACCCGGACGTCACCGGCAACGCGGCCGAAAGCCCGCCGACCGCACCCCTGATCCCGCTCCTGATCGGCCCCGGCTGCTTCCTCCTGCTCGCCGCGGTGGTCGTGATGTTCGACCCCTTGATGGTGATGGGCGACCCGGGCTGGGCCGACCCGGCGGGACACGGCACCCACGGCACCGGCCGGGCCCCCGGCATCCCCGTCCAGCGGCAGGTCCCGCGGTTCGGCACCTACGCCGACCCGGCGTCCTTCCAGTCGCAGCGTCAGCACACCCCGCCGTCGCGGGACCGGTGACCGGACCCCGGTTGTCAGTGGGGGGCCGTACGGTGGTTCCATGCGGCCCGTTTCGAAGATCGAACGTTCGGTGGCGCCTTTCGAGGTCGTCAGTTCCTACCAGCCCAGCGGCGACCAGCCCGCGGCCATTGCCGAGCTGGAACAGCGCATCCGGGCAGGTGAGAAGGATGTCGTGCTGCTCGGCGCGACCGGCACCGGGAAATCGGCGACCACCGCCTGGATGATCGAGAAGCTCCAGCGCCCCACCCTGGTGATGGCGCCGAACAAGACCCTCGCGGCCCAGCTGGCGAACGAGTTCCGCGAACTGCTCCCGAACAACGCCGTCGAGTACTTCGTCTCGTACTACGACTACTACCAGCCCGAGGCGTACATTCCGCAGTCGGACACGTACATCGAGAAGGATTCGTCGATCAACGACGAGGTCGAGCGGCTGCGCCACTCCGCGACGAATTCGCTGCTCACCCGCCGTGACGTGGTCGTGGTCGCCTCGGTCTCCTGCATCTACGGCCTCGGTACGCCACAGGAGTACGTGGACCGCATGGTCCCGCTCAAGGTGGGCGACGAGATCGACCGGGACCAGCTGCTGCGCCGCTTCGTGGAGATCCAGTACACCCGCAACGACATCGCGTTCACCCGGGGCACCTTCCGGGTGCGCGGCGACACCATCGAGATCTTCCCGGTCTATGAGGAGCTCGCGGTCCGCATCGAGATGTTCGGCGACGAGATCGAGGCGCTCTCCACCCTCCATCCGCTCACGGGCGAGGTCATCAGCGAGGACAACGAGCTCTATGTCTTCCCCGCCAGCCACTACGTGGCGGGACCCGAGCGCATGGAGAAGGCGGTCAACGGCATCGAGCAGGAGCTGGAGCACCGCCTCGCCGAGCTGGAGAAGCAGGGCAAGCTGCTGGAGGCCCAGCGGCTGCGGATGCGCACCACGTACGACATCGAGATGATGCGCCAGATCGGCACCTGCTCCGGTATCGAGAACTACTCGATGCACATGGACGGTCGCGAGCCCGGCACCGCCCCCAACACCCTCCTCGACTACTTCCCCGAGGACTTCCTGCTCGTCATCGACGAGTCGCATGTCACCGTGCCGCAGATCGGCGCCATGTACGAGGGCGACGCCTCCCGCAAGCGCAGCCTCGTCGACCACGGCTTCCGGCTGCCGTCCGCCCTCGACAACCGCCCCCTGAGGTGGGAGGAGTTCGTGGAGCGGATCGGCCAGACCGTCTATCTCTCCGCCACCCCGGGCAAGTACGAGCTGTCCCGCGGCGACGGGTTCGTGGAGCAGATCATCCGCCCCACCGGCCTGGTCGACCCGGAGGTCGTCGTCAAGCCCACCGAGGGCCAGATCGACGACCTGGTGCACGAGATCCGCAAGCGCACCGAGAGGGACGAGCGGGTCCTGGTCACCACCCTCACCAAGAAGATGTCCGAGGACCTCACGGACTACTTCCTGGAGCTGGGCATCCAGGTCCGATATCTGCACAGTGACGTCGACACGCTGCGCCGCATCGAGCTGCTGCGTGAACTGCGCTCCGGTGAGTACGACGTGCTGGTCGGGATCAACCTCCTGCGCGAGGGACTCGACCTGCCCGAGGTGTCCCTGGTGGCCATCCTCGACGCCGACAAGCAGGGCTTCCTGCGCTCCGGGACGTCTCTCATCCAGACCATCGGCCGCGCGGCCCGCAATGTGTCCGGCCAGGTCCATATGTACGCCGACAAGATCACCCCGGCGATGGAGAAGGCCATCGACGAGACCAACCGCCGCCGGGAGAAGCAGATCGCGTACAACACCGAGCGCGGCCTCGACCCGCAGCCGCTGCGCAAGAAGATCAACGACATCGTCGCGACGATCGCCCGCGAGGAGATCGACACCGAGGAGCTGCTCGGCACCGGCTACCGCCAGACGAAGGGCGACAAGGCCCCGGTCCCCGCGCTCGGCGGCAAGGCGGGCAAGGCGGCCGGAGCCAAGAAGGCCGGCGCGGTGGTCACCGACCGGCCCGCGACCGAGCTCGCCGGGATCATCGAGGAGATGACCGACCGGATGCGGGCAGCCGCCGCGGACCTGCAGTTCGAGGTGGCCGCCCGACTGCGCGACGAGGTCGGCGAGTTGAAGAAGGAGCTGCGCCAGATGCGCGAGGCGGGCCTGGCCTGACCTGCCGTACCGGCCTGTGTTGCAGGACCGACACAAAAACGGTCCAGAGCTGCTGCGCCTTCGGCGTGACTGCGTAGGGTGCTGGGAAACCGCGCACGGATGGTTGCGGGGCAAGGGGAGAGGGGACAGCGCGTGACGGTCAACATGACCAAGGGTCAGGCCATCAGCCTGCAGAAGAGCGACGGGGGGACCCTGACCGCGGTACGGATGGGACTCGGCTGGCAGGCGGCGCCGCGTCGCGGTCTGTTCGGTTCGCGCACGCGGGAGATCGACCTGGATGCGTCGGCGGTGCTGTTCGCCGACAAGCAGCCGGTCGACGTGGTCTTCTTCCGCCACCTCGTCAGCGACGACGGGTCGGTCAAGCACACCGGCGACAACCTGGTCGGCGGTGCCGGTTCGGGCGGCGACGACGAGGCGATCCTCGTCGACCTGCAGCGGGTGCCGGTCCACATCGACCAGATCGTCTTCACGGTGAACTCCTTCACCGGCCAGACGTTCCAGGAGGTGCAGAACGCCTTCTGCCGCATCGTCGACGAGACCAACGGTCAGGAGCTCGCCCGCTACACGCTCGACGGCGGCGGTCAGTACACCGCCCAGATCATGGCCAAGGTGCACCGGGTCGGCGCCGGGTGGCAGATGACGGCCCTCGGTAACCCGGCCAACGGCCGTACGTTCCAGGACCTGATGCCGGCGATCCTGCCGCACCTGTAGGCACGGCCGGACCGATCGGGTCCGTATCGGTACGCGCAGCTCCCGGAGGCATCGGCCGCCGGGAGCTGCACCGCATGCACCGCACCGCATGCACCGCACCACACTGCACGGCGGATCGTGGCAGCGGACCGCGCATCATCAACTCGTCGAGGGGACAGGGCAATGACGGCCGAGCTGGTCCGGGGGCAGAACCACACCTTGCCCCAGACCCGTCTGGAGATCCGGGTATCGGCCGGTACACCTGTCGTGGCCGGTGCCACGCTCGGCGACGAGCGGGGCACCGTGCACGGCATCGAGTGGATCGCCCACCCGGGCTCGCCCCAGCTGCCCGGACTCGAAGTGTCCAAGCAGGCCGCCGCCGACCACCGACTGGCCGTGGACCTCGACGCCATGCCCGCCGCGGTGCATCGCGTCACCGTGCTGCTGGCCCTGCCCATGGAGGCCGGCGGCCCGGTCAGATTCGGCGCGGTCGCCGCACCCTTCGTCGCCGTCACCGGCCTCGAAGGCACCGAGATCGCGACCTTCACCCTCACCGGCCTGGATGCCGAGTCCGCGGTCGCCGCCCTGGAGCTCTACCGTCGGCAGGGCGACTGGAAGGTCCGCGCGGTCGGCCAGGGCTATGCGGGCGGTCTGGCCGCGATGCTCGCCGACCAGGGGGTGACCGCAGCGGTGGAGCTGGCCCGGTCGATCCACGAGGCGGTCGCCCGGGGCATGGCTCGCTCGGTGGCGCCGCCCCCGCCCCGCACCCCGGAGGGGGACCGGGTCCGCCACACGGCGGCGATCGGCGATCCGGCTCCGCCCGCCACCCCGCCGGCCGGTCCCACGCCTTCCCGGCCCACAGCCGCCACGGGCCCCGCCACGGACTCCACCGCGGGCACACCCACGGCGGGGCCGAGCGGGGGTCCCGCCACGGGGCCCATCAACTACGCGCACCCACGCCGCCAGGCGACTGCGCCCCCGCCGCCCCCGCCCAGCGCACCGCCCGCCGAACCTGGCCGGCCCGCACAGCCCGTCGCCGGGGACGCGACCGGCTGGTCCATGGAGGAGCGCCTCTACAACCAGGTCTGGGGCATGTTCGAGGACCTGGCCCGCACCACCGCCGCGTACCGCAGCGCTGTCGACTTCGCCGAGTCCCGCATGGACCAGGAGCTCGACCGGGCCCTGTCCGATCCGCGCAACAGGGTCGGCGGGGCGGGCGACCGGGCCCGCGAGGAGGCCCGCACCAAGCGTGACCAGCTGACCGAACGGGCCCGTGAGGCGCTCGACCGCGATCTCGCGCAGCTCGCCGCCGAGTCCGCCGTCGTCGAGCCCGCGCTCCCCGCCGCGTTCGCAGGCTGGGACAACCCGGTGTGGCATGCCTACCGCGTCCCCGTGGAGATCCCCATGGCTCTGCGGATCGGCGACCTCCATCTCCCCGAGAACCCCGACCTGCGCATCCCCCTGCTCGTACGGCTGCCGCTCGAGCGCGGCATCTGGATCGACAGCGGGCGCACGGCATCCGAAGCCGCGGCTCTGACCGATACGGACCGGCTCCGCCGCCTCGCCATGGACAACGCGGTCGCGCACGCCGCCCGGCTGCTGGCCGTCTACCCCGCAGGCGAGTTCTCCGTCCACGTCATCGACCCCGCGGGCTCGGCGGCGGCAGCGCTCGCGCCTCTGGTGAACTCCGGGGTGCTCGCCGGTCCGCCCGCCGCTGGTGCCGGGGGAGTGGCATCGGTCCTCGCCCATCTCACCCGACGGGTCGATCTGGTGCAGATGGCGATCCGGGCCGGCGCCGCCGACTCGCTCCCGCCGGACCTGGACACAGCCGAGCAACTACTGATCGTCAACGACTTCCCGCACGGCTTCGACGACCGGGCCGTCACCCAGTTGCGCTATCTGGCGGACGAGGGGCCCTCGGTCGGCGTCCATCTGCTGATGGTCGCGGACCGGGAGGACGCGAGTGCCTACGGGCCGGTGCTCGATCCGCTGTGGCGGTCCCTGCTGCGGATCACCCCGGTCGCCGACGAGCACCTGGCCGATCCCTGGGTCGGCCATGCCTGGACGTACGAGCCGTTGCGGACGCCACCCGGCAGCCAAGTGCTGGAGCAGGTCCTGGCCCAGGTGGCCGCTGCCCGGCGGACCGGCCGAAGACCATAAGGCAATGCCCCCTCAGGTAACCCCCTGACCTGGCCTTTTGAGCGATCTTTACCCTGCGCTTTACCTTTTCTTGGCATTCCCTGTACTGTTCCTTGGGCGGAGGGGAGTACTCCCATACGCGACGTGCCCGTCAGTACGGACTGTGACCGGTCCCGGGGCGTCGGCCCGTGGTGCGCATCCCGTGCACCCGGGTGGAAGAGACCTCCGGCAGCGACGACGCTGATCAGTAGCCGTAGCGAACTGCCGGAGGCGCAGTGGACGTTTCAGGAACCCTCTGGGTGCTGACCATTCTTGGTCTGTCAGCCCTTATTGCCATCGACTTCTTCATCGGGCGCAAGCCCCATGACGTGACGACGAAGGAAGCCGGAATCTGGACGATCGTCTGGATCGCGCTGGCTGCCCTCTTCGGGCTCGGCCTGCTGGTCTTCGGCGAGAGTCAGGCGTCGGGCGAGTTCTTCGCCGGCTTCATCACCGAGAAGTCGCTCAGCGTCGACAACCTTTTCGTGTTCGTCCTGATCATGGCGAAGTTCTCGGTGCCTTCCCACCTCCAGCAGCGCGTGCTGCTCGTCGGTGTGCTGATCGCCCTGGTGCTGCGAGCGATCTTCATCGCCGCGGGCGCCGCGGTCATCGCCAACTTCTCGTGGGTCTTCTACATCTTCGGCGCGTTCCTGATCTACACCGCCTGGAAGCTCATCCAGGAGGCACGGGCCGACGAGGAGGAGGACGAGTTCGAGGAGAACCGTCTTCTCAAGTCGATCGAGCGCCGCTTCGGTGTCGCCGACAGGTACCACGGCACCAAGCTCTTCATCAGGAGCAACGGCAAGCGAGTCCTGACCCCGCTGATGGTCGTCATGCTCGCCATCGGCACCACCGATGTGCTGTTCGCGCTGGACTCGATCCCCGCGATCTTCGGCCTGACCCAGGACCCGTACATCGTCTTCACCGCCAACGCCTTCGCGCTGATGGGGCTGCGGCAGCTGTACTTCCTGATCGGCGGTCTGCTGAAGAAGCTGGTGCACCTCAGCTACGGGCTCTCGGTCATCCTCGGCTTCATCGGCGTCAAGCTGGTGCTGCACGCGCTGCACGAGTCCGGGGTGCATGTCCCCGAGATCTCGATCCCTGTCTCGCTCGGCTTCATCTGCGCGGTGCTGGTGATCACCACGATCACCAGCCTCATCGCCAACAAGAAGCAGGAGGCGGCCGAGGCTGCGGAGGCCGACCGGGTGGCGGAGAAGAGTTCCAGCATCGACGCCTGATCCGGGCGGGGGAGCAACGGGGGCGGGCGGCAGAGCCGCCCGCCCTTCCCTCACCAGCCGCGTGCGCGCCACTCGGGCAACTGCGGCCTCTCGTCACCGAGCGTGGTGTCGTGGCCGTGGCCCGGATAGACCCAGGTCTCGTCGGGCAGCTGGCCGAAGAGCTTGGTCTCCACATCGTGGAGCAGGCTCGCGAACGCCGCGGGGTCCTTGTGTGTATTGCCGATCCCGCCAGGGAAGAGGCAGTCCCCGGTGAACAGGTGCGGAGCACCGTGCGGATCGTCGTAGACCAGCGCGATGGAGCCCGGGGTGTGGCCGACCAGATGGCGGGCGGTCAGGGTGACCTGCCCCACCCGGATCGTGCCGTTGTCGTCGACGAGGACATCGGTCGGGACCGGGATGCCCTCGGCGTCGTACCGCCCGGCGTAGGTACGTGCACCGGTGGCCGCCACCACCTCTGCCAGCGCCTGCCAGTGGTCGCCGTGCTGATGGGTGGTGACGACGGACGCGATGGAGTCGTCACCGATCAGTCGCAGCAGGGTTTCGGCCTCGTTGGCCGCGTCGATGAGGAGCTGCTCGCCGGTGGCCCGGCAGCGCAGCAGATAGGCGTTGTTGTTCATCGGGCCGACGGCGACCTTGGAGATCATCAGATCCGTCAACTCGTGTACATCCGCACGTCCGCCGACCTTGACCGCTCCGCTGTACGTCATACGCCTCAGCCTATAGCGGGGGCAGTGCGGGGAGGCGGCCACCGTCCACGGTGAGTGCGGACCCGTCTCGGCGCCCGGAGAGCCAGCCCAGCAGCTCCGGCGCGGTGCCACGGACCACGACAGGGCCGCCCTCCGCGCCGCCGCCCGTGGTCCAGAACCTGCCGTCGTCGGCGGCCACACCCGTGGACACGACCTCCGGGTGCCGGCCGAACCGCTCCACCAGGAAGTCGATCTCGCGGACCACGAACTCGTCCGGCAGGTCCTCCAGCTCGTAGCCGATGCCCAGGTCGACATGGTGCAGCTCGACCTCGATCCAGCGGCGGAAGGGGACGCGGGACGCCGAATCCGTCACGCCGTTGCGCATCGTGATCGTGCGCGACCAGTCGGCCGGCTCGGCGGCCGCGGCCAGGAAGCGGGCCGCGCTCTCGCGCACATCGGCCAGCTGTTCGGCGAGCGGCCGGGGTGCGTCGCGCTCGATGTCACGATCGCGGGTTTCGCTGTCTGCGTACATCGGGCGGCTCTGGAGAACATTTACGAGCGCGTCGGCGTTACGAGAGAGGTGCGCAAGAACATGGCCCCGGCTCCAGCCGGGCAGCCGGGACGGCTCGGCGACTGTGATGTTGTCCAATTTGCCCGTTGCGCTGAGGAGTCGATCGGTCGCTTCACGTACGGCTTCCAGGTCGTGCGCATGATCAATCATGTGGCCGAGCCTAGCGCCGCCACTCATTCGGGTGAAGGAGCTATCGGCCGTCCGTAAATCGAATGCGCGTGCTATACGCTCGGACTCGAAAGCTTCGTACATCGCTGTGGCGCCCCCCATACCCTGGGACGGGGGCTCAGTTCCCCCACTTCTCTCTAGAAAGGTGCGGACAGGCGTGGTCGACCGTCTCATCGTCCGTGGCGCTCGCGAGCACAACCTCAAGAACGTCTCGCTCGACCTCCCCCGCGACTCCCTCATCGTCTTCACCGGGCTCTCCGGGTCGGGCAAGTCATCGCTGGCGTTCGACACGATCTTCGCCGAGGGCCAGCGGCGATACGTGGAGTCGCTCTCCTCGTACGCCAGGCAGTTCCTCGGCCAGATGGACAAGCCGGACGTCGATTTCATCGAGGGCCTGTCGCCCGCCGTCTCCATCGACCAGAAGTCGACCTCGCGCAACCCGCGCTCGACGGTCGGCACGATCACCGAGGTCTACGACTACCTCCGGCTGCTCTTCGCCCGGATCGGCAAGCCGCACTGTCCCGAGTGCGGCCGGCCGATCTCCCGCCAGTCGCCGCAGGCCATCGTCGACAAGGTGCTCGCCCTGCCCGAGGGCAGCCGCTTCCAGGTGCTGTCGCCGCTGGTGCGTGAGCGCAAGGGCGAGTTCGTCGACCTCTTCTCCGATCTGCAGACCAAGGGCTACAGCAGGGCCAGGGTCGACGGTGAGACCATCCACCTCGCCGAGCCGCCCAAGCTCAAGAAGCAGGAGAAGCACACCATCGAGGTGGTCATCGACCGCCTCACGGTGAAGGACAGCGCCAAGCGCCGGCTGACCGACTCGGTCGAGACCGCGCTCGGTCTCTCCGGCGGCATGGTCGTGCTCGACTTCGTCGACCTCCCCGGGGACGACCCCGAGCGTGAGCGGATGTACTCCGAGCACCTCTACTGCCCGTACGACGACCTCTCCTTCGAGGAGCTGGAGCCGCGCTCCTTCTCCTTCAACTCGCCCTTCGGCGCCTGCCCCGACTGCACGGGTATCGGTACGCGGATGGAGGTCGACCCGGAGCTGATCGTCCCCGACGAGGAGAAGTCCCTCGACGAAGGCGCGATCCACCCCTGGTCGCACGGCCACACCAAGGAGTACTTCGGGCGGCTGATCGGCGCCCTCGCCGACGCTCTCGGATTCCGTACGGACATCCCGTGGGCCGGACTGCCGCAGCGCGCAAAGAAGGCCCTGCTGCACGGCCACAAGATCCAGACCGAGGTCCGCTACCGCAACCGCTACGGGCGCGAACGCGCGTACACCACCCCGGCCTTCGAGGGCGCGGTGCAGTTCGTCAAGCGGCGGCACTCCGAGGCCGAGAGCGACTCCAGCCGGGAGCGCTTCGAGGGCTATATGCGCGAGGTGCCCTGCCCGACCTGTGAGGGCACGAGGCTGAAGCCGATCGTCCTCGCGGTGACGGTGATGGAGAAGTCCATCGCCCAGGTCTCCGCGATGTCGATCAGCGAGTGCGCCGAATTCCTCGGCCGGTTGAAGCTGAACGCCCGCGACAAGAAGATCGCCGAGCGGGTGCTGAAGGAGGTCAACGAGCGGCTGAGGTTCCTGGTCGACGTCGGCCTCGACTACCTCTCGCTCAACCGCGCGGCAGGCACCCTGTCCGGCGGCGAGGCGCAGCGCATCCGGCTCGCCACCCAGATCGGCTCCGGCCTGGTCGGCGTGCTGTACGTGCTGGACGAGCCGTCCATCGGACTGCACCAGCGCGACAACCACCGGCTGATCGAGACCCTGGTCCGCCTCCGTGACATGGGCAACACGCTCATCGTCGTCGAGCACGACGAGGACACCATCAAGGTCGCCGACTGGGTCGTCGACATCGGCCCCGGCGCCGGTGAGCACGGCGGCAGGGTGGTCCACTCCGGATCGCTCAAGGAGCTGCTGGCCAACGACGAGTCGATCACCGGTCACTATCTGGTCGGCAAGAAGTCCATCCCGATGCCCGACATCCGGCGCCCGGCCGACCCGACCCGCCGGCTCACGGTGCGCGGAGCCCGGGAGAACAACCTCCAGGACATCGACGTCTCGTTCCCGCTCGGCGTACTCACGGCGGTCACCGGTGTCTCGGGCTCGGGTAAGTCGACGCTGGTCAATGACATCCTCTACACCCACCTGGCGCGCGAGCTGAACGGCGCCAAGTCCGTCCCCGGCCGGCACACCCGGGTCGACGGTGACGACCTGGTCGACAAGGTGGTGCACGTCGACCAGTCGCCGATCGGCCGGACACCCCGGTCCAACCCGGCGACGTACACCGGCGTCTTCGACCACGTCCGCAGGCTGTTCGCCGAGACGATGGAGGCGAAGGTGCGCGGTTATCTGCCGGGCCGCTTCTCCTTCAACGTCAAGGGCGGCCGCTGCGAGAACTGCTCCGGCGACGGCACGATCAAGATCGAGATGAACTTCCTGCCGGACGTGTACGTCCCGTGCGAGGTCTGCCACGGGGCGCGGTACAACCGGGAGACCCTGGAGGTCCACTACAAGGGCAAGTCCATCGCCGAGGTGCTGGACATGCCGATCGAGGAGGGCCTGGAGTTCTTCGAGGCCGTCCCGACGATCGCCCGCCACCTCCGTACGCTCCACGAGGTGGGCCTCGGATACGTCAGGCTCGGCCAGTCCGCGCCGACGCTCTCCGGCGGTGAGGCACAGCGCGTGAAGCTCGCGAGCGAGCTGCAGAAGCGCTCCACCGGCCGCACGGTCTACGTCCTGGACGAGCCGACCACCGGACTGCACTTCGAGGACATCAGCAAGCTCATCAAGGTGCTGTCCGGACTGGTCGACAAGGGCAACTCGGTGATCGTCATCGAACACAACCTCGATGTCATCAAGACCGCGGACTGGGTCATCGACATGGGCCCCGAGGGTGGCAACGGCGGTGGCCTGGTCATCGCCGAAGGCACGCCGGAGCAGGTCGCCATGGTCCCGGCGAGCCACACCGGCAAGTTCCTGCAGGGCGTCCTGGACCCGGTCCGGGTGAGCGAGGCGGCAGTGCCGGCGGCGCGCAAGCCGGTACGGAAGGCGGCGGCGAAGACGGTGGCCGCCAAGTCGTCCCCGGTGAGGAAGACGGCGACGGCAAAGACGGCTTCGGCCACGGCGGCTGCGGCGAAGAAGCCCGTAGCGAAGAAGGCGACCCGCACGCGCAAGGCCTGACCCGCACGGCGTCCAGAGGGCGGTTCCCGGACGGGAGCCGCCCTCTCGCGCGTACCGCTGTGACCAGGCGCGATCGTCCAGGACCGGCCCGGCCGCAAGGCCGTCCTTCTCCGCCGGTATCGTCGCTTCCGTCACCGATGCCCGTGGTGCCCCTGGTATCCCCCGAGTCTCCTGGTACCCCGGTACCCGGCGCTTCCCTGACGCGCCTCGCCCTGCCCCTCACACCCCGTGGAGTTCGCATGTCCGGCCAGCCCGCCCGCCGTACCGTGCTGAAGGGTGCCGCTCTCGCCGGTGTCGCCGGGCTGGGAGTGGCCGCCTGTTCGACCGAGTCGAAGCTCGGGCACGCCGAGACGCCCACCCCCACCGCCCCCGTCGAGCTCGGCGCCGCGGACGAGGTGCCGGTCGGCGGATCCAAGCTCTACCGCGAGCAGCGGGTCGTCGTCAGCTGCCCGGCCAAGGGTCAGTACAAGGCGTTCAGCGCCCAGTGCACCCACGCGGGCTGTCTGCTGGACAAGGTCGAGAAGAACGAGGGGAACTGCCCCTGCCACGGCAGCCGCTTCGACACGACGACCGGCGAGGCGGTGCACGGCCCGGCGACCGTGCCGCTGCCCTCCGTCCCGGTCAGGCTCGAGGGCGGAAGGCTGATAGCCGGTCCTGACGCCTGACGCCTGACGCCTGACGACGCCCAGGTGCCTGGGCGCCAGCGGTCGTCACTCCCAGTCCCAGTCGATGCCGATCAGGCCGGGCCGCACCCCCTGCTCCACCAGGTGCACGGTCCGGTGCCGACCGGTGAATGTGAGGTCCGTACGGCCGCCGCGCGGAGCCCCCACCGAAGCCTGGGCGAACCGCCAGCACCGTACCGGCAGCGCGTCCTCGTCGAAGTGCACCTGCAGCACGTACTGTCCGCCGCCGAAGCTGAAGCCGCGCACGTACTCGCCGCACGGGCCGCCCGTACCGTCGTCGAACCCATAGCCGAAGAGGTACGTCTCACCCGCCCGCAGCCGGGTGTCGAAGAGCAGCTCGGCGACGAGCACCCCCGCCTCCCGGTCCCAGCGGACCCGGCCCGTCCGGCAGTTCTCCCGGGCCGCCACCACGACCCGCGCGGGGTCGCTGCCCGGATCGCCGCGGTACACGGCGAGATAGCGGTCGATCCCGTCGCGGTGCGCGCGCACGACGTGCTGCGAGTCCCGGCGCCACAGCTCCCGGCCGGATCCGATCCGTACCCGCTCCTGATGCCCCACTGTGTGCAGTCCGCCGTCGGCCGGTGACTCCAGCGCGCCGAGCAGCCGCTCCACCGCGCCGGACGCCTCCATCAAGGAGCGGTACGAACGGGCGGCCGGTCGCTCGGCGCCCGCGCGGGCGTCCTCGGCGCCGAGCAGCCGGAGCAGCGAGTTCCCCGGCAGTTCCAGCACCTCCTCCAGCGCCTTCACCGCCCGCAGGGACTCGGCGCGTTGCGGGCGCCGGGCCCCCTGCTGCCAGTAACTCAGGCTGGTCACCCCGACCTTGACCCCGCGGTGTGCGAGATGGTGCTGCACCCGCTGGAGCGGCAGCCCGCGCACCGAGAAAGCGGTACGCAGCGCCAGATGGAACGGGCCGGTGTGCAGCACCTGCGCCAGTTCGGCCTCGGTGCGCTGCATGACGTGCCTCCAGTGAACGTTCACGGCACGGGGCGGGGAGACCGCGCCGGTGGGAGCGGGACGGCAGGTGGCCGGGGGCGGAACCGTTCACGCATGCCGCCACACCGTTCACACCGCGCTGTTCCCCCGCATTGAAGCGTGTTGACCCGTTCCCGACAACGGTTGATGCTCCTTGAACGGTGACGGCGCCCGCCGGCCCCGTGCTCCGGGGCGCGCTCCCCCACCCCGCACCCCGGAGCACGGCATCACCCCGGAGGACACCGCACTGTCACCGCCCGCAAGTAGGGTGGGCACCATGGCAGACCCCTCCAGCTACCGCCCCAAGCCGGGACAGATCCCCGACTCCCCGGGGGTCTACAAATTCCGCGACGAGCACCGCCGGGTGATCTACGTCGGGAAGGCGAAGAGCCTGCGCCAGCGCCTGGCCAACTACTTCCAGGACCTGGCCAATCTCCACCCGCGCACCCGCACGATGGTCACCACGGCCGCCTCCGTCGAGTGGACCGTCGTCGCCACCGAGGTCGAGGCGCTGCAGCTGGAGTACTCCTGGATCAAGGAATTCGACCCCCGGTTCAACGTCAAGTACCGCGACGACAAGAGCTATCCGTATCTCGCGGTCACGCTGAACGAGGAGTTCCCGCGCGTCCAGGTCATGCGCGGCGCCAAGAAGAAGGGTGTGCGCTACTTCGGTCCGTACGGGCACGCCTGGGCGATCCGCGAGACCGTCGACCTGATGCTCCGGGTCTTTCCCGTCCGCACGTGCTCCGCCGGTGTCTTCAAGAACGCCACGCGGACCGGCCGCCCCTGCCTCCTCGGCTACATCGGCAAGTGCTCGGCGCCCTGCGTCGGCCGGGTCACCCCCGAGGAGCACCGCGAATTGGCGGACGGCTTCTGTGATTTCATGGCCGGCCGCACGGGCACGTACATCCGCCGGCTGGAGAAGGACATGATGGCGGCGGCCGAGGAGATGGAGTACGAGCGGGCGGCCCGGCTCCGCGACGACGTGGAGGCCCTCAAGCGGGCCATGGAGAAGAGCGCCGTCGTCCTCGCCGACGCCACCGATGCCGACCTGATCGCGGTCGCCGAGGACGAGCTCGAGGCCGCCGTGCAGATATTCCACGTCCGCGGCGGCCGGGTACGCGGCCAGCGCGGCTGGGTCACCGACAAGGTCGAGGCGGTCGACACCTCGGGCCTCGTCGAGCACGCCCTGCAGCAGCTGTACGGGGAGGAGACAGGCGACTCCGTCCCCAAGGAGGTCCTCGTTCCGGCCCTTCCGGAGGACCCCGAAGCGGTCTCCCAGTGGCTCGCCGACCGCCGGGGCTCCCAGGTCAGCCTGCGCATCCCGCAGCGCGGCGACAAGAAGGACCTGATGGTGACGGTCCAGCGCAAC
Source organism: Streptomyces sp. NPDC002206 (assembly GCF_053593595.1). Taxonomy (NCBI): domain Bacteria; kingdom Bacillati; phylum Actinomycetota; class Actinomycetes; order Kitasatosporales; family Streptomycetaceae; genus Streptomyces; species Streptomyces sp. NPDC002206. The sequence goes on from NZ_JBSFCW010000006.1 coordinate 192,919, forward strand.
GCCCAGCAGGCCCTGGGGCTGCACAAGACCAAGCGCGCCTCCGATCTGACGACCCGCTCCCGCGCCCTGGAGGAGATCGCCGAGGCGCTCGGCCTCGATACGGCTCCGCTGCGCATCGAATGCTTCGACATCTCCCATCTCCAGGGCGATGACGTGGTCGCGTCCATGGTCGTCTTCGAGGACGGCCTGGCCCGCAAGAGCGAGTACCGCCGCTTCCAGATCAAGGGCTTCGAGGGGCAGGACGACGTCCGCTCGATGCACGAGGTGATCGGCCGCCGCTTCAGGCGTTACCTCCAGGAGAAGGAGCGGACGGGGGAGTGGGAGGAGGGCCCGGCACCCTCAGGAGCCGTACCGGACCCGGAGACCGCCGCCGGGGACGGCGACCCCTTCGACAACGAGCCCCGCGAGGACGACGGCCGTCCCAAGCGGTTCGCCTACCCGCCGCAGCTCGTCGTGGTCGACGGCGGCCAGCCGCAGGTCGCCGCGGCCAAGCGGGCCCTCGACGAGCTGGGGATCGACGACATCGCCGTCTGCGGCCTCGCCAAGCGCCTCGAAGAGGTATGGCTGCCCGATGACGACGACCCCGTGGTCCTGCCCCGCTCCAGCGAGGGCCTCTACCTCCTGCAGCGCGTCCGCGACGAGGCCCACCGCTTCGCCATCACTTATCAGCGGGCCAAGCGGGCCAAGCGCATCCGCTCCAGCCCCCTGGACGCCGTCGCAGGCCTCGGCGAGACCCGGAAACAGGCGTTGATCAAGCATTTCGGCTCCGTGAAGAAGCTGAAGCAGGCGACAATCGACGAGATCTGCGAGGTTCCGGGGATAGGCCGCAGGACGGCGGAATCAGTGGCTGTCGCCCTAGCCTCGACCACCCCGGCCGCACCCGCCGTGAATACGGCGACAGGAGAGATCATTGAAGAGGACGACGGGGGCAGCACGACATGACTGAGCACGAACACGAACACGAGCAGGAGCGCGGGCACGACGGCACAGACCGCGTGCACGACAGCGCGGACCGAGCAGACGGAGCAGGACACGTGAGTACGGGCACCACGACCGAGACGGGCGATGCCACCGCGGCCATCCCCGAGCTGGTGATCATCTCCGGCATGTCGGGAGCCGGACGATCCACCGCCGCTAAGTGTCTGGAGGACCTCGGCTGGTTCGTCGTCGACAACCTGCCGCCCGCCCTGATCCCCACCATGGTGGAGCTCGGCGCCCGGTCCCAGGGCAATGTGGCCCGGATCGCCGTCGTCGTCGACGTGCGCGGCCGCCGTTTCTTCGACAACCTGCGGGAGTCCCTCGCCGACCTCGCGGCCAGGCACGTCACCCAGCGGATCGTCTTCCTGGAGTCCTCCGACGACGCGCTGGTCCGCCGCTTCGAATCGGTCCGCCGCCCGCACCCCCTCCAGGGCGACGGCCGCATCGTCGACGGCATCGCCGCCGAGCGCGACCTGCTGCGCGAGCTGCGCGGCGACGCCGACCTGGTGATCGACACCTCCAGCCTCAATGTGCACGAGCTGCGCGCCAAGATGGACGCACAGTTCGCCGGTGACGAGGAGCCGGAGCTGCGCGCCACGGTGATGTCGTTCGGCTTCAAGTACGGCCTGCCGGTCGACGCGGACCTGGTGGCCGACTGCCGCTTCCTGCCCAACCCGCACTGGGTCCCCGAGCTGCGACCGTTCACCGGACTCAACGAGGAGGTCTCGGCGTACGTCTTCAACCAGCCGGGTGCCAAGGAGTTCCTCAACCAGTACACCGAGCTGCTCCAGCTGGTTGCCGCGGGCTACCGCCGTGAGGGCAAGCGCTATGTGACGATCGCCGTCGGCTGCACGGGCGGCAAGCACCGCTCCGTCGCGATGTCCGAGAAGCTGGCCGCCCGGCTTGCCGCCGAAGGGATCGAGACCGTCCTCGTCCACCGGGACATGGGGCGCGAGTGACCAGCCGCAATCTGCGCCTGCGGCGGCTGCGCAGAGCCACCTCTGCGCTCTCCGCCCGCAAGCGTGGTGCCCAGCCCAAGGTCGTCGCGCTCGGCGGCGGCATGGGCCTGTCCGCGTCGCTCGCCGCGCTGCGCCGGATCACCGGTGATCTCACCGCCGTGGTCACCGTCGCCGATGACGGCGGCTCCAGCGGCCGGCTCCGTGAGGAGCTCGGCGTCCTGCCGCCCGGCGACCTCCGCAAGGCGCTCGCCGCGCTCTGCGGCGACGACGACTGGGGCCAGACCTGGGCACAGGTCATCCAGCACCGCTTCCAGTCCAAGGGCGATCTGCACGAGCACGCGGTCGGCAATCTGCTGATCGTCGCCCTCTGGGAGCAGCTCGGCGACCATGTCCAGGCCCTGGACCTGGTCGGCAAGCTCCTCGGCGCGCACGGCCGGGTGCTGCCCATGTCCGCCGTGCCGCTGGAACTCCAGGCGCTCGTACGGGGCCACGACCCGGCCCGCCCGGACGCCGTGGACACGGTGCGCGGCCAGGCGACGGTGGCGCTGACCCCCGGTGAGGTGCAGTCCGTGCACCTCGTCCCGAACGACCCGCCGGCCGTCCCGGAGGCGGTCGAGGCGGTCCTCGACGCGGACTGGGTGGTGCTCGGCCCGGGATCCTGGTTCTCTTCGGTGATCCCGCATCTGCTCGTACCGGAACTGCTCGACGCGCTCGTCACGACGAAGGCCCGTAAGGTCCTCTCGCTCAACCTGGCACCGCAGCCCGGCGAAACTGATGGCTTCTCTCCGCAGCGTCATTTGGAGGTTTTGGGACGACACGCCCCTAAACTCGCCCTGGACGTGGTGCTGGCCGACGAAGCCGCCGTGCCCGATCGCGAGTCCCTCGCCGATGCCGCCAAGCGGCTCGGCGCCGCGGTCGAGCTGGCGCCGGTGGCCTCACCCGACGGCGTTCCGATCCATGATCCGGAGCTGTTGGCCGCCGCGTACGACCGTATTTTTCGGATGCATGGAAGGATCGGCCCATGGCGATGACGCCAGCGGTGAAGGACGAAATCTCTCGGCTTCCCGTGACCCGGACCTGCTGCAGGAAGGCAGAGGTTTCGGCGATTCTTCGGTTCGCGGGCGGGCTGCACCTGGTGAGCGGCCGGATTGTGATCGAGGCGGAGCTGGACACCGCGATGGCGGCGCGTCGGCTGAAGCGGGACATTCTCGAAATTTTCGGGCACAGCTCGGAGCTGATCGTGATGGCCCCCGGCGGGCTGCGGCGCGGCTCCCGCTATGTCGTACGAGTGGTGGCGGGCGGCGACCAGCTGGCCCGCCAGACCGGGCTGGTGGACGGTCGCGGCCGGCCCATCCGCGGACTGCCTCCGCAGGTGGTCTCGGGGGCCACCTGCGATGCCGAGGCCGCCTGGCGCGGTGCCTTCCTGGCCCACGGCTCGCTCACCGAGCCGGGCCGCTCCTCCTCGCTGGAGGTGACCTGCCCGGGCCCGGAGGCGGCGCTCGCACTGGTCGGCGCGGCCCGCAGGCTCTCCATCGCGGCGAAGGCCCGCGAGGTGCGCGGCGTGGACCGGGTCGTCGTCCGCGACGGCGATGCGATCGGCGCCCTGCTCACCCGGCTCGGCGCCCATGAGTCGGTGCTGGCCTGGGAGGAGCGGCGGATGCGCCGCGAGGTCCGGGCCACCGCCAACCGGCTCGCCAACTTCGACGACGCCAACCTGCGCCGCTCGGCACGGGCCGCGGTGGCCGCAGGCGCCCGGGTGGGGCGCGCCCTGGAGATCCTGGGTGAAGAGGTGCCCGAGCACCTCGCGGCGGCCGGACGGCTGCGCATGGAGCACAAGCAGGCCTCCCTGGAGGAGCTGGGTGCGCTCGCCGACCCGCCGCTGACCAAGGACGCGGTCGCCGGCCGGATCCGCCGGCTGCTGGCCATGGCCGACAAGCGGGCCCAGGACCTCGGTATCCCGGGGACGGAGTCCACGCTCAGCGAGGAGCTCGCCGACGGCCTGGTGGGCTGAGGTGAAACGGCGTCGAATCCCGGCCGAAGGCGGAACGTGCTCCGCCCCCGCGGATGTTGACACTCCGTAATCGTCACCGCATGTGAGGCCGAGCAACCGGAGGCCCGTACTCCAACTGGGGAGTACGGGCCTTCGCGGCGCTTCCGGCCCCGCACGATGTCACTCCAGAGCCCACGGAGAGGTAGGGTCGGAGGCGGTCGGGGACATCCCATACAACTCGCCGGCGTCGAAACCCGGCGTACCTAACGAGGAGATCGGTTCGTGACGATCCGCGTAGGCATCAACGGCTTTGGCCGCATCGGTCGTAACTACTTCCGCGCGCTGCTGGAGCAGGGTGCGGACATCGAGATCGTGGCTGTCAACGACCTGGGTGACACTGCGACCACGGCCCACCTGCTGAAGTACGACACCATTCTGGGTCGTCTGAAGGCAGAGGTCAGCCACACCACCGACAGCATCACTGTCGACGGCCACACCATCAAGGTGCTCTCCGAGCGCAACCCGGCCGACATCCCCTGGGGTGAGCTGGGCGTCGACATCGTCATCGAGTCGACCGGCATCTTCACCAAGAAGGCCGACGCCGAGAAGCACATCGCGGGCGGCGCCAAGAAGGTCCTCATCTCGGCTCCGGCCAAGGACGAGGACATCACCATCGTGATGGGCGTCAACGAGGAGAAGTACGACGCGGCCAACCACCACGTCATCTCCAACGCCTCCTGCACCACCAACTGCGTCGCGCCGATGGCCAAGGTTCTGGACGAGAACTTCGGCATCGTCAAGGGCCTCATGACGACGGTCCACGCGTACACGAACGACCAGCGCATCCTGGACTTCCCGCACTCCGACCTGCGTCGCGCCCGCGCCGCGGCGGAGAACATCATCCCGACCACGACCGGTGCCGCCAAGGCCACCGCCCTGGTGCTCCCGCAGCTCAGGGGCAAGCTCGACGGCATCGCGATGCGCGTCCCGGTCCCGACCGGCTCCGTCACCGACCTGGTCATCACGCTGGAGCGCGAGGTCACCCGCGACGAGGTCAACGCCGCCTTCCAGAAGGCCGCCGAGGAGGGCCCGCTCAAGGGCAAGCTCGTCTACACCCAGGACCCGATCGTGTCCTCGGACATCGTCTCGGACCCGGCTTCCTGCACCTTCGACTCCCTGCTGACCATGGCAGAGGGCACGCAGGTCAAGGTCATCGGCTGGTACGACAACGAGTGGGGCTACTCCAACCGCCTCGTCGACCTGACCGTCTTCGTCGGCAGCCAGCTCTGACCGTCGAATCGGTAGGCACCTCGATGTGAGCAAGGGGCTCGGACAGCGCAACGCAGCGCCGTTCGAGCCCCGTTGCATGCTTCCTCGCTCTCCAAGGAGTCCAGCAAGATGAAGACGATCGACGAACTTCTCGCCGAAGGGGTCACCGGCAAGCGCGTATTCGTCCGCGCCGACCTCAACGTGCCGCTGAGCGGCACCACCATCACCGACGACGGCCGCATCCGCGCCGTCCAGCCGACCGTGGAGAAGCTGGCCGCGGCCGGTGCCCGGGTCATCGTCGCCTCGCACCTGGGCCGCCCCAAGGGCGCCCCGGACCCGGCCTTCTCCCTGGCCCCCGCCGCCGCCCGGCTCGGCGAGCTGATCGGCGCCGACGTGGCCTTCGCGGCCGACACGGTCGGCGAGTCCGCCCGTGCCACGGTCGCCGCGCTCACCGACGGCAAGGTCGCCGTCATCGAGAATCTCCGCTTCAACCCCGGCGAGACGTCGAAGGACGACGCCGAGCGCGGCGCGTTCGCCGATCAGCTCGCCGAGCTCGCCGATGTGTACGTGGGCGACGGGTTCGGAGCCGTCCACCGCAAGCACGCCTCGGTCTTCGACCTCCCGGCCCGGCTGCCGCACGCCGCGGGTGACCTGATCGCCACCGAGGTGGGCGTCCTGAAGAAGCTCACCGAGGACGTCGCGCGCCCGTACGCCGTCGTGCTCGGCGGCTCCAAGGTCTCCGACAAGCTCGGCGTCATCGACCACCTCCTGGAGCGGGCCGACCGCATCCTCATCGGCGGCGGCATGGCGTACACCTTCCTCAAGGCCCAGGGCCACGAGGTCGGCAGCTCCCTCCTGCAGGAGGACCAGATCCCGGCGGTGCTGGAATATCTGAAGCGGGCCGAGGAGAAGGGCGTGGAGTTCGTGCTCCCCGTCGACGTCGTGGTCTCCGAGCAGTTCCCCGACCTCAAGACCAAGGCCCCGAGCCGGCACACCACCGTGCCCGCGGATGCCATCCCGGCCGGTGTGATGGGTCTGGACAACGGACCCGAGACCAACAAGCTGTACGCCTCGAAGCTCGCCGACGCCGTCACCGTCTTCTGGAACGGCCCGATGGGCGTCTTCGAGCACCCCGATTACGCCGAGGGCACCCGGGCAGTCGCCCAGGCCCTCGTCGACTCCGAGGGCTTCAGTGTCGTCGGCGGTGGCGACTCCGCCGCGGCCGTCCGCATCCTGGGCTTCGACGAGAACGCATTCGGCCACATCTCGACCGGTGGCGGCGCCAGCCTCGAATACCTCGAGGGCAAGACGCTTCCCGGCCTCGCCGCACTGGAGGACTGACCTTTCATGAGCACCCGTACCCCGCTGATGGCGGGCAACTGGAAGATGAACCTCAACCATCTTGAGGCCATCGCGCACGTCCAGAAGCTCGCCTTCGCCCTGGCCGACAAGGACTACGACGCCGTCGAGGTCGCCGTCCTGCCGCCCTTCACCGACCTGCGCTCGGTGCAGACGCTGGTCGACGGCGACAAACTGAAGATCAAGTACGGCGCCCAGGACATCTCGGCGCACGACTCCGGCGCGTACACCGGTGAGATCTCCGGTCCCATGCTCGCCAAGCTGAAGTGCACCTATGTGGCCATCGGCCACTCCGAGCGCCGCCAGTACCACCACGAGACCGACGAGATCGTCAACGCCAAGATCAAGGCCGCGTACAAGAACGGCCTCACCCCGATCCTGTGCGTCGGCGAGGAGGAGTCGGTCCGCGAGGAGAACCGCCACGTCGCGCACACCCTCGCGCAGGTCGACGGCGCGCTCAAGGACATTCCGGCCGAGCAGGCCGAGTCCATCGTGATCGCGTACGAGCCGGTCTGGGCCATCGGGACCGGCAAGGTCTGCGGCGCCGACGACGCCCAGGAGGTCTGCGGGGCCATCCGCGGCAGGCTCGCCGAGCTGTACTCCCAGGAGCTGGCCGACGCGGTCCGCATCCAGTACGGCGGCTCGGTGAAGTCGGGGAACGTCGCGGAGATCATGGCAAAGCCCGACATCGACGGTGCGCTGATCGGTGGCGCCGCTCTCGACGCGGACGAATTCGTCAAGATCGTCCGCTTCCGCGACCAGTGAGTATGCGGTAGCGCGGATCCGTCGTACCCTTGCGGGGGCCGAGGAGGTGCGTCCTCCCGGCCCCCGTTGTCCGTCAGATCCGTTAGAGCAGTCCAAGGGAATTCCGGAAAGTAGGGACCAGCCGTGGTTATGGGGTTCTCGATCGCCCTGATCGTCTTCAGCCTGCTGCTGATGCTGCTGGTGCTGATGCACAAGGGAAAGGGCGGCGGCCTCTCCGACATGTTCGGTGGCGGTATGCAGTCGTCCGTCGGTGGCTCGTCGGTCGCCGAGCGAAACCTCGACCGGATCACCGTAGTGGTCGGTCTGGGATGGTTCGCGTGCATTATTGTGCTTGGTCTGCTGATGAAGCTGGACAACTGACCCGTCGTCCGCGATTCCCGGTGAGGGTGTAACTCCTTTCACTGGACGCACGTTGGGCCTTACGTAGACTGGGGCATCTTCGAGCACCATCACGCAGGGAGTTACGACCGTGGCAAGTGGCAACGCGATCCGGGGAAGCCGGGTCGGAGCGGGGCCGATGGGGGAGGCCGAGCGGGGCGAGTCCGCGCCGCGCCTCCGCATCTCCTTCTGGTGCTCGAACGGGCACGAGACGCAGCCGAGCTTCGCCAGTGACGCGCAGACACCGGAGACGTGGGACTGCCCGCGCTGTGGTTTCCCGGCCGGCCAGGACCGGGACAACCCGCCGGACCCGCCGCGCACCGAACCGTACAAGACGCACCTTGCGTACGTGCGCGAGCGGCGCAGCGATGCGGACGGCGAGGCCATCCTCGCCGAGGCCCTCGCAAAACTCCGGGGCGAAATCTAAGAGTTGTTCACCGGCCGGTCACCCCCAGGGTGCCCGGCCGGAGTGCATTTGTCGGCGCCGCAGCCCTCTGTCGCCTCGTCCACCCCTCTGATCAATTAAGTTGGAGGGGCAGCGGGGCATGTGCAGGCACGAGAAGAAGTGGGCTGATATCCGGGATGAACGCACAAAGCCGAACCAAGCTCAATCAGACGCCCGAATGGACCGCTCTCGGCAAGCACCGTGAGCAGCTCGGCCAGACCCATCTGCGGCAGCTGTTCGCGGACGATCCTGAACGCGGCACCGGATATACCCTCCGGGTCGGCGATCTGTATCTCGACTACTCCAAGCACCTGGTCACCGACGAGACGCTCCGGCTGCTGCGCGAGCTCGCGGACGCCACCGGTGTCGCCGGGCTGCGGGACGCCATGTTCCGTGGCGAGAAGATCAACACCACCGAGGACCGTGCTGTCCTGCACACCGCGCTGCGTGCCCCGCGCGACGCTGTCATCGAAGTGGACGGCGAGAACGTGGTGCCCGCCGTGCACGCCGTGCTCGACAAAATGGCGGCTTTCGCCGACCGCATCAGGTCGGGGGAGTGGACCGGTCACACCGGCAAGCGGATCAAGAACGTCGTCAACATCGGCATCGGCGGCTCCGACCTCGGTCCCGCCATGGCGTACGAGGTGCTGCGCTCCTTCACGGACCGCTCGCTCACCGTCCGCTTCGTGTCCAACGTCGACGGCGCCGACCTGCACGAGGCCGTCCGCGACCTCGACCCGGCCGAGACGCTCTTCATCATCGCGTCGAAGACGTTCACCACGATCGAGACCATCACCAACGCCACCTCCGCCCGCAACTGGCTGCTGACCGGTCTGCGCGCCGACCAGGACGCCGTCGCGAAGCACTTCGTGGCACTGTCGACGAACGCCGAGAAGGTCGCGGATTTCGGTATCGACACCGCCAACATGTTCGAGTTCTGGGACTGGGTCGGCGGCCGCTACTCGTACGACTCGGCCATCGGCCTCTCGCTGATGATCGCCATCGGCCCGGACCGGTTCCGCGAGATGCTCGACGGCTTCCACCTCGTCGACGAACACTTCCGCACGGCCCCGCCGGAGGCCAACGCCCCACTGCTGCTCGGCCTGTTGGGTGTCTGGTACGGCGCGTTCTTCGATGCCCAGTCGCACGCCGTACTGCCGTACAGCCACTATCTGTCCAAGTTCACCGCCTACTTGCAGCAGCTGGACATGGAGTCCAACGGCAAGTCCGTGGACCGGGACGGCCATCCTGTCGAGTGGCAGACCGGACCGGTCGTCTGGGGCACGCCCGGCACCAACGGGCAGCACGCCTACTACCAGCTGATCCACCAGGGCACCAAGGTCATCCCGGCCGACTTCATCGGCTTCGCCGAGCCGGTCGCCGATCTGCTGCCCGGGCTGGTCGCCCAGCACGATCTGCTGATGGCCAACTTCTTCGCCCAGACCCAGGCGCTCGCCTTCGGCAAGACGCCGGACGAGGTCCGTGCGGAGGGCGTCGCCGAGGAACTCGTGCCGCACAAGACATTCCGGGGGAACCACCCCACGACCACGATCCTGGCCGACCGGCTGACGCCGTCCGTCCTCGGCCAGCTGATCGCGCTGTACGAGCACAAGGTCTTCGTCCAGGGCGCCATCTGGAACATCGACTCGTTCGACCAGTGGGGCGTCGAGCTCGGAAAGGTCCTCGCCAAGAAGATCGAACCGGTACTGACCGGGACGGCGACATCAGTCGCGGCGGGGGGCGGCGAGCAGCTGGACAGCTCGACCGCCGCGCTGGTCGCCGCGTACCGCACGCGCAGGGGTCGCTGAGCCGGATGCCCCCGGGGGAGAGGGCGGTACGGCTCCGGCCGCCGAACAGCACGCCGGACCCGAGCGCCGTCGCCCGGTGGCGGCCGAGCGGCTGCTGACCGCGGCGGTCCTCGGCGTGGCGTGTGCCGTCCTCTCCCCCGTCGGTGGCTCGTACGGGGCCGCGGTCCCCAGCATCGGCTTCGCCCGCGAGGCCGTATCAGGGCTGCTGGAGGCCTTCCTGGGGCGCGCCCCGCCGACCGCCCGACCCGGTCAGCCGTGCGTCGTGTCGATGACGCAGAAGCGGTTGCCCTCGGTGTCCGCCAGCACCACGAAGTCCGGGTCCTGCGGATACAGCTGCCAGTCGACCCGGGCCGCCCCGAGCATGAGCAGCCGCTCCACCTCGGCGTTCTGCTCCTCGGTGTACAGATCCAGATGGACCCGGGGGACCTCCTGCACGGGGGACTCGCTCAGCCCCAGGGACAGCCCGACGCCCTGCCCGTCGGCCGGCACCAGCACCACCCAGTCGTCCGTCGCCGGCTCACGCTCCACATAGCCGAGCGCCGCCGTCCAGAAGGCGGCCGCCCGACGGACGTCCGACGCACCCATCACCACGGTTCCGATACGCACCATGGCCGGAGCCTTTCACGGCGAAGGCCCGGTCCGCTCCTGAGAGCGGACCGGGCCCGGCGTACAGCAGTACTGACGACGGCTCAGGGAGAGGCCGGCGGATACAGTGCGCGCGGCAGCCGGGAGGCCGCCGCAGCATCCAGCAGCCACAGGGTGCGGCTGCGTCCGTACGCGCCCGCCGCCGGGGCCTGGAGCTCCCCGGCGCCCGACAGCGCGATCTCCGCGGCCTCCGCCTTGTCCTCGCCCGCCGCGAGCAGCCACACCTCGCGCGCCGCCCGGATCGCGGGCAGGGTCAGCGAGACCCGGGTGGGCGGCGGCTTGGGAGCGCCGTGCACACCGACGACGGTGCGCTCGGTCTCCCGTACCGCGGGCAGCTCCGGGAAGAGCGACGCGACATGGGTGTCCGGGCCCACGCCCAGCATCAGCACATCGAACGTCGGCACCGGGCCGTGATCCTCCGGACGGGCCGCGGCGGCCAGTTCGTCGGCGTACGCGGCCGCGGCGGCGTCTGCGTCGTTGCCGCAGGGGCCGTCCGACGCGGGCATCGCATGGACCAGGGACGGATCCAGCGGCACCGAGTCCAGCAGGGCCCGGCGGGCCTGCGTGACATTGCGCTCCGGATCGCCCTCCGGCAGGAACCGCTCGTCGCCCCACCACAGTTCGAGCCGCGACCAGTCGATCGCGTCCCGGGCGGGCGCCTCGGCGAGAGCGGCCAGCAGGCCGTTGCCGTTGCGTCCGCCGGTGAGCACCACCGAGGCGTGACCGCGCGCGGCCTGAGCGTCCACGATCTTCGTGATCAGCCGGGCCGCGGCGGCCTGCGCCATCAGCTCCTTGTCGCGGTGCACGACAAGTTGAGGGGCACTCACTTCGGTGCCGCCTTCTTCGCCGCAGTCTTCTTCGCGGCTGCCGGTGCGGCGGCGGTGGCGGCCTTCTCCGGATCGGCGGGCTTCGGCTCCGCCGCGCCGCCGAGCCGGTCCACGCCGAACTTCACCGCGGACGCGTAGATGTTGTCCGGGTCGAGACGCCGCAGTTCCTCGGCGAGCAGTTCGGCGGTCTCCCGTCGCTTGAGCGCCACCGCACGGTCCGGCTGCCCCTCCATGCAGAGCGTGGCCAGCGAACCGTCGGGCCGGTCCAGGACGATGGTGCCGCCCTTGGTCTGCATCCGTACGGCCGTCAGACCGGGACCGTCGGAATGCGTGCGTTCAACCGGCACGCCCAGCCGGTCCGCGAGCCACATCGCGAGCAGCTCACAGCTCGGGTTCTCGGACTCGCCCTCGACCGTCGCCGAGAGGACCTCGACGGGCTTCTGGTCGAGTGCGGCCGCGAGCATCGAGCGCCACGGCGTGATGCGGGTCCAGGACAGATCGGTGTCGCCCGGGGTGTACGACTTGGCGCGCACCGCGAGTTCGGCGCTCGGGTGCTCCGCCGAATACGCGTCCGTGATCCGGCGCTGGGCGAGTGCGCCCAGCGGATCATTGGCCGGGTCCTCGGGCGCGCCCTCGGGCCACCACACCACGACCGGGGCGTCCGGCAGCAGCAGTGGCAGGACCACCGACTGGGCGTGGTTGGCAAGTTCACCGTGCAGTCGCAGCACGATGGTCTCGCCGGAGCCCGAGTCGGAACCGACCCGCACCTCGGCGTCGAGCCGTGCGTCGCGCCGACTGCGCGGCGAGCGGCTGACCCGCTTGATCACCGCGATGATGCGCGAGGGGTGCTCGCGCGAGGAGTCGCCGGCCGACTTCAGAGCGTCGTACGCGTTCTCCTCGTCGGTGACGACCACCAGGGTCAGCACCATGCCGACAGCCGGGGAGCCGGCGGCACGCCGGGCCGACACCAGCGCCTGGTTGATCTTGCTGGAAGTGGTTTCCGTGAGATCGATCTTCATGGCCGACGCCAGCTCCGTCCATCTCGTGCGAGCATCTCGTCCGCCTCGGCCGGACCCCAGGTGCCCGCCGCGTACTGCGCGGGCTTGCCGTGCTTGTCCCAGTACTTCTCGATCGGGTCGAGGATGTTCCAGGAGAGTTCGACCTCCTGGTGGCGGGGGAAGAGGTTGGCGTCGCCGAGCAGCACATCGAGGATGAGCCGCTCGTACGCCTCCGGGCTGGACTCCGTGAAGGACTCGCCGTAGGCGAAGTCCATCGTGACGTCCCGGACCTCCATCGAGGTGCCGGGGACCTTGGAGCCGAAGCGCACCGTGACGCCCTCGTCCGGCTGCACCCGGATGACCAGGGCGTTGCCGCCCAGCTCCTCCGTCGCACCGGACTCGAAGGGCAGGTACGGCGCGCGCTTGAAGACGACCGCGATCTCGGTGACCCGGCGGCCGAGCCGCTTCCCGGTCCGGAGGTAGAACGGCACGCCCGCCCAGCGGCGGTTGTTGATCGTCAGTTTGATCGCGGCATAGGTGTCGGTCTTCGACTTGGGGTCGATACCGTCCTCCTCGAGGTAGCCGAGCACTTCCTCGCCGCCCTGCCACGCGTGCGCGTACTGGCCGCGCACGGTGTGCTTGCCCAGGTCCTCCGGCAGCTCCACCGCTGTGAGGACCTTGAGCTTCTCGGTGACCAGGGCCTTCGGGTGGAAGGAGCCGGGCTCCTCCATCGCCGTCAGCGCCAGCAGCTGGAGCAGGTGGTTCTGGATGACGTCACGGGCTGCCCCGATGCCGTCGTAGTAGCCGGCCCGGCCGCCGATGCCGATGTCCTCGGCCATCGTGATCTGGACATGGTCGACGTACGACCGGTTCCAGATCGGCTCGAACATCGTGTTGGCGAAGCGCAGCGCCAGGATGTTCTGGACCGTCTCCTTGCCCAGGTAGTGGTCGATACGGAAGACCTCGTTGGGCGGGAACACATCGTGCACGAGCTGGTTGAGCTCCTGCGCGCTGGCGAGGTCGTGGCCGAACGGCTTCTCGATGACGGCGCGCCGCCAGGAACCCTCCTTCTGGTCCGCCAGCCCGTGCTTCTTGAGCTGCTGGACGACCTTGGGGAAGAACTTCGGCGGAACGGACAGGTAGAAGGCGAAGTTGCCGCCCGTGCCCTGTTCCTTGTCGAGTTCCTGGATGGTGGCCTTGAGGGTCTCGAAGGCGTCGTCGTCGTCGAAGTTGCCCTGGACGAAGCGCATCCCCTGGATGAGCTGCTGCCAGACCTCCTCACGGAACGGCGTACGCGCGTGCTGCTTGACCGCGTCGTGGACTTCCTGCGCGAAGTCCTCGTCGTGCCACTCACGGCGCGCGAAGCCGATGAGCGAGAAGCCCGGCGGCAACAGGCCGCGGTTGGCCAGGTCATAGATGGCGGGCATCAGCTTTTTACGGGACAAATCGCCCGTGACGCCAAAGATGACCAGGCCCGACGGCCCCGCGATACGCGGGAGCCGGCGGTCCTGGGCGTCACGGAGCGGGTTGGCTCCGGGAACACCAGACAAAGTACTCAGCCCTCCGAAGGGGCGAGGCGCTTGAGCTCCGCCTCGGTGGAGTTGAGCAGGTCGATCCAGGACGCCTCGAACTTCTCGACGCCCTCGTCCTCGAGGAGCTGCACGGCGTCGTCGTAGGAGATCCCGAGCTTCGCGACGGCGTCGAGCTCGGCCCGCGCCTGGGCGTAGGTACCGGCGATGGTGTTGCCGGTGACCTCCCCGTGGTCGGCCGTGGCCTCCAGGGTGGCCTCGGGCATGGTGTTCACCGTGCCGGGGGCGACCAGGTCGACGACGTACAGCGTGTCCTTGTACGCGGGGTCCTTCACGCCGGTGGAGGCCCACAGCGGGCGCTGCCTGTTGGCCTGCGCCTTGTCCAGGGCGGCCCAGCGGTCGGAGGAGAAGACCTCCTCGTACGCCTCGTAGGCCAGCCGGGCGTTGGCGAGCGCCGCCTTGCCCTTCAGCGCCTTGGCCTCGTCGGTGCCCACTGCGTCGAGCCGCTTGTCGATCTCGGAGTCCACGCGGGACACGAAGAACGAGGCCACCGAGTGGATCTTGGAGAGGTCCAGGCCCGCGGCCTTCGCCTTCTCCAGGCCCGCCAGGTAGGCGTCCATGACCTCGCGGTAGCGCTCCAGCGAGAAGATCAGCGTGACGTTGACGCTGATACCCCTGCCGATGACCTCGGTGATGGCCGGCAGACCGGCCTTCGTCGCCGGGATCTTGATGAGCGTGTTCGGCCGGTCAACCAGCCAGGCGAGCTGCTTGGCCTCGGCGATCGTCGCGTGGGTGTGGTGGGCCAGCCGCGGGTCGACCTCGATGGAGACCCGGCCGTCCTGACCGCCCGTGGCGTCGAAGACCGGCCGCAGGATGTCGGCGGCGTCACGGACGTCCGCCGTCGTGATCATGCGGATGGCCTCGTCGACCGTGACCTTCCGGGTCGCGAGGTCGGTGAGCTGCTGCTCGTAACCGTCGCCGTGCGAGATGGCCTTCTGGAAGATCGACGGGTTGGTGGTGACGCCCACGACGTGCTGCTGGTCGATCAGTTCGGCCAGGTTGCCGGACGTGATCCGCTTGCGCGACAGGTCATCGAGCCAGATCGCCACGCCCTCGTCGGAGAGGCGCTTGAGTGCGTCTGTCATGAGAATTGCATCTCCTACTAGTCGTATAACGGCGTCAGCGCGTGACGTCGGCGAGGGATTCCCGCGCTGCGGCGGCCACGTGCTCGCCGGTGAAGCCGAACTCGCGGAAGAGGACCTTGGCATCGGCCGAGGCACCGAAGTGCTCCAGCGAGACGATCCGGCCGGCGTCACCGACGTACCGGTGCCAGGTCAGACCGATGCCCGCCTCGACGGCGACGCGGGCCTTCACGGACGGCGGCAGAACGCTGTCCTTGTACGCCTGGTCCTGCTCCTCGAACCACTCGACGGACGGCATCGACACGACCCGGGTCGGGATGCCGGCCGCCTGCAGTTCCTCGCGCGCCTCGACGGCGAGGTGCACCTCGGAACCGGTGCCGATCAGGAGGACCTGCGTCTCCGCGCTCTGCCCGTCGGTCCCTTCGGAGTCGAAGAGCACATAGCCGCCCTTGGCCGCGTCCTCGTTCGCCTCGTACGTCGGCACGCCCTGGCGGGTCAGCGCCAGACCGTGCGGGGCGCCCTTGCCGAACACCTTGGTGTAGCGGCGCAGGATCTCGCGCCAGACGATGGAGGTCTCGTTGGCGTCGGCCGGGCGGACGATGTTCAGGCCCGGGATGGCGCGCAGCGAGGCCAGGTGCTCCACCGGCTGGTGGGTCGGGCCGTCCTCGCCGAGACCGATCGAGTCGTGCGTCCACACGTACGTCACCGGCAGGTGCATCAGCGCGGACAGACGCACGGCGTTGCGCATGTAGTCGGAGAACACCAGGAAGGTGCCGCCGTAGATGCGGGTGTTGCCGTGCAGTGCGATGCCGTTCATGGTCGCGGCCATGGCGTGCTCGCGGATACCGAAGTGGATCGTTCGGCCGTACGGGTCCGCGCCCGGCAGCGGGTTGCCCGCCGGGAGGAACGACGACGTCTTGTCGATCGTGGTGTTGTTCGAGCCGGCGAGGTCGGCGGAGCCGCCCCACAGCTCGGGGATGATCTCACCGAGCGCCTGGAGCACCTTGCCGGAGGCGGCGCGGGTGGCGACCGCCTTGCCCGGCTCGAAGACCGGAAGCTTGTCCTCCCAGCCCGCGGGCAGCTCGCCCGCCGAGATCCGGTCGAACTCGGCGGCGCGCTCCGGGTTGGCGGTGCGCCACGCGGCGAACTTCTTCTCCCACTCGGCCTTGGCCTCGCGGCCGCGGTCCAGCGCCTCACGGGTGTGCGAGATGACCTCTTCGGAGACCTCGAAGGTCTTCTCCGGGTCGAAGCCCAGGACCTTCTTGGTCGCGGCGACCTCGTCGTCGCCGAGCGCCGAGCCGTGCGAGGCCTCAGTGTTCTGGGCGTGCGGGGCCGGCCAGGCGATGATCGAGCGGGCCGCGATGAACGACGGACGCTCGGTCTCGGCCTTGGCCGCCTGCAGCGCGTCGTACAGACCCGCCGGGTCCAGGTCGCCGTTGGGCAGCTGGGCGACGCGCTGGACGTGCCAGCCGTACGCCTCGTACCGCTTCAGGGTGTCCTCGGAGACCGCGGTCTCCGTGTCGCCCTCGATGGAGATGTGGTTGTCGTCCCAGAGCAGCACCAGGTTGCCCAGCTTCTGGTGCCCGGCCAGCGAGGACGCCTCCGCGGAGATGCCCTCCTGCAGGCAGCCGTCACCCGCGATGGCCCAGACCATGTGGTCGAACGGGGAGGTGCCGGGGGCCGCCTCCGGGTCGAACAGACCGCGCTCGTAGCGGGCGGCCATCGCCATGCCCACGGCGTTGGCGACACCCTGGCCCAGCGGGCCCGTCGTCGTCTCGACACCGGTGGTGTGGCCGTACTCCGGGTGCCCGGGGGTCTTCGAACCCCAGGTACGGAATGCCTTGAGGTCATCGAGCTCCAGGCCGTACCCGGCCAGGTAGAGCTGGATGTACAGGGTCAGGCTGGTGTGGCCCGCCGAGAGCACGAACCGGTCGCGGCCCGTCCAGTTCGCGTCGGCGGGGTCGTGCCGCATCACCTTCTGGAAAAGGGTGTACGCGGCGGGAGCCAGGCTCATCGCCGTACCCGGGTGGCCGTTTCCGACCCTCTGTACGGCGTCGGCGGCAAGGACGCGGACAGTGTCCACGGCCCGCTGGTCCAATTCGGTCCACTGGAGGTCTGTGGTGGTCGGCTTGGTGCTCACCCTGAGTCAGGGCTCCTCTCCACTGTTGTAAACCGGTGACTGTGACCGCACCGGACATTGTCGAGCCTACCCCCGACGGAAGCCGCAATTTCCGGGTGCTTTCCAGGGTGCAGGCGACCCGCGAAGTTCGCCTCCCGTATGAGCGGGAGGGCTCACTTCTGCGCTACTCCAATGAGCGCGACCGGCTACTTCTGCGCCACTCCGATGAGCGTCACTCCTTACTTATGCGCCTCTCTTGCGCGGCGCTTCTGCACCGATTCCGCACAGCACTTCTGTGCCACTCCAACACGACCCCACCCCCGCGAAGAACGGCCTGTCCCCAACGTCTACAGTGGTCTGGTTCGCGCAAGTCTTCACTGGGCCTTCATGCCCGGAGCTTGCTGGGATTTCTCTGTCAGGGGTGTGCGTGACGGCCGTCGAGTCCCGACCCGCAGGGGTCGCCTTGACTCCGAGCCCAGGGGGCCATCGCCCGTTCGGGGCCCGTGTCAAGGCATTCGTGGCGCTGACCAAGCCGCGGATCATCGAGCTGTTGCTGATCACCACTGTTCCGGTGATGTTCCTGGCCGCTCAAGGCGTGCCCGACCTGTGGCTCGTACTCACCACCACCATCGGCGGATATCTCTCCGCGGGCGGTGCCAATGCGCTCAACATGTACATCGACCGCGACATCGACGCGTTGATGGACCGTACGTCGCAGCGCCCACTGGTGACCGGCATGGTGAGCCCGCGCGAATGCCTGGCCTTCGGTATCGCCCTCGCGGTGATCTCGACGGTCTGGTTCGGACTGCTGGTCAACTGGCTGTCGGCGGCGCTGTCGCTCGGCGCCCTGCTCTTCTACGTCGTCGTCTACACGATGCTGCTGAAGCGCCGCACCGCGCAGAACATTGTCTGGGGCGGCATCGCGGGCTGCATGCCGGTCCTCATCGGCTGGTCCGCCGTCACGAACTCGCTGTCGTGGGCCGCCCTCATCCTCTTCGCCGTCATCTTCTTCTGGACGCCCCCGCACTACTGGCCGCTGTCGATGAAGGTGAAGGACGACTACGCCCGGGTCGGCGTTCCGATGCTTCCGGTCATCGCCTCCAACCGGGTGGTGGCCCGCCAGATCGTCATCTACAGCTGGGTGATGGTGGCCGTCTCGCTGCTGCTGACCCCGCTCGGCTACACCGGCTGGTTCTACACCTCGGTGGCGCTGCTGACCGGCGGTTTCTGGCTCTGGGAGGCACACGGCCTGCAGAACCGGGCCAAGGCCGGGGTGTCCGGTGCCAAGCTCAAGGAGATGCGACTGTTCCACTGGTCGATCACCTATGTTTCGCTGCTGTTCGTCGCCGTCGCGGTGGACCCCTTCCTGCGGTGACCCCGCTTCTGCTCCTGCCGACGGGCGGGTGACGTGGTCCATGCCACGTCGCCCGCCCGTCGCCAGTTGATCTACCCGTCGGTAGCATCCGTTGTATGGCAGAGACGGCAGAAACCCAGCAGGTTGACGACAGCAAGCAGGCCGCCCGCGCGGAGCGCAGGGCAGCCAGGCTCGCCAAGCAGATCGGCGCCTTCGCCAAGGCGCACGGCGGCGCCGAGGGGCAGCTCGCGTACATCGGGCAGATGGGCACCCGCATCGTCCTGGTCGGCGGGGACGGCGGCTGGGGCGACCTGGTCGCACCGTCGTACGCGGTCGCCGAGAGCGCCACCGCGAAGGCCGGGATCACGATGCACGAGTCCTTCGACGGCGAGTTCGCCGCCAAGGTCCGCACCGGCCCCTACGAGTGGACGCGGATGGCCGGGATCCAGGTCGGCGGCCCGTCCAACAAGGCCTGACCGGTCGCCCGGGCCGCACCCGAGGGCGTGCGGGCGTATCCCGGTGGCGCAGGAGCAACACCTCGCACCGGGTTCACCCGTTAGGACGTGTACACACACGTCGTCACAGGGAGCTCCGGATGACCGACATACTGCCCGTGGCAGATCTGGTCGATCAGCACTGCCACGGGGTGCTCCGGACCGAGCTGGGCCTCGGCACCTTCGAGGCCCGGCTGGCGACGGCCGCCACGGCCGGCGGGCAGCCCGCCCCCGGCACCACCTTCTTCGACACCCAGACCGGCTTCGCCGTGCGCCGCTGGTGCTCGCCGCTGCTGGGCCTCGAACCCCACTGCCCGCCGGCCGGCTATCTGGCCCGCCGCCGGGAACTGGGCGTGCTGGAGACCGGTCGACGGCTGCTGCGGGCCACCGGCGTCTCCACCTATCTCGTCGACACCGGGCTCCCCGGCGACCTCACGGGCCCCGCCGAGATCGCCGTCGCGTCCGGGGCCGACGCCCGCGAGCTCGTCCGGCTGGAGTCGCTGGCCGAGCAGATCGCCGACACCTCGGGCACCGTCGAGGGTTTCCTCGCCAACCTCGCCGAGGCCGTGCACACCTCCGCGGCCACCGCCACCGCCTTCACCTCCGTCGCGGCCGCACGCCACGGCCTGGAACCCGACCCGGGGCCGCCCGGGCCGGGCGCGGTGCGCGGCGCGGCCGGGCGATGGCTCGCCGGGCGGGAGGCGGAACGCAGAGCGGCACGCACCGGCGGGGGCGGTCCGCGTGCGCCGTACACGGCCCCCGACGACCCGGTGTTGCTGCGGCATCTGCTGTGGACCGCCGTGGCCTGCGGGCGGCCTCTGCAGTTCCATCTGCACTCCACCGACCCGCAGCGGCTGGCGGGCTTCGCCGCCGCCACGGCCGGGCTCGGCAGCGATCTGGTACTGCTGCACAGCTACCCGTACCACCGGCACGCCGCGCAGCTCGCGAGCGTCCATGCGCATGTGTACGCCGACGTGGGCGCCGCCCTCGCCCGGACGGGGGCGCGCGCCGCGGCCGTCCTTGCCGAGGTCCTCGAGCTGGCCCCCTTCGGCAAGCTGCTCTTCTCCAGCGGCGCCCAGGGGCTGCCGGAACTCCATGTGGTGGGCGCGCGTCAGTTCCGCGAGGCGCTCGGCCGGGTGCTGGGCGGCTGGGTGGCGGACGGCGCGTGGTCGCGTGCCGATGCCACGCGGGTCGCCGCGATGATCGCCTCCGGCAATGCGCGCAGGGTGTACGGGCTGGTGTGAAGGGCGGCTCAGCCCTTGTCCTTGTCGGGGGCCTTCGCGTGGGATTCGGCCGCCGGAGCGAAGCGGGCTCCCTGTTTCTCGGCCCAGCCGCGGAAACCGGACATGTGGGTGGGCGTCGAGAAATGACCGGCGTCCTCTCCCGTGCCCGTGCGCAGCAGCACGTACTGGCACCCCTGGCAGTGCTTGAGGTCCGGTCCCTGCGTACCCCCGGTCGCGTACACCCGGTCCGCGAAGCGGGCGGCGCGGTCACGTTCTTGCACCGCGGTACGGACCGAGGCGCGGGCGATCGTAGCCCCGAGCGGGATCAGGACGATCATCAACCCGAACCGGCGCCACGAAACGTCCGCGAACAGGATGACCAGACCGATGACGACGACCAGCGAGGGCAGCGCGGTACTGACGCCGGGCAGCTTCGCCCGGGGGACGGGCATCTCGTACTTCCCGCTCTCCGCGAGCGAAAGACCACGGTGAAAGCACCGGACGCGGTCCTGTCCCGTACACGAACCCATGTCCCACCCCAGAGACCGAACGAACGATCTGTGACGGCCTTCATGGTGAGGCCGGAGGGGTGTGTTCCTTGAAACCGTGACGGGAAATGGCCGAAAGGGGAGGGGAAGTGAGTCGATCGCCGCCCTTGCGCTCAGCCGGCGGCTGCGGGCTCCGGCTGTTCGGCGGCGGCGGGGTCGGGGACGGAGGCGACGGCCGAGGGGCGCTCGCGCAGCGACAGCAGGACCCGCAGGACCGCGATCCACACCAGGCACGAGCCGAGCATGTGCAGCCCGACCAGGACCTCCGGGGTGTCGGTGAAGTACTGGACGTAACCGATCACGCCCTGCGCCATCAGCACCAGGAAGAGATCACGGGTACGGCGCTGCGGCCCGGCCGGCGCGTCGACGGCCTTCAGTACGAACCAGAGCGCCACCGTCAGCGCCACCACGACCCATGCGAGATCGGCGTGCAGCTGCGCGATCGACTTCCAGTCGAGCGGGATGCGGTGGACATCGCTGGAGTCGCCCGCGTGCCGTCCGGCACCCGTGACGACCGTGCCGACCGCGATCAGCAGACCGGCCGCGCCCGTCAGCAGCCAGGTCAGCTGCGAGACCGCCTTGCCCACCAGCGGACGGGGCTCGGCGTCGCCCTCGCGGACCCGCTGCCAGGTCACCACGGCGACCGTGAGCAGCGCGGTGGAGAGCAGGAAGTGCGCCGCGACGGTGTACGGGTTGAGGCCGACCAGCACCACGACGCCGCCGAGCACCGCATTGCCCATGACCACCCAGAACTGTGCCCAGCCGAGCCGGGTGAGGCTGCGCCGCCACGGCTTCGCCGAGCGGGCGGCGATGATCGTCCAGCCGACCGCCGCGCACAGGACGTACGTGAGCATCCGGTTGCCGAACTCGATGGCGCCGTGGAAGCCCATCGCGCTGGTCGCGGTCAGGGACTCGTCGGTGCACTTGGGCCAGGTCGGGCAGCCGAGGCCGGAGCCGGTGAGCCGAACAGCGCCGCCGGTCACCACGATGAGCACGGCCATCACGACGGCCGACATCGCCGCCCGGCGGACCGTCCGGGGGGACGGAGTCCAGCGTTCGGCGATGCAGAGAAGCGGGTTCCGCGCGGCTTGAGCGACTTCGGCTCGGGTCAGCTTGGGCACGCGCACCATCGTAAGCGGCGGCTTGTGCAAGCTTTCACGAGGGGGACGAGTTACCCCGAACCGTCGGGCCGGAGCGATCCGTCCGCGGTCATTCCCAGCGGAAGAACTTCGCCGCAGCGCCCAGCCCGAGCACCGACCAGACCGCGAGGATCCCGAGATCCCGCCACGGCATCGAGGCGCCGTGCTGGAGCACGTCCCGCAGTCCGTCCGACAGGGCCGCGATCGGCAGCAGTCCGAGCACCGACTGCACCGCGCCCGGGAACTTGTCCAGCGGCACGATGACCCCGCCGCCGACCAGCAGCAGCAGGAAGACCAGATTGGCGGCGGCGAGCGTCGCCTCCGCCTTCAGCGTCCCGGCCATCAGCAGCCCGAGACCGGAGAAGGCCGCGGTGCCGAGCACGAGGAGCAGCAGGACGGCGAACGGGCTGCCGTGCGGCGACCAGCCGAGCGCGAACGCGATCGCTGTCAGCAGCACGACCTGCAGCACCTCGGTGACCAGTACGGAGAGCGTCTTGGCGGTCATCAGACCCCAGCGGGGCAGCGGTGAGGCACCGAGCCGCTTGAGCACGCCGTAGCGCCGCTCGAAGCCGGTGCCGATCGCCTGGCCGGTGAAGGCGGTGGACATGACGGCGAGCGCGAGAATGCCGGGCGCCAGGAAGTCGACGGACCTGCCCGCGCCGGTGTCCACGATGTCGACCGCGCTGAACAGCACCAGCAGCAGCGTCGGAATGATCACCGTCAGGAGGAGCTGCTCGCCGTTGCGCAGCAGCATCCGCGTCTCCAGCGCGGCCTGTGCACCGATCATGCGGGGCAGCGGGGCGGCACCGGGCCGCGGGGTGTACGTACCGGCGCTCATGCGCGCAGCTCCTTGCCGGTCAGTTCCAGGAAGACGTCCTCCAGGGTGTGGCGCTCGACGGAGATGCCGTCCGGCATCACGCCGTGCTGCGCGCACCAGGAGGTGACGGTGGCCAGCAGCTGCGGGTCGACCTGGCCGACGATGCGGTACGCGCCGGTGGTGAGCTCGGCCGCCTGCGTGCCGTCGGGCAGCGCCTTCAGCAGCGAGCCGAGGTCGAGACCGGGGCGGCCGGTGAAGCGCAGGGTGTTCTCGGCGCCGCCGCGGCAGAGCGTCTCCGGGCTGCCCTGGGCGATGACCCGGCCCGCGTCGACGATGGCGACATCGTCGGCGAGCTCCGCGGCCTCGTCCATGAAGTGGGTGGTGAGGACGACCGACACACCGTCGGAGCGCAGTTCCCGTACGAGATCCCAGGTGGAGCGGCGGGCCTGCGGGTCGAGGCCCGCGGTCGGCTCGTCCAGGAACACCAGCTCGGGGCGGCCGACGACGGCCATCGCCAGGGCGAGCCGCTGCTGCTGGCCGCCGGAGAGCCGCCGGTAGGTCGTACGGCCGCAGCTGCCGAGGCCGAGGCGCTCGATCAGGGCGTCGACGTCCAGCGGGTGGGCGTGGAGTTTCGCCATGTGGCGGAGCATCTCGTCGGCGCGTGCTCCGGAGTGGACACCACCCGACTGCAGCATCACGCCGATCCGGGGGCGGAGCGCGGCGGCGTCGGCGACGGGGTCGAGACCGAGGACGCGGACGGTGCCCGCGTCGGGCCGGCGGTAGCCCTCGCAGGTCTCGATCGTGGTGGTCTTGCCGGCACCGTTGGGGCCGAGGACGGCGGTGACCGCACCGGTGCGTATGCCCAGGTCGAGGCCGTCCACGGCGGTCTTGGTGCCGTACTGCTTCACCAGGCCACGGATCTGCACGACCGGCTCGTTCTTCATGGCCGGTAAGTCTAGGCAGCGGCCCGGCGGGCGAGTCCCCCGGGGCCGAATTAGGTAACCCTAAGTGACGAACTCCACCGTTGATCGTTTCGGACCGTGGTTGTCAGGGCTGGAGGAATTACGCAACAATGGCGTTGTGAAATACCAGGGCGAGGCTCCGCAGGAGGAACTCGCGACCGGCGAGCGCTCGACGCGCAACCGGGTCGCGCGCTCCATCCTGGACCACGGCCCGTCCACCGTCGCCGATCTGGCGAAGCGCCTGGGGCTGACCCAGGCCGCCGTCCGCCGCCATCTCGACGCCCTCGTCTCCGACGGTGTCGTCGAGGCCCGTGAACAGCGGGTGTACGGGGCGCGGACCCGCGGCCGTCCGGCCAAGGTGTTCGCCCTGACCGACTGTGGCCGGGACGCCTTCGACCAGTCGTACGACAAGCTTGCCGCCGACGCTCTTCGCTGGATCGCCGAGACCGCGGGCGACGAAGCGGTCGTCTCCTTCGTTCGCGCCAGGGCCGCCGCCCAGTCGGTGGCCTACCGCAAGACGATCGACGCGGCGGACCCCGAGAAGCGCACAGAGGCGCTGGCCAAGGCCTTGTCCGCCGACGGGTACGCTGCTACGGCGCGAAGCGCGCCGGGCCCTCAGCAGGGCGAGCAGCTGTGCCAGCACCACTGCCCGGTCGCACATGTCGCCGAGCAGTTCCCGCAGCTGTGCGAGGCGGAGACGGAGATCTTCTCCAGCCTGCTCGGGACCCATGTGCAGCGTCTGGCCACCATCGCCCACGGCGACGGGGTGTGCACGACGTTCGTACCGCGCGGCGGACCCGCAACCGCACAGACCACCACATCAGCATCTGCAAGCACGGCCGGGAGGAACCCCGCATGACGCTCCCCACGGAGACTGCCCACCCTGAGCTCGAGGGTCTGGGTACCTACGAATTCGGCTGGGCCGACTCCGACGCGGCAGGCGCGGCGGCGAAGCGCGGCCTCTCCGAGGCTGTCGTACGCGACATCTCGGCCAAGAAGAACGAGCCCGAGTGGATGCTGAAGCTCCGCCTCAAGGGCCTGCGTCTGTTCGACAAGAAGCCCATGCCGAACTGGGGCTCGGACCTGTCGGGCATCGACTTCGACAACATCAAGTACTTCGTGCGGTCCACCGAGAAGCAGGCGGAGTCCTGGGAGGACCTGCCCGAGGACATCAAGAACACTTACGACAAGCTCGGCATCCCGGAGGCGGAGAAGCAGCGCCTGGTCGCCGGTGTCGCCGCGCAGTACGAGTCCGAGGTCGTCTACCACCAGATCCGTGAGGACCTGGAGGAGCAGGGCGTCATCTTCCTCGACACGGACACCGCGCTGAAGGAGCACCCGGAGCTCTTCAAGGAGTACTTCGGCACCGTCATCCCGGTCGGCGACAACAAGTTCGCCTCGCTGAACTCGGCCGTGTGGTCCGGTGGCTCGTTCATCTACGTGCCGAAGGGTGTCCGCGTCGACATCCCGCTGCAGGCCTACTTCCGTATCAACACGGAGAACATGGGCCAGTTCGAGCGGACGCTGATCGTCGTCGACGAGGACGCCTACGTCCACTACGTCGAGGGCTGCACCGCGCCGATCTACTCCTCGGACTCGCTGCACTCCGCCGTCGTCGAGATCATCGTGAAGAAGGGCGGCCGCTGCCGCTACACGACGATCCAGAACTGGTCGAACAACGTCTACAACCTGGTCACCAAGCGCGCCGTGGCGTACGAGGGCGCGACCATGGAGTGGGTCGACGGCAACATCGGCTCCAAGGTCACCATGAAGTACCCGGCCGTCTACCTGATGGGCGAGCACGCCAAGGGCGAGACGCTCTCCATCGCCTTCGCGGGCGAGGGCCAGCACCAGGACGCCGGATCCAAGATGGTCCACATGGCGCCGAACACCTCCTCCAACATCGTCTCCAAGTCGGTGGCGCGAGGCGGCGGCCGCACCTCGTACCGCGGTCTGGTCGAGATCGGCGAGGGCGCCGCGGGCTCCAAGTCCAACGTGCTGTGCGACGCGCTCCTGGTCGACACGATCTCCCGCTCCGACACGTACCCGTACGTGGACGTCCGCGAGGACGACGTGTCCATGGGTCACGAGGCCACCGTCTCCAAGGTCTCCGAGGACCAGCTCTTCTACCTGATGAGCCGCGGTCTGACCGAGTTCGAGGCCATGGCCATGATCGTGCGTGGCTTTGTCGAGCCGATCGCGCGCGAGCTGCCCATGGAGTACGCGCTTGAGCTCAACCGGCTGATCGAGCTGCAGATGGAGGGTTCGGTCGGCTAGCACAGCCTGACGACCGAATCCCCCGACTTTTGACAGAGAAAGCGAGCACTACGACAGCCATGGCTGAGGCTCAGAACATTCCGGCGGGGTCCACCACCACCGGGTCCATCGCGGTGGCCGCCGAGTCGACCGTCGCCACGCGCATGAGCGCGCCCCCGTCCTTCGACGTAGCGGACTTCCCGGTCCCGCACGGCCGCGAGGAGGAGTGGCGGTTCACGCCGCTGGAGCGGCTGCGCGGGCTGCACGACGGCACCGCCGTCGCGACCGGTGGCGCCGTCAAGGTCGCGGTGGAGGCCCCCGAGGGCGTCACCATCGAGACCGTCGGCCGTGACGACGCCCGGCTCGGCCGGGCCGGCACCCCGGTGGACCGCGTCGCCGCCCAGGCGTACTCGTCCTTCGAGCAGGCCTCGGTCATCACGGTCGCCAAGGAGGCCGTGCTTGCCGAGCCGATCCGGATCGCCGTGCACGGCGAGGGCGGTGTGGCCTACGCCCACCAGGTGGTCGAGCTGGGAGCCTTCGCCGAGGCCGTCGTCGTCATCGATCACACCGGTGACGCGGTCGTCGCCGGCAACGTCGAGTACGTCCTCGGTGACGGCGCGAAGCTCACCGTCGTCTCCGTCCAGGACTGGGACGACACCGCCGTCCACGCCGCCCAGCACAACGCGCTGATCGGCCGGGACGCCACCTTCAAGTCGATCGTCGTCACCTTCGGCGGCGACCTGGTCCGGCTCCACCCGCGGGTCGCCTACGCGGGCACCGGCGGCGAGGCCGAGCTCTTCGGTCTGTACTTCACCGACAAGGGCCAGCACCAGGAGCACCGCCTCCTGGTCGACCACAACACCCCGCACTGCAAGTCCAACGCCGTCTACAAGGGCGCGCTGCAGGGCCAGGACGCGCACGCCGTATGGATCGGTGACGTTCTCATCCAGGCCAAGGCCGAGGGCACCGACACGTACGAGATGAACCGCAACCTGGTTCTGACGGACGGTGCGCGGGTCGACTCCGTGCCGAACCTGGAGATCGAGACCGGCGAGATCGTCGGCGCCGGTCACGCCTCCGCCACCGGCCGCTTCGACGACGAGCAGCTCTTCTACCTGATGTCCCGCGGCATCCCGGCCGAGGAGGCCCGCCGACTCGTCGTGCGCGGTTTCTTCGCCGAGCTCGTCCAGCAGATCGGTCTGCCGGACGTCGAGGCCCGTCTGCTCGACAAGATCGAGGCCGAGCTGAAGGCTTCCGTCTGATGGCCTTCGTCAAAGTCTGTGCGCTGAGCGAGCTGGAGGAGGACACCCCGAAGCGGGTGGAGCTCGACGGTACGCCGGTCTCCCTGGTCCGCACCGAGGGCGAGGTGTTCGCGATCAACGACATCTGCTCGCACGCGAACGTCTCACTGTCCGAGGGAGAGGTCGAGGACTGCATGATCGAGTGCTGGCTGCACGGTTCCAGCTTCGACCTGCGCACCGGTAAGCCGTCCGGCCTTCCCGCGACGCGCCCCGTCCCCGTATACCCCGTCAAGATCGAAGGGGACGATGTGCTCGTCTCCGTCACCCAGGAGTCCTGAGTCACCCATGGCAACGCTTGAAATCCGCGACCTGCACGTCTCCGTCGAGGCCGACAACGCCACGAAGGAGATCCTCAAGGGCGTCGACCTGATCGTGAAGCAGGGCGAGACCCACGCCATCATGGGCCCCAACGGGTCCGGCAAGTCGACCCTCGCGTACTCCCTCGCGGGTCACCCCAAGTACACGATCACCAGCGGCACGGTGACCCTGGACGGCGAGGACGTCCTGGCGATGACCGTCGACGAGCGCGCCCGCGCCGGCCTCTTCCTGGCCATGCAGTACCCGGTCGAGATCCCCGGTGTCTCGGTCTCCAACTTCCTGCGTACCTCCGCCACCGCCGTCCGCGGCGAGGCGCCCAAGCTGCGTACCTGGGTGAAGGAGGTCAAGGAGACGATGGCCGACCTCCAGATGGACCCGGCGTTCGCCGAGCGCAACGTCAACGAGGGCTTCTCCGGCGGTGAGAAGAAGCGCCACGAGATCCTTCAGCTGGAGCTCCTCAAGCCGAAGGTCGCGATCCTCGACGAGACCGACTCCGGCCTCGACGTCGACGCTCTGCGCGTCGTCTCCGAGGGTGTCAACCGGGTCCGCGAGACCGGCGAGGTCGGCACGCTGCTGATCACGCACTACACGCGGATCCTCCGTTACATCAAGCCCGACTTCGTGCACGTCTTCGCCAACGGCCGTATCGCCGAGTCCGGCGGCGCCGAGCTCGCCGACAAGCTGGAGAACGAGGGCTACGAGGCATATGTGAAGGGTGGCGCTTCCGCGTGACACAGCTGCCGGGCCTCCTCGACACCGAGGCGATCCGCAAGGACTTCCCCCTGCTGGATCGTACGGTCCACGACGGGAAGAAGATCGTTTACCTGGACAGCGCGGCGACGTCGCAGAAGCCGCGCCAGGTGCTCGACGCTCTCAACGAGTACTACGAGCGGCACAACGCCAACGTCCACCGAGGTGTGTACACGATCGCGGAGGAGGCCACGGCGCTGTACGAAGGCGCCCGTGACAAGGTCGCCGCGTTCATCAACGCGCCGAGCCGCAACGAGGTGATCTTCACCAAGAACGCCTCGGAGTCGCTCAACCTGGTGGCGAACATGCTCGGCTGGGCCGACGAGCCCTACCGGGTGGACCACGAGACCGAGATCGTCACCACGGAGATGGAGCACCACTCCAACATCGTGCCGTGGCAGCTGCTCTCGCAGCGCACCGGCGCGAAGCTGAAGTGGTTCGGCATCACCGACGACGGCCGCCTCGACCTGTCCAACATCGACGAGATCATCACGGAGAAGACGAAGATCGTCTCTTTCACGCTGGTCTCCAACATCATGGGCACGATCAACCCGGTCGAGAAGATCATCCGCCGCGCCCAGCAGGTCGGCGCGCTGGTCTGCATCGACGCCTCGCAGGCCGCCCCGCACATGGTGCTCGACGTGCAGGCGCTGCAGGCCGACTTCGTGGCCTTCACCGGTCACAAGATGGTCGGCCCCACCGGCATCGGTGTGCTCTGGGGCCGCCACGAGCTGCTGGAGGACCTGCCGCCGTTCCTCGGTGGTGGCGAGATGATCGAGACCGTGTCGATGCACTCGTCGACATACGCCCCGGCGCCGCACAAGTTCGAGGCGGGTACGCCCCCGATCGCGCAGGCCGTCGGCCTCGGCGCGGCCGTGGACTACCTTTCGGCGATCGGCATGGACAAGATCTTCCAGCACGAGCACGCGATCACCGAGTACGCGGTGAAGCGTCTCCTGGAGGTCCCGGACCTCAAGATCATCGGTCCGGCCACCGCGGAGGACCGCGGTGCCACGATCTCGTTCACGCTCGGCGACATCCACCCGCACGACGTGGGCCAGGTCCTCGACGAGCAGGGCATCGCGGTCCGGGTCGGACACCACTGCGCACGGCCGGTCTGCCTGCGGTACGGAATTCCTGCGACGACGCGAGCGTCCTTCTATCTGTACTCCACGCCTGCCGAGGTCGACGCCCTGGTGGACGGTCTGGAGCACGTACGGAACTTCTTCGGCTGAGGGTTGACTGGTGAAGCTTGATTCGATGTACCAGGAAGTGATCCTGGACCACTACAAGCACCCCCACGGGCGCGGCCTGCGGGACGGCGACGCCGAGGTGCACCACGTCAACCCGACGTGCGGCGACGAGATCACGCTCCGGGTGAAGTACGACGGCGAGACCATCGCCGACGTGTCGTACGAGGGTCAGGGCTGCTCCATCAGTCAGGCCTCCGCCTCCGTGCTGAACGATCTGCTGGTCGGCAAGGAGCTGGGCGAGGCGCAGAAGATCCAGGAGACCTTCCTGGAGCTGATGCAGTCGAAGGGTCAGCTGGAGCCGGACGATGCGATGGAGGAGGTGCTGGAGGACGCGGTCGCGTTCGCCGGTGTCTCGAAGTACCCGGCCCGGGTCAAGTGCGCGCTGCTGAGCTGGATGGCGTGGAAGGATGCGACGGCGCAGGCGCTGTCCGAAGGGAAGACGGCATGAGCGACAACGAGACTCTCACCACCAAGCCGGCCTCCGAGGAGGAGGTCCGCGAGGCCCTGTACGACGTCGTCGACCCCGAACTGGGTATCGACGTCGTCAACCTGGGCCTGATCTACGGCATCCACATCGACGACGCCAACATCGCCACCCTCGACATGACGCTGACGTCCGCGGCCTGCCCGCTGACCGATGTCATCGAGGACCAGGCGAAGTCCGCGACCGACGGCATCGTCAGTGAGCTGCGGATCAACTGGGTCTGGATGCCGCCGTGGGGCCCGGACAAGATCACGGACGACGGGCGCGAGCAGCTGCGTGCGCTCGGCTTCAACGTCTGAGTCATGCGCATGGCCGAACGGCCCCCGGCTTCGGCCGGGGGCCGTTCGGGGTTGTTCGTCCGCCGTACGCATGGTGTGTGTCCGCCGTTGGCGCGGGAACCGGAGCCCACTCCTCGACATCACGCCGACGAGAGGCACGCTGTGCTGCATCAGCTTTCGCTCCGGAACCGGCGGGCGTCCACCGCCGCGGCCGGCGTTCTTGCGCTGGCCGCCCTGGGGGTCAACACCTCTGCGCACGCCGCTGCTTACGGGCTCAGCATCCGGGACATCCGGAAGAACGCCGCCGACCAGTATCTGATCGTGGCCGGCTCCTGGGCGGCCGATGACAACTCCGACCCGTACGCCCTCTACTCGTGGGACGGCGTCGCCGGACACGCGCCGGTCAGGCGGGCCGATCTGCCGACCGCCGACCCGGGCGGCTGGGAGGCCGTCGTCGACGTGCCGGACCTGACGGTGCCGGGTGTGCGAGCGCAGCTGATCACGGACGCCGGCTCTGCCGATCTGTACGGGGACGGCACGGAGGCGAAGGACCTCGACCACGCCGAGTGGAAGAAGTCCCGTTCCGTCCGGTTCACCGTCAGCAGCTGACGAACGGGCGCGACTTCGCGTTTTTTCATGGCGAACGGCCATGACCGCCGGGCAGACTGGCGGTCATGGCCGTTTCCTTTTACTCCATCGTCGTCGACGCCCACGATCTGCCGTCGCAGGCCCGGTTCTGGTGCCGGGTGCTCGACTGGAAGGTGCTCTTCGAAGCCGACGACGAAATCGTCATCGGTGCCGACAAGGACGCCGTGCCCGGCATCACTTTCGTCCCCGTACCGGAGGAGAAGACGGTCAAGAACCGGCTCCACATCGATCTCGCCCCCGACGACCAGGCCGTGGAGGTCGCGCGGATCACCGGCCTCGGGGCCACCCGGCTGGACGTCGGCCAGCGCGCCGATGCGGGCTGGGTGGTACTGGCAGACCCCGAGGGGAACGAATTCTGTGTGCTGAGCCCGAAGAACTCGCTCATCGACTGAGAGCCGCCTGCACCCGAACCCGGGTCGGGCCCGTTTGCGCGGGCCCGACCCGCGCTCACGGGCCGAACTGCGGGGGTACGGCAGCGGCTTCGGCGAGCACCGGCCCCAGGTTCTCGTTGCGCATCCGGCGGTCCACGTACAGCAGCCCGGTCACCAGCTGCGAGAACGTCGCCGAGACGAGCTGGCCGACCAGCTGGCCCAGCAGTGATACCACCAGGTACCCGCTCATGGCGACAATGACCGCTGTCGGATTCGGGTCGGAGCCCAGGCTCTCCATGCCGATCATGCCGGGGAACATGCCGAGGATCGAGAACGGCAGCTGGATGATGTAGCTCGCCACGGCCGCCGTGACCATGGCCAGCAGCGAGATGCCGAAGATCCGCCACCAGTCACCGCGCACCAGCTGCGACGAGCGGCGCAGCGCGGCGATCGGGCGCTGCCCCTCGAAGACCGCGGCCGCGGGGGCCAGCGAGAACTTCACCCAGAGCCAGATCGCCAACGGGGCGGTGGCCAGGACCCCCAGGATGCCCACCGCGATCGCCACCCCGCTGCCGGATCCGCTGTCCAGGGTGATGAAGGCGATCGTCATGGCGATGAAGGCGACCATCATGAGCACCACCGGGATCACCGCGACCAGGGAGGTCAGGAGCACCGTGCCGATCACGGCCGGGACCCGCGCCCAGGCCCGGCGCCAGATGATGCCGAAGGTGGTCGGCCGGCCCAGAACCGCGTCCTGCAGAACCGCCGGAACCGTCGCGTACATCATCGCCGTGGCGGTCATCAGTACCAGGACGGCCACCAGCCAGACGGCGCCGAAGGCGATCACCAGCGGCACGATGTCCTCCGTGCTCGGGCTCTCCTCCGAGGAGAGCTCGACGACCCGGTGCAGAGGGCCACTGACCGCGGAGTACGCGATCGCGACCGCCGCCCCGACCACGACCAGCGCCCCGCCGTACACGGCCGCTCCCACGCCGAACAGCTGCTTCCAGTAGCGGCCCATCGTGGAGAAGGCCCCACCGTATATGTCCCCGAGGTTGAGGGGCCGGAGCGGTATCACCCCGGGCTTCGGCGGCGGCATCCAGCCGCCGCCCCATCCCGGTGGCCCGGGAGGCCCCCCGTACGGCGCTCCTCCGTACGGTGTGCCGCCCCCGGGCACACCGCCGCCCCACCCTGCGTCCTGCGCCACTGCTGCTCCGTTGTCTGTTGTCGTTGCTGTGTGCCGGTCGGGACACCGTAGCGGTCCGGACCCGGGAGCGGATCCTGGCCGGCGGCACCGACCGCTGCGGGCCGGGGCGCCGGGCCCGGCCAACCGATGTGTACGGACGTACGCAACGATGCGTACACTCGCACACATGGGATACGGACTGCTGGCCGCGGCCATCGCGGCGGAGGTGGCCGGGACGACGGCCATGAAGTACAGCGAGGGCTTCACCCGGCTGTGGCCCTCGCTCATCACCGTCGTCGGCTATCTGCTGGCCTTCTCGCTGCTCGCACAGACCCTGAAGACACTCTCCATGGGTACGGCGTATGCCATCTGGGCAGGGATCGGCACGGCCGCGGTCGCCACCATAGGGGTCCTCTTCATGGGCGAGTCCGGCAACCCGGTCAAGGTGGCGGGCATCGCCCTGGTCATCGCCGGTGTGGTGGTGCTCAACCTGGGCGGAGCCCACTGATGGCCCGCCGTTACGACCCCGAGCGCCGCGGACGCATCATCGACGCGGCGATCCGGGTGGTGGGCGCCAAGGGCATCGCGGGGCTCAGTCACCGCTCCGTCGCCGCCGAGGCCGATGTGCCGCTCGGCTCGACGACCTATCACTTCGCTTCGCTCGACGAGCTGCTGATCGCGGCACTTCGCCGGTCGAACGAGAACTTCGCCCTCGCCATGCGGGAGAGCGAGGCGCTCATCGCGCCGGACGCGGACCTCGCCGAGGAGCTGGCCCGGCTGCTCGGGGAGTGGTTCTCCGGCGGGCGCGGGCGACTTGAGCTGGAGTACGAGCTGTATCTTGCGGCGCTGCGCCGGCCCGCGCTGCGGCCCGTCGCCGCCGAGTGGACGGACGGTATCGCCGAGCTGCTCGCCGGACGCACCGACCCGGCCACCGCGCGGGCGTTGATCGCGCTGATGGACGGGATCTGTCTGCAGGTGCTGCTGACAGGCGGGACATACGACGCGGCGTACGCGCGGGAGATGCTGACCCGGATCATCGGCTGACCCGGGCTGACCCTGGCCGGCCCGGGCGTCGGCGCATCGCTCATCGGCCGACCGGGGCGACCGGCCGGTTCAGCCGCCGACCGTCGTCAGCGCCGCCCGCACGCTCGCCTCGATGTCCGTGATCGGATACAGCGCCTCGCGGACTGTCCGGTCCCGGTCCACCACCAGCGTCAGCCGCTTCAGCCGGCTGACCCCCGCGACCCGGAACGTCGGCAGGCGCAGCGCTGCCGTCAGCTCCAGCTCCGCGTCGGACAGCAGCGGGAAGCGCAGTCCTTCCGCGTCCGCGAACGCCCGCTGCTCGTCCGGGCGTTGGGTGGAGACTCCGCGCACGCTCGCCCCCGCCGCCGTGAACTCGGCCAACTGGTCGCGGTACGTACAGGATTCGAGGGTGCAGCCGCGCGCGCCCGGGATCTCCGCCCAGCCGGGCGGATATGCGTCCCGACGGGCGTACGCGCCCGGAAAGCAGTACAGGACGGTGTACGGGGTGTCGGCGACCGGGTCGCTCAACACGCCGTAGCTGTCGAGGAGTTGCAGCTCGGGCAGGCGTGTGCCCACCAACGCGTGCACCCGCGCCGCCTCGCGGGACGCCTCCGTGGCCGTCGCCATCGTCTCTCCGTCTCCCGTCACCCAGGTGTCGCCCCAGTCCTGGAGCGCGATCAACACGGGCAGCAGTGCCCGGCCGCGCGGGGTGAGCCGGTACTCGTACCGGGCCGGGCGGTCCTGGTACGGCTCCCGGGTCAGTACGCCGGCGTCGACCAGCAGGCGCAGCCGCTCGGTGAGCACCTTGCGGGACATGCCCAGCTCCTGCTGGAGCGCGTCGAAGCGGTGCACCCCGCGCGCGGTGTCCCGCACGATCAGCAGGGTCCACCAGTCGCCGACGACATCGAGGGCCTGGGCGATCGCGCAGTCGGCGTCGGCCAGGCTGGTGCGCTGCGGCATTGCTTCGTCTTCTTCCGTTCTCTTCCCCAGGTCGGCCACGGCTGGATTGACCCGCAGAATGCATGCTGCCATAGTCCGTTCCCAAGGGGAACTCACTGGGGAGGGTGCTGCGGATGGGGATGCTGCGGAACGTGCCGCGGACGGTGCGGCTGTTGGCCTTCGGCGCCTTCCTCAACGGAGTCGTCAGCTTCACCTTCGTCTATCTCTTCGTCTATCTGACCGGACCGCGTGAACTGACCGTCCCGCAGGCCGGGGTGATCGCGGGCATCGGCGGGGTCGGCCTGGTCGCCGGGAACTTCACCGGCGGCTGGTTCGGCGACCACTACGGCCACCGCCGGATGCTCCTCGCGGGCGCGCTGGTGAGCGGCGCGGCGCTCGTCACCCTGCCGGTCCTGCCGGTCGCGGCGATGTACGGGGTGCTGCCGCTCGCGCAGTACGCGGCCGGCGTCGTACGCGCCGCCAACTCCGCACTCGTCGCCGTCTCCGTGCCCGAGGGCGGCCGACGCCAGAGTTTCGCCGTGATGCGTGCCGGCGGCAACGCGGGCTTCACCGTCGGCCCACCGCTCGGCGCGCTGATCGCCGCCCACTTCTCGTACGGCTGTCTGTTCGTCGTCGACGGCCTGGGGACGCTGGTCTTCGCCGTGTACGCATCGAAGGTGCTCCCGGCGCGCGGCACCGTACACACCCGGCCGGCCCACAACCCCGACGCGCCCGGGCTCCGCCGGGAGCTGCGGGCCAGGCCGGCGGTGCCGGTGCTGCTCGCCGCGATCCTCTGCGTGGACCTCGTCTACCGGCAGCAGTACTCGACCCTGCCGGTCTTCCTCGCCGATCACGGCCACAGCACCGAGTTCTACGGCTGGCTGCTCGCCATCAACGGCGGCGTCATCCTCTGCCTCGAACTCCCCGTGACGCACGCGCTGCGCCGACGGGCGCCGCTGAGCATCGTCGGCGCCGGTCTGTTGCTGGTGGGGCTGGGGTTCGCGGCGCTGATCCCGGGGGCGGGGGTGCTGTTCGCCGTCACCATGATGGCGTCGGTGACCGCGGGTGAGATCCTCTACAAGACCACCGCCACGGCGTACGTCGCCGACCAGGCGCCCGTCCATGCACAGGGCCGCTTCCAGAGTCTGTACGCGGGCGCCTCCATCAGCGGGCAGGTGCTGGCGCCACCGCTCGGCGGCGCGCTCTACGCCACCGCGCCGCAGCTGCTCTGGCCGGCCTGTGCGTTGCTGGCGGGCGGCGCGGGCCTCGCGGTGCTGGCGGCGCGGCGGCTGAGAGGGCCCGGGCCGGTAACCGCGCGGGGGCCGGTGCGCGACGTGCCTGCCGGTCAGGCGCCACCCGTACGGCAGGCACAGTCCGGGTGACCGGATCGTGCGAGGCCGGCGGGGGCTGTGCGGTGACCGTCCGGCGAGACCGGTTGGCTCCGGCGGGGCCTCGCCGGTTAGGTTTCGTGTCATGACCGACACGACTTCTCGCACCACCGGCGCCGTCGCCGCCGGCCTCGCCACCATCGCCGGCGACGGTTCCGTTCTCGACACCTGGTACCCCGACCCCGCGCTCACCGCCGAGTCCGGCCCGGCCGGAACCGAGCGGCTCACCCCCGACCTCGCCGTGAACCTGCTCGGTGAGGGTGCGGCCAAGGCCATCGGCGTGGACGCCCGCCGCGGTGTCGAGATCGTCGCCGTCCGTACGGTCATCGCCTCGCTCGACGACAAGCCGCTCGATGCGCACGACGCGTACCTGCGCCTGCACCTCCTCTCGCACCGCCTCGTCCAGCCGCACGGCCAGAACCTGGACGGCGTCTTCGGCCTCCTCACCAACGTCGCCTGGACGTCGCTGGGTCCGGTCGCCGTCGACGACCTGGAGCACGTGCGGCTGAACGCCCGCGCCGACGGCCTGCACCTCCAGGTCACCTCGGTCGACAAGTTCCCCCGGATGACGGACTACGTCGTACCGAAGGGCGTCCGGATCGCCGACGCCGACCGGGTCAGGCTCGGCGCGCACCTCGCCGCCGGTACGACCGTCATGCACGAGGGCTTCGTCAACTTCAACGCCGGCACGCTCGGCACGTCGATGGTCGAGGGCCGCATCTCCGCGGGCGTCGTGGTCGGCAACGGTTCCGACATCGGCGGCGGCGCCTCCACGATGGGCACCCTCTCCGGCGGCGGCAAGGAGCGCATCGTCATCGGCGAGCGCTGCCTGATCGGCGCCGAGGCCGGCGTCGGGATCGCGCTCGGTGACGAATGCGTCGTCGAGGCCGGTCTGTACGTCACCGCCGGTACGCGCATCACGCTGCCGGACGGCCAGATCGTCAAGGCGCGCGAGGTCTCCGGCGCCTCGAACATCCTCTTCCGCCGCAACTCGGTCACCGGCGCCGTCGAGGCCCGCCCGAACAACGCGGTGTGGGACGGCCTGAACGACGTCCTGCACAGCCACAACTAGCTTGTAGCGGCGAGGAGTTCCTCGTACGCCCTGCGCAGCCCGTCGGCCGCCTCGCGCCCGGCGGGCTGCAGCGGTTCCCGGACCGGGCCCGCGTCGAGCAGCGCCTTGGCCGTCACGGTGCCGGGCAGCCCCGACGCCATCATCAGCTCAGCCAGCGGCACAGTCAGCCGATTGAGCCGGGCGGCCTCCGTGGTGTCCCCGGCGTCGAACGCGTCGAGAACCGCCCGCAGTTGCCGGGGTGCCACATTGGCGACCGTGCTGACGTAGCCTGTCGCGCCCACCGCGTACAGCGGCAGGTTGAGCTCCTCGCAGCCCGAGTAGTACGCGAGCGAGGTCGCGCCGATCACCTTTGTCGAGCCGAGCAGGTCGTACGCGCAGTCCTTCACCGCCATGATGCGCGGGTGCTCGGCCAGTCGCAGCAGGGTCGCCGGCTCGATCCGGGTGCCGGTGCGGCCGGGGATGTCGTACAGCATCAGCGGAATGCCGGTCGCGTCGGCGACGCGCCCGAAGTGCGCCTCGACGGCGGCCTGCGGGGGTCTGCTGTAGTACGGCGTCACGACCAACAACCCGTCCGCGCCCGCCTGTTCGGCCTGTTGCGCCAGCTGCACGGTGTGCCGGGTGTCAGAACTGCCGACCCCCGCGACGAGCGGTACGCCGTCGCCGACGGCTTCCCGGACCGCGCGCAGCAGTGCGGTCTTCTCGGCGTCGGTGGTGGTCGGGGACTCGCCGGTGGTCCCGCTGAGCACCAGGCCGTCGCAGCCGTCGGCGACGAGGCCGGCGGCATGCTTCCCGGCCGCGTCCAGGTCCAGGTCGCCGTCGGCGGTGAACGGAGTGATCATGGCGCAGAGGGCGCGGCCGAAGGGAGCTGCGGATGCTGTCATGTCCGAAGTGTCGGACAGTCGGACCGTAAAGGTCCACTTAGTTCTTCTTGGGCTGAAGAGGAAGGAACGCTGAACAATGGTCGTTGGAGCCCGGTCCGCGCTCTGGCAGGATCGAACGCCTATGCGGCAGGCCGACACGGGGGCGGGTGCATGAGCATGCGGAAAACGGCGAGTACGTGGAACGGGAAGCGAAGAGCGGTGGCGGCCGTGTGCACGGCCGGGGCGTTGGCCCTGTCGCTGTCGGGATGCGCCGGATTCTTCGTTCCGGCGGGTGAGGGGGAGCCGGGGCCGACGCCGAGCGTCTCGCACACACCCGGCCGGGTGCACGCGGAGAAGCTGCAGCCGGGTGACCTGTCCACCGCCCCGCCCGCCACCAGCGACGTGCCCAGCCCCGCCCCGCCGCCGAGCGCTGCCGCCCGGGCCGACTGCCCGTCCTCCGGCCTCGTCGTGGACATGGGCGAGGTACAGGCGGCGCTGGGCCACCGGGCCGTGGGGCTCACCCTCACCAACTGCGGCAGGAAGCCGTACCGGGTCGACGGCTACCCGTCCGTCCGGGTCCTCGACGACGAAGGCGAACCGCTGCCGGTCAAGGTGAACCCGGGCTCCTCGTACGTGGGAACCGACCCGGGTCCGAAAGAGATCATGCTGAAGCCGGGGAAGACTCTGCACTCACTGCTCGCCTGGGTCTCCACCGCGACCGGCGGCGACCTCATCGAGGGCGACGCGCTGGAGATCGCACCGGCCCCGGGGCTGGAAGCGCGCACGTTCCCGCTGAAGGGGAGCGACGTACGGCTGCTCGACGAACTGAACATGACCGCCTGGAGCACCGCGTCGCCCCAGTAGCGCCGCCGGGCGGCTCAGAGGGCGAGCTTGAAACCTTCGTGGCTGCGGTCGAAGCCCAGCGACTCGTAGAACCGGTGTGCGTCGGCACGCCGCTTGTTGCTGGTCAGCTGCACCAGCGCGCACCCCCGCAGTCGGGCCCGGTCGACGGCCTGCTTCATCAGCTCCCGCCCCAGCCCACCGCCCCGTCGGTCGGCCCTGATCCGCACCGCCTCGATCAGCGCCCGCTCCTCGCCGCGCTTCCCGAGCCCCGGTATGTACGTGGCCTGCAGGCAGCCCAGCACCGTGTCGCCGTCCACCAGCACAAGCATCTCGTTGCGCGGATCGCTCTCGATATCGGCGAAGGCCTTCTCGTACGCCTCGTCGACCACGACCGAGGCCGGGTCGACGGCCCGGTTCTCATCGGCGAGGAGCGCGAGGACGGCGGGCAGGTCGGCACGGGTGGCGGTACGAAGGATCACGCCCCGGAGTCTGGCACGGGTGCCTGAGCGCTCAGCAGCCGGATACGGTGCGGCCGCGTGGCCGGCCGGCACCGGGCTCCCGTGAGGCCGGTGGTTGACCTCAAGCGTGCTTGACGTATCAGGGTGGTCGTCAGCGGCGCACCGCAGGGGTGTCCCGGTGAGGAGGGCCGACATGGGCGTGCGATTCGAGTCCCGTCCCGATGTCGCCCGGGGCAATGTGGGCCTGAGGGGGTGTCCGAACGCGTCGATTCCCCGGCTGTACGCGGCAGTTGCCGAGGCCCGTCGGGTGACCGGCCGCCGTCCGTCCTGGGAACCGAGTGGCATGGGCGAAATGCGTCTACGCTTGGTCGGCCTGGGACCACCGCCCCCTGCGGGCCGGTCCGAGCCCGTACCCCCGTACGTCCGAGGAGAACCACCTGATGTCCGCAGAGCGCCCCACCCTGCCACCGGTACGGCTGCACCCCGAGGCGGAGCTGGCACGGGACGCGCTCGCCGCGCCGCTGCTGGCCCGGGCCGTCCGGCTCGCCCGCTGGGCGGGACCCGGGACCCGGGTCGGCGCCGGCGGGGAGCTCGTCGAGGCGCAGCTGCCCGCCGCGGCCGAACACCTCGGGCTGGCGGCGGACGAGGACGGTGCCGCGGAGGCCAGTGAGGCGTGGCGGCTCGCGGTCGACACCGGGCTCCTCGACGTCCACGACCCGGAGGGGGACGATGCCGGAGACGATGCCGAGGGGACCGTCAGCGCGGGCGAGAACCTGGGGCTGCTGACCGGCGGCTCCCCGCAGGACGTCCTCACGATCTGGCTCGACGGCCTGGAGGCAGTGCACGCCGACGCCACCGCACCCGTCTTCGACGACTTCGCCGATCTCGTCGGCGAGGACGGCTCGATCGACTTCGACGCCCTGGACTGGGACCCGGAGGCGGAAGCCGAATTTCTCGACGGCGTGCTCGGCAACCTGTATCTGCTCACGGTCGGCGACGGCAGCGAGGGCGAGGCACCCGTACCGCTGCCCGCGCTCGCCGCGTCGATGATCGTGCCCGACGACATGGGCGAGCCCACCGACGACATCCTGGAACAGGTGTCGGAGGCGATGATGCGCCTCGACGACCAGTTCCGGCTTCTCGAACCGATCGGGATCGTCGCCTACCGGCCGCTGGACGAGACGCTGCTCGTCGAGGAGGGCGAGGAGGCCCAGCCGCCCGCCGACGAGGAGGACGTCAGCCGGTACGGCATGGTGCGGCTGACCCCCCTCGGCCTGTACGGCATCCGGGCCCGGATGCTGGAGGCCGGCATCGATGCCCCGGCGATCGGCGATCTCGCGGACAAGGGCGCGGACACGCTCCTCGGCGGCATCGCGTACTACCCGGAGGCGGCGGCGCGCAGCGAGGTCGAGCAGTGGCTCGCCCGCCGCGGCGCGGACGGAGCCGCGGGCGAACTGCTGGACGCGGCACGCGGCGCGGACCAGCAGGCCCCGCTGCGCAGGCTGCACTGTCAGCAGGCGCTCGCCCTGGTCGGCGCGGAGGCGGAGCCCGCGGTCCGTGCGGTGCTCGACGACGCGGAGCTGGGCGGTCTCGCCCGGGTCTGGCTCGCCGAGCGCGGCGCGGCGGACGTGCCCCCGCCGCCGGAGTCGATGATCTTCTGGCTCGCCATCGACACGATCGCCGCCCAGCTGGAGGCGGACGGCGATCTGGACGAACTCCAGGGGCTGATCGAGGGGCTCTCCGGCCAGCACAGCGGGTTCTTCGACGAGGCGTGGCGGGTGGCGCACCCGGCGACGGCGGACGTCCTGGAGGCGATGGGGCGGCTGCACAGCGACAAGAAGAAGGCGAAGGAAGCACGGAAGGCGGCGTTCAAGGCGCGGTCGCGTTCGGGCGGCTGAGCGGGGCGGCCGGGCCGGGCTGTCGGGCCGGGCAGCCGAGCGGAGGGTGGCGGTAGGGACTCTGTGAAGGTTCACAGAAAGGGTGCCGCTTGAAGACGCCCTCAGTTCAACTGGTGTTAGTGCAGGGGCGGCAGCGTGAGGCCGCAAACACCCGTCCCAGCAGCTCCAGGAGTTTCGTGATGCCCTTCACGCGCAGG
This sequence comes from Streptomyces sp. NPDC002206, assembly GCF_053593595.1. Taxonomy (NCBI): domain Bacteria; kingdom Bacillati; phylum Actinomycetota; class Actinomycetes; order Kitasatosporales; family Streptomycetaceae; genus Streptomyces; species Streptomyces sp. NPDC002206. The sequence goes on from NZ_JBSFCW010000006.1 coordinate 234,190, forward strand.
GAATTCACCAAGCAGTCCGCCCTCACCGGCGCCGGTATCGCCCTGACCGGTACCGTCGCCGCCCTGGCTACCGCGCCTGGTGCCCTCGCCGCCCAGGAGCCCGGCCACGACGACCACGACGGTGATGACCACGGACACGTTCACAGCGACGAGCCCGGCTACGGACCGCTGGTCTCCGACCCGAAGGGCATACTCGCGCTGCCCGCCGGATTCTCGTACCGCATCATCACCCACAGCGGTGTCACCAAGCTGGAATCCGGCGAGTACACCCCCTCCAACCACGACGGCACGGCCACCTTCGAGGGACCGCGCGGCGTCACCCTGCTCGTCAACAACCACGAGCTGAGCGGCACCCGGGCCGGCTGGGAGCACCCCGTCCCGCTCGCCGAGGGCCTCGTCTACGACCCGATCGCCGCCGGTGGCTGCACCGTCGTCGAGACCCGCCGCGATGGCCGCACCGCCGAGTGGGTCGGCATCGCCGGCACGTCCACCAACTGTGCCGGTGGCGCCACCCCGTGGGGCACCTGGCTCACCTGCGAGGAGACCGAGGACAAGGCCGGCAAGAACGGTCTGCTCAAGGACCACGGCTACGTCTTCGAGGTCGACCCGTACGACGAGCGCGCCAACCGCGACCCGCGCCCGATCAAGGCGTTCGGCCGGTACGCCCACGAGGCTGTCGTCATCGACCCCAAGCTCGGCCACGCCTACCTGACCGAGGATGCGGCCGGCCCCAACGGGCTGCTCTACCGCTGGGTTCCGCCGCACGGCTTCAAGCACGGCCGCGGCAAGCTGCGCACGCTCGCCGACGACGCCGGTGTCCTCCAGGCCACCAAGTGCTTCGACAAGAGCGGCAAGTTCGTCGACGACCTGTCCCGCGCCACGAAGATCGGCACGGTGTACGGCGTGGACTGGGTCGACGTCGTCGACCGTGACGCCAAGACCGTCTCCGTACGCAAGCAGTTCGGCGACCAGGACGTCACCCGCGCCCGCAAGCTCGAAGGCATGTGGTGGGGCGACGGCGGCGTCTACATCGTCTCCTCGTTCGCCCGCGCGGAGAGCCCCGTCCAGCACGACGGCCAGGTCTGGTTCTACGACCCGAAGCGCCGCACGCTGACGCTGAAGGTGCTCCTCGGCGTGAACGCCGACCCGTCGAAGGACGGCGCCTTCGACGGCCCGGACAACATCACCGTCTCGCCGTACGGCGGTCTGGTCATCGCCGAGGACGGCGAGGGCGTCCAGCACCTCTTCGGCGCGACGGAGAGCGGCCGCACGTACCCGATCGCACGCAACGAGCTGAACGCGGGCACGGCCGAGAAGCCGGAGTACAGCGAGTTCACCGGTGTCACCTTCTCGCCCGACGGGAAGACGCTGTTCGCCAACATCCAGACGCCCGGCATCATGCTCGCCATCACCGGCCCGTGGAAGCGCCAGCCGAACGGGCGCTGACGCACCGTCCGGACGCGCACGGAAAACCCGTCGCGCGTCCGGAGGCCGGTCTTCTAAGGTCCTGTCTGTGCCCAGGTGCGCAGGCAGGACCTACTTCCACTCTCAATGGGGATGTCGCGGGTTCGAGTCCCGCCACCGGTTTTCGAACCGGTGTAGCTCAGGGGATAGAGCACCTTCGTCGGTTCCGCCGGCTGTGATCTCTGGGCATATACAGCTTCAAGTAATTGCACGCACCTCCCGGTGCGCAGGCTACGGCTACTTCTTCGAAACGAGTTCCGCCGTCGCCGACCTTGATCTCGGGAGGCACAGCACCGGTGCCCGGTGCGCAGGTGACGGATACTTCTCGGATCTGACGGTTGCGGGTTCGAGTCCCGCCCGGCCACGGTCGGTAGCTCAATGGGTAGAGCATCAGGCAAGCCCGTCGCCGACTCCTGATCTCGGGCACCCATGCGCTGTGTCTTTCCCCAATGAATTCGGGGGAATTCACCATGGCACGCTTCAACGTCCGTACCGCCAAGGCGAATGCGAATTCGCCCGTGAAGTCGACCGGGCGCACCGCGCCCACCCGTCAGGGTGGCCGTGGAAATCTCCGGGACAACCGTTCCGAACTCTTCCTGCTTGCCGTCGCCAATTTCGTCTCGCAGCAGACCTTTTACGAGAACGCCGAGCAGCGCGACAGCCGATTCGCCGCCCTGGTACGCATCCTTGCGGTGGGCGACCCCGACTGGACCGCCGGACTGCTGGGATGGCTGCGCCGCGACGGCGGGATGCGGACCGCGGCGATCGTCGGCGCCGCCGAGTATGTGAAGGCCCGGCTCGATGCGGGGGCCGAGGACGGGCCGTCCAACCGGCAGGTCGTCGACTCCGTCCTGCTGCGCGCCGACGAGCCCGGTGAGCTGCTGGGGTACTGGACCTCGCAGTACGGCCGTACTGTGCCCAAGCCTGTCAAGCGAGGGATCGCCGACGCCGTACGCCGCCTCTACAACGGCAAGTCGCTGCTGAAGTACGACACCGCGTCCAAGGGCTACCGCTTCGGCGACATCCTGAACCTGGTGCACGCCGTGCCCGACCCGGAGAAGGCATGGCAGGGCGAGCTGTTCCGCTATGCCCTCGACCGCCGGCATCACCCGGACGCGGCGGTTCCGCCCGCCTCGAACCGCACCCTCACCGCCCACCGGGCGCTGATGGAGCTGCCGGTCGAGGAGCGACGGGCCGTGATCACCGCGCCCGACGGGGCGGAACGGCTGGCCGCAGCGGGCATGACCTGGGAGGCCCTGGCGGGCTGGCTGCAGGGTCCGATGGACGCCGCGGCATGGGAGGGGGTCATTCCGTCGATGGGGGCGATGGCGCTCGTCCGCAATCTGCGCAATTTCGACGAGGCGGGCGTCTCGGACGAGGTCGCCGCGCAGGTGGCGGCGAAGATCTCCGACCCGGCCGTGGTCGCCGCATCGCGGCAGTTCCCGTTTCGCTACCTCGCGGCGTACCGGCACGCTCCGTCGCTGCGCTGGGCGTACCCGCTGGAGCAGGCGCTCGGCCACTCCCTCGTGAATGTTCCGGCGCTGCGGGGGCGGACGCTGATCCTGGTCGACCGCTCGGGCTCGATGTGGTCGCCGCTCTCGGACCGTTCGCAGCTGAACCGGGCCGACGCCGCCGCGATCTTCGGTGCGGCGCTCGCGCTGCGGGCTGCCGATGCCGATCTGGTGGAATTCGGCACGAACAGCGCACCCGTGGCCTTTCGCAGGGGCGAGTCCGTGCTGAAGATTCTGGACCGGTTCGGTGATCTCGGTGGCACCAACACCGCGGATGCGGTCCGCCGGCACTACCGCGGCCACGACCGGGTGCTGATCGTCACGGACGAGCAGGCGTCGTTCACGTACTGCGGGGATGCCACCGAGGCCGTCCCGGTGAGTGTGCCCGTGTACACCTGGAATCTGGCCGGATACCGGGTCGGGCACGCCCCGTCCGGAAGCGAGAACCGCCACACCTTCGGGGGTCTTTCGGACGCCGCATTCCGCATGGTTCCCCTGCTGGAGGCGGGGCGGGACGCCGACTGGCCCTGGAAACGCTGATTACGAATCCGGCATCAGTGGGCCCCCAGGAGCGGTCGGGCATGGCGTCGGGCGTCCCGGAGGCGCATACTCAACGTAATGAAACAGTCAGCCGGATCCCGGCGTCACCTGCCTTCCAGTCCCTTCAACCGCCCGGCCCAGGCGGCCCCACCGGTCGAATGCTTCGATGTGGGCGACAGGGTGTCGCACGACCAGTTCGGACTCGGTCGAGTCCTCGCTGTCGAGGGCGACAACGACGCAGTGCTCATCGACTTCTCGGGGCGACAGGGGAGGATCCTGAGCCCGTACTCCAAGCTGACCAAGCTCTGAGAGGGACGACGAGCGTACGAAGCGTCCGTCCCGCACTCCCCTTCCGGGGCACCTGAGATCCAGCAGGTGCCCCGAAAGCCATTTCAGGAGCCGGGCTCCAGGGGTGTGCGGAGCGGCCTTCTACAGCGCCTGGGCGGCGGGCTTGACCATGCCGCGGACCGTGCGCGACTTCACGAAGTCACCCATTGCCGTCATCTCCCACTCGCCGGAGAACTGCTTGATCAGCTTCGCCATCATCACGCCGGTCTGCGGCTCGGCGCCGGTCAGGTCGAAGCGGACCAACTCCTCGCCGGAGGTCGCGTCGATCAGCCGGCAGTAGGCCTTGGCGACCTCGGTGAACTTCTGGCCGGTGAACGAGTTGACCGTGAAGACCAACCCCGTCGCCTCCGGGGGGATCCGGCCCAGGTCCACGACGATCACCTCGTCGTCCCCCGCGCCCTCGCCCGTGAGGTTGTCGCCGGAGTGCTTGATCGCACCGTTCAGGATGGAGAGCTTGCCGAAGTAGCAGCTGTCCAGGTGGTTCCGGTTGGGGCCGTAGGCGATCACCGAGGCGTCGAGGTCGATGTCCTTGCCGCGGAACGCGGGTTCCCAGCCCAGCCCCATCTTGACCTGGGAGAGCAGCGGGCGGCCGCCCTTGACCAGGGACACCGTCTGGTTCTTCTGGAGGTTGACCCGGCCCTTGTCGAGGTTGATCTTGCCGGAGCCGGCGGGCGCCGGAGCGGCGACGGGCGGGGCCGCGGGCGCGGCGGTCCGCGGGTCCACGGGGGCGGCGGCAGGCATCGGGGGTGCTACCGGGGCGGGCGGTGCGGCGGGCTCCTCGACCGAGACGCCGAAGTCCGTGGCGATGCCCGCCAGCCCGTTGGCGTAGCCCTGGCCGACCGCTCGGGCCTTCCAGGCGCCATTGCGCAGATAGACCTCGATGACCACGAGCGCCGTCTCGGCACCGAGACGGGGCGGGGTGAAGGTGGCGAGCACACTGCCGTCGTCCGCGTTGCGGACGGTGGCGGTGGGCTCGATGCCCTGGAATGTCTGACCCGCCGCGTCCGGGCTCGCCGTGACGACGATCTTCTCGATGCCGGGCGGCACCGCGGCGGTGTCCACCACGATCGCGTCCGGCGCCGTGCCGCCGCCGGAGCGGTAGGTCACGCCGGGGCCGGTGGGCTGGTTGTAGAAGATGAAGTCGTCGTCGGAACGCACCTTGCCGTCGGCGGTGAGCAGCAGGCCCGAGACGTCGAGCCGCACCGGGGCGGCGACGTCCACCGCCACGCGGGCGGTGGGGAGAGGGATGTTCGAGCCGGGGGTCATAACGGTCATGCCCGGGGTAACGAACGACCCGGCTTTGCCGTTCCCTTACCTTCGGCCGCCTTCGGATGCCCCGGGCGTGCCCGGTCGGGACGTGCCCGGTCGGGACGCGCCCGGCCGGTACGCCCGTCCCGTCAGTACGGCCAGATCGGCGGACGGGTGACGAAGTGGCCGCCGAGGTGGGCGTGGTCCGGGTTGTCCGGGTCGAGTTCGCCGTGTTCCGCGACGAGCTTCTCCGCGTACTGCTCGGAGTCGTCCTGCGGCTCGTACCCGAGCGACCGGGCCGTCGTCAGGTCCCACCACAGGCGGGTGTTGTCGGAGGAGCCGTAGACCACCGTGTGGCCGACCTCGTCGGCGGTGAGCGCCGCGTGGAAGAGCCGGGCGCCGTCACCGGGGCTCATCCAGACCGACAGCATCCGTACGGACGTCGGTTCCATGAAGCAGGAGCCGATGCGCACGGAGACGGTCTCCAGGGCGTGCTTGTCCCAGTAGAGCTGGGCGAGGTCCTCGCCGAACGACTTGGAGAGGCCGTAGAAGGTGTCGGGGCGGCGCGGAGTGTCGATCGGGATCAGCGGGTCGCCGGGGAGGGGGCGCGGGGTGTAGCCGATCGCGTGGTTGGACGAGGCGAACACGATGCGCCGGACGCCCTCCTCGCGCGCGGCCTCGTACAGGTTGTACGTCCCCTCGATGTTGGACCGCAGGATCTTGTCGAAGGAGGCTTCCAGTGAGATGCCCGCGAGGTGGATGATCGCGTCGACGCCGCGCACGGCCTTGCGCAGCGCCTCCTTGTCGCCGAGGTCGGCCGTGATCGCGTCCGGCTCGCCCTCGATGGGGGTGACGTCGAAGAGGCGGAGCTCGTAGCCGTACGCGGGCAGCAGGCCGCGCATCAGGGTGCCGAGGCCGCCGGCGGCGCCGGTGAGCAGGACGGTGCGGGGAGCGGGCATTCGCTGATCTCCTCGGTACATACGCGCGACACATCAAATCCATGGACGACATTCACATGCATGGACAAACTAAGAAATGAGGGTGTGGCGCGTCAAGTGGTGCGCGCCTCTGGTGCAGGGGTGTCGGCTCCCTCCCGGCGCTCCTCCATGGTGCAGGCACTCGTCTTGACCTGCCCCGCGTGGCTGCCTTAACTTGGTGGCGTTCATGAATATGGACACCGATCAGAATTGTGCACGCCTGAATCCGCTCAGGGAGCGCCCGTGACCTCAGCCCCCCTTGCCGCCCGACTCACCCATGTCGCCGGGCCGCTCTTCTTCCCCGTCACCGCCTACGGGCCGGACGACGCCGTGGACCTCGATGCCTTCCGCGCGCATGTGCGCAACGGCATCGATGCCGGTGCGGCCGCGGTCTTCGCCTGCTGCGGCACGGGCGAGTTCCACGCGCTGACGCCGGAGGAGTTCCGTCTCGTCGTCGCCGCGGCGGTCGAGGAGACCGCCGGGGAGGTGCCCGTCGTCGCGGGCGCCGGGTACGGCACGGCCCTCGCGATCCAGTACGCGAAGCTCGCCGAGGAAGCGGGCGCGGACGGGCTTCTCGCCATGCCGCCCTACCTGGTCCTCGCCGACCAGGAAGGGCTGCTCGCCCACTACACGGCGCTGGCTGCGGCCACCTCTCTGGAGACGATCGTCTACCAGCGCGACAACGCCGTCTTCACCCCGGAGACCGTCGTCGCCCTGGCCCGGACGCCCGGGATCATCGGTCTCAAGGACGGCTACGGCGACCTCGACCTGATGCAGCGCATCGTCAGCGCCGTCCGCACCGAGCTGCCCGGCCAGGACTTCCTCTACTTCAACGGGCTGCCCACCGCCGAGCTCACCGGGCTCGCCTACCGCGGCATCGGCGTCACGCTCTACTCCTCCGCCGTGTTCGCCTTCGCGCCGGACATCGCCCTCGCCTTCTACCGGGCGCTGGACTCCGGTGACGACGAGTTCGCCAACGCGCTGCTCGACCAGTTCTACCGGCCGCTCGTCGAGCTGCGCGCCAAGGGCCGCGGCTACGCCGTCTCGCTGGTCAAGGCCGCGGTCCGGCTGGAGGGCCTGGAGGTCGGCGAGGTCCGCACCCCGCTCACCGAGCCGCCCGCCGCGCACATCGAGGAGCTGGCCGGGATCATCGAGCGCGGCCGCGCCCTGCTGGAGAAGTACGGACAGGCCCGGACCGCACCCGAGGAGCCCGCAGCGTGAAGGCCTCCGCCTTCCTGTACCCGTGGGACATCGTCGGGGACCCGGACGCCGCCGCCCGTGTCGCGGACCTCGGCGTCGGGCAGGTGACGCTCGCCGCCGCCTACCACTCGACCCGGGCGCTGACCCCACGTCACCCCGGCCGCCGGATCGTCACCGCCGAACACGCCGCGGTGCTGTACCCGACGGACGCCGGGCGGTGGGCGGGGCGCGAACTGCGCCCGTACGCGCAGTCCTGGGTGGCCTCGGACGATCCGTACGCCGAGGCCGCGCAGGCGCTGACGGATGCCGGTCTCGAAGTGCACAGCTGGGTGGTGCTCGCGCACAACTCCCGGCTGGGCGCCGACCATCCGGACACCTCGGTGGTCAATGCGTACGGCGACCGCTACCCGTGGGCGCCCTGCATCGCACAGCCCGCGGTCCGCGCGTACCTGGTGGAGCTGGCGGGCGAGGCGGCGGTGCGCGGCGGTACGCGCGGCACCGAGCTGGAGTCCTGCGGCTGGTACGGCTTCGCGCATCTGCACGCCCACGACAAGATCGCGGGCGTCGGCCTCGGGGACGCGGCGCAGTACCTGATGTCGCTCTGCTTCTGCCCCGACTGCCGGACCGGATACGGCGAACACGGCGTGGACGCGGATGAGTTGAGCCGGGCCGTGTGCGCGGCCCTGGAACCGGTCTGGGCAGGGTCCGGTTCCTCGGAGGCCGGCTGGTCCGGCGTCGAGAAACTCCTCGGCGCCGATCTCGCCGCCGCCACCCTGGAGTTCCGCGGTCAGGTCGCCCGCACGCTCCAGGAGTCGGCGGTCGCCGCTGTGCGGGCGGCGGCCGCGGAGAACTTCCAGGTGCTGCTGCACGCCGACCCCGCCCCGTACCGCTCCGGTGCGAACGTGGGCGTCGACCCGCAGCACATCCTCTCCGTGGCCGACGGAGTGGTGCTGCCCTGCACCGGCGGTGACGTGGTGCGCGAGACCGTCCTCGGGCCGTTCGCCGGCCGGTCCGACCGGGTGATCGCCGCCAACTTCACCGTGGTCGGTGGCATGGGCGGCAGCCCCGCCACGCTGGAGCGCGACGCCGCGCACGCGGCCTCGCTCGGCGCGAACCAACTGCGCCTGTACCACGCCGGGCTGGCTTCCGGCCCGGACCTGAGGACCGTCACCGAAGCGCTGTCACGCCTCGGTCGATGACGGAACCGGATCGGTGGGGACGGCCGACGGCCGTCCCCACCGATCCGTGATCAGCAGGGCCGCGGTCAGCAGCCCCGCCGCACCGATCAACGGCAGCAGCACCCGGATGTCCAGCACCGCGATCAGCCCCGCGCCGAGCGCCAGCGCCACCGCGTTCGGCGCCATCATCAGTGAGTTGGCGGTCGCCGTCGTACGGCCCAGCACGGCGTCCGGTGTCTCCCGCTGCACCGCCGTCATCGCGGCGATCAGCACGCACGGCAGACCCGCCCCGATCGCGGCGCTCGCGACCAGTGCCACCGCGTCGTACGGCAGCGCCCGCACCCCCACCGCCGCCCCGAACAGTGCGATCCCGGCCGCGGTGAACACCCGCTCCGGCAGCCGCCGCAGCAGCGGACCGGCCAGCAGCCCGATCGCGATGGACCCGGCGCCCTGCGCCGCGTACAGCACACCCACGTACGTGGGGGAGTGCCCGAGCCCGTCGTCCGCGAGGGCGTAGACCGCCGCCCCGCTGAGCCCGGCGCAGAGCATCGTCGCCGAACCCGCCAGCACCAGCGGCCGCAGCACCGGAGAGCGCCACACCTGCCGGATCCCCGCAGCCAGTTCGCCACGCCGGTCCGTGCGGACCGGCCGGGCCGGTTCGTTCACCCGCAGCAGCGCGCAGACCCCCGCGGCCAGGGCGAACGACGCCGCGTCGAGCAGCGCCACCGCGCCGCCCCCGAACCGGGCGTACAAGCCGGCGCCGGTCAGCGGCGCGAGGAGCTTCATGCCCTCGGCCGCGATCATCCGGAGTCCGTTGAAGTCGCCGAGCAGCCGGACGTCGACCGTGTGCGCGACGAGCGCCGTCTCGGCCGCGTCCATCACGACACCGCTCACCCCGTAGAGCACGAGGACGACGAAGAGGATCCAGATCCGTTCCGCCGAATCGACCGCGAGCAGCACGGTGAGCAGTCCCGCCATGGTGAGGTTCGCCCGGATCAGCAGCGGTTTGCGGCGCATCCGGTCGGCGAGCGTGCCGAGCGCGGGCCCGATCAGCGAGGGAAGCCACATGGCGAACACGGCAAGCGCCGCCAGGCTGTCCGACCCGGTCAGGGACTTGACCCAGATCCCCGCCGTGAGCCACATCGCGGACGTTCCGAACCCGGTGATGACGACTGCCGTCAGATACAGCCCGGCGTTGCGATCCCGCAGCACCCTGCCCGCCGCCGCCCCTGCCATAGCGCTCCCCGAACCCTGGTGACCCGCACGCGTGTTGTGGGGCTCATGCTGGCGGCTAAGGACGTATCCGGACATCGGGCAGATGCCTTACATCGAGTTGCCGGAAGTTCTTTCGTCAGAAGCGTTGACGAAACATTCGCACCGGCTCTAGCTTCAACGCGTCGTACTTCGTACGTCATATATGAGACGCGATACGCGAGATGCGAGAGCCCTTCACTCATGACCTTTGCGCCCACCCCGATTCCGTCCCGCACCCAGTACGTGCTGGAGGCGATCAAGCACGCGATCCTCACGGCGCAGCTGAGACCGGGGCAGTCCCTCGTCGAGACCGAACTCGCCGCACAGTTCGGGGTCTCCAAGACCCCGGTGCGCGAGGCGCTCAAGACCCTCGCCGGTACCGGACTCGTTGTGATGAGCCAGTACAAGGGCGTCACCGTGCGGCTGGTCGACGCGGAGCTGGCCCGTGAGGTGTACGACGTACGGCTGCTCCTCGAGCCGGAGGCGCTGCGCCGCTCCATCACCCGCAAGGCCTCGCTCGACGCGGCCCAGGAAGCCCTGGAGCGGGCCGATTCGGCCGGTGACAAGGCCGACCGGTCGCTGGCCAACCGGGACTTCCACCGGGCGCTGTACCTGCCCTGCGGCAACCCGCTGCTGGCCCGGATGCTCGACGAGGTCCGTGACCAGGCCGCACTCGTGTCGACGGTCGCCTGGGCGACCATCCCGTCCTGGGAGCGGGAGGCGGCCGAGCACCGGGAGATCCTGCGGCTCGCGCTCGCCGACGACGCGGATGCCGCGGCCGGGGCCCTGCACGACCACATCGCGTCGTTCGTCCGCCGCGCCTTCCCCGAGGGAGCACAGACCGAGGAGGGCGGGGCATGAACCACCAGCACACCGACGAAAGGCCTGTCCGCATGGACCTCACACCGCTGAAGGCGGCCCTCGCAGATGTCGTGGCGATCCCGGTGACCCCGTTCGCCGCGGACGGGACCATCGACACGGCGACTCACCGCGGACTGCTGCGGCGGCTCCTCGACGGCGGCGTACGCATCCTCACCCCGAACGGCAACACCGGGGAGTTCTACGCGCTCACCCCCGAGGAGCGGCGCACCGTCACCGAACTGACCATCGACGAGGTGGGCGGACGCGCCACGGTCCTGGTCGGGGTCGGGCACGACGTGCCGACCGCCGTGGCCGCCGCCGAGCACGCACGCGACGCCGGCGCCGAGATGGTGATGGTCCATCAGCCCGTGCATCCATACGTCTCGCAGGACGGCTGGGTCGACTACCACCGGACGATCGCCGAAGCCGTCCCCGGGCTCGGCGTCGTGCCGTACATCCGCAACCCGCAGCTCGACGGGGAGCGTCTCGCCGCGCTCGCCGACAGCTGCCCCAATGTCATCGGCGTGAAGTACGCCGTCCCGGACGCCGCACGGTTCGCCGCCTTCGCCCGGGACGCGGGCCTGGACCGGTTCGTCTGGATCGCCGGTCTCGCCGAGCTGTACGCCCCGGCCTACTTCTCCGCCGGGGCCACCGGCTTCACGTCCGGACTCGTCAATGTCGCCCCCGGAGTCTCACTCGCCATGCTGGAGGCACTGCGGGCCGGCGACCACCCGTCGGCGATGAAGGTCTGGGAGCAGATCCGCCGCTTCGAGGAGCTGCGCGCCGACCGCCAGTCCGCCAACAATGTGACGGTCGTCAAGGAGGCCCTCGCCTCGCTCGGCCTCTGCCGCCGCGATGTCCGCCCGCCCAGCCGGGTGCTGCCCGAGGAGCGGCGCGCCGAGGTCGCCGACGAGGTCGCCGGGTGGTCGATATGACGCGCGAGGACGGAAGGATCGGCTCCGAGGAGCTGCGCAGTCACCAGTGGTACGGGACGGACGGGCTGCGGTCGTTCAGCCACCGGGCGCGCACCCGCCAGCTCGGCTACCTCCCCGAGGAACACCTCGGCAAGCCGGTCATCGCGATCCTCAACACCTGGTCCGACATCAACCCCTGCCACGTCCATCTGCGTGACCGTGCGCAGGCGGTCAAGCGGGGCGTCTGGCAGGCGGGCGGTTTCCCGCTCGAATTCCCGGTCTCCACTCTCTCGGAGACGTTCCAGAAGCCGACCCCGATGCTCTACCGCAACATGCTGGCGATGGAGACGGAGGAGCTGCTGCGCTCCTACCCGGTCGACGGCGCCGTGCTGCTGGGCGGCTGCGACAAGTCGACGCCCGCGCTGCTGATGGGTGCCGCATCGGTCGACCTGCCGACCGTCTTCGTGCCGGCCGGGCCGATGCTGCCGGGGCACTGGCGCAACGAAGTCCTCGGCTCCGGCACCGACATGTGGAAGTACTGGGACGAGAAGCGGGCCGGGCTCATCGGCGACTGCGAGATGGGTGAGCTGGAGAACGGGCTCGCGCGCTCGCCCGGCCACTGCATGACGATGGGTACGGCTTCCACCCTGACGGCCGCCGCCGAGGCGCTCGGTGTCACGGTGCCTGGAGCTTCGTCGATCCCGGCCGTGGACTCCGGGCACGACCGGATGGCGGCGCAGTCCGGACTCCGGATCGTCGAACTGGTGTGGCAGCAGCGGAAGCTGTCATCGATCCTCACCGCGGAGGCGTACGAGGACGCGGTCGCCACCGTTCTGGCGCTCGGCGGCTCCACCAACGCCGTCATCCATCTGATCGCGATGGCGGGCCGCTCGGGAGTGAAGCTCACCCTCGACGACTTCGACCGGATCGCCCGCACGGTCCCCGTGCTCGCCAATCTCCGCCCCGGCGGAAAGTACCTGATGGAGGACTTCCACTTCGCCGGCGGGCTGCCCGGGTTCCTGACCGGGCTGACCGACGTACTGCACCTGGACCGGCCCACCATCTCGTACGACACACTCCGCGAGCAGCTCGACGGGGCACTCGTGCACAACTCCGATGTCATCCGCGACCGCGACAACCCTCTCGCGGAGGAGGGTGGCCTGGCGGTCCTGCGCGGCAACCTCTGCCCGGACGGCGCGGTGATCAAGCACATCGCCGCCGAACCGGAACTGCTGCGGCACACCGGGCCCGCGGTCGTCTTCGAGAACTACCGGGAGATGCAGCACAGCATCAACGACCCGGCCCTGGCCCTCACGCCGGACCATGTGCTGGTGCTCCGCAACGCCGGGCCCAAGGGCGGTCCCGGGATGCCCGAGTACGGGATGCTGCCGATCCCCGACTATCTGCTCAAGCAGGGTGTCCGGGACATGGTGCGGCTCTCCGACGCCCGGATGAGCGGCACCAGTTACGGGGCGTGCGTGCTGCACATCGCGCCCGAGTCGTACGTCGGCGGGCCGCTCGCCCTCGTCCGCACCGGTGACCTGATCACCCTGGACGTCGAGGCGCGACTGCTTCATCTCGATGTGCCGGACGAGGAGTTGGCGCGACGCCGGGCCGCGTGGACGCCGCCGCCCACCCGGTACGAGCGCGGTTACGGCGCGCTCTACCACGATCAGATCACCCAGGCCGACCAGGGCTGCGACTTCGCCTTCCTGGCCTGGCAGGGCGAGGTGCCCGACCCGTACGCGGGCTGAGCGCCCACCGAGAATTCCGGCGCACCGAACGTTCGGCGCGGCGCCGGCCGGTGCGCCGCCGACGGTGGTGGCGGAGTGCGGCTCGTTCCTTCATCTCGATGTCCCGTTCCTCGGGGGTGGGGGAGCGTTGCGCTCTCTGGTCGCCGCCGCCGGAGGAAGGGTTGCCGGGTCCGGGATTCCTTTCGTGTCAGTGGCCGGACGTGAAGTTGTCGCCCACGGACACCCGCTGACCGGTGGAGCGGGCGGCGTTCGCGGTGAAGTAGTCGCCCTCCGCGCCCCGGTCGCCCTCCGCGTGGTTGTACTGGCCGGCGAACATGTGCGTACCGACCGGCACCGTCCGCCCCGGCTTCAGCGTCCACCGGTAGACGAGGAAGCCGCCCTTCTCCTTCGCCGAGGCGGTGAAGTCCTGCTCCGGCAGGGAGCGCCAGGAGCCGGTGGTGTGGACGCCGCCGGTCCGAGCGATGCGCAGCTCGACCGTGAGCGAGGAGAGCGGCTGCGTCGTCCTGAGCGTCACATTGCTCTGCGCCCAGTACGCGTTGCTGTGCGGGTCGACGGCGCCGTCCGCCCACAGCGGCCCGTCCTCGGTACGCAGCTCGGGTTCGCGACCCGGCACCGCCGGGGCCGAGACGGACGGGACCGGGGAACCGGCCACCTGCCCGCCCCGCGTCTGCCCGCCGCCCGCCGAAGTGACCGCGTACGCCCCGACGGCCAGCACACCGCAGACCGCCGCCGTCGCCCCGACCACCCGCAGCCATGGCAGCGGACCCCGAGGAGTACGGGCGGACGGACCCTCTGCCATCCCTCGTTCGACCCGGGCCAGCATCCTCTCCCGGTCGGGGCGGTGCGCCTCCGCAGCCGTGCGCAGCCGCTCACGCAGCTTGTCGTCCATCAGTGCCTTCCTCCGCCGCGCTGCGCCGCGACAGCCACCTGTACCTGCACGGCGGGCATATCGGGACCGAGCAGCCGCTGCAGCTCCGCCACGGCACGCGAGGTCTGGCTCTTCACCGTGCCCACCGATATCCCCAGTACCAGCGAGGTGTCCCGCTCCGACAGGTCGAAGGCGTGCCGCAGCACCACGCACGCGCGCTTGCGGAACGGCAGCCTGCGCAGCGCCCCCTGGACGTCGACGACCGTCGACACATCCGGATCGTCGACCGCGTACCCGTCCCCGCTCCCGCGCGGTGCCCAGAACAAGGCGATCCTGCGACGCTCGCGCACGGCGCTGCGGATCCGGGTCCGGGCGAGGTTCGCGACGACGCCTCGCGCGTACGCGACGGGATGGTCGGCCTTCCTGACCCGGTCCCAGCGGTGCCAGAGCGCCAGCAGCGCATCGGCCGCCAGATCGTCCGCGGCGTCGGCCTCACCGGTCAGCAGATGGGCGAGCCGGGCGAGTTCGGCGTAATGGGCCTCGAAGAACTCATGGAACTCGGCGGCAGCGGCATCGTCGACGACTGTGCCCACGGGTACCTCTCTGTGCACTCGATTCCCTGTACGCGCGTTGTCCCGCTGTGTACGTTCCCCGGTACCGCCCGCGGGGCGCGAGCGTACCGGCGCACCCCGGAAGCGCTTCGACTCGGGTGCGTGACCCCAGTAAGGCGTAACACAGCGAAAACCTGAAGACCCTGTGTCCGAAGGAACAATCCAGCTACCCACCGAGGGACCTTCACGCACCCAGGAGCGCCCATGCCGGAAAGCACCGTGCAACGCAACGCCGTCGACCGCTACTTCGCCATCAGCGATCGCGGCTCGACCTTCGGACGCGAGATACGCGGCGGCTTCGCCACCTTCTTCACCATGGCCTACATCCTGGTCCTCAACCCGATCATCCTCGGCTCGGCCGAGGACAAGTTCGGCGCGCATCTCTCCGGTCCCCAACTCGTCACCGCCACCGCCCTGGTGGCCGCGGTGATGACCGCGATCATGGGGCTCGGCGGCAATCTGCCGCTCGCCATCGCCGCTGGACTCGGACTCAACGCCGTCGTCGCCTTCCAGATCGCACCACTGATGAGCTGGCCCGACGCGATGGGCCTGATCGTCCTCGAAGGGCTGCTGATCTGCGTCCTGGTCGTCACCGGGCTGCGCGAGGCCGTCATGCGGGCCATCCCGCCCGCCCTCAAGCAGGCGATCAGCGTCGGCATCGGACTCTTCATCGCGTTCATCGGCTTCGTCGACGCCGGCTTCGCCACCCGCATCCCCGGCGACACCGGTTCCGTACCTGTCCAGCTCGGCGCCACCGGGCAGCTCTCCGGCTGGCCGGTCCTGGTCTTCTGCCTCGGTGTGCTGCTGACCGTCGCGCTGTTGGCCCGCAAGGTGAAGGGCGCCATCCTCATCAGCATCGTCGTGATGACGGCCGTCGCGATCGTCATCAACGAGATCGCCGACATCGCCCCGGCCGCCTGGGGCCTGACGGTTCCGTCCGTCCCCGGCGACGTCGTGGCCGCCCCGGACTTCGGCCTCATCGGCTCCTTCAGCCTCTTCGGGGCGTTCCAGCAGACCGGCGTCGTCACCATCGTCCTGCTGGTCTTCACTCTGATCCTCAGCGACTTCTTCGACACGATGGGCACCGTCGTCGGCGTCTCCAACGAGGCCGGGCTCCTCGACGAGCAGGGCAAGGTCCCGAACCTCGGCCGGGTCCTGCTCATCGACGGCGCCGCGGCCGTGGCGGGCGGCGCGGCCTCCGCCTCCTCCAACACGTCCTACATCGAGTCCGCGGCCGGCGTCGGCGAAGGCGCCCGCACCGGCTTCGCCTCACTGGTCACCGGCGCGCTGTTCGCCGTCGCCCTGTTCCTCACCCCGCTCGCCACGGTCGTCCCGGCCCAGGCCGCCGCGCCTGCCCTGATCGCCGTCGGCTTCCTGCTGATGGCACAGGTCCGGCACATCGACTGGGAGCGGTACGAGATCGCCATCCCGGCCTTTCTCACGATCGCCGTGATGCCCTTCACGTACTCGATCACCAACGGCATCGGGGCGGGCTTCCTCGCGTACGTCGTCATCAAGACCGTCCTCGGCAAGGCGCGCGAGGTGCACTGGCTGCTCTGGGGCACCTCGGCGCTGTTCGCGGTGTACTTCGCGATCGACCCGATCGAGCAGCTGCTCGGCGTGAAGTAGCAGCTGTGGCGGGGCGATCCGGCCGGTGGTCAGGTACCGGACGCGCGCAACGCGGCCCGTGCCGCCCCGCACAGCCCGTCGTCCGTCCGGAACGGAGCCCCGGCCACCGAGCCGGACGGACGCTTCCTCACTTCTTGAGCGCCGCCTTCATCATCTTCTGCGCGATCGGCGCCGCCAGTCCGTTGCCGCTGATCTCGGAGCGCGCCGAACCCGAGTCCTCGACGACCACGGCGACCGCGACCTCCTTGCCGGTGGACTTGTCCTTCGCGTACGAGGTGAACCAGGCGTACGGGGTGTTGCTGTTGCCCACTCCGTTCTGCGCGGTGCCCGTCTTGCCGCCGACCTCCGCCCCGTCGATCCGGGCGTTGGTGCCGGTGCCCTGCTCGACGACGGTGACCATCGCGCTGCGCAGCTGCTCGGCGGTCGAGGCGGAGACGACCTGCTTCGTGTCACCGTCCGCGAACTTCTGCAGGGCGTTGCCGTCCGAGTCCGTCACCTCGGACACCATGTGCGGCGCCGCCAGCTCACCGCCGTTGGCGAGGGCCGCGGAGACCATCGCCATCTGCATCGGGGTCGCGGTGACCTCGAACTGCCCGATGCCGGTCAGCGCCGTCGACGACTTGTCCATGCCGGACGGATAGACGCTCTTCGAGGCGCGCACCGGCACATCCAGCTTCTCCGTGTTGAAGCCGAACTTCTCCGCCGTCGCCCTCACCTTGTCCTCGCCGAGATCGGCGGCGACCTTCGCGAAGACGTTGTTGCAGGAGTACTGGAGCGCCGTACGCAGGGTGGCGTTCTCGCACGGGGCGGAGGCACTCTCGTTCTTCAGGACCGTGGAGGTGCCGGGCAGCGTGTACGGGTCGGGGCTGTCCGTGCGCTCGTCGACCGAGCTGTAGAGGCCGTTCTCCAGCGCCGCCGACGCCACCACCAGTTTGAACGTCGAACCGGGCGCCAGCGGCTGCCGCAGCGCTCGGTTGACCAGCGGCTTGTCCGGGTCGGAGAGCAGGTCCTGCCAGGCGTTGCCGTCCGATGTCCCGCTGATCTTCGACGGGTCGTACGAGGGGGTGGAGACCATCCCCAGGATCTGTCCGGTCCTGGGGTCGATGGCGACTGCCGCGCCCTTGTCGTCGCCGAGCGCCCGGTACGCCGCCTTCTGAACATCCGGGTCGATCGTCGTCAGCACGCTGCCGGGCGCCGCCTGCTTGCCGGTCACCACGTCGAGGGGGTTCTTCAGCCGGTCGTCGGTGCCGTCGAGCACATGGCTGTAGATCCCTTCGAGCTGGGTGGCGCCGTACGCCTGCGAGCTGTACCCGGTGACGGCGGCATAGAGCTCGCCCTGGGTGTATGTGCGCTTGTACGCGAGATCGCCGCCCTGGGTTCCCTTCGATCCGGTGACCGGTGATCCGGCCACGATGATGTCGCCGAGCGGCTGCGCGTACTGCGCGATGGTCTGCCGCCGGTTGTGGTCGTCGTCTGCGAGGGCTCGGGCCTGGTACGCCTGCACCCAGGTCGCCCGCCCCAGCAGGGCGAGGACCAGCAGCAGACAGAAGACCGAAGCGCGCCTGATTGTTCTGTTCATCCCGCTGGAGGGACGAGCAGGGCCGTCCGGCGCGTTCCCGTCCGTGCCGCTTCTCACCGATTTTTCAGACTGCCCGACCGGCCGCAACCGCACGGCGCGGACCCCTCACCGGGTCGTGGAGCGGCCTTCGTCGGGCGCCCGGCCGGCCGTGGGTGCCAGCGTGAAGAGCAGCTCGTCGGTCAGCTCGCCGCGGGCGTGCGCGAAGCCCCGGTCCTTGCCCGTGACGGTGAAGCCGCACTTCTCCAGCACCCGGCGCGAACGCGTGTTGTCGACCGCCGCCCGGGCGTACAGCGGGCGTTCCGGCACGGCGTCCAGCAGCGCCCGCAGGGCGGCGGTCGCGAGCCCGCGGCCCCAGTGTGCCCGGTCGATCCAGTAGGTGACCTGGCGGTCGCCCTCGGGCCCGTACACCCCGGCGTTGCCGACCACCGCGCCGTCGGCGAGCACCGTCCGCATCACGATCGTCGGGTCGGCCAGGAGCCGCGTCCAGTGGGCGTCGAACGCGGCCCGGTCGGTGGGGTCCTCGCTGGTGAAAGCGGCTGTGCGGACCGACTCCGGATCGCACATGTACGCGTAGAACAGCGGCAGATCGCTGCCGCGCACCTCGCGCAGGGTCACCTCGGCCGCGCTCATCGGTCAGAGCCTCCGGGTGGCGAGTGTCAGCCGGTCCCGCGCGTCGAAGAGCGCGTCCTTGACCATCTGCTCGTGCGCGGGGGTGAGCCGGGCGACCGGCACCGAGCAGCTGATCGCGTCGCGCGCCGGGGTCCGGTACGGGATCGCGATGCCGAAGCAGCGCAGCCCCAGGGTGTTCTCCTCGCGGTCCACCGCATACCCCTGCTCGCGGATGACGTGCAGCTCCTCGATGAGCTTCTCGCGGTCGGTGAGGGTGTGCTCGGTCAGCGCGGGCAGCGTCTCCGGCAGCATCTTGCGGACCTGCTCGTCGCTGTGGGTGGCCAGCAGCGCCTTGCCGAGCGAGGTGGAGTGGGCGGGCAGCCGGCGGCCGACGCGGGTGAAGGGACGCAGATAGTGCTGGGACTGCCGGGTGGCGAGATAGACCACGTTCGTACCGTCGAGGCGGGCCAGGTGGATGGTCTCCGTGGTGTCGTCGGAGAGCCGGTCCAGCGTCGGCCTGGCGGCCGCGACGACCTCGTCGCCGTCGATGTACGAGGTGCCGACCAGCAGGGCCCGCACGCCGATGCCGTACCGCGTCCCCGTCGCGTCGGTCTCCACCCAGCCCAGCTCGACCAGGGTGCGCAGCAGCATGTAGAGGCTCGACTTGGGGTAGCCGACGGCTTCCTGCACGGCCGCCAGCGAATGCATACCGGGCCGCCCGGCGAAGTACTCGAGCAGCTCCACCGTCCGTACCGCGGACTTGACCTGTGCCCCACCTGACTCGGCAACCGACATCGCCCTACGCCCCTTCCAGCCCACTTGCGAAACCCTGCGACTTCTTGCCAACACGGAACGCCCGGAAATAGAGTCCCTACATATTCACGATCAGGAACTCTGTTCAGAATACCGAACAACTTCTGATGTGTGGCAGTGGAGCGGAAGGAAACACGGTGGCAGCAGCACCAGTCTGGAGCGTCGACCCCCGCACCGGGAACCCGCGTGAGCAGGTTGCGGTGGAGGCTACAGCGGAGGAGGTCGACCGCGCTGTCAGGGCGGCACATGCCGTACGGGACTCGCTCGCCGACCGCACCGTACGCGCCGCCTTTCTGCGTACCGCGGCCGATCTGCTCGCCGAGGCCGGCGAGCACGTGATCGAGGCCGCCGACGCGGAGACCGCACTCGGCCCGGCCCGGCTCACCGGTGAGCTCGCCCGCACCGCAGCCCAGTTGCGGGCCTTCGCCGAGGTCGTCGACGAGGGCGCCTTCCTCGACATCCACATCGACCACGCGGATGCCACCCGGACCCCGCCGTGGCCCGACCTGCGCCGCTACAAGATTCCGCTCGGCGTCGTCGCCGTCTACGCGGCCAGCAACTTCCCGCTCGCCTTCTCCGTGCCAGGCGGCGACACCGCCAGCGCCCTGGCGGCCGGCTGCCCGGTCGTCGTCAAGGCGCACCCCGACCACCCCGCCACCTCCGAGCTGTGCGCCTCCGTGCTGCGCCGGGCCGCCGCCAAGGTGGGCCTGCCCGAGGACGTACTGATCCTGGTGCACGGCTTCGAGGCGGGCGTCGAGCTGGTCAAGCACCCGCTCGTGGCCGCCGCCGGCTTCACCGGTTCGATCCGCGGCGGGAGGGCGCTGTTCGACGCGGCGGCCGCCCGGCCCACCCCGATCCCGTTCCACGGCGAGCTCGGCTCCCTCAACCCCGTCGTCGTCACCGAGGCGGCCGCCGCCGAGCGCGGCGAGCAGATCGGTGCCGGACTTGCGGGCTCGATGACCATGGGTGCGGGCCAGTTCTGCACCAAGCCCGGCTTCGTCCTGGCCCCGACGGGCGAGACCGGCGACCGGCTGCTGAAGTCGCTGACCGACGCGGTCAGCGACAGCGAGGCCGCGGTCATGCTCGACCACCGGATGCGGGACGCCTTCGTCGCAGGCGTACGGGCCCGGGCCGAACTCCCGGACGTGGACGCCCCCGTCACCCCCGGTGCGGGCGGCGACCACACCGTCTCCGCGGGCTTCCTGACCGTACCGGCGCACCTGCTGGCCACCGAGGGTCCGCACGACGCGCTCCTGGAGGAGTGCTTCGGCCCGGTCACCGTCGTGGCCCGGTACGCCTCCGAGGACGAGATCACCGCCGTCCTCTCCCGGCTCCCCGGCAACCTCACCGCCACTCTCCAGATCGCCGAGGAAGGCGTCGACGCCGACGCCCCCGGACTCCTCGCGGCCCTCACCCCGCTGGCCGGCCGGGTCCTCGTCAACGGCTGGCCGACCGGTGTCGCGGTCGCCCCCGCCCAGCACCACGGCGGCCCCTACCCGGCCACCACCTCCACCTCCACCTCGGTCGGCGCCACCGCGATCGAACGCTGGCTGCGCCCGGTCAGCTACCAGACGACGCCGGAGGCCCTGCTGCCGCCGGAACTGCGCGAGGACAACCCGCTGGGCCTGCCGCGCCGGGTGGACGGACGCCGCGCATGACGCTGAGCCTTCCCGAACTCCCCTTTGAGCTGCGGTCGTTCGGCCCGGAGGGGCAATGGTCGTACGAGGACGGTGTGCTGACCGGGCGGGCGGGCGTCCGGCAGGACCGGTTCGTACCGCCCGGCGGCGACGCCCTCGACCCGGCGAGCGACGCACCACGACTGCTCGGCGTGGCACCGGACGGCGACTTCCAGCTGATCGCCCGGGTGAACGTCGGCTTCGCGGCGGCCTTCGACGCCGGGGTGCTCTATCTGCACGTCGGGGAACGGGAATGGGCGAAGCTCTGCCTGGAACTCTCCCCGGCCGACCCCACCATCTGCACGGTCGTCACCCGCGGCCGCTCCGACGACGCCAACGCCTTTGTCGTGGACGGCGAAAGCTGCTGGCTGCGGCTCAGTCGCAACGGCAGCGCATTCGCCTTCCACGCCTCGGCCGACGGCGAGAAGTGGACCTTCGTCCGCGTCTTCGCCCTCGGTGACGCGGACGGGGCGGCAGCGGCCTCGGTCGGCTTCCTCGTCCAGTCGCCGACCGGCGAGGGCTGCGAGGCGTCGTTCGACCGGATCGCCTTCCGGCCGACGGGGCTCGACGATCTGCGCGACGGCAGCTGAGCCGCCTCGCAGACGCGTCGAACCATCCGGCACCCCGCCGTACCCGTACACAGCAGAGCCCGCTCCGTCCGTCGTCGCACCGGTGACCGGCGGAGCGGGAGCCGGGAAGACCCGAGGCGTGTTCGCGGTCGTCTCCGCACGGTCCGTCCAGGCGGCCGCCGAGGTCCGCAGTGCGTTGAACAGCCCGCGCCGCGCGGTCGGTCGCATTGCTCCTCATCGGTCCGCCCGCCGGGGCATGGACGGACCGGATGCGTCAGCGGCGTGTGCTGATCGCCCTGGACTGCCGGCCCAGGCCGGGTCCGCGGGATCCGGTGCAACCACGGGCTGATCCGCGCGCGTCCCTCCCCGCATGATCAGAACCGCCACACCCGCCGATCTCGACGCCATCGTCCGGCTGCACACCGAGGCTCGCGCCACGTACTACCGGGGCCACCTTCCGGATGAGGAGTATGCGGGCGCCGCCGAGGTCGGCCGCAGCCGCGACGGCTGGTCCCGCGCGATAGACCGCCCGGACGCCACCGTGCTCTGCGCCGAACGGGACGGGACCCTCGCCGGCGTCGCGGCCTTCGCCGTACACGACGGCGTCATGCACCTCACCCAGCTCCATGTCTCCCCGTCCCGCTGGCGTACGGGAATCGGCACCGAACTCCACACCGCCTGCGTCGACGCCTGGCGGCAGGCCGGAGTGGACAGCGCCCGGCTGGAAGTCTTCGTGCACAACACCCGCGCCCGGTCCTTCTACGCCGACCGGGGCTGGACCCCCGACCCCGACCACCCGCGCGCCGGCACCCATCTGGTCCTGCGCCTCACGGTGAGCTGACGGCCACCGTCCTCGATAGGGCCTCACCACGCCCCCTTGGGACCGGAGTTGGGCCCTGGGGCCCAAGACTCCAACCCACAGCACCCCTAGCCTGAACGGGCATCACTCTGCTTGTCGGCAGGTCTGGTTGGGGGAGACAAGGCATGTCCGCGATCGGTGGCATACCCGCATACGGAGGTGAAGCACCGGCGCCGGGTGAGGGGCGACGGGAGCTGCCACGGGCACTCGGAGCGGCCCGCATCCTGCTGCATGTCCTGTTCGGCGCCACCGTGCTGGGCGGCCTCGGCCTGCTCGGCTCCGCGCTCGCCGCGGACGCGATGGGCGGCGTGGTCATCGGCCTCGCGCTGTACGGGGCCGCGCCCGGAGTCGTGGGCTGGATGCTCTCGCGACGCGCCTGGACCGGCGGCAGAGGCGTATGGGGCGGCCTGATCGCCGTACAGGTGTGGCTGATCCTCGGCGGCCTCGCCAACATTGCGAACGGGTCGGTGCACGGCTTCACCCAGTTGTTCCTGCCCGTACTGATCCTGGTGTTTCTCACCCGGACGCAGAGCCGCGAGTGGTTCCGGCTGCCGGAGCAGGCCCGGGAGGACAAGCCCGGGTTCTCGTTCTCCCACATGATCACCTGGCGGCGGGACCGGGGGCAGACGGCTCTGGAGTACCTGGGCCTGGTCCTGATCGTCGTGGCCCTCATCGGCGCGCTGGTGCTGAGCGGAGTCGGCGGCCAGATCACGGACCGCCTCCAGGCGGCGATCTGCTCGCTCACGGGCACGTCGTGCCAGGTGACGGACACCGGCAGCGACACGGTCGGGGCCGGTAGGACCGCGGGGGGTACGGACGGGGGCGGTTCGGACGCGGGTGGCAGCGCCGTCGCCGGGGGTTCGGACTCGGGCGGCGCCGACAACGGCGGCGCCGTCGCCGGTGGCACGGATGCGGGGTCCGCCGGCACGGGCGCGAACGGCAGCGGTGCGGGTGGTGCGAACGGCACCGGCACGGGTGGTGCGAACGGCACCGGCACGGGTGGTGCGAACGGCGCCGGCGGCTCCGACGGCGGTGGTGCGAACGGCGCCGGCGGCTCCACCGGCGGGACAGCGAACGGGGGCGCCGACGGAGGCTCCACCACCGGATCCGGCGGCGGCACCGGCGGACCCGACGGTCCGGGCACCGACACCTACCCCGAGACCAGCACCGAGCCCGAGGCCGCGTACGACACCCCCGTCTCGGCCGCGGACTCCGACGACTCCGGGAACGGCGGGGACAAGAAGGAGGACTGCGGCGGCTGGGGCTTCTTCGGCTGCGCATGGGACCGCACCACCCAGGTCGTCAAGGGCCTCGCCGTCGATGGTGTCTGGGGTGATGTCACCGGCATCATCGACCTGTTCAAGCCCGAGACCTGGTCCGGCCTGGCCGATTACGGCAAGCAGCTGGGCAGCACCTGGATGCAGGACTCCAAGGACGCCGGGAGCAAGTGGGACAAGGGCGACTACCTCGGTGCGCTCGGCGACTGGGGCAAGGCCTCGGTCAACACCGTCGTGAAGGTCGGCGACGACATGTTCGTCGGCGACGAGGTACGGGACCGCTGGAACAACGGGGAGAAGACGCGAGCCGTCACCGACGTCGTCTGGAACGTCGGATCGCTCTTCATCCCCGGCTACGACGTCGCGAAGGTCGTCGGCAAGGCCAGCAAGCTCGGCAAGCTCGGCAAGGTCGCCGCGAAGGTGGCCGAAGCCGCCGAGAACGCCGGCAACGCCGCGCGCCGCGCCCGTAAGGCCGCTGAGGTCGGAGACATCGACGGTGTCCGCAAGGCGGCCAAGGAGGCCGACGAGGCGGCGGACGAAGCAGAGGATGCGGCGCGCAAGACGGGCTGCAGCATCGCCCTCGGCCCCCGGGTGCGCTACGGAGGCTACGGCGGTATCTCCGGGTCCGGAACCGGGGTGCTCGCCGCCGGGCCCCCGAACCGTGTGATCCTCGCCGACGAAGGCTGCGACAAGGCGGCCGAGGCCAAGGCGAAGGAGGCCCGGGAGCAGGAACGGGCGGCCTGGACGGACAAGAAGCGTGCCGAGGAGAAGGATCGCGCGGCCAAGGCGCTGGCGGACAAGAAGCCGTATCCCGATCCCAAGCGCAACGACACCTCCGACCCGCGCAACTACAACCCGCCGGAGTGGGCCAAGGATCTCAAGGACCCGGAGCTGGGGTCCGCCGACCTCGGCGACGGCTACTGGGCGAGCCGCGACCGCAACCCTCCGCCCAACTGGGAGAACGAGTCCTGGCTGCGTTACCAGGAACAGATCACCGGCACCAAGCGCGGCAAGGAGTACGTCGTCGCGCACCCGGACGAGGGCGTGCCGCAGGTGGAGTACGACGGCTGGGACTCCAGTCGGCAGACGTTCCTGGAGGCCAAGAACGGTTACGAGAGCTACCTCTCCAAGAGTGACAAGAGCACGCTCACCGATTCCGGCAAGCAGAAGTTCGTCGACGAGGCTCAGCGCCAGATCGACGCGTCCGGCGGCCGTGCCGTCGAATGGCACTTCTCCAACCCGGAGGTGGCCAAGGCCGCCCGCAAGGCGTTCCGGGAGAAAGGTCTGCGGGTCAAGGTCGTCTACACCGCGCAGAAGACGGGGGACAGCACCAGGAAGCCCGGGGCTTTCGACTAGCGTGGACGGGGTGCTTGCTCGGGCCGGACCAGGGGACGGCAGATGATGGAGGCAACATGCGACGTGTGGTGCGGGGCTTCTGGGGGCCTCGGGTGGAGTCGGCCGAGGTGCTGGCCCGACGGTGGAAGCTGACCCTGGACCAGCTCGCCGGGCTTCTTCCGGTCGTCGGCTCCGGTTCGGTTGCGGGTGAAGCGCGGACGTGGCGGCAGATCCACTCGGGCGGGCCCGCCACCGATCTCCTGCAGGACGAGGAGTCCATTCTCGCCGCCCTGCACGCGGCCCAGGAAGCCGACGGCTGGTCGTCCCGTATCGGCTCCGGACTGCAACTCGTCCTCGCGGGCGAGCCGGACTGGAAGATCGAGGTCAGTGGGACCGGGGGCGGCACCTCGGAGTTCCTCCTCCAGTCGATGGTGATCGGCATCAAATCGCCGGACACCGCCGAGATCCCCGACGCCGAGCTCCTCACGGCTGTCGCCGAGGTGTGGGAACCGGATTTCGGTGATGTGACCGATGACGACGTGCTCGACGCCCTGGAGGACGACGGCGGCTTCGCTGTCGGTGAGCCTTCCATCGGTTGGATCGGCTACCTCTCCCCAGGGCGTGCGGCTCTGCTGCCGGACGGCATGGCGGTCGCGCGCAAGGAACTGCGCGGTGGGGGCGTGCTCCTCGACGTCGCTCCGCGTGGCAACGTCAAGGACGTACTCCGGACCTACCTGCAGTTGCGGGACGCGGGTGCACTGCAGCCGCTGCCCAGTCCGATGGAGCGGGCCGCGCTGTGACGGCCCGGATCGGCGAGGCGTTCGAGATCGATCGCGCGTTGTCCGACGTCGAGGCGCTGCTCGCCGGGCCCGTACCGGCGACCGGACCGACGGACAGCCAAGGGGACCCGGTCACGGGGGAGTGGACCGCAACTTCGGGCGAGGGCTTCCGGATCCTTCCGCTCTGGGAGAGCGACAGCCTCGTCGGCGTGTACGCGCCCGAGTGGAATGACGCGGAGGAAGCAGCCCGCGGGCATTTGGACGACCTCGTAGCGGAATTGGACCGTCGGTGGGGTGCCCACCGGAAAGTGGGCATGCGGGTGCCGATCTTCCGGAACATCGCGGACGAACCCCTGCCGCCGCTCTTCCAGGCGCTGTGCGACCAGGACTGCCTCGGCGACCTGTCGGTGTGGGGGCCGGTGGCCACCGGCCCCGACGCCGCGGACGTGTGGGTCGCGGCCTCCCTCAACCAGTGCGACGGCGACGCCCCGATGATCATCGTGGCCCTCGTCAGCGACCGCCCGATCATCGAGCTGGAGGATTAGCAGCCGACGGGCTCCCGGCCCGGTCGGGAATGACAGGGTCCGGGCGCGTGTTCACCCCAGGAGCGGAGGGTGCCTCCGCGCTGCCCTCACACAACCGTGCCGGGGCAGCCGCACGATCCATCTGTACAACGGCCTGGAGAGAAGAAGAGTCATGCGCGTCGAGATCTGGAGCGACATCGCCTGCCCCTGGTGCTACATCGGCAAGGCCCGCTTCGAGAAGGGCCTGGCGGGGTTCGCCCATCGCGACGAGGTCGAGGTCGTCCACCGGTCCTTCGAGCTCGACCCGGGCCGCGCCAAGGGCGACACCGCCCAGGTGATCGACATGCTGGCGCAGAAGTACGGGCGTACCCGTGAGGAAGCACGGTCCATGGAGGCGAACGTCGCGGCCAACGCGCACGCCGAAGGGCTCGGCTACCGGACCGAGGGGCGCGACCACGGAAACACCTTCGACATCCACCGGCTGCTCCACCTCGCCAAGGCCCGCGGACGCCAGGACGAGCTGCTGACGCTCGCCTACCGGGCGAACTTCGCCGAGGAGCGGTCCGTCTTCGACGCCGAGGTGCTGATCGAGCTCGCCCTCGAGGCCGGGCTCGACGGCGACGAGGCGCGGGCCGTGCTCGCCGACCCGGAGGCGTACGCGGCCGAGGTGCGGGCCGACGAGCAGGAGGCGTCCGAGCTGGGCGCCAACGCCGTGCCGTTCTTCGTCCTCGACCGGCGGTACGGGATCTCCGGCGGCCAGCCCGCCGAGGTCTTCGCGCAGGCGCTGGAGCAGGCGTGGAAGGACCGTCCGCTGACCGCCATCGGCCCGGACGGGGCGGCCTGCGACGCCGACGGGGCCTGCGAGGTTCCGCAGTCCGGCAGTCAGGGCTGACCCTGCGCCGCCCCGGCCGGCCGTTCAACTGCATGGATAAGCATTGCTTGGGGGCACCCCTCAACTCTTCGTGATTGACGATGAGTTGAGGGGCATTCAGGGTGGACGCATGGAGATCTCCTCGCTCACCCAGGCCGTAGCCGCCGAGTTTGCTCCGAAGTCCACGTATCTCAACACCTCCAGCTGCGGGCTGCTGCCCCACCGCACCGTCGAGGCGGTGAAGACGCTCGCCGACGAGAACGCCGCGGGCACCGGTGCGGGCGCCGGCAGCTTCGACGCCGTGGACGCCGCACGGACCCGGTTCGCCGGGCTCGTCGGTGTCGGTCCCGACCGGGTCGCCACCGGCAGCTCGGTCGCCGTCCATGTCGGTCTGATCGCGGCCTCGCTGGAGCCGGGCGCCGAAGTGCTGGTACCCGAGGGAGAGTTCAGCTCGGTCGTCGGCCCCCTCGCAGTCCGTGGGGATCTGCGGATGCGGTACGCCCCGCTGGACGGCTTGGCCGAGGCGGTGCGGCCCACGACCGCGCTGGTAGCCCTCTCCTCCGTACAGTCCGCCGACGGCCGGATCGCCGACCTCGAAGCGGTTCGCGCGGCGGCCGCCGCGCACGGCGCCCGGGTCCTCCTCGACGCCACCCAGTCCGCGGGCTGGTTGCCGCTGGACGCCGGCGCGTACGACTACACGGTCACGGGCGGCTTCAAGTTCCTGCTCTGCCCGCGCGGTACCTCGTTCCTCACCGTCACCGAGGAGGCGCAGGAGACCCTGTCGCCCCTGTATGCGAGCTGGGTGGCCGGCGAGGACCGCTGGAACAGCACCTACGGGCCCGTCGGCCGGCTCGCCGCCACCGCGCGCCGCTTCGACGAGGCGCCCGCCTTCCTCGCCTACCACGGCGCCGAGCGCTCCCTCGCGCTGCTGGCCGAGATCGGCATCGACACCGTGCACGCCCACAACACCGCGCTCGCCGCCCGGTTCCGTACCGCCCTGGCCGGGATCGGCCACGAGCCGGTGCCCGGCCGGTCCGCGGTCGTCGCCGTGCCGGGGCTGGGAAGCCGGGAGGCGGCGCTGGCCCGGGCGGGTGTCGCGGTGTCGGTCCGGGCCGGGAATCTGCGGGCGGCCTTCCACCTCTACAACACGCAGGCCGATGTGGACCACGCGCTGGAGGTGCTCGCGGGCTGACCGCTCAGCGGCCTTCCGGGCAGTTCTCGGCCTCCCGGGAGAGGTTCTCCTCGACCTTGGCCAGCAGCCGGGCCAGCTCGGTGCGCTCCGTCGCGTCCAGCCCGGCGAGCGTGCGCTCCTCCAGACTCGTCCAGGCCCGCTCGACATCCGAGTGCAGCGCGCAGCTGTCCGCGCTGGCCTCGACCAGGACGGCCCGCCGGTCGTCCGGGTCGGGGCGGCGGCGGACATGACCGGCCTGTTCCAGCCGCTGGAGCATCTTGGTGACGGTCGACGGATCGAGGTCGACCGCCTTGATCAGCTCCGACTGGCGCGCCGCGCCCGCGTCCCACAGGTACATCATCAGGAACTCCTGGCCGGGGTAGAGCCCGGCGCACCTGAGCGCCTTGCCGGCGGCGATCCGGTGCAGCCGGGCGACCCGTGAGACGGCATGGCTGAGCGGGCCGCCGCGGGCGGCGCTCGGCAGCTCCGTACAGACGGGGTCGACGGGTTCGGCCTTCATGGGGGACTCCTCGGGGCGATGCTCCGGCCTGCGGCCTGTCCGGCGGATCGGGCCCCGTCCGGGGCCGGTTCCGGCGCTCTCCACGAACTTTACCTTGGTCGGCCAATCAATGCGTTACAGTGGCGCAGGACGAAATACTTGGCCGACCATGTAAATTTCCTTAGGAGCTTTCATGACCACCGTATTCGACCCGATCGATCTGTCCGGCACCCAGCTCGCCAACCGCATCGCCATGGCCCCGATGACCCGCAGCCGTGCCGGTGACGGCGGTACCGCCACCGATCTCACCGTCCAGTACTACGCCCAGCGCGCCTCGGCCGGTCTTATCATCACCGAGGGCATCCAGCCGTCCGTCGTCGGCCAGGGCTACCCCTTCACCCCGGGCCTGCACAGCGCGGAGCAGGTCGCGTCCTGGCGCAAGGTCACCGACGCGGTGCACGCCGCGGGCGGCCGGATCTTCGCCCAGATCATGCACACGGGTCGCATCGGCCACCCGGTCCTGCTGCCGGACGGACTGACCCCGGTCGGCGCCTCCCCGGTCAAGGCCGCCGGCCAGGTCTACACCCACGTGGGACCGAAGGACTTCATCGAGCCGCGTGAGCTGACCGACGCCGAGATCCGGCAGACCGTGGCCGACTTCGCCTCCGCCGCCCGCAACGCCGTGGACGCGGGCTTCGACGGGGTCGAGCTGCACGGTGCCAACGGCTACCTCATCCACCAGTTCCTCGCGCCCAACACCAACCTGCGCACCGACGAGTGGGGCGGCTCCGACGAGGCCCGCATCCGGTTCGCCGTCGAGGTGGTCAAGGCCGTCGCCGCCGAGATCGGCGCGGAGCGCACCGGGCTGCGCATCTCGCCCGGAAACGCGTACAACGACATCGACGAGCCCGCACCGGACGCCGTCTACACCGCGCTGGTACAGGAGATCGAGCCGCTCGGCCTCGCCTATCTGCACGTCCTGGAGGCGCAGGAGATCCGCGAGCTGACCCTCGCACTGCGCAAGCAGTTCTCCGGCACCTTCGTCATCAATGTGCTGACGGACGGGCCGACCGGACCGGACGACCACTCGGTGATCGACGACGGGATCGCCGACATCATCTCGTACGGTGCGCTGTTCCTCGCCAACCCGGACCTGCCCGCCCGGCTGAAGGCCGGCGGCCCGTTCAACACCCCGGACCCGTCCACCTTCTTCGGCGGGGACGCAAAGGGGTACGTCGACTACCCGGCGCTGGGAGCCTGAAGGCCTACGCCGAATCCCGGCGCACCAGTTCGGTGGGGAGGATCACCGCAGCCGGCTCCTCCCCGCCGATCCGGGCCAGCAGTACCCGTACCATCTCGGCGCTGATCCGGTCCCACGGCTGCCGGATCGTGGTCAGCTCGGGCCGGGACGCGAGCGCCGCGGGCGAGTCGTCGAAGCCGCCGACCGCGACATCCTCCGGCACCCGCCGCCCGCCCTTCTCCAGTGCGGCGAGCACGCCCTGCGCCATCAGGTCGGAGGCGACGAACACCGCGTCGAGGTCCGGGGCCCGCTCCAGCAGCAGTGCGGCGGCCGCCTCGCCGCTCGCCCGGCTGTAGTCGCCCGGGACGATCAGCGCGTCGTCGGCGGGCAGCCCGCACTCGGCGAGCATCTCGCGGTAGCCCGCAAGCCGTTCGACGCCGCCGGGGGTGTCCAGCGGGCCGCTGACCGTGCCGATCCGGCGGCGCCCCGACTCGTACAGATAACGCACCATGTCCCGGGCGCCGTCCCGGTCGTCGGCCGCCACATAGCTGACCTTCGAGCCCTGCCCGAGCGGCTTGCCGCAGGCGACGAGCGGGACCCCGGCCTCGTGCAGCCGCGCGGCGACCGGGTCGCCGGAGTGACTGGAGACCAGCAGCACTCCGTCCACATGGCCGGCGATGTACCGCATGTTCCGGCGGCGTTCCGCCTCGGTTCCCGCGGGCCGTCCCGCCATCACCCGGCACCGCCTGGGCAGGGGCACCGCCTGGTACATCTCCACCCGGCTGTCCGGACCCCATCTCGACGCCGTCCTCGACCGGGCCTGCGACGACGCCCGGATCGCGCCGCGCACCGGTCTCCCGCACGACGTCGAGGTCGTACGCCGCACCGGTGACAGCGGCACGTACCTCTTCGCGATCAACCACACCCGGGACGACGCGAAGGTGCCGCTCGACGGCCCCGGCACCGAACTCCTCACCGGCGAGCACACCGTGGGCCACCTCGCCGTTCCGGCGGGCGTGGTCCGGGTCGTACGCCTCGACGGCTGAGTCGCCCTGGAGAACGACATCGCGACACCGGACCAGCTGGTCACCGGCCACCGGGGAGTCCGCCTAGGCGGCATCGAGCGGCGCGCTGCGCCACTTCCATGAGGTGATGCGTTCCCGCCCGGGCAGCTCGGCGCGGCCGGTGGACCAGAGCAGGACGGTCCACCGGTCGGCGTCGTCCGGGGAGTCCGGGAAGAGCCGGGCCAGCACGCGGTCGCACAGATCGGCGGGCGGTGCCCAGGTGATGTCCAGGCCCTGGACGACATCGTGCGTATGGACCAGGGTCTCCACGATTCCCATGGCCGCGAAGCCCTCCGGGTCGGACACCCCGTACGAGTGGTAGGAGCGGACCTCCGCCGCGGTCGTCCGTACTATCGCCGTCAGCAGGGCGCCGCTCGCCTCCAGGGTCTGGAGCAGGCCGATCGGCCCCGCGTCGGGGTTCGCGAAGATCGAATTCGCCGGGCCGCCCTTGCGGTCGGCTCCCCAGCGGTACGGGACCTCGCGGTCCAGCGGTGGCTTCCTCGGGCCCAACTGGGCGGCGTACGCGAAGAGATCGTCGTTCAGATGCTCCACGGTCTCCCAGGAGTCCCACTCCAGCGACCCGGCGGGTGCCCGCCAGTGGTTCTCCGGAACCTCGCGGAGGGCGGCGAGCGCGAGATGGACCGCGGTGGTCACATCGTCCGCGGTGACCGGCAGCCGGGTCGCGGTCAGCGTGGCCCGCTCGACGGCGCTGCACTCCACACAGAACTCATTGCCCTCGGGGTCGGCGAGCGTCGCCCAGCCCCGGCCGTCGGGCCTGCGGTGCTCGCCGACGAGCGTGGCGCCGAGGGCGAGCAGCCGCTCGACCTCCTCGTCCCGGGTTCGGTCCTGCGGCTGGATGTCCAGGTGGACGCGGTTCTTGACGCTCTTGGGCTCGGGCACCGAAATGAACAGCAGCGCGACGCCGGGGGTCTCGACGAGTGCCTCGGGATCACCGGGTCCGTCGTCGTCGGACAGCCGGGCACCGAGCACCTCGGCCCAGAAACTGCCGAGCTTGTAGGCGTCGGCGCAGTCGAAGGTCATGTGACGTACAAGTGAGGTCATGGGACCAACTGTCGCCGTTGCCGGCCGCCGGGGTCCACCAACTTTCGCCAGGGGCCGGCACGACGAACGTCGTCCCGGCCCCTGGCGCTGACGGGCGCGGCCCGTCAGCGCCTCACCTCACCGGCGAGAAATCGCGCGCCCCGATGAACTCCGGGCGCCGCACCGGCGCCGCGAACGGTTCCTCGGCCGTGTTCTCCACGCTGTTGAAGACGATGAAGACATTGCTGCGCGGGTACGGGGTGATGTTGTCCCCCGAGCCGTGCATGCAGTTGCAGTCGAACCAGGTCGCCGAACCGGCCCGGCCCGTGAAGAGCTTGATGCCGTGCCGGTCGGCCATCTTGGTCAGGGCCTCGTCGGACGGGGTGCCGGCGTCCTGCATCTTCAGCGACTGCTTGTAGTTGTCCTTCGGCGTCTCGCCCGCACATCCGAGGAACGATTTGTGCGAACCGGGCATGATCATCAGCCCGCCGTTGGTGTCGTGGTTCTCGGTGAGCGCGATCGACACGGAGACGGCCCGCATGTGCGGCAGACCGTCCTCGGCGTGCCAGGTCTCGAAGTCCGAGTGCCAGTAGAACCCCGAAGCGCCGAAGCCCGGCTTGACGTTGATGCGCGACTGGTGGACGTACACATCCGAACCGAGGATCTGGCGGGCCCGGCCCGCCACCCGCTCGTCGTTCACCAGCCGGGCGAAGACTTCGCTGATCCGGTGGACCTCGAAGACCGACCGTACGTCCTGCGACTTCGGCTCGATGATCGACCGCTCATCGGCCCGCACCGCAGGATCGGCGATCAGCCGTTCCAGTTCGGCGTGGTACACGGCCACTTCGTCCGGCCTGATCAGCTCGTCGACGGTGAGGAAGCCGTCCTGCTCGAAACCCTGCAGGTCCTTTACGGCGATCGGGCCCGGGGCGCCGGGCGCGGACCAGATGACCGGGTCCTGGCGGGGGGTGGTCATCTCGGCCGTGCGCCGGGTGGGATACAGGTCGGGGCGTACATCGGTGATCATGGTTCAGCCCTCCTCGGTCAGTACTGGGTAAACACCGTTCTCGTCGTGCTCCTCCCGTCCCGTGACGGGAGGGTTGAAGACGCAGACGCAGCGGAAGTCGGTCTTGGGGCGCATGGTGTGGCGCTCATGGCCGTCCAGCAGGTACATCGTGCCGGGGCTGATCCAGTGCGTCTCGCCGGTCTCGTCGTCGGTGAGCTCGGCCTCGCCCTCGACACACAGGACGGCCTCGATGTGGTTCGCGTACCACATCGACGTCTCGGTACCTGCGTACATCGTGGTCTCGTGGAGTGAGAAGCCCACCTTCTCCTGGGCGAGCACGATGCGCTTGCTCTCCCAGGTTCCGGAAGCGGCCTTCACGTGCCGGTCGGTGTTCTCGATGTCGCTGAACGATCGGACGATCACGGTGAGTCGGAGCCTTTCTCTCTGCAGCGGTACTTCTGTGCGGGCCTGCCCGGGGTGGACCCGGCCAGACGGTCGGGATGTCGCGCGACCCGTGGGCCGGGCGGTCAGACGGTTTCGCGGACCGCGCGGGCCAGCGTGCGCAGGCCCTCGTCCAGCTCCTCGGGGGTGATGGTCAGTGGCGGCAGCAGCTTCACGACCTCGCTGCGCGGGCCGGAGGTCTCCACCAGCAGCCCCAGCTCGAATGCGCGCGCACAGACCGCGGCGGCGCGCGAGACGTCGGTGAACTCGAGCGCCTGGACCAGGCCGCGGCCACGGAACTGCGCGCCCAGCCGGGCGTGTTCGTCGCAGATCGCGAGCAGCGCCTGCTCGACCTGTTCGCCGCGGGCCAGCGTCTGCTTCTCCATCTGGCCGTCCGCCCAGTAGGCGTCGAGCGCGGCGGCGGCGGTGACGAAGGCCGGGTTGTTGCCGCGGAAGGTGCCGTTGTGCTCGCCCGGGCCCCAGATGTCCAGCTCCGGGTTGAACAGGCAGAGCGACATGGGCAGTCCGTAGCCGCTGATGGACTTCGACAGGGTGACGATGTCCGGGGTGATGCCGGCCTCCTCGAACGAGAAGAATGCACCGGTGCGGCCGCAGCCCATCTGGATGTCGTCGACGATCAGGAGCATGTCGCGGCGGCGGCAGAGATCGGCCAGCGCCCGCAGCCACTCGGGCCGCGCCACATTGATGCCGCCCTCGCCCTGTACCGTCTCGACGATCACCGCCGCGGGCTGGTTGAGGCCCGAGCCCTGGTCCTCGAGAAGCCGCTCGAACCAGAGGAAGTCCGGGACCCTGCCGTCGAGGTAGTTGTCGAACGGCATCGGCGTGCCGTGCACCAGCGGGATGCCGGCCCCGGCCCGCTTGAAGGCGTTGCCGGTGACGGCGAGCGAGCCGAGCGACATGCCGTGGAAGGCGTTGGTGAACGAGACGATCGACTCGCGCCCTTTCACCTTGCGGGCCAGTTTCAGCGCGGCCTCGACGGCGTTGGTGCCGGTCGGGCCGGGGAACATCACCTTGTACGGCAGGTCGCGCGGCCGCAGGACGACATTGTGGAAGGTCTCCAGGAAGGCGCGTTTCGCGGTGGTCGCCATGTCCAGACCGTGGGTGATGCCGTCGCGCTCTATGTAGTCGATCAGCGCGCGTTTCAGCACCGGGTTGTTGTGGCCGTAGTTGAGGGATCCTGCACCGGCGAAGAAGTCGAGGTACGAGTGGCCGTCCTCGTCGGTCAGCCGGGCGCCCTGCGCACGGTCGAACACGGCGGGCCAACTGCGGCAGTAGCTCCGGACCTCCGACTCCAGGGTCTCGAAGACGCTCAGGGCGGGCGGGGTGATGGTCACGGGGGATCTCCTGCTTGTGGGGGTGTGACGGGCGGCGGTGGAACGGGCGCTTCGGTCGACGCCGGGCCGGGGCGTGTCACCCGGGCTGCGCCTCAGACGTGGAACGGACCGATGCGGTACAGCACTTCCGGCAGATGTGTTCCCTCGGGGAACAACCCGCCGTCGAAGAGCACTTCGCGCTCCACGGCCGCGTCATGGCGGAGCGCGTAGGAGGTGAACAGCCGGTCGGAAGCGGTGTTGTCCGGGGTGATGGTCGTCTCGACCCGGGCCAGGCCCTGTTCTGCGGCGACCCGCGCGGTCAGCGAGTCCAGCAGCTCGGCGGCCAGTCCGATGCCGCGATGGCCGTGGTCGACGGCCACCTGCCAGACGACGAGCGTCTCGGGGCGGTCGGGCCGGATGTATCCCGTCACGAAGGCGACCGGCTCGCCGGTCTCGTCGCGGGCGACCGCGGAGGTCGCCGCGAAGTCACGGCACCACAGCAGGTAGCTGTACGAGGAATTGAGGTCCAGGACCTCGGAGTCGCGGGCGATGCGCCAGATCGCGGCCCCGTCCTCCACTCGTGGGGTGTCGATGGTGATGAATTCGCTTCGGGCACGTGCAAAATCTGCTGGTGCGGCGGTCATGTGAAAGGAATTTACCCAGCAAATTTTGAAATTGCATCGCTGAAAGGGGTTGGGTCAAAGAAGTCGCTGTGTTATCACGCGGGCGCGCGCCCCGGCGTGAAACTGTTTCGATTTCTTCCGTTTTGAACCTTATTAATGCCGCAAAACGGCCACGTTGTGGAGTCGGTCACAGAGTTGCAACTTCCCGGAGACGCAACCGAATTGTGCCGATCGGCGTTGTCGAAACTTTGGCGTTTAGGCTCCGGGAGAGCGGGCAGAAGAATGCGGGGAGCTGCTCTCGATAAAGCAGCTCCCCGCATTGATGAATTCTTATTCGCTCGGCCAGGTTTCCGAAACGGCCTTGCGGGCAGATTCGAAGTCGACCTGCCGGCCCTCATCGGCCAGCGCCGACCCCAGAGCCGCGATCGAGGACTGCACCACGCCCCGCGTCGCATCCACACCGTAGTGATTGACCCGGATCATCTCCTTGGACAGAACCCCGCCGCCCGCGATCAGCGGCAGCGAGGGGTCGGTCGCGAGCGCCTTGGCGACCAGCCCGGCGGCGTCGACTCCCGCGGGTGCGCGCAGCGTCGTGGCGACCGGCGCCGCGTCCTTGGCCTCGTGCACATACGGCGCCAGGCCGCCGCCGAGTGCCACCGCGCCCGCCCTCGTGGCCGCTGCGGCCGCCGCGTGCCGGGCCATCAGCGCTTCCGGGCCCTCCGCCTCGATGCGCTCCAGGCACGCCTCGAGCGCCAGCATCTCCAGCTGTGCGGGGGCGTGCAGGAGCGCCTTGCGGCCGCCGTCGATCCAGCGCTCCTTCCAGTCCAGGAGAGAGAGGTACGAGTGGCGCGGGGCCTCGGGGTTGGCGGCGATCCGCTCCCAGGCGCGCTCGCTCACCGACACCGCCGACACCCCGGCCGGTCCGCCCATCGCCTTCTGCGCGCCGATCACGCACAGGTCGACACCCCACACGTCCGGCAGCAGCGGCTCGGCGCCCACCGAGGCGACGGCGTCCAGCATGAAGAGCGCCCCGTGGGCCCGGACGACCTCACCGATCTCGGCGACCGGGTTGGTGTTGCCGGTCGCCGCCTCCGCGTGGACCAGCGAGACGAAATCGATCTCCGGGTGCGCGGCGAGCGCCTGCGCGACCTGGTCGGCGGTGACCGCCGTGTGGAACGGCACCGCCAGGTCGATCACATTGGCACCGCAGTCCCGCAGCCAGTTCCCGAAGGTCTGCCCGTACGGCCCCGTGACCACGTTCAGCGCGGTCGAACCGGGCCGGGCGCCGCTCCGGATGCAGCCTTCGAGAGGAAGCAGTGCCTCGCCCTGCATGATGACGACGTCCTGCTCGGTGGCGAGGAGACCGGCCACCCGCTGCTCGATGGCGGCGAAGTGCGCGGCGGTGAGCGGGGCGAGGTCGAGGAAGGGGTGCGTCACGGTGGTGCTCTCTTCGGATCGGGTCGGCCTGCAGTTCGGCGTACGAACAGTGCTTCCGTCGAGAGTACCCAGGGCCCTCCGGACACCGCCTCGTACAGTGCTGCCATGAGTGATCACAAGGCGCAGCCGGTGCTGCACGTGAAGGGGCGGGTGCTCGTCGGTCCCGACGACGTCAGGGACGAGCTGTGGGCGGTCGGCGGGCGGATCTCGTACGAGCGGCCGCCCGGCGCGGACGCGGCGGAGACCGTCACCGGCTGGGTGCTGCCGGGCCTCGTCGATGCCCACTGCCATGTGGGGCTCGATCACCACGGCCCGGTCGACGCCGCCACGAGCGAGAAGCAGGCGCTCACCGACCGGGAGGCCGGCACGCTGCTCATCCGGGACGCCGGATCGCCCTCCGACACCCGGTGGATCGACGACCGCGAGGACCTTCCCAAGATCGTCCGGGCCGGCCGTCATATCGCCAGGACCCGCAGGTACATCCGGAACTACGCCCATGAGATCGAGCCCGGCGACCTCGTCGCGTACGTCGCGCAGGAGGCGCGGCGCGGCGACGGCTGGGT
Source organism: Streptomyces sp. NPDC002206 (assembly GCF_053593595.1). Lineage (NCBI taxonomy): Bacteria > Bacillati > Actinomycetota > Actinomycetes > Kitasatosporales > Streptomycetaceae > Streptomyces > Streptomyces sp. NPDC002206. The sequence goes on from NZ_JBSFCW010000006.1 coordinate 271,857, forward strand.
CAAGCTGGTCGGCGACTGGATCGACCGGGACGCCGGTGACCTGACCGCCTGCTGGCCGCGGGGCGAGGTCGAGGCGGCCATCGCCGAGGCACACCGGCTCGGCGCACGGGTCACCGCGCACTGCTTCGCCGAGGCCGCTCTCGTCGATCTCGTCGAGGCCGGGATCGACTGCATCGAGCATGCGACGGGCCTGACCGAGGACACCATTCCGCTCTTCGCCGAGCGCGGCGTCGCGATCGTCCCGACGCTGGTCAACATCGCCACGTTCCCGGACCTCGCGACGGGCGGCGAGGCCAAGTTCCCGCGCTGGTCGGCGCATATGCGGCAGCTGTACGAGCGTCGTTACGACACCGTGCGCGCGGCGTACGACGCAGGGGTGCCGGTCTACGTCGGCACCGACGCGGGCGGCTCGCTGGCCCATGGACTCGTGGCGGAGGAGGTCGCCGAACTGGTCAAGGCCGGCATCCCGGCGCGCGAGGCGCTCTCGGCAACCGCCTGGGGCGCCCGCGCATGGCTCGGGCGGCCGGGGCTGGAGGAGGGCGCCCCGGCGGACCTGGTGGTGTACGACGAGGACCCGCGGGCGGACGTACGGGTGCTGGCGGCGCCGCGCCGGGTGGTGCTGAACGGGCGGGTGATCGGCTGACGCAACCGTGTCCCAGCGGAAAGGGTGACACGTTGACAGCCGGTGTCCGAACCGCCCTCGCGCTCGTTGTAGCACTTCTGTGCACACTCCGGTGCGCTTGCGCCACACCTCCCGTGCGCTCGGCGGATCGGGTGACGATGAGGAGCACCGAAGGAACAGACGTACCTCGATATTCGAATACAGGCGCGGAAACCCCCCATTGGAGTGAACTCGCCGTAGGTGTCTGTCAGTTCACCCTCTGTACGAAAAGATTCACGGAGTCGAGGTCGCCGGCGCCCGCGATGTCCCCCATTGGACGGTGCCGGTGGCTCCATGTCTCTTGTGGGGGTTCCACCATTTTGAACAGCAACACCTTCCGCCTGGCCGCCCTGGCGGTCGCCGCCGCTCCTGTCGCTCTGCTGGTCGCCGCCCCGGCGCACGCCACCGGAGCCACCACGACCACCGGTGGCGGGAAGGCGAGCGCGGTCGTGCTCCGTACCGCACTCGATGTATCACTCCTGAGCAAGACCGTCGATGTGCCGCTCAAAGCCACGCTGAACGAGGTGCACGCACCGGCGAGCGCCGAGCAGACCGCGCTCCGCGTGCGGCTCGACGGCGTGAATCACGGGCGCCCGTTCAGCGTGCTGCGCGCCGACGTGGCCACGGCGAAGGCGACCGTCGACAAGCACCGGGCGGAGGGTTACAGCAACCTGGCGAAGGCCCGTGTGCATCTGCCCGGACTGCCGCTGCTCTCGCTCATCGAGGCCGAGAAGGTCACCTCGAAGGCGGTCTGCGAGGTGGGCCGCAAGCCCGTCGCCGAATCCAATGTGCTGGGCCGTGTCTCGGTCCTCGGCAAGCGGGTCACGCTCACCTCGGGCGGCACCACGCGGGTCGACGTGCCGGGTGTGGGCGAGGTGACGCTCGACCTGTCGAAGACGCGGACCACGTCGCGTACCGCGGCGGCCACCGCGCTCCGCCTGGAGGTGTCGGTCAACCCGCTCAAGCTGAACGTCGCCGACGTCAAGGGAGAGGTCACGCTCGCCGAGGCGACCTGCGAGACCCCGAAGGGGACCGAGCCCACGAAGCCGGCGGGCGGCAGCGACGGCGGCACCACCGGTGGCGACAACGGTGACGGCGGCACCGATGTGAAGCCCCAGAACGGGACCGGGCACGCCCCGGCGGCGGTCGACACCAATCTCGCGGAGACCGGCGGCAGCTCCACGACGCCCTACATCGCAGGCGGCGCGGCCCTGCTGCTGGCGCTGGGTGCGGGCGCCATGGTGGTGGCCCGCAGGCGCGGCGCCCAGGACTGACGCGACCCGGCCCGAGGGGGGCCGAGGGGCGGCGTCAAAGGGGACGGACGAGCAACAGGGAGGCGGGGAGCGGTGTTCGCGTGAGATCGCGCGAACACCGCTCCCCGCCCGTGCGTGAGATCAGCCGCCGGGCCCCTGGCCGTCAGCGGCCGACGAGCACCAGCGCCTGATCGAGCGCCTGCAGAAAGCGGTTGGTGGTCGCACGGTCGCGTACGGCCAGCCGCAGCCACTCGGGGCCGAGCCCCGGAAAAGTGTCGCCGCGCCGCGCCGCGAACCCCAGCGTCCGCAGCCGCTCCCGCACCTGCGCGCCCCGTTCCAGCCGAACCAGCACGAACGGTCCGTCGGCCGGCTCCGCCACCCGCACCTCGGCGAACTCCATGAGCCCCGCTACCAAATGGGCCCGGTCCACCGCGATCCGGTCCGCCGCGGCGGCCGCCTCCGCCAGCGCCCGCGGCTCCATGCACGCCTCGGCCGCCGCCAGCGCCGGCGAGGACACCGGCCACAGCGGCTGGGCCTCCTGCAGCGCGCCGATGGTCTCCGGGCCGGCCAGTACGTAACCGATCCGCAGCCCCGCCAGCCCCCACGTCTTGGTGAGGCTGCGCAGCACGACGAGGCCGGGGATGTCCGTACGTCCGCACAGCGCCTCGCGCTCGCCCGGGACCGCGTCCATGAATGCCTCGTCGACCACCAACGTCCGCCCGGGACGCGCCAGTTTCTCCAGTGCGGCCGCCGGATGCAGGACCGACGTCGGGTTGGTCGGATTGCCGACCACCACCAGATCCGCCTCATCGGGCACGGCCGCCGGATCCAGCCGGAAGCCGTCCTCGGCGCGCAGCAGCACCCGCCCCACCTCGTGCCCGGCCGCGCGCAGCGCCGCCTCGGGCTCGGTGAACTGCGGATGGACGACGACCGGCCACCGGGCCGGCAGCGCCCGGGCGATCAGCACGAACGCCTCCGCCGCGCCCGCCGTCAACAACACCCGTTCCACCGGCAGCCGGTGCCGCTGCGCGACCGCGGCCCGCGCCGGGCCCCCGTCCGGGTAGACGGCGAGCGTGGCGAGAGAGGCGGCTATTCGTTCCTTCAGCCAGGCCGGGGGCGTATCCGTGCGTACGTTGACGGCGAGATCGGTCAGATCCCGGCCGCGTACCTCCGCGTCACCGTGATGTCGCAGATCGTGCCCGCCCGCGCTGTTCACGTCGGGACTCTCAGTGGGAGTGTGCATGACTTCCAGGGGGGTGTGGGGGGACTGGTTCATGACCGTGGGGTGGAGCGACAGCAGGACGACTATGTGCCCGGCACCGGGCTCCACGCAACGGTCGGATCCGGATGCGCGTGCGATGCCCGCCGGGCCACCGCACACGTCACCTTTCCCACCCGCCCCCGGGGGCTCGACTTCCGCTTCGGTACGAGCAGTTCGTCCGCACCGACGAGAGCCGCCGCCTCCGCGACCGACGGCGTGCCGACCGCTGCGAGCGACACGCCCGACGGATTCGGCACGGCGACCGCGGCCAGCTCGTCCGCGCGGTACGCACGCACCGGTACGCCCAGCCGCGCCGCAGCGCCGACGATCCCCGGCTCGTCCGCCTTGGCGTCGACGGTCGCCAACTCCACGACGCCGCGGGGCGAGAGACCGGCCTCACGCAGTACGGAAAGGACGAGCCCCAGTACTTCGTCGACCGTCACACCGCTGCCCGCCCCGACCCCGACGACCAGCAGAGCCATGGGAGAAATCCTTTCGCGAACTCGGTGGACGGGGCGGGTCCGCGATGCGGGCACCGGGGTCGATCGGCCGGCAGGAGCCCGTGGCGGTGTTCGTCGCGCTCGGCGCGTTCCTGGTGCCCCTGGCGGGCGGCCGGGTCGCCCCCGCGTTACTGACTGCTACCACCGTGGGCATCGCGGACCGACGGTGTCATTCCGCGGCCCGCTCGACGAACCGCCGGGCGATGCCCGGCGCCGAAGCCCAGTGCGTATGCAGATAGCTGGCATGGACGCCCTGTTGTACGAAGCCCTCCACACGCCGCTCCGGCAGATGCATGCCCCACGCGGGCGCGGAACCGGCACCCGGCTCCAGCACCGTCCGGTGGAACTCGTGCCCGCGCAGCCGTGTGCCGACCGCGGCCAAAGCACTGTCGGTGATCGCGACGGCCTCCCGGTAACCGAGTGTCAGCCGCTTCGACATCCGGCCCTCGGCGTCGAGCACCCCGCACATCGGCAGTCCGTCGAGCGAACGCGACAGATAGAGCAGCCCGGCGCACTCGGCTGCGACGGGTGCCCCGGCGGCCGCGAGATCGGCAACGGCCTTGCGGAGCGGCTCGTTGGCGGACAGCTCGGGGGCGTACACCTCCGGGAACCCGCCGCCGATCACGAGCCCCCGGGTGCCCTCGGGCAGAGCCGCGTCCCGCAGCGGATCGAACGTCACGACCTCGGCCCCGGCGGCGGCGAGGAGCTCGCTGTGCTCCGCGTAGGAGAAGGTGAACGCCGGCCCCCCGGCCATGGCGATGACGGGCCGACCACGACCGGACCCGTCCGGGCCACCACTCTCCGGTCCGTCCGGCGTCCGAGGACCGGAGCCCCGGTTCCGGGAAGGGCCGGGCAGGGCCGCGTCGCAGGCGCCCCCGCCTCCCACCGCACCCCGCACGGCCTCCACCGGATCCCACGCCCCCGAGCCCGCAGGCGACCGGGGTGCCGACCGCGCCAACGCCATCAACGCATCCAGATCACACCCGCCGCCCACCTGCGCGCCCATCGCCGCGACCGCGGACACCGCATCGCCCCGCCGCTCGGCCACCGGCACCAGTCCCAGATGCCGCGAGGGCGTGGCCACCTGTTCGGCCCGCCGCAGCACCCCCATCACCGGCACACCGGACTCGTCCAGCGCCTCCCGGAGCAGCATCTCGTGCCGGTCCGAGCCGACCTTGTTGAGGATGACCCCACTGATCCGTACCTCCGGATCCCACGAGGCGAAGCCGTGCACCAGCGCGGCGACCGACCGCGACTGCGACGACGCGTCCACGACCAGCACCACCGGCGCCTGCAGCAACTTCGCGACATGGGCGGTCGACGCCAACTCGCCCTGCCCGGACGCCCCGTCGTACAGCCCCATCACCCCCTCGACGATCGCCAGGTCGCACCCACGCGCCCCGTGCGCGAACAACGGAGCGACCAGCTCCGGCCCGCACATGTACGCGTCGAGATTGCGCCCCGCCCGCCCGGTGGCCAGTGAGTGATAGCCGGGGTCGATGTAGTCGGGTCCGACCTTGTGCGGCGACACGGCGAGACCGCGCTGCGTGAAGGCCGCCATCAGACCCGTCGCCACGGTGGTCTTGCCGCTGCCGGAGGCCGGCGCGGCAATCACCAGTCGCGGAATCGTCACCACTCGATGCCCCTCTGGCCCTTCTGCCCGGCGTCCATCGGGTGCTTCACCTTCGACATGTCGGTCACCAGATCGGCGGCCTCGACGAGCTTCTCCGGGGCATTGCGTCCGGTGATCACCACATGCTGCGTGCCGGGACGGTTGCGCATCACCTCGACCACCTCGTCGGTGTCGATCCAGCCCCAGTGCATCGGGTACGCGAACTCGTCGAGGACATACAGCTTGTACGTCTCGGCCGCCAGGTCACGCTTGACCTGCTCCCAGCCCTCCCGGGCCTTCTCCTCGTTGTCCGTGTTGTCGCCGTGCAGACCGCGCTGCACCCACGACCAGCCCTCGCCCATCTTGTGCCAGGCGACCGTGCCGCCCTCACCGCTCGCGCCGAGTACCTTCAGCGCGTTCTCCTCGCCGACCTTCCACTTCGCCGACTTGACGAACTGGAACACCCCGATCGGCCAGCCCTGGTTCCAGGCGCGCAGCGCGAGTCCGAACGCGGCCGTCGACTTGCCCTTGCCGATACCGGTGTGGACGAAGAGCAGCGGACGGTTGCGGCGCTGGCGGGTCGTCAGCCCGTCGTCCGGCACGGTGGTCGGCTGTCCCTGCGGCATTAGGCTGCCCTCCTGTTGGATCCGTTGGTTCCCTGAACGTCTCGGACGAGTCCGGCGATCGAGTCGGCCCGCAGCTCGTCGAGCGTGACGGCGGTGCCGCCTAGATCGCGCGCCAACCGGCCGGCCAGCCCGAGCCGCACGACCCCCGACTCGCAGTCCACGACGACGGACGCCGTGCCCTCGGCCTCGTGCAGCCGCGCGGCCCGCGCGGCCAGCGCCACCGGGTCCGGGCCGCCGGTCGCCCGCCCGTCCGTCACCACGACCAGCAGCGGCCGCCGCGACGGATCGCGCAGCCGCTCCACCCGCAACACGTCATGGGCCTTCAGCAGCCCGGCCGCGAGGGGGGTACGCCCACCGGTCGGCAGCGTCTCCAGGCGTGCGGCGGCCGTGTCCACGGACGACGTCGGAGGCAGCGCCACTTCGGCGCCCTTGCCCCGGAAGGTGATCAGACCGACCTTGTCCCGCCGCTGGTACGCGTCCAGCAGCAGCGACAGCACCGCGCCCTTCACGGCGCCCATGCGCTGCCGGGCGGCCATCGACCCGGATCCGTCCACGACGAAGAGCACCAGGTTCCCCTCGCGCCCCTCCCTGGTGGCCTGCCGCAGATCATCGCGCCGCACCACGAGGCCGCGCCCGGTGCGTCCGCGCGCGTGCTGGTGCGGGGCGGCGGCCTGCACGGTCGCCGTCAGATGCAGCTTGGTCAGCAGCCCCTCGGGCCGCCGCGCACCGGTCGTGCGACCGTGCTCGGTACGCGCCCGGGACCGCCGCCCCGCCGCACCCTCACCGATCCCCGGCACGCTGAGCATCTTCGTCCGGAACGGCTCGGCAGCTCGTACGGGCTGCTGCTCACCGCCCCCGGCCGGGCGGCCCTGCGAGGGGAGTCCGGGCGTGTCGCCGTCACCCGCCTCGGGCTGCGGCGGCGTGTCGGGCCCGTCCCCCTGCGGCGGCTGCCCGCCCCCACCCGGCCCGTCCGGACCGGGGTCGTCCCCGCCGCCGTCCCCGTCACCGCTGTTCTGCTCCAGCGTGTCGTCGAGTTTGTCCTCGTCGAGACCGGGCGCGTCGAAGGGGTTGCGGCGGCGCCGGTGCGGGAGCGCGAGGAGCGCTGCCTGCCGGACGTCCTCGGCGAGCACGTCGGTACGTCCCGCCCATGCGGCCAGTGCGGTCGCGGTGCGGGCCATCACGATGTCGGCGCGCATCCCGTCGACCTCGAAGGCCGCACAGGTGGCGGCGATCTGCCGCAGGGCACGGTCCCCGAGCGCCACCTGAGGAAGGAGTGCCCGCGCGGCAGCGATCCGCTCCCGCAACGCACCTTCCTCCTCGGCCCACCGGGCGGCGAACCCGGCCGGATCGTCGTCGTACGCGAGCCGCCGCCGCACCACCTCGACCCGCTGGTCGGTCTCGCGCGACGCCGCGACCTCGACGGTCAGCCCGAACCGGTCGAGCAACTGCGGCCGCAGCTCGCCCTCTTCGGGGTTCATCGTCCCGACGAGCAGGAACCGTGCGGCATGCCGTACGGAGACGCCCTCGCGCTCCACGTACGAGGCGCCCATGGCCGCCGCATCCAGCAGCAGGTCCACCAGGTGGTCGTGGAGCAGGTTGACCTCGTCGACGTACAGGATTCCGCGATGTGCATCGGCGAGGAGCCCCGGCTCGAACGCCTTGACCCCCTCGGTGAGCGCCCGCTCGATGTCGAGCGCCCCGACGAGCCGGTCCTCGGACGCGCCCACCGGCAGCTCCACGGTCCGAGCCGCGCGCGACACGCCGCCCCCGGCCTCGTGAGGCCCATCGGGACACGCGGGATCGGGCAACACGGGGTCACACGAGAACCGGCACCCGGAGACGACATCGACCTCGGGCATGAGCGCGGCAAGCGCCCGCACGGCGGTGGACTTGGCGGTCCCCTTCTCCCCACGCACGAGCACACCACCGACAGCGGGCGATACGGCGTTCAGCAACAATCCGAGCCGCAGATCGTCCTGCCCGACGATGGCAGTAAAGGGGTACGGGGTACTCACAAAGCCTCCTTGACGACGTCATCCATCCAAGAACCGGCGCTCCGTCCAGGCCCGCCGTCCAACGTGTCCGGGCGGCTGCTCAGCCCGTCCCGCCCCTGAGGACCGGAGTCCGGGGCGGAGCCCCGGTCACGGGAAGGGACGGGTACGGGAACGGAGCCCGTCGCGGGTGCCCCCCTCACGCCGACCCCCCGGTCACCCCGGCGCCGCGCGCCCCACGGGCCGCCGGCACCTCCGGGGCACCGGGGCCCACGAACGGCAGTCCTCCCGGCACCCCCGCCTCGATCAACCGCATCAACGCCCCCGTATCCGCATGTTCCTCGATCAAATCCCCCAGCCGGTCCAACTGCTCCTCCCGCAGCGCCCCGAAACTCGTGTCCGGCGCCGGCACGAATCGCCGCCCCGCAGCCGCCGCGACCTCCACCAGGAATTGCCGCCGGAACGCATCGCTCTCCAGCGAGCCGTGCCAGTGCGTCCCCCACACCGCCCCCACCCGGCACCCGTCCAGGAACGGCTCGCCGCCCCGCACATCGGCGACCCCGTGATGGATCTCGTACCCCTCCACCGGCTCCCCGAGCGCCGAACCGACCGGCCGGGCCAGGGTCTTCTCCCGGTCGAACCGGATCCGTACCGGAAGCAGCCCGAGCCCGTCGACCTGCCCGGCCCGCGACTCCACCTCGTCCTCGATGCGCTCACCGAGCACCTGGAACCCGCCACAGATGCCGAGCACCGGACGCCCCTGCGCGGCCCGCCGCAGCAGCGCGTCGGCCAGCCCCCGTTCGCGCAGCCAGGCCAGCGCCTTCACCGTGCCGCGCGTGCCGGGCACGATCACCAGGTCCGCGTCGGCCAGCTCCTCCGCCCGGTCCACGAACCGCACGACCACACCCGGTTCGGCGGCCAGCGCGTCCACATCGGTGAAGTTCGACATCAGCGGCACCGCGCACACCGCGACCCGCAGCACGTCCTCGCCGTGCGGCGGCGCGACGACCGACTCGCGTACGGCCCCGCGCAGCGAGACCCGCAGTCCGTCCTCCTCGTCGATGCCCAGGCCATGGACGAACGGCAGCACCCCGTACGTCGGCCGCCCGGTCAGCCCGTGCAGCATGTCGAGCCCCGGCTCCAGCAGCGACACGTCGCCGCGGAACTTGTTGACCAGATAGCCCGCGATCAGCGCCTGGTCCTCGGCGCCGAGCAGCGCCGTCGTACCGAAGAAGGAGGCGAAGACACCGCCGCGGTCGATGTCGCCGACGACGACCACCGGGAACCGCGCAGCCCGCGCGATCCCCATGTTCACGATGTCGGTGCGGCGCAGATTGATCTCGGCCGGGCTGCCCGCCCCCTCGCAGATCACCGCGTCGTACGTGCCCCGAAGCTGCTCCAGACAGTCCACGACCGTGGAGAGCAGCGACTCCTGCCGCCCCCCGTGGTAACCGCGTGCACTCATCTCGCCCACCGGCCTGCCCATCAGGACGACCTGGCTGGAGCGGTCGCTGCCGGGCTTGAGCAGTACCGGGTTCATCAGCGCGGTCGGCTCCACCCGGGCTGCCTGGGCCTGCATCGCCTGCGCACGTCCGATCTCCGCGCCCTCGCGGGTGACGAACGAGTTCAGCGACATGTTCTGCGCCTTGAACGGCGCGACCTTCACCCCTTGGCGCACCAGCCAGCGGCAGATGCCTGCCGTGACGACGCTCTTGCCCGCGTCCGACGTGGTTCCGGCGACCAGCAGTCCGCCGCTCATCTTCCGCTCCGTCCCGCGGCCGGGCGCCGCCCCGTGGACGACCGCCGTCCCGCGATCAGCCGGCCCGCCGCGCACACGCCGAGGGCCAGCACCCCCACCCGGCGCGAGAGCCGCACCGCGCGTTCGATGTCCTCGGTCTCCACCGCACGGCCCGCCGCGCCGTTCAGCACCGGCCGGTGCTCGACACGGCCGCCGTACGCGAGGGTCCCGCCGAGCCGTACGCCGAGCGCGCCCGCGAACGCGGCCTCCACCGGACCCGCGTTGGGGCTCGGGTGCTTGTCTGCGTCGGCGCGCCAGGCCCGTACCGCCCGACGTGGCTGCCCCCCGGCAGCCACGGCGAGCGCGGCCGTGAGCCGGGCACCGGGCCAGCCGACGACGTCGTCCAGCCGGGCCGAGGCCCAGCCGTAGCGCAGATGGCGGGGTGATTTGTGCCCGACCATGGCGTCGAGGGTGTTGACGGCCCGGAAGGCGACGAGTCCGGGCACGCCGCCCAGCGCGCCCCACACCAGCGCGCCGACGACCGCGTCGGAGGTGTTCTCGGCGACGGACTCCACCACGGCGCGGGCGATCTGCGGCCCGTCGAGGGAGTGCGGGTCGCGGCCGCACAGATGGGGGAGCCGCTCACGGGCCAGTGCGATGTCACCGGCGGCCAGCGCGCCGCCGATGGCGCGGGCCTCGCGCCCCAGCGAGGTGCCGCCGACGACCGACCAGGTGGCGGCCGCGGTGAGGGCGACGGATGCGGTGGGATGACGGCGTACGGCACGGGCGGCCAGTGCGGCTCCGCCCGCGGCGCCTCCGGCGCAGACCAGGGTGTGCAGTGCGCCCCACCCGCGGTGGTCGCGCCACAGGTGGCGCTCGACGGCCGCGGCGGCCCGTCCGAATGCGGCGACCGGATGCCGCCGGCGGGGATCACCGAGCAGCAGATCGCCGATCAGACCGGCCGTGGCGCCGTACGCGAAGATGCGGTCGGCTCGCACGGCTCAGCCGGCCGTTGCGCCTCGAAGGACCTTCGTACAGTCGGCTCTTGGTGGGAGCGGCACAGAAACGGACGACGACGCACGGCAGCCGGGCATGGCGATATGTCCTCACTCAGGGTCCGCGCCCTGGTTCGACGTGACCGGCGGCGAGAGTCTCCTGGCTCCCGGATCCGCAGTTCCCCCGGCCTTCCAGCCCGCCTGCGCGAGCCGTGACTTCCGGTGTGGGGGACTGCTCCCCGGTGACAGTGGCGGGACCGCGCCGGATTCGCACCGGCTTCCTCTGCTGTCGCCGTAAATGGCTCCGGCAGTCCACCACGCTCCGCGAATGCCCGTCAACCTGGCCTTGACCTGCGGCGGCGCAGTGTGCGCAGACGCACATCGGGCCGGACACACGCGAGGTGTGTCCGGCCCGGTGAGACCCCGATGACGGAGTGCGGGTAGGTGCTCAGGCGACGATCAGATAGATCCCGTACGCGACCGCGGCCGCGCAGAGCCCGAAGCAGAGGTACGCGCCGGTGCGGGCGAGTGCCAGGGAGCCCGAGGTGGAGCCGCCCTGCGCCGCCGGTTCCGGCTGCTTGGAGAGGCCGACGATGCCCAGGGTGAAGAGGCCCACCAGCGCCACGGTGACGACGAGGGAGACGCCGAAGACGGAGCCGAGAGCTGCCCAGTCGATGTTCATGGTGATCTGTCCTTACACCGTGGCGGGCCGCGCCGGATCGGCGACGGTTCCGGCCGGGGCCGGGATGGTGGTCTTGAGGTCCGTGTCCGTGGCTGCGGTGGCGTCCACCGTCGTGGCCGGAGCCGCGGCCCCGGTGGGCGGCGGGGTGACGGCCGCCATGGCGGTGGTGATGACACCCGCCGGTTCGGCGTCGGGAGCGACATCGCCGTGACCGACCGGCTTGCGGCGGGACAGCAGCCAGATGGCGGCGGACCCCCCGATCAGCAGCATGGCGACGACGACGACACCCCAAGTGCCCTGCTTGGTGAGGAATTCCGCGCCCGCACCGACCAGACCGGCGGCCGGCAGGGTCAGACCCCAGGCGATGAACATCCGAGTCGCGGTGGACCAGCGGACCACACCGCCCCGGCGGCCCAGTCCCGCACCCATCACGGCGCCGGAGCACGACTGGGTGGTGGAGAGGGAGAAGCCGAGGTGCGAGGAGGCCAGGATGACCGTGGCCGCGCTGGTCTGGGCGGCGAAGCCCTGCGGCGGCTTGAGTTCGGTGAGGCCGCTGCCCATGGTGCGGATGATGCGCCAGCCGCCGAGGTAGGTGCCGAGCGCGATGGCCATACCGGCGGAGACGATGACCCAGACCGGCGGGTTGGAGCCGGGGGAGAGAACGCCGCCGGTGACCAGGGCCAGGGTGATGATGCCCATGGTCTTCTGCGCGTCGTTGGTGCCGTGGGCGAGCGAAACCAGTCCGGCCGAGGCGATCTGGCCGGCGCGGTAGCCCTTGGCGGTGGCCTTCTCCTGGGCGTCGTTACCGACCTTGCCGCCGATCCGGTACGTCAGCCTGGTCGCCAGCAGTGCGGCGAGACCGGCGACGACCGGGGCGGCGACCGCGGGGAGCAGCACCTTGGTGACGACGGTGCCGCCGTCGACCGAGGACCAGCCCGCCGACATCACCGCGGCGCCGATGAGACCGCCGAAGAGGGCGTGGGAGGAACTGGACGGCAGGCCGACCAGCCAGGTCAGCAGATTCCACAGAATGGCGCCGACGAGGGCCGCGAAGATGACTTCTGTCCGCAGCCCGTTCTCGTTGATGATCCCGCCGGAGATCGTTTTGGCGACCTCGATCGACAGGAACGCGCCGACCAGGTTGAGAGCGGCGGACATGGCCACCGCTGTCTTGGGTTTGAGAGCGCCGGTCGAGATGGTGGTGGCCATCGCGTTGGCGGTGTCATGGAAACCGTTCGTGAAATCGAACACTAGAGCTGTCACGATCACAATCGCGAGGAGCAGCGTGATGTGTTCCATTTACCCAGGCAATCGCTCGACGTCATTGGCTCGTGGACCGTAGGCAACCTGGGTGAACGGAAGATGAACTGGACGGGGCCCTGTGGTGACTCCAAGCGGAGTGGCGTTGATCGTTTCGTCCGCCACACGACAGTCGGAGGCCGCTGCAGGGCGTGCGGTGGCTGGAATTCGCCGCCCTCGCTCCGTCCCGTGGACCGCCGATCCCGAGGGCGAATACGCCGGAAGATCCGACAAAGAGATGTCGGTCACCCGACGGTCCCCTGCCGCGCCCACCCCGCTGACAGGATTCCCCCATGAGCGATCGGCATGAGGACGGAAGCGGTGCAACAGCCGCGCAGGACACACAGGATGCACACGCCGCACATGACGCGCAGGACGCCGTCGAGCAGGCCTGGCACGGCGTCGTCGCCACCGCCCGCAGGACCGCGGCGGAGGGCCTGGTCGTCGGGACCTCGGGCAATGTGTCGGCGCGGGTCGGCGACCTCGTCCTGGTCACGCCGAGCGGTGTGCCCTACGACCGGCTCGGCCCCGGCGACACCGTCGCCGTCGACCTGAAGGGCCGCCAGGTCCTCGGCGAACTGACCCCGACCAGCGAACTCCCACTCCATCTGGCGGTCTACCGCAACAGCGACGCGGCCGCCGTCGTGCACACCCACGCCGTACACGCCACGGCCGTCTCCACCCTCGTGCCCGAGGTACCGCTCGTGCACTACGCCGCCGCCATGCTCGGCGGCCCCGTCCGCACCGCGGCCTACGCGCGGTACGGAACGCAGGAGCTGGCCGACAACATGCTGGGCGCCCTGCGCGACCGCACAGGCTGTCTGCTCCGGAACCATGGGACCGTCACCTACGGATCCACCCTCGACGAGGCCTACGACCGCACCGCCCAGCTCGAATGGATGTGCAGACTCTGGCTCACCGCCAGCTCCGTCCCCGGCCACTCGCCGTCCCTGCTCACCCGGGCCCAGCTGGACGAGGTGCGGGACGCCCTGAAGGGATACGGACAGCCCGGCTGACCGGGAGGGGCACGCCCGCCCGGCCACCGGACGGCCCCCGCCCACTGGCAGGGAGCGGCACACCCCCCGACACTGAAGCGGTGCGCCCGGCTACAGCGACGGCAGCAGCCGTCATCACCATCCTCGGCGTCGGCGCGGCAGTGGTCGCGGCCGGCCGGTACGCCAGCGACGCCGCCCTCAGGGTGCCGTCCGAACGTCCCCTCCCCGCCGACCGCAAACTCACCGTGCACGCCACGGCGGCCGGACAGGTCACGCTCACCCGCTCCTTCGCCGCGCTCCGGCCCGGTACGTACGGACTGATGGGCGACGGCGTCCACGCTGTCGTCGGCCCGGTGATCGAACAGGCGCCGCACGCCGCCGACGCCGTCGTGCGCCGACTGGAACGCGTCAACAGCGGCAGCCTGGAACCCGGCACCCAGGTCCGGATCACGCCCGCGCTGCACAGCGGCGACCCGGGCACCGCCCTCGGCCTCGACCACCAGGACGTCGAGATCCCTGGCGAACTCGGCTCCCTGCCCGCCTGGTTCCTGCCCGGCCCCCGGGACACCTGGGTCATCACCGTGCACGGCCTCGGCACCACCCGCGAACACCCCATGAATGTCATGGAATTCCTGCACGGGCTGCGGCTTCCGGTGCTCGACCCGGCCTACCGCGGCGACCCCGGAGCCCCACGTTCCCCGGACGGCCTCGCCCACCTCGGCGAGTCCGAATGGCGCGACCTGGACGCGGCGATCCGTTTCGCCGTGCGCTACGGCGCCGAGAAGGTCGTCCTGCACGGCTGGTCGACCGGTGCCTCGATGGCCCTGCACGCGGCCGTCAATTCCGCGCTCCGCGACCGGATCTGCGGCCTCGTCCTGGACTCCCCGGTGCTCGATTGGGCCACCACCCTGCGCGCCCTGGCCACCGCCCGCGGCGTCCCGTCCGCACTGATGCCGCTCGCCGTCCGAGCCGCCCAGGGTCAGACCGGACTGCACGGAGCCAGGCTCCTCGACACCTCCCTCCCGCAGGCCCTGCACGTCCCGACGCTGATCTTCCACGGCCCCGACGACACCCTGGCCCCCTGGCAGCCGTCCCGCGATCTTGCCGCGCGCCGCCCCGACCTGGTCGCCCTGCACGCCGTACCGCAGGCTCCGCATGCGGCAATGTGGAATGCCGGTCCGGCCCGCTACGAAGAGGCCATGCGGCGCTTCCTCACGCCCCTGATGTGACCTGATGCGATGGATCAACCGGTTGGTCCGGCCCGGTCCACCGCCCCTTCCCCGGCGAATTCGGGTTCCGTTTGGGCTTTCGGGCCGTCAGAGGCAAGACTGCTCCCGTGACGTCCCGTACCCCGCGCGACTCCAGGCTGCGACTTGTCCGCCCGCGACCCCTTGCCACCGCCCACAAGGTCGTGACCACCCGGCGCACCAGGCCGGCCCCCCGCCCGCCCGAGGGCACCCCGCCCCGGGCGGAACTGGCCCGCCAGGCCAGGGCTGCGCTGGCCGACGCCGTACGGATCGCCCGCTGGGCCGCCGACGGCGCGAGCCCCGGCACAGCCCTGCTCGCCGCCCACGCTCTCGAACGGGCCGCGGCCGCACTGGAATTGTCCCCGGCGCAGGTGCGCTCCGGATGGGACCGGGCCCGCCTGGCCGGCCTCGTGGAGCTGCACGGCGAGACCGCACGGCCGGGCTGGCGGCTGCGGGCCTGGGACCGCGACGACTCCGCAGTGCTCCGCGGTTGGGTGGCGCTCTTCGACGCCTGGTCGCTCGTCCACCCGGCGCCCGAGGACATCGAGGCCACCGCGGTCGCCGAAGCCGTCGAGGCCGTGCCCCAGGTGCTCTCCCTCCTCCAGCTCTCGGCGGGCCCGGTCACCGTGCCCGCCCTCCTCGATCTTCTCGGTCAGCGCGTCGCGGAACTCCACGAGGAGCGCTGCGAGGTGCCGTACGGGCCGCAGGCGCTGCCCGAACCGGCCGAGCCCGCCCCCACCGCACACCCCGCCGCCCTGGTGGCGCGCCTCCTCGACTGGGCCCTGGAGGGGCTGGCAGCCGTCGGCGCACTCACGCTCGGCGTCGGCCACGCCACCCTCACCCCGCTCGGCAACTGGGCGGTCTGGGTCAAGCTGGAACAGATCTGCGTCGCCGCCCAGAGCCCGGCCGGGAACATCGAGCAGTCCGCCGCCGACATGCTGCTCGGCTGCGCCCGGCTCACCCCGGGGCCGGCCCGCGCCGAGTACCGTGCCTGGCTCGCCGCCCGCCCCGTCGGCAGCGCCGTCGCCGAACTGCTCGCCGTCGCCCGCGGTGAGGACGCACTGCTGCGGGGACTCGCCTTCGAAGCGCTCCGGGTCGTCGGCGCCCCCGCCGAGCCCGTGGTGCGCTCCGTCGTCACCGATGCGTCGCTGCGTCCGTACGCACTGATCTGGCTGGCCGAGTACGACGGAGCCGACCCCGAGGACGCCCAAGAGGTTCTCAGCCGCGAGGAGTCCACCTGGCTCTGGGTCGACACGGCGGCGGCCGTCGCCGACCACGGCGAGACCGCGCTGCTGGTCCGCCATCTCGACTCGGCCGTCCAGGGCACCGTCCCGGCCCTGCTCGAAGAGGTACGGGCCGTCGGCCACCCGCGCACGGTCCAGGTGCTGGTGGCGCTGGCCGCCGCCCACCCGGATCCGGCCCTGGCCAAAGCCGTCCGCCGCGCAGCGTTCCAGGTGCACACCGGTGGCGCCTGACCGACCCGCGGCCGGCCGGGGACGCGGACGCGTCAGTGCCTGTCCTCGGCCCCGGCCCCGGCCCGGGGCCGAGGCCGAGGACACATGTGCTCAGTCCGCGGACCCCGGGGCGTACGTCCCGAAGCTCCACACATTGCCTTCCGCGTCCCGCGCCATGTAGTCGCGCGAGCCGTAGTCCTGGTCCGTGGGCGGCATCAGGATCTCCACCCCGTGTTCCACGGCCCGGGCATGGTGCGCATCGACCTCGTCCACCACGACGTACACACCGCTCGGCCCCGCGCCCGCCATCGCCTTGGCGAAGACCCCTTCGCGGCCCTTCGACCCCAGCATCACCCTGCCGTTGCCGCAGGACAGCTCCGCGTGCAGCACCGTGCCGTTCTTGCCCTCGTACACCGCCTCCTCGGTGAACCCGAGGCCCTCCGTGAGCGTCCTGATCGCGGCCTTCGCGTCGTCGTACAGAATCGTCGGATAGATCGTCGGAACCCCGGCCGATGCGCCTGCCATGGCGCTCACCTCATTTCGCACTCCGCTTGGCCCTCTGCTGTGATCTCCGTCTCAGTCTTCCATCGGCCACTGACAACGGCCCGGACCGGCTCAGCGGAAGGTGTTGCAGTCGGCCATGTCGCCGCTGCGGAAGCCGGTGGTGAACCACCGCCGGCGCTGCGCGGCCGAGCCGTGCGTCCAGGACTCGGGGGTGACCCGGCCCTGGAACCTCTCCTGGATCCGGTCGTCGCCCACCGCCGCGGCCGCGTCGAGCCCGTGTTCGTGTCCTGGCCGGTCCGGCAGCTCTGCTCGACCTGCGCCGCCGAGGACGCGGTCGCCGTCGTACCCGCGTTGCCCGACGAAAGGCCCAGCTGGTCGGGGCCGACACCGAAGAACAGCCCCAGGATCAGCGCGATGGCACCGATGATGCCGCCGCCCACCGTGGCCTTGCCGCCCGGAATCCGGCTGCCGCGCACATCCCGGACCTCGGACGTGTCCAGATCGGCGTCGTCGTCGAACTGCGTGGGGCGCCACTCTCTGCTCAGGCCGCAACTCACCGACCTTCGCCGAGTATCGGACAGTTCATCCACACCTGCCCCTTTTTGGTAACAGGGTGCAGTGGGCCGACGGCACTGGGCGAGCGCCCGGCGGTTCCGGTGGGGCAGCGGCGCCGGCACGCGGAAAAGCGGTTGCACACCGCCAGTAGACTGACCCCTATGGCAATTCTCCTTGTGCACTAGACGGCGTCGAGATAACTCCGCCCGTCGTCCCGCCCGCCGTCCATACCGCCCTGGAGTTTTACCCGTGATCACCGCTTCCGGCATCGAGCTGCGTGCCGGCGCCCGCATCCTCATCGAGTCCGCCTCCTTCCGTATCGCCAAGGGCGACCGCATCGGTCTCGTCGGCCGCAACGGGGCGGGCAAGACCACCCTCACCAAGTGCCTCGCAGGCGAAGGTGTGCCCGCCGGCGGCACCATCACCTGCTCCGGCGAGGTCGGCTACCTCCCGCAGGACCCGCGCACCGGCGACCTCGACATCCTCGCCCGCGACCGCATCCTCTCCGCCCGCGGTCTCGACGAGATCCTGCGCAGGATGCGTGAGAACGAGGAGCGGATGGCGAACGGCAAGGGCGCCACCCGCGAAAAGGCCATGAAGAAGTACGAGCGGCTGGAGACGGAGTTCCTCACCAAGGGCGGTTACGCCGCCGAGGCCGAGGCCGCCACCATCGCCGCCGCGCTCAGCCTGCCCGACCGAGTGCTCGGACAGCCGCTCCACACCCTCTCCGGCGGGCAGCGCCGCCGTGTCGAGCTGGCACGCATTCTCTTCTCGGACGCCGACACCCTGCTCCTCGACGAGCCGACGAACCACCTCGACGCCGACTCGATCGTCTGGCTGCGGGACTACCTGAAGAGCTACCGCGGCGGCTTCATCGTGATCTCCCACGATGTCGACCTCGTCGAGACAGTCGTCAACAAGGTCTTCTACCTCGACGCCAACCGCTCGCAGATCGACATCTACAACATGGGCTGGAAGCTCTACCAGCAGCAGCGCGAGGCCGACGAGAAGCGCCGCAAGCGCGAGCGTCAGAACGCCGAGAAGAAGGCCGCGGCCCTCAACTCGCAGGCCGACAAGATGCGCGCCAAGGCCACCAAGACCGTCGCCGCGCAGAACATGGCCAAGCGCGCCGAGCGGCTGCTCTCCGGCCTGGAGGCCGTCCGGGTCTCCGACAAGGTCGCCAAGCTGCGCTTCCCCGAGCCCTCGCCGTGCGGCAAGACCCCCCTGATGGCGGAGGGGCTTTCCAAGTCCTACGGCTCGCTCGAAATCTTCACCGATGTGGATCTCGCCATCGACAAGGGCTCCCGCGTCGTCATCCTCGGCCTCAACGGTGCGGGCAAGACCACCCTGCTCCGGCTCCTCGGCGGCGCCGAGAAGCCGGACACCGGCGAGGTCATCGAGGGTCACGGGCTCAAGCTCGGTTACTACGCGCAGGAGCACGAGACCCTCGACCCGGAGCGCTCCGTCCTGGAGAACATGCGCTCCGCCGCCCCGGACCTCGACCTCGTCGAGGTCCGCAAGACGCTGGGTTCGTTCCTCTTCTCCGGCGACGACGTCGACAAGCCGGCCGGGGTGCTCTCCGGCGGTGAGAAGACCCGTCTCGCGCTGGCGACCCTGGTGGTCTCCTCCGCCAACGTGCTGCTCCTCGACGAGCCGACGAACAACCTCGACCCGGCCAGCCGTGAGGAGATCCTCGGCGCGCTGCGCACGTACAAGGGCGCGGTCGTTCTCGTCACGCACGACGAGGGTGCGGTCGAGGCGCTCCAGCCCGAGCGGATCATCCTGCTGCCGGACGGCGTCGAGGACCTGTGGGGCGCGGACTACCGGGACCTGGTCGCACTGGCCTGATCCACTTCGACTGGATCATTCGGCCCAGACGTGATCCATCATCTGTGTGAGGACCTCTCATACCTCGGCGCGGCGCCCGGCAGATACCTGCCGGGCGCACTCATGTGGGGCCGAAGCCCCCCGTACGGCCCTGACCTGGCCGTTCATCTCGGACCCGCGGCCGCTCGCCCCCATCGCCCCACGGAACACCGGATTCCGGTTGTGATGGCGTATTCCCGCGGTGCCAAACCGGTTGTACGGACCTTGCCGAATGGGTGGCCAGGAAGCCCGCGAGGGGTGATCATGAGAGTCCAGAGCGCACTTCCCATGAGGAGGCACGGGTGGCCGAGACTCTGAAGAAGGGCAGCCGGGTTACCGGCGCCGCGCGCGACAAGCTCGCGGCAGACCTGAAGAAGAAGTACGACTCCGGTGCGAGCATCCGGGCGTTGGCCGAAGAGACCGGCCGCTCCTACGGATTCGTCCACCGGATGCTCAGCGAGTCCGGAGTCGCGCTGCGAGGGCGTGGCGGAGCAACACGAGGCAAGAAGGCCGCCGCGGCCTGACGGCCGTCGGCGGATCGGGACACGTCGCAGGACGGACGCGTTCCGAGGGCTCACCGGTTTCGGCGGTGGCCACCCGGTAGATCGCGTGATCGACCGGGTGGTTACTGTTCAGTCACTTAGCTCGACATGCTGACTGCACCCGATCCCGGAGGCGCCCCATGACCTCGCTCGACTCTGTGCTCGACCAGGACGGCGTACGACTCACCGTCGATGACGCGGTTGCCACAGTGACCCTCACCAACCCGGCCAAGCGCAACGCTCAGTCCCCCGCTCTGTGGCGGGCGTTGACGGCGGCCGGAAGGGCACTGCCCGGCAGTGTGCGGGTCGTCGTGCTGCGCGGCGAGGGGAAATCCTTCTCCGCCGGCCTCGACCGGCAGGCGTTCACCCCTGAGGGGTTCGACGGTGAGCCGTCGTTCCTGGACCTGGCGCGCGGCTCGGAGTCCGATCTCGACGCGACCATCGCCGAGTACCAGGAGGCGTTCACCTGGTGGCGCCGCAACGACATCGTGTCGATCGCGGCCGTCCAGGGACATGCCATCGGCGCCGGCTTCCAGCTCGCCCTCGCCTGCGATCTGCGGATCGTCGCCGAGGACGTGCAGTTCGCCATGCGCGAGACCAGCCTGGGCCTGGTCCCGGACCTCACCGGCACGCACCCTCTGGTGAACCTGGTGGGGTATGCCCGTGCGCTCGAAATCTGCGCCACCGGCCGCTTCGTGCACGCGGATGAGGCCGAGCGCACCGGCCTCGCCAACCTCGTCGTCCCCGCCGACCAGCTCGACGAGGCGGCCCGCGACCTGTCCGCAGCACTGCTGGCGGCCCCGCGCGACGCCGTCATCGAGACCAAGGCGCTGCTGAGCGGCGCCGTCTCGCGTACGTACGAGGACCAGCGCACCGCGGAACGCGCGGCACAGGGCCGCCGACTGCGCGACCTGGCGGGCGTCACCGACTGAGAGCACGGCACCGGCCGGGCGACGAGCCGCCCGGCCGCCCCTCTCAGTCCTCCTCCACCACCGCGGTGACCAGCACGGTGACCGGCGGATGCCCGTCCACGGCATCCGACACCGCCGTGCGCACCGCCAGCGCCACGTCGAGTGCCCGGTGCTCCCCGGACGTCGCCAGTTCGACCCGCACATGGTCCGGAGCCGTATGCACCGCGCTGCCCAGCACCCGGGTCAGTGTCGCGACGCCGGGGACCCCGGCGGCCGCGGTTCCCGCCACGCCCTCCGGCTCCGTTCCATGCACCGCGGACGGCTCCGGTGCCGGCCGTTCGGGGACCGTGTCCAGCAGCTCCGTCACCCGTAGGTCCACCTCGCCGACCACCAGTCCCAGCCGCTGTGCGGCGGCTGTCAGCAGCGCCGAGCGCAGTGCGGCAGCGGCGGTGGGCAGCGGCCGGTCGGCCGTTGCCGACATCGTTGCCTCGATCCGCAGCGGCCCGGGCGGCAGCGCACTGGGCGGGGCCGGCAGTGCCGGGTCCGGGGCGGAGCCGGGATCCGCCAGCGCGATCCGAACCTCACCGAGCACCGGGCCGGGTGCGCCCGCGGTCCGGCGCAGCACCGCGACGGCGGCCCGCTCCGAGATCCATGCGCCGTCCGCCGGACCGCCCAGAGGGAGCAATCGGCCCAGGCCGAGCCTCTGCCGTACCGCAGCTGTCCATCCGTCGGCCCTGTGGGGGCTGTCAGCCGTCGTCATTGCTCCAGCCTGCCGCATCCACGGCGCGAGATGGGGCAAGCGCACTTAATGTGGGCAACGAAGTCCGACCCTGCCCTGAAGGGAAGTGTGGCGATGACCGACACCCCACAGCGGAACCGGCCCGAGACCCCCGACCACGCGACGGGGGACGAGAGCAGAAGGAGCCCGCTGACCAAGCGCGGTGGGGGAGATCCCGCCACCCGTGGCCGTACCACCATCGCCGACGGTGTGGTCGAGAAGATCGCCGGCATGGCGGCGCGCGACGTGGTCGGTGTCCATGCGATGGGAAGCGGCCTCTCCCGTACCTTCGGCGCGGTGCGCGACCGGGTCCCCGGCGGCGGCAAGTCCGTGACCCGCGGCGTCAAGGCGGAGGTCGGCGAGTCGCAGACCGCCCTCGATCTGGAGATCGTCGTCGACTACGGCGTTTCGATCTCCGATGTCGCCCGTGATGTGCGGGAGAACGTCATTGCGGCGGTCGAACGGATGACTGGGCTCGAAGTCGTCGAGGTCAATATCGCGGTCAGCGATGTGAAGCTGCCCGACGAGGAGGACGAGGACCAGTCCGAGCCACGTCTGCAGTAGGCCTCCCACCCGAGGCAGTTGAGGAGCGCACGATGAGCATGGCTGTGGTCGGCCTGGTGGCCGGCATGGCGCTCGGGTTCGCCGGTTACTTCGGCGGATTCGGGGCCTTTCTGCTGGTCGCGGCGTTGGGAGCGGTCGGCTTCATCGCCGGTCGCTTCCTCGACGGCGATCTGGAACCCGGCGACTTCTTCCGGAGTCGCGAGCGCGGCGATCGACGGCGGTGACGGCGTTGTCGGGGGTACTCGGCCGGATCGCCGCCGCGGAACGCGGGGAGACCAGGATCGCCGACCGGGTGGTCGCGAAGATCGCCGCACAGGCGGCGAAGGAGGCGATCGACGAGCCGCCGAAGGAGGGTGCGTCCCCGCGTGCCACCGTCACGGTGCACCGAGACACCGCACGGGTACGGGTCAGTCTGGAACTCGGATACCCCAGCGACATCGGCCGCCAGTGCGGTGCCGTGCGTCGGCGGGTCATCGAACGGGTAAGAGCGTTGGCGGGGATGGAAGTGCCCGAAGTGGCCGTACAGGTCGAGCGTCTGCACCCCGCGGGAGCGAGCGCCGCGGCACAGGGGAGGATCAGATGACCGAACCCCAGGACCCGGGGGACAGCACGAAGCGCCTGCCCACCGTCGACCCTGTGGAACACGGCGGAGCGGTGGCCCTGGACCAGTCGGCCTCCGCCGCCTCGTACGACCCGGCACCGACGAAGGAAGGCGGCGGCAGTGCCGGCCGCTTCTGGTCCGCGCGCCGCATCCCCGCCGGCCTCGTCGCACTGGTGGTCCTCGGCGGCGCCGGCCTGCTGCTGTACGACGTGGCGGCGGTACGGGCCGACCATCCGGCGATGCGGTGGCGCCGCTCGCTCGCCGACGAACTGGCGCAACGCCCGCTGAACAACGTGTGGGTGCTGGTCGGAGCGGGCGTCGCCATGGCGATCGGCCTGTGGCTCGTCGTCCTCGCCGCCACGCCCGGCCTGCGCGACCTGCTGCCGATGCGCCGCGACCGTCCCGGTGTACGGGCCGGGCTCGACCGGACCGCCGCCGCCCTGGTCCTGCGCGACCGGGCGGTGGAGGTGTCCGGTGTGCAGTCGGTACGGGTCCGGATGGGGCGTGCCAAGGTCGCGGTGCGCGCCGTCTCGCACTTCCGTGAACTCGACGACGTACGGGCCGACTTGGACACCGTACTGACAACAGGCATCGACGAACTGGGCCTGGCCAAGCCGCCGAGCCTGTCGGTGCATGTCCGCCGTCCGGCCAAGAAGGGGTGACCGCGGTGCTCAGTACCGTCAACCGGGTACTGCTCGGGCTCGTCGGCCTGGTGCTGATCTGCGGCGGCGGCGCGGTACTCGCCGCCGGGCTCGGTCTCTCCGTACCGTCCTGGTGGCCGTGGGACGGCAAGGCCGATGTGCTGCTCTCCCAGGCCGACCGGGACCGCTGGCGCGCCGACGGCTGGTGGTGGCCGACCGTCATCGTGGTCCTCGCCGTGCTGGTCGTCCTCGCGCTGTGGTGGTTCTTCGCCCAGCTCCGCCGCGCCCGCCTCGCCGAGGTGCTGGTCGAGAGCGGCGACGGCGAGGGGGCGCTGCTGCGCGGCCGGGCCCTGGAAGGCGTGCTCGCCGGGGAGGCGGGGACGCTGGACGGGGTGGCACGTGCTCAGGTGATGCTGGTCGGCCGGCGCAGTTCGCCGCAGGCCCGGATCAGGCTGCTGATGGAACCGCACGCGGCACCGGGCGAAGCGCTCAGCCGCCTCACGGACGAGGCGCTGGCCCATGCGCGGGACTCGGCGGGGCTGGCGCAGCTACCGGCCGAGGTGCGGCTGCGGGCCGTCAAACACCGCGCAGAACGCGTGAGTTGACGGCGGGGGCGTCCGGCAGCGCACAATCGTGCCCGTCGAGGACCTCTCCCGCGCCCTTGAGACCGTGCGAGAGGTCGAGGACAGGATCGGCCACCGGACGGCCCCGGCGCTCGCTCAGAACCCGTGCCGTACACCGCCGTCCACGGGCACCATGATCCCGGTCAGATACGACGCCGCGGGCGACAGCAGGAAGGCCGCCGTCCGGCCGAACTCCTGCGGCGTACCGTACCGGCGCAACGGAATGCGCGCCTCGGCCGCCGCACGGGACGCCTCCGCGTCGCCCGACAGCGCGTCCAGCTCACGCACCCGGTCCGTGTCGATCCGGGCCGGCAGCACGCCCACCACGCGGATGCCCCGCGGGCCGAGCTCGTCGGCCAGGGACTTGGCGAATCCGGCCAGGCCCGGTCGCAGACCATTCGAAATGGTCAGCCCGGCGATCGGCTCATGGACCGAGCCGGACAGCACGAAGCCGATCACCCCGCCCTCGCCGAGCGACGCGGCCGCCGTACGGGCCAGCCGCACCGCACCCAGGAACACCGAATCGAATGCCGACTGCCACTGCTCGTCCGTGTTGTCCGCGACGAAGCCGGGGGCGGGCCCACCGACGCTGATCAGGATGCCGTCGAGCCGCCCGAACCGCTCATGGGCGGCGTTCACCAGCCGCTGTGCGGCGGCGGGCTCCGCATTGTCGGCGGCGAAGCCGACGGCGTCCGGCCCCAGTTCGGCGGCGGCCGCCTCGACCCGCTTCTCGTCACGGCCGGTGATGATCACCTTCGCGCCGTCCGCCACCAGCTCCCGCGCCGTGGCGTTGCCCAGCCCCCGGGTCGCGCCGGTGACGATGTACACACGGTCCTTCAATTCAAGATCCATGGCCCCTATCCTGCCGTCTCGGCCTCCAGCATGTCCTCCCCGGTCAGTGCGACCGCGGTGCCCACCAGTCCGATATGGCTGAATGCCTGCGGGAAATTGCCCAGCTGCCGCTCCGCCACGGTGTCGTACTCCTCGGCGAGCAGCCCGACATCGTTGCGGAGCGCGAGGAGCCGCTCGAAGAGTTCGGTGGCCTCCTCGGCGCGCCCGGTCAGGCGCAGCGCGTCCGCCAGCCAGAACGAGCACGCCAGGAACGCCCCTTCGCCGCCCGGCAGCCCGTCGATCGAGACACCCTCCGTGCTGTAGCGGCGGACCAGACCGTCGCTGCCCAGCTCGTCCCGGACCGCGTCGACCGTGCCGACGAGTCGAGGATCGTCCGGCGGCAGGAATCCGGTCCGGGCGATCAGCAGCGTCGCGGCGTCCAGGTCCCGGGAGCCGTACGACTGCGTGAACGTGTTCCGTACCGGGTCGTACCCCTTCTCACACACCTCCCGGTGCACGGCGTCCCGCATCACCCGCCACCGTTCGGCGTCCCCGGCCAGCGACGGGTTCGCCTCCAGGGTGCGCACCGCGCGGTCGGCGGCGACCCAGGCCATCACCTTCGAGTGCACGAAGTGGCGGCGCTGGCCGCGGATCTCCCAGAGTCCCTCGTCCGGCTCGCGCCAGGTGGACTCCAGGAACCCGAGCAGGCTGAGCTGCAGGCTCCAGGCGTGTGGTTGATCGGCAAGGCCCGCCTCGCGCGCGAGCCGGAGCGAGTCGATGACCTCTCCGTACACATCGAGCTGCCGTTGCCGGACCGCCGCGTTGCCGATGCGGACCGGGCTGGAGTTCTCGTATCCGCTCAGCCATGGCAGCTCCGCCTCGGGCAGCCGCCGTTCGCCCGACAGGCCGTACATGATCTGCAGATCGGCGGGGTCCCCGGCGACGGCGCGCAGCAGCCAGTCCCGCCAGGCGGCGGCCTCCCCCACATAGCCGGCCGAGAGCAGCGCGTTGAGCGCCAGGGTGGAGTCCCGCAGCCAGCAGAAGCGGTAGTCCCAGTTCCGTACGCCGCCGATCTCCTCCGGCAGCGATGTGGTGGGGGCCGCCACGATGCCGCCGGTCGGGGCGAAGGTGAGCGCCTTGAGGGTGATCAGCGAGCGGATCACGGATTCCCGGTACGGGCCCCGGTACTTGCAGCGGGCCGACCACTCGGCCCAGTCGGAAAGGGTGTTCTTCAGCGCCTCGTGCGGATCGACGAGATCGGGGCGCGGCGAGTGCGAGGGGTGCCAGGTCAGTACGAAAGCCACCTGCTCGCCCGCGGAGACGCTGAACGACGAGCAGGTGGAGAACTCCTGGCCCCACGTCTTGACCGGTGGCTCGCTGCGCAGCCAGACCGAGTCGGGTCCGGCGACCGCCACCCGGTGACCCTGCGAGCGGCGCACCCACGGCACGATGGAGCCGAAGTCGAAGCGCAGCCGGATCACCGATGTCATGTCGACGGTGCCGCTGATCCCCTCGACGATCCGCATGACATCGGGTTCCTGGTCGCGCTGCGGCATGAAGTCGATGACCTTGACGGTGCCGGTGCGGGTCTCCCAGAACGTCTCCAGGACGAGGGAGTCACCCACGTAGCCGCGCCGGGTGCAGGTGTCCGCGCCCTTCGGGGCGATGCGCCAGTGGCCGTTGTCGTCGTCGCCGAGCAGGGCGGCGAAGCAGGCGCCCGAGTCGAAGCGGGGCAGACAGAGCCAGTCCACAGAACCGTTCCTGCCTACCAGGGCGGCTGTCTGCAGATCGCCGATGAGGGCGTAGTCCTCGATGCGTGGGGTCACGTTCTGCCGTGTTCCCGAACCGGGGCCTCGCTAAGCAGCCGGTGTCCCACGGGCGGCCGCAGACTCCTGCCGCGGAGCCCGTCGAGCGGCCACCGGTCGAGCTGTCGCGGGCACTGTGTCAGGCCGTCGCCGGCTCGGGCTTCTCCGGCTCTCCCGACGCCTCGGCCTTGGCCGCGGCCTCCACCCGGTCGCGCTTCTCGCGCCGGGCCAGCACCACATATCCGACCGGGACGCCGGAGGCGAACAGCCACCACTGGACCGCATACGCCATGTGCGGACCGATGGAGCTGTCGTCGGGGGCCTCGATCAGCTCGGGGACGTCGCCGGCCGGTTCGGGCCCGGTCTGCTCGATGTAGCCGCCGAGGACCGGCCGGGAGAGCGCCTTGGCCTGCTGGGCGCTGTTGATCAGCATCACCTGGCGGTCCGGCAGGTCCGACAGATCCTTGATGCCGCTTGTTCCCGTCGTCTCGTCGGCCTTGAGCCGCCCCGTGACGGTCACCTCGCCCTTGGGCACGGCCGGGACGTCCGGGAAGGCGCGCTGGTCGTCGGCGGCGGGGACCCAGCCGCGGTTGATCAGGACCGTACCGCCGCCCTTGAGGTCGAGCGGGATCAGTACGTGGAAACCGATGCTTCCGTCGGTGGAGGTCCGGCGGCGCACGACGACCTCGTGCTCCGTGTCGTACGTCCCCGTGGCCGTCACCGCACGCCAGTAGTCGGAGCGCGGGATCGTGTGACCCGGGGAGGTGAGCGTGGCGACCGGAACCGGCTTCGCCTTGAGGTTGTGCGAGATCAGAGCGTTCTGCGCCACCCGGTGCTCATGCCGGTGCAGCTGCCAGAAGCCCAGCTCGACCATCGTGGGAATGAGGACGAGGGTGAGGAGGGCGAGGATCAGCCACTGCCGGGTCAACAGGAAGCGGTACACCCCACGACGGTACAACTGCGTCATGGGGTGCATCGCGGAGGGGGTGGCGGAACGGGGCCGTGCGGCCGGTGGTCAGACTTTGTCGATGATGCCCACCTTCCCCTCGGCCCGGGCGCAGTGACCGCCGCAGAACCAGTGCCCGTCCACCTCGACACCCTGGCCGATGACCTGGACCCTGCAGTGCTCACAGATGGGCGCCATCCGGTGAATGGCGCAGGAGAAACAGTCGAAGACATGCACCGCGCCCTGCGCGTGCACCTCGAACGACATGCCGTAGTCGTTTCCGCAAACTTCACAACGTGCCATGCGCCACAGGGTGGGACGCGGGGGCGCCGGGCGGCGAGCGGCGGACGGGCGAGTCGCCCCCGGTTCACTCCGATGACGGCGTCGGCAGGGCGGGAGCCACCGGGGCCCCCGTCGTCGTCGACACCTGTGCCACATCCCGCAGCAGATGGGTGAAGGCGCTCTCGTCCACGATCGGTGTGCCGAACGCCTTTGCCTTCACGGTCTTCGACGTCGCCGCGTCGGGGTCGTTGGTGACCAGCAGGCTGGTCAGCCGGGAGACGCTGGTCGCCACATGCAGCCCGGCCTCGATCGCCCGGTCCTCCAGCAGCTCACGGTCGATGGAGGTGTCCCCGGAGAACGCCACCCGCATGCCCTGCATGAGTGGTTTGTCCTTGTTGTACCGTCCCGGGTTCGGATACGGGCAGGCCGGCCGCTTGCGCGAAGGGCGCCAGCTGCTCTGGCTGCCGTACGACGGCTGATAGCCGACCCGCGGGGTGACCGGGGAGTCCGACCACTCGGTCAGCGGGCGGCACTCCAGCAGCGGCAGCCGCACCCCGTCGCGCGCCGCCGCATGCAGACTCGGCCGGAACGCCTCGGCCAGCACCCGGGCATCGTCCAGCGCGTGGTGCGCATGCTGCTGTACGACTCCGAAGTGCGCGGCCAGTGACTGCAGCTTGTGGTTGGGCAGCGGCAGCCGGAGCTCCTTGGAGAGCGCGATGGTGCAGAGCCGGTGCTCGACCGGGGCGACGACCGCGGCGCGCGCGTACTCCCGGGCCAGCATCGACCAGTCGAAGGCGGCGTTGTGCGCGACGAGCACGCGGCCCGCGAGCCGCTCGGACAGCTCGGCGGCGACTTCCGGGAAGAGCGGGGCACCCTCCAGGACATCGCTGGTCAGGCCGTGGATCCAGACGGGTCCGGGGTCCCGCTCCGGGTTGACGAGGGTGTACCAGTGGTCCTCGACGTTGCCCTGCGCGTCCAGCCGGTAGACGGCAGCGGACACTATCCGGTCGTCCCGGGCGAGTCCGGTGGTCTCCACGTCGACGACCGCGTACCCCTGTGGGTAGGCGGTCGGCCACGGTGCTGCGGTCTGGCGGTCGTCGAGCATGGTCACAGAGAATACGGGCCGGGACTGACAGCCCCCCATCCGGGAGCGTTCTGTTCGAGCCGCCCGGCGAGGGTCCGGCTAGCTTCCACCGGTGGCGAGCAGTCCGTTCACCAGCGCCCGCATCGACGCCGTGAACAGTCGTTCCTGGTCGGCGGGGAGAGCGAGCGCGCGGGCCAGCGCCGGGTCGTGCTCGGCCGTGACCGCGTCCCAGAGATCACTCTCGCCGGGGGACTGGACCGGGGAGCGTTCCCGGTTGCGTTCGACGAGCAGGAAGCCGACGGTCTGGAACTGCACCGCCCGTACCGCGTCGGCGGCCCGCGCCCCGCGCAGCCCCGCGGCGTGCACCTCGTGGACGAGGGCCTGCTGAGCGGGCAGGAACATCCGCTCCGTGAGACCGCGTTCATGGACCATCGCGATCAGATGGGGGCGGGCGCGCAGTTCGCGGCGCAGACCCCGGGCGACGGAGACGATCCGGGCCGCCGGGGTCCGTCCGGCCGGGCGGACGGCGCCCATCTCCTGGACGGTGCGCTCCACCAGGGCGTCGAGCAGCGACTCGCGATTGCCGACATGCCAGTAGATCGAGGTGACCGCCGTGCCCAGCTCGGCGGCCAGCTTGCGCATGGTGAGGGCCTCCGGGCCGTGCTGCCGCACCAGGGCGGCAGCGGCCTCCAGAACCTCTTCGCGGGTCAGCGACGTTCGCGCCACGGTACTCCCAGCTCTCCGAACTCCATTACGTGCACGCCTATTTACCCTTCATTCGCGCCGGTGTAACTGTGTTACAGAACCCGGGCACGGACAACCGAGAAGGGTGGTACGTCCATGGCACGTGTACGGTACGGTGCGCGCACCGACGCCGAGATCGCGACGGCCCGCACAGCCCGCTCCAAGCTCCCCGACATCTGGTCCACGGGGGTGGTCGCCGTCTGGGAGAGCGACCCCGACGCGGTGGCGGCGGTCCTGCCACCGCCCCTCAAACCCGCTGGACGCCCGCTCGTCCGCGCCGCCATCAGCAAGGTCGACCTCCCCGGTTATCCGCTCGGTGCGGGCTCCGTCGCCGTCGCCGCCGTCCACGACGGGCACGAGGGCTGGTATCCGCTCGTCATGCCGATGACCCACGAGCGGGCACTGATCGGCGGCCGTGAGGTCTTCGGCGAACCGAAGAAGCTGGGTGAGGTGACTGTCGAACGCGACGGACTCGTCGTCCGGGCCGCGCTCGTCCGGCACGGCATCGCGTTCGTCGAGATACGCGGCGCGGTCGGCGAGCAGCTGCCGCTGCCCGAACCGGCGGAGAAGCTCGACTTCTACTTCAAGTTCCTGCCCGCCGTGGACGGTGAGGGCTTCGACGCCGATCCCGTACTGATCCACTGCATCCGCCACGAGAAGGTCCGCAAGCTGGAGCGGATCTCGGGCGATGTGGTGCTGCGTGAGTCGATGTACGACCCGGTCGCCGACCTCCCCGTGCGCCGGCTGATCGATCTGAGCATCGGCGAGAAGACCAGCGACCAGCAGGGCAGGGCCGTCGAGCGGGTGAGCGCCGAGGCGCTGCTGCCGTACATCCACCAGCGCTACGACGACCCGCAGCAGATCCACGACGGCCCGCCGCAGGGGAGTGTCCGATGAGGCTGGGGGAGGGGCAGGTCGCTGTCGTCACCGGCGCCGCGAGCGGCATCGGGCTCGCGATGGCCCGCAGGTTCGCGGCCGAGGGACTGAAGGTCGTCCTCGCCGACGTGGAGGAGGGCGCGCTCGACAAGGCGGCGGGGGAGCTGCGCGAGGACGGCGCGCAGGTGATGGCGCGGGTGGTCGACGTCAGCGAGCAGGACTCCGTCCAGGCACTCGCCGACGCCGCGTACGACACCTTCGGCGCCGTCCATGTGCTGTGCAACAACGCGGGCGTCGGCTCCGGTGCCGAGGGCCGGATGTGGGAGCACGAGCCGAACGACTGGAAGTGGGCGTTCGCCGTCAATGTGTGGGGTGTCTTCCACGGCATCCAGGCCTTCGTGCCCCGGATGATAGAGGGCGGCGAGCCAGGCCGGGTCGTCAACACCTCGTCCGGCGACGGCGGCATCGCCCCGCTGCCGACCGCCTCCGTCTACGCGGTCACCAAGTCCGCCGTCGTCACGATGACCGAGTCGCTCTACGCGCATCTGAAGGCGGAGGGCGCGGCCGTCGGCGCCTCGGTGCTCTTCCCCGGCCCGAACATGCTCCGTACCGGACTGTGGGAGTCGCACCGCAACCGGCCCGAGCGGTACGCCAAGGAGCGGCCGCGCCGGACCCCGTACCGCAGCCTCGACCAGTGGGAGTCCGCCATGAGGGCGGCGGGCCACGAGGTCGAGTTCACACCGGTGGAGGAGGTCGCGGGCACGGTCGTGGACGGGATCCGCGCCGACCGCTTCTGGCTGCTGCCGCCGAGCGAGCACAGCGACCGGCAGATCCGTGCCAGGTCGCAGTCGATGCTCGACCGGGCGAACCCGTCGTACCTGGAGAGCTTCATACTCGACTGAGGGGCGAGCGATGACCGACCCGTATCTGATCATCTCCTCCGACTGCCACGCCGGACTGCCCACCGAGGAGTACCGGCCCTATCTGGACGCCCGCTTCCACCGGGAGTTCGACGACTTCCTCGCCGGTCGCGACCGCCGCCGCGAGGAGATGACCCGCCTCGGCGTACGCAACGAGGCCTTCGCCGACAAGTGGTTCCACGACAACGAGGAAGGGCTGAGGGGTGGTTGGGACGCCGCGCAGCGGCTCAAGGAGCTCGACGGCGACGGGGTGGCAGCCGAGGTCGTCTTTCCGGACGCGGACGCCGTCGACAGCCGGACCGCCGCCCCGTTCGGCGTCGGTCTCGGCCTCTCCGGCGACCAGGACCCGGAACTCGGCATGGCCGGCGCACAGGCCCACAACCGGTGGCTCGCCGACTTCGTCTCACAGAACCCCGAACGGCACTGCGGAGTCGCCCTGTTGCCCGTCACGGGCGAGGTCGACCGTGTCGTCGCCGAGATCCACCGGGCCAAGGAGTCCGGTCTCGGGGCGCTGATGATCCCCTCCATGTGGGTGGACAAGGCCCCGTACCACGACCGCCGTTACGACCCCGTGTGGGCGGCTGCCGCCGAGACGGCGATGCCGGTCGTCACCCACTCCGGCGCGGCCCCGCGCCACGAGTACGGCGACCACCTGGGGATCTACGTCTCCGAGGTCACCTGGTGGCCGTCCCGCCCGCTCTGGTTCCTGCTCTGGTCGGGCGCCTTCGAACGCCACCCGGGGCTGAGGTTCGGCGTCGCCGAGTCAGGCTGCTGGTGGCTGCCGAACCTGCTCTGGTTCATGGACCGGCTCTACCTGGGCGCCCACGGCGGAAAGAAACTCTCGCCGTTCGCCGAGCTGAAGCGGCCCCCGCACGAGTACCTGGACCGCCAGGTCTTCATCTGCGCCACCAACACCAAGCGCCGCGAGCTCGCCCAGCGGTACGAGATCGGCGTCGACAACATCCTGTGGGGCAGCGACTTCCCGCACCCCGAAGGCACCTGGCCGAACACCGCCGGCTGGCTGCGCGCCACCTTTCACGACATCCCGGTGGCCGAGACCCGCAGGATGCTGGGACTCGCCGCCGCCGAGGTCTTCGGCTTCGACACGGCGAAGCTCGCGCCGATCGCCCGGCGCATCGGCCCGACCCCGCAGGAGCTGGGCCAGAGCGCCGACCGGACGGCGGTCGAAGCGTCCTGGGCACGCTCGCGCGAGGTGGGCCGGCACTGGCTGACCGACCACGACTTCCCGGTCCTGGGGGTCGGCTGATGTCCCGCGAGCGCTACACCGTCATCTCCGCCGACTGTCACGCGGGCGCCGATCTCCTCGACTACAGGCCGTACCTGGAGTCCAGGTACCACGACGATTTCGACGCCTGGGCGGCCGGCTACGTCAATCCGTACGCGGACCTCCTGGCCGACACCGCCGACCGCAACTGGAACTCCGCACGCCGCCTCGCCGAGCTGGCGGCGGACGGCATCGTCGCGGAGGTCGTCTTCCCCAACACCATTCCCCCGTTCTTCCCCTCGGCCTCCCTGATGGCTCCCGCTCCCTCAGCGGAGGAGTACGAACAGCGCTGGGCCGGCCTGCGCGCCCACAACCGGTGGCTCGCCGACTTCTGCGCCGACGCGCCCGGCCGGCGGGCGGGCGTCGCGCAGATCCTCCTCAACGACCCGGCGGAGGCGGTCCGCGAGGTCCGCCGCACCAGAGACGCGGGGCTCACCGGCGGCATCCTGCTGCCCGGAACCCCGCCGGGATCCGGCATCCCGGAGCTGTACTCCCAGGTGTACGACCCGCTGTGGGCGGTCTGCGAGGAGCTGGACGTACCGGTGAACCACCACGGCGGATCGGCCTCCCCGCCGCTCGGCGACGAACCCGCGGCGCGCGCCGTCTTCATGGTGGAGACGACCTGGTTCTCCCACCGGGCGCTGTGGCACCTGATCTTCGGCGGGGCTTTCCGCCGCCACCCCGGACTGAAACTGGTCCTCACCGAACAGGGCTCCGGCTGGATCCCGGGCGTCGTCGAGATGCTCGACTACTACCACGGCCGCCTGGTCGCTGCGGCCTCCCGGGCCTCAACCGCCGAGTCCAAGTTCGGTGCGGGGCTTGCCGCTTCGATGGGAGCGAGTCCCGGCGAGGTCTGGCGCGACAACTGCTTCGTCGGCGCCAGCTTCATGCGTCCCCACGAGGTGCCGCTGCGCGACCGGATCGGACTCGACAAGATCATGTGGGGCAGCGACTACCCGCACGACGAGGGCACCGCCCCCTATTCACGGGAGGGCCTGCGGATCGCGTACGCCGGACTCCCGCCCGACGAGATCGCGGCGATGGTCGGCGGTAACGCGGCCCGCGTCTACGGCTTCGACCTGGCCGCACTCGACCGCATCGCTGCGACGGCCGGCCCGACGGTCGACGAGATCGCCGAGCCCCTGAAGGAGGTCCCGTCCGACGCGACCAGCCCGGCCTTCGCGCCGGGCGGGTCGGTCCGCGTGTGGTGACGGGACCCGGTGAGGTGAGAGCATCCCCGGGTGACGGATACCCAGGCGCATGACGAGTCCCACGGCAACGGCCTCGGCGCGCGGCTGAACTGGCTGCGCGCCGCGGTCCTCGGCGCCAACGACGGCGTGGTCTCCACGGCGGGCCTCGTCGTCGGCGTCGCCGGAGCCACCGATGACCGCGGGGCCCTGCTGACGGCGGGCCTCGCCGGGCTGCTGGCCGGCTCCATGTCGATGGCGGCGGGCGAATACGTGTCGGTGTCCACCCAGCGCGACTCGGAGCAGGCCGCGCTGGCGATGGAGAAGCGGGAGCTGCAGGAGACCCCGGCGGCGGAACTCGCCGAGCTGACCGGCCTGTTGGAGGGCAAGGGGCTGAGCCGGGAAGTCGCCCGCGAGGCCGCCCTCCAGCTCACCGAGCGCGACGCGCTGCGCGCCCACGCGGAGGTGGAGCTGGGAATCGACCCGGACGACCTGACGAACCCGTGGCACGCCGCCGGCGCGAGCTGCCTGGCGTTCACGGCGGGTGCGCTGCTGCCGCTGCTGGCGATCGTGCTGCCACCGGCGCCGCTTCGGCTGGTCATCACGGTACTGGCGGTCCTGGCGGCGCTGGCGCTCACCGGGTGGTGGAGCGCGCGGCTGGGCGATGCGGCGGTGGGGCGCGCGGTGCTGCGGAACATGGGCGGGGGAGCGGTGGCCATGGGGGTCACCTATGCGGCGGGGGCGTTGCTGGGAGCGGTCGGGGTCTGATCCGGCCCGCGTTGGCAGAAGTCACCAAAGGTTGCTGACATTGCGTCTCGCATACTTGTTGGTAACAACGTCTGGTCCCCGGTCGACCCGCGCTCTACGGTGCTCGCATGGAGCCGAACCTGCCCGATGTCGTGCTGTGGTCCATACCGGCCTTCGTCCTGCTCACCGTTGTCGAAATGGTCAGCGCCCGCATTCACCCCGACGAGGACGCCGCCGGGTACGAGACCAAGGACGCCGTCACCAGCGTCACCATGGGGCTCGGCAGTCTCGTGTTCGATCTGCTGTGGAAAGTGCCCATCGTGGCGATCTACTCCGCGGTCTACGAGCTGACCCCGCTCCGCGTTCCCGTCCTGTGGTGGACGATCCTGCTGATGCTGCTCGCGCAGGACTTCTTCTACTACTGGTCCCACCGCGGCCACCACGTCATCCGGATCCTCTGGGCCTGCCATGTGGTCCACCACTCCAGCCGGAAGTTCAACCTCACCACCGCGCTGCGCCAGCCCTGGACCTCGCTGACCGTCTGGCCGTTCTACGTTCCGCTCATCGCCTGCGGTGTCCATCCGGCGGCACTGGCGTTCTGCTCGTCGGCCAATCTCGTCTACCAGTTCTGGGTGCACACCGAACGGATCGACAAGCTGCCCAGGCCCTTCGAGTACGTACTGAACACGCCCTCCCACCACCGGGTGCACCACGCCTCCCAGGGCGGCTATCTCGACCGGAACTACGGCGGCATCCTGATCCTGTGGGACCGGCTCTTCGGCTCCTTCGCAGCCGAGACGGAGCGGCCCGTCTACGGGCTCACCAAGAACATCGCCACCTACAACCCGCTGCGCGTCGCGACGCATGAGTACGCCGCGATCGCCCGGGACGTGCGGGCGGCGGACAGCTGGGGCGAGCGGGCCGGCCGGATCTTCCGCGGGCCGGGCTGGCAGCCGGCGTCGACGGCCGCCTCGACCACCGCCTCCGGCGCTGCCTCCACCGCCGTTCCGGTCCGGGAGAGCACCGGATGAGCGCCGGAGCCGGCACGGACGTCCGAGCACGGTTCGTACGCCCCCTGCTCATCGCGTTTCTCGTCGCCTCCGCCGTCGATCTCGTCGGCGTTCTCGCCGATGTACGGATCGCCCACCTCGTCGCCAAGCCGCTGCTGATGCCGCTGCTCGCCGGGTATGCCGCCGCCCGCCGCGGACCCCGGCTGCTCATCGCCGCGCTGCTCTTCGGCTGGGGCGGCGACACATTCCTGCTGCCCGACGCCGATGCCGCCTTCCTCATCGGCATGGGTTCCTTCGCCGCAGGCCATGTCTGCTATCTGTGGCTCTTCGGGCGGGCCCGCAGCTCCCTGCTGCTCGGCGCGGGGTACGCCGCGGTCCTCGTCGGCTTCGTCGCCCTCATCTGGGGCGGGCTCCCCGCGGACCTGCGGATCCCGATGGCCGGGTACAGCCTGCTGCTCACCGCGATGGCCTACCGGTCCAGTACCCGCGGCCGGTACGCCGCGCTCGGCGGGGCGCTCTTCCTGCTGTCCGACGCGCTCATCGCCACCGGCATCGCCGACTGGCCGCAGCTGCCCGCGCCGGACTTCTGGGTCATGCTCACGTACATCGTGGCGCAGTTCCTGCTGACCGTCGGGGTGCTCACACCGGGCCCGGAACGGACCGCTGCCACCCCTGGGGCGTACGGTGAACGGAGTATCAGCATCTGAGATCAGCAAGGACCCCACGCATGCGCGCCACTGTCATCCACGCCCCCCACGACATCCGTGTCCAGGAGGTGCCGGACCCGACGATCCAGCACCCCACCGATGTGGTGCTGCGGGTCCTTCGGGCCTGTATCTGCGGCAGCGACCTGTGGGCGTACCGCGGCGAGTCCGCCCGCCAGCCCGGCCAGCGCATCGGCCACGAGTTCATCGGAATCGTCGAGGAGGCGGGACCGGAGGTCAACGGTTTCGCGGCCGGTGACCTCGTCGTCGCCCCCTTCGTCTGGTCCGACGGCACCTGCGAGTACTGCGCCGAGGGCCTGACGACGTCCTGCCCGCAGGGCGGCTTCTGGGGCTCGGTCGGCTCCGACGGCGGGCAGGGCGAGGCCGTGCGCGTCCCGTTCGCCGACGGCACGCTGGTCAAGCTCCCGGCCGCCGCCGCGTCCGACGATCGCCTGCTCACGGCACTCCTGGCCCTGTCCGACGTGCTCGGCACGGGGCACCACGCCGCCATCGGCGCGGGCGTGAAGCCCGGCACCACGGTCGCGGTCGTCGGTGACGGGGCGGTCGGCCTGTGCGGCGTCATGGCCGCGAAGCGGCTCGGCGCCGAGCGGATCATCGCGCTCGGCCGCCACCAGGTGCGCACGGACATCGCCCGCACCTTCGGCGCCACGGACGTCGTCGCCGAGCGCGGCGAAGCAGCCGTCGCCGCCGTACGGGAACTGACCGGCGGCGCGGGCGCCCACGCCGTGATCGAGGCCGTCGGCACCGAGCAGTCGATGCGCACGGCGGTCGGGATCACCCGCGACGGCGGCTCGATCGGCTACGTCGGCGTGCCGCACGGCAGCGGCACCGGCCTGGACCTCGGCGTCATGTTCGACCGGAACATCGCTCTGCGCGGCGGCGTCGCCCCCGTGCGCACGTACATTCCGGAACTGCTCCCCGACGTCCTGGCCGGCACGATCGACCCGTCGCCCGTCTTCGACCTCACCATCGGCCTCGACGACGTCCCCGCCGGCTACAAGGCCATGGACGAGCGCACGGCCCTGAAGGTCCTCATCAAGCCGTAGCGGTACGCCACTTCGGCGCATCCGCGCCCAACCGGCCCGGCGGACGCGACCAGTCCGTCGGGCCGCCCGCGAAGGAGACCGGCGGCAGGGCATACCGCAGCCGGCCCGGCGCGCTGTCCGTGGAGCCGAGATACTTCTCGGGGTCGTACGTCTCCGAGAGGTCGTACGCCCCTGACGGGCCGTACGAGTCCTGGGTGCGGGTGAGCCCGCCGCAGAGCCAGTGCGCCGTCTGCCCCAGCGCCAGCCACAGCAGCCGCGAACCGCCGTCGTCGTGCTGCTCGGTCAGAGCCCGCAGCACGCCCGCCGCCAGCAGATAGCCGGTGCCGTGGTCGAGGGCCTGCGCAGGTAGCGCACCCGGCGCCCCGGCGTCCCCCTCCACGGCCGCGATCCCGGTGGCCACCTGCACCAGACTGTCGAAGCCGCGCCGTTCGTGCCACGGCCCGTACCGCCCCCACGCGGACACCTGCGCAAGGACCAGACCGGGACGGCGTACGGCGAGCGCCTCCGGCGTCAGGCCGTACGCCTCCAGCGCGCCCGGCCGGTATCCGGTGACCAGGACGTCGGCGGCGGCGAGCAGCTCGTCGAACGTCGTCCGGTCCGCCCGGTCGCCCAGATCCAGGGAGACCGACCGCTTGCCGAACCCCGTGTCGTTGTGGGCGTCCTGGCTCTCCGGCAGCTGCGGCGCATCGATCCGCAGGACGTCCGCGCCCAGCAGCGCCAGCGTGCGGGTGGCCACCGGACCGGCCAGGACACGGGTCAGATCGAGAACCCGGAGTCCGGTCGCGGGCAGCAGCGGCGAACCCGACACGGCGGGAAGGCGGCGTGGACCCACCTGGCCCGGCCCCTCGGTCCGGTCGAGCGTCAGCAGCGGGCGTGTGGCGATCGCGGCGCCCTGCTCGTGCGCCGCCCACTCCTCGGGGGTACGCAGTGCGACGGCCAGACCGCCCGCGGCGTACACCGTCTCCTCGACCTCCACCGCCCGCCGCTCGGCGAGCACCGCGGCCACCGCGTCCACTCCGGCATCGGCGGGCAGGCCGAGTGCGGTGAGCAACCGGGGCCGGTGGTGCGGGTAGTTGGCGTGGGTGCGGACCCAGCCGTCGGCCGTCCGCCAGAACCGGGACAGCGGGGCGAAATTGGTCGGCGCGCGCCCGTCGACCCGCAGATGGCGCTCGCTGAGGAACGCGGTGGCCACCGCACCGTCGTCGACCCGGACCCGCTCCACCGGTCCGGCGGCGCTGCCTGCACGGCGCGCGGCCAGTTCGGCGGCGGCCAGCGCGCAGACCGCGACGGTGGAACGGGCCAGCTCCATGACGGGCAGCCGCGCGGGCAGCAGCCCGGCCGGTCCGCCGCCGTCGATACGGTCCAGAAGCGCCGGATCGCCGCCGAGGGCGGCCCATGCCTGCTCCGTACCGGAGCTCTGCGTGTCGATCACATCAGCCATGACCGCACTATGGCACCCAGTGCCACCGCAGTGCGAGGGAAGGGCCGGGGACAGTCGTCCCCGGCCCTTCCCCCGATACGCGTGGTGACTACCTGCGGACCGCGTCCAGCGCGTCCACCACCCCGGCACCGTAGAAACCGTTGTGGTTCCTGGAGCCCTCGCAGACGGCGTCGATCTTGCCGTCACCGTTGATGTCGTACGGGTCGCCGCACGCGGTGGCGTCCGCCTCGTTCACCAGCAGCGCCTTCACCGCGGCCGCCGAGGCGTGCGGGTGCGACGACTTGATCAGGGCCACCACACCCGCGACATGCGGGGAGGCCATCGACGTGCCGGCCTTGTAGCCGTACTTGCCGCCCGGCAGCGTCGACAGGATCAGACCGCTCGTGGCCGGCGGTGCGGGCGTCTGGTAGACCGTCGAGTCGCCGCCCGGGGCGGCCACATCGATGATTCCGTCACCGTAGTTGGAGTACGAGGCCTTCAGGCCCTTGGCGCCGGTCGCGGAGACCGTGACGACACCCGGCAGCATCGTCGGGATGTCGAGGCACTCCCGCGGGTCGATCGTCCGGGTCACCGGCGTGGTGTCGTTCGGGCTGGTCGAGTCCCCCAGCGTGTCGGCGGCCAGGTCCTCGCGGCTGTTGCCGGCCGCGGCGACGTTGACCGTGCCCTTGCGCTCTGCGTACTGGCTGGCGCGGGTGACCGCTTCCACCAGGGCGCCCTGGTCGGGGTCGTTCTTGCAGTTGTACAGCCAAGGGTCGGTGTAATAGCTGTTGTTCGTGACATCGACACCGTGCTCGGCGGCCCAGACGAAGCCGCAGACGACGGCCTCGGTGTAGAAGAACCCGCTCGAGGTCGCCACCTTGATGCCCGCAACCTTCACACCCGGCGCGACACCGGTCACGCCGATGCCGTTCTTCGCGGCGGCGATGGTACCCGCGACATGCGTGCCGTGGTCGCTCTCACCGGTCTGCGGACGCCAGGCGCCGTCCGTCGTGTCCGGTGCGCCGCTCACACAGTTCGCCGATGCCCCGCGGTCGAAGTTCGGAGCCAGGTCCGGGTGCGTGTCGTCGACACCCGTGTCGATGACCGCGACCGTGACCTTCTTGCTCCCCAGCGACACCTGGTGCGCCTGGTCCGCCTTGATGGCGGGCAGGTCCCACTGGAGCGGCTCCAACGGATCCTGATCCGCCGTCGCCTCCGCGGCCGCGGCCCGCGCCTGCTCGGCGGAGAGCGACTCCTCGACCCCGATGTCCTTGGTGGCCTGCGGAACGATGGGGTTGGTGCGGGTGGCCCCCGCCGACTCGACCCCCCTGAGCCGGCGGATCGACTGCGCGAACTCCGGGTTCTGCGAGTGGACGACTATGACACCGATCTGCTCGTAGGCGATCACCACCGTGCCACCGGCCTGGGCTATCGCCTTCTTCACCTGCTCGACGGTGCCTTGACCGCCGCGGGTGTTGACGACGTACGACAGCTTCGGGCCGTCCGTCGAGACCGCCGCCGTGGGCAGTCCGTCCGACGGGGCGGCGGATGCGGCACTCGTCGGCAGGAAGCCGAGCGAGGCCGTGAGGGCCAGTCCGACAGGCAGCGCCAGTGCGCGCGTCCGTCTGGATCCCAGATGAGCCATGGGGTCTCCACATCATCCGTGCCAGGCGGCCGGACACGGGGTGTGTTCGGCCGTGTACATGAAGAGCGAAGCTATCGCTGATCATCCCGGCTCATCAATGAGTTGACGGAACTCTGTTCGGAGGCGGCTCCGAACGGATGGGTTCAAGAATAGGCAAACCGCGGTGAACCACTTCGCCGTTCTCTCCGTGCCGTTGTCAGGGGAGGCGCACCACCGACCCCCCGACACCGAGGTCTTCCTGTGAAATCCACCGTCCCCACCACCGCACCCGCATCGCGAGGAGATTCCGTGGCTACCGATGCATCGCCGCCCAAGGCCATTCCTGACACCGGCCCTGCCCAGCCCACGACCGAGGAGTTCGTCGAGGTCCAGGAGAGCGCGGAGTTCGCCGAACTGCGCCACGCGCACCGCTCGTTCGCCTTCCCCCTGACCATCGCCTTCGTCCTCTGGTACCTGCTCTACGTGCTCCTGTCGAACTACGCGGGCGGCTTCATGGGCACCAAGTTGTTCGGCAACGTCAACGTGGCGCTCGTCTTCGGTCTCGCCCAGTTCCTCACCACGTTCCTCATCGCCTGGCTCTACTCCCGCCACGCCGCCACGAAGCTCGACCCGAAGGCCGCCGCGATCAAGTCCCGTATGGAGGCCGACGCATGAGCGCCGCCCACGCCGCGTACCCCACCGTCCAGCTCGCTGCCGAAGGCGCGAGCGAGCACCGGCCGCTGATCATCACGCTCTTCGCGTGCTTCGTCGTCGCGACTCTGTTCATCACCGTGTGGGCAGGCCGGCAGACCAAGGACGCCTCCGACTTCTACGCGGGCGGCCGCCAGTTCACCGGCTTCCAGAACGGCCTCGCGGTCTCCGGTGACTACATGTCCGCCGCATCGTTCCTCGGCATCGCGGGCGCCATCGCGCTCTTCGGCTACGACGGCTTCCTGTACTCCATCGGCTTCCTCGTCGCCTGGCTCGTCGCCCTGCTGCTGGTTGCGGAACCGCTGCGGAACTCCGGCCGCTACACGATGGGCGACGTCCTCGCGTACCGCATGCGCCAGCGCCCCGTCCGTACCGCGGCGGGCGCCTCCACCATCGTCGTCTCGATCTTCTACCTGCTCGCGCAGATGGCGGGCGCCGGTGTGCTGGTCTCGCTGCTGCTCGGCATCACCAGCGACGGCGGCAAGATCGCCATCGTCGCCCTGGTCGGTCTACTGATGATCGTGTACGTCACCATCGGCGGCATGAAGGGCACCACCTGGGTGCAGATGGTCAAGGCCGTCCTGCTCATCGCGGGCACCGTGCTCATCACCTTCCTGATCCTGCTGAAGTTCCACTTCAACATCTCCGACCTGCTCGGCAGCGCGGCGGAGAACAGCGGCAAGGGCAAGGCGTTCCTGGAGCCCGGTCTCAAGTACGGCGCCACCAGCACCTCGAAGCTGGACTTCATCTCGCTCGGTATCGCCCTGGTCCTCGGCACCGCCGGGCTCCCGCACATCCTGATCCGCTTCTACACCGTGCCGACCGCCAAGGCCGCCCGTAAGTCCGTGAACTGGGCGATCGGCATCATCGGCGCCTTCTACCTGATGACGATCGTGCTCGGCTTCGGCGCCGCGGCGATCCTCAAGCCCGGCGACATCATCGCGTCGAACAAGGCGGGCAACACGGCGGCCCCGCTGGCCGCCCTGGAGATCGGCGGCGGCTCCGGCTCCACCGGCGGTGCCATCCTGCTCGCCGTCATCTCCGCGGTCGCCTTCGCCACCATCCTCGCCGTCGTCGCCGGCCTGACCCTGGCGTCCTCGTCGTCGTTCGCGCACGACATCTACGCCAACGTCATCCGCAAGGGCAGGGCCACCGAGAAGGAAGAGATCCGCGCGGCCAAGTGGGCGACCGTCGCCATCGGCATCGTCTCCATCGGCCTCGGCGCCCTCGCCCGCGATCTGAACGTGGCCGGACTGGTCGCCCTCGCCTTCGCAGTGGCCGCCTCGGCGAACCTGCCGACCATCCTGTACAGCCTGTTCTGGAAGCGGTTCACCACCCAGGGCGCCCTCTGGTCGATCTACGGCGGCCTGGCCTCGTCCGTCCTGCTGGTGCTGTTCTCCCCGGTCGTCTCCTCCAAGCCCACGTCGATGTTCCCCGACGCCGACTTCGCCTGGTTCCCACTGGAGAACCCTGGCCTGATCTCCATTCCGCTGGGCTTCCTGCTCGGCTGGCTCGGCTCCCTGCTCTCGAAGGAGGAGCCGGACAAGGGCAAGTACGCCGAGTTGGAGGTCAAGTCCCTCACCGGCGTCGGCGCGCACTGACGAGAAGGAATCGACCGAGGAATTCGCGTCACGCACCGCGCGGTTCCCGCGGCCGCGTCGTAGAGTCCTACGACGCGGCCGCGCCGCCCCTCGTGTCAAACGGGCCACCTCCCTGTCACAGATGTCGCGTAGTCTCGGGAGAGTCAGATCCGCAACCGGGGATCACCGGGGGAGGGGGCGCACCATGCTCATCGACACCTACGATCGGGTCGCCACCGACCTGCGCGTTTCACTGACCGACCGCTGCAATCTGCGGTGCACGTACTGCATGCCCGAAGAAGGCCTGCAGTGGCTGGCCAAGCCGGACCTGCTCAGCGACGACGAAATCGTCCGGCTCGTCCGTATCGCCGTGACCCAGCTCGGAATCAACGAAGTCCGCTTCACCGGCGGTGAGCCGCTGCTGCGCCCGGGCCTCGTCTCCATCGTCGAACAGTGCGCGGCTCTGACCCCCCGGCCGAAGATGTCGCTCACCACCAACGGCATCGGGCTGAAGCGCACGGCGGCCGCCCTCAAGGCCGCCGGCCTCGACCGGGTCAACGTCTCGCTGGACACCCTGCGCCCCGACGTCTTCAAGACCCTCACCCGTCGCGACCGCCACCACGACGTGCTGGCAGGCCTCGAAGCCGCCCGCGATGCCGGCCTCACCCCGGTCAAGGTCAACACCGTCCTGATGCCCGGGCTCAACGACGACGAAGCCCCCGACCTGCTCGCCTGGGCCGTGGAACACGGATACGAGCTCCGCTTCATCGAGCAGATGCCGCTCGACGCCCAGCACGGCTGGAAGCGCGACGGCATGATCACGGCAGGCGACATACTCACCTCCCTGCGCACCCGCTTCACGCTCACCGCCGAGGGCGACGGCGAGCGCGGCTCAGCCCCCGCCGAGCGCTGGCTCGTCGACGGTGGACCCCATCGGGTCGGTGTCATCGCCTCCGTCACCCGCCCGTTCTGCCGGGCCTGCGACCGCACCCGGCTCACCGCCGACGGCCAGGTGCGGACCTGCCTGTTCGCCCGCGAGGAGACCGATCTGCGCGGCGCGCTTCGCTCCGAGGCCCCGGACGAGGAGATCGCCCGCATCTGGCGGCTCGCGATGTGGGGAAAGAAGGCCGGATCCGGTCTGGACGACCCGTCCTTCCTGCAGCCCGACCGCCCGATGTCGGCGATCGGCGGCTAGGAGGACGGGCGTCAGTCCCCGGCGGCCGAGGACTCCCACTCCGCCAGCGTCACGACATCCTTCAGAAAACCGCGCACACCCAAGAACGAGGAGAGATGTTCCCGGTGCTCGTCGCAGGCCAGCCAGGTCTTACGGCGCTCCGGGGTGTGCAGCTTCGGGTTGTTCCAGGCCAGCACCCATACGGCGGCCGCACGGCAGCCCTTGGCGGAACAGATCGGTGCGGCGGAAGCAGCGCTCTCGGCGGCATTTTCGGGGGAGTCCGGGAAGTTCACGGACTCAACCCTAGGCCAGCCGCGGGGTCGGCCTACTGACGCATCCCCTGCCGGAGAAAACGACGCCGAGCAGCCACGGGGGGAGCTGCCCGGCGTCGGTCTGTCGCTCCGACGGGGGATGCGGAGCGCGTAGGAAGTATGTCACGCGGACCGGGGTGCGGTGCACCCGAACTTTATGATTGATCTGAGCTTTTCTTGAGGATTCGGCGTGCCGTGAGCTCAGCTGTGCTCATGCGGATCCGGGGCGCTACGGGCCCGGTCGGAGTCCGCCGGACCGGTCGGCGGGGCGGCCTCGAGCGTCGGCCTGGCGGGTGGCGGC
Organism: Streptomyces sp. NPDC002206; assembly: GCF_053593595.1. Lineage (NCBI taxonomy): Bacteria > Bacillati > Actinomycetota > Actinomycetes > Kitasatosporales > Streptomycetaceae > Streptomyces > Streptomyces sp. NPDC002206. Next base: position 316,365 of record NZ_JBSFCW010000006.1, read on the forward strand.
ACGAAGGTCGAAGGCAGCGAAGGAGTGTTCTCCCGGCCCGCGTTGGCGATGACCACGGCGACGTACGGGAGCAGCGCACCCAGCGCGAGCGCCACGATGGCCACGGGCTTCTCGATGTTCCACAGCACGGCGGCCAGGATCACCGAAACCGTCCGTACGGACATCGAGATCACATAGCGTCGCTGCCTGCCGCGGACATCGTCCGCGAGGCTCTGCCGGGCTCCCGTGATCCGGAAGACCTCCGCACCACTCTGCTTCCGCATCACGTTCCCGTCACCCTTCCCCTGGCTCTTCACGAGCCGTTCCACGGTACGCCCGGCATCCGGAGGCAGCGAGACCGGGGCACGCAGTATTCGTGCACATCAGCACACTCATGGCACGTATGGACCTGTTCGACATGCGTCGTACCGCTTGTGCGCCAAGACTTGCGCACATGCGCGACACCGCGCCGCACCAGGAGGCGACATGAGTTGGCTGTGGGCGATCATCGTGGGTCTGGTCCTCGGCCTGATCGCGAGGGCGATCCTGCCGGGAAAGCAGCAGATCCCACTCTGGCTGACGACCATTTTCGGCATCATCGGCAGCGTCATCGGCAACGCCGTCGCGACGTGGATCGGCGTCAACGAGACCAAGGGGATTGACTGGACGCGCCATCTGCTCCAGCTGATCGGCGCCGTGGTCATCGTCGGCGTCGGCGACATGCTCTGGACATCGATGCGCGGTACCAGAAAGCAGAAGGCCTGAGTGCAGGCGCGGCCGCAGGACGTCCGACGCGGCGGCGGCCGGGCACGCATGTCGCGTGCCCGGCCGCCGTGTGCCGTCCGCTGCCGGTCAGCCGGCCGTGACCTCGATGGCCGCGAGGTTCTTCTTGCCCCGGCGCAGCACCAGCCAGCGCCCGTGCAGCAGCTCCTCGCGGGCCGGTGCGGCCTCGCCGTCCACGACCTTGACGTTGTTCACGTAGGCGCCGCCTTCCTTGACCGTACGGCGGGCCCCCGACTTGCTCGGCGCCAGACCGACCTCCACCAGGAGGTCCACCAGCGGGCCCAGCTCGGTGACCTCGGCGTGCGGCACCTCGGAGAGCGCCGCGCTCAGCGTGGCCTCGTCCAGATCGCCCAGCTCACCCTGGCCGAACAGCGCCTTCGAGGCCGCGGTGACAGCGGCGCACTGCTCGGCGCCGTGCACCATCGTCGTCAGCTCCTCCGCCAGCGCCCGCTGAGCGGCGCGCGCCTGCGGGCGCTCCTCGGTCAGCTTCTCCAGCTCCTCGATCTCCTCGCGGGACTTGAAGCTGAAGTTCCGCAGGAATTTGGAGATGTCCCGGTCATCGGCGTTCAACCAGAACTGGAAGAAGGCGTACGGAGTGGTCCGGTCGGCGTCGAGCCAGACCGTGCCGGACTCCGTCTTGCCGAACTTCGTGCCGTCCGCCTTTGTGATCAATGGCGTCGCCAGCGCGTGTGCAGCGGACTCGGGCTCGACCCGGTGGATCAGATCGGTGCCCGCGGTCAGATTGCCCCACTGGTCGCTGCCGCCGGTCTGCAGCGTGCAGCCGTACCGACGGTTGAGCTCCAGGTAGTCCATGCCCTGCAGGATCTGGTAGCTGAACTCGGTGTAGCTGATGCCCGCGTCGGAATTGAGCCGCCGCGAGACGGCCTCCTTCGCGATCATCTTGTTGACCCGGAAGTACTTGCCGACGTCGCGCAGGAAGTCGATGGCCGACAGGCCCGACGTCCAGTCCAGGTTGTTGACCATGATCGCGGCGTTCGGGCCCTCGAAGTCGAGGAACCGCTCGATCTGCCCGCGCAGCCGCTGCACCCAGGCGGCGACGACCTCGGGGTCGTTGAGCGTGCGCTCCGCATTCGGCTTCGGGTCGCCGATCAGCCCCGTTGCACCGCCGACCAGACCCAACGGCCGGTTCCCGGCCAGCTGGATCCGGCGCATGGTGAGGATCTGGACCAGATTGCCGAGGTGCAGGCTGGGCGCGGTCGGGTCGAAGCCGCAATAGAACGTGACGGGACCGTCCGCGAACGCCTTGCGCAATGCGTCCTCGTCAGTGGACAGGGCGATCAGCCCACGCCACTGCAGTTCGTCGACGATGTCCGTCACGGTTCTCGTGTCTCCTTGGATGTGCTTACAGACTCCTCCGAGGTTATACGCCCTGGCTCACCGAACTCATATTGAAGTCCGGGATCCGCAGCGCCGGCATCGCGGCCCGGGTGAACCAGTCGCCCCACTCGCGCGGCAGCGTCTTCTCGGTACGGCCCGCCTCGACGGCCCGCGACAGAAGATCGACCGGCGACTCGTTGAACCGGAAGTTGTTCACCTCGCCGACCACCTCGCCGTCCTCCACCAGATACACCCCGTCCCGGGTGAGCCCGGTCAGCAGCAGTGTCGCCGGATCGACCTCCCGGATGTACCAGAGGCAGGTCAGCAGCAGGGCCCGGCCGGTCGTCGCCGCCACCATGTCGTCCAGCGACCGCTCACCACCGCCGTCGAGCAGCAGGTTGTCGATCGCCGGAGCCACCGGAAGCCCGGTCAGTCCGGCCGTGTGCCGGGTGGTCGTCAGACGGTCCAGCCGGCCGTCCCGGATCCAGTCGGTCGAGGACAGCGGCAGCCCGTTGTCGAAGACGGAAGCGCTGTCCCCGGAGGAGTGGGCGATAACGAACGGCGCGGACTCGAGCCCGGGCGCGTTCGGGTCGCTGCGCAGGGTCAGCGGCAGCTCGGACAGCGTCTCGCCGAGCCGGGTGCCACCCCCCGGCTTGGAGAAGACCGTCCGGCCCTCGGCGGCGTCCCGGGCCGTCGACGACCACAGCTGGTAGATCAGCAGATCGGCCACGGCGGTGGGCGGCAGCAGCGTCTCGTACCGCCCGGCGGGCAGCTCGATACGGCGCTCGGCCCAGCCCAGCCGCTGTGCCAGCTCCGCGTCCAGCTCGGCCGGGTCGACATCCTTGAAGTCCCGGGTGGCCCGGCCGGCCCAGGCGGAACGCGAGCGGTCGGGGGACTTGGCGTTCAGCTCCAGCGTCCCGTTCGGCTGGTCGTGGCGCAGCCGCAGCCCCGTCGACGTGCCCAGATACGTCGACGTCAGCTGGTGGTGCGCGAAGCCGTACAGCTCGCGGCCGCCGGCCCGGGCGCGGGCGAACGCGTCACCGAGCGCCGGGGCGAACTCCGCGAACACCTCGGAACTCGTCTCGGCCGGGGCATCCGTGAAATCGGGGGACGAGGGCACGCCGGTGACCAGCGGCTGCGCGTCCTCGGCGGGCCCGGCCCCGCGCGCGGCGGCCTCGGCGGCCCGCACCAGCGGCTCCAGGTCGTCGGCGGTGACTGCGGAACGGGACACCACACCGGACGCCGCGCCCTCGGCGCCGTCGACCGTCGCGATGACCGTCAGGGTCCGTCCCCGGGTCACCCCGTTCGTGGTGAGCGCGTTGCCCGCCCAGCGCAGATTGGCGGAGGAGTCCTCGTCGGCGATGACCACACAGCCGTCGGCGGTGGACAGTTCGAGCGCGCGCTCGACGATCTCGTACGGCTTGCTGACGCGGCTCATCGGCCCGCCTCCTGCGTCGTGTTGAGGATGTTCACGCCTCGGAAGAGAGCGGAGGGGCAGCCGTGCGAGACAGCCGCGACCTGGCCCGGCTGGGCCTTGCCGCAGTTGAAGGCGCCGCCCAGGACGTACGTCTGCGGGCCGCCGACCTTCTCCATCGAGCCCCAGAAGTCCGTCGTCGTCGCCTGGTAGGCGACATCGCGCAGCTGACCGGCGAGCTCGCCGTTCTCGATGCGGAAGAACCTTTGCCCGGTGAACTGGAAGTTGTAGCGCTGCATGTCGATCGACCAGGACCGGTCGCCGACCACATAGATCCCGCGCTCCACCCCGCCGATCAGATCCTCCGTGGACAGTCCGCCCGGATCCGGCTGCAGCGACACGTTCGCCATCCGCTGTACGGGGACATGGCCCGGCGAGTCGGCGTACGCACACCCGTTGGACCGGCCGAGGCCCGTCAGCTTCGCGATCCTCCGGTCGAGCTGGTAGCCGACCAGCGTCCCGTCCTTGATCAGGTCCCAGGACTGGCCCTCGACACCCTCGTCGTCGTAACCGATGGTCGCGAGCCCGTGCTCGGCGGTGCGGTCGCCCGTCACGTTCATCACGGGCGAGCCGTACGCCAGCTTGCCCAGCTGGTCGAAGGTGGCGAACGAGGTCCCGGCGTACGCCGCCTCGTATCCCAGCGCCCGGTCCAGTTCCGTGGCATGGCCGATCGACTCATGGATCGTCAGCCAGAGATTCGACGGATCGACGACCAGGTCGTACGTCCCCGCCTCGACGCTCGGCGCGCGCATCTTCTCGGCGAGCAGACCCGGGATCTGCTCCAGCTCGGAGTCCCAGTCCCAGCCGGTGCCCGTGAGGTACTCCCAGCCGCGCCCCACCGGCGGTGCGATGGTCCGCATCGAGTCGAACTCACCGGTCGTCCCGTCCACGGCGACGGCGGTGAACTGCGGATGCAGCCGCACCCGCTGCTGGGTGGTGACGGTGCCCGCCGTGTCCGCGTAGAACTTGTTCTCGTGGACGGTCATGAGCGAGGCGTCCACATGCGCGACACCCTCCGCGCCGAGGAGCCGGCTGCTCCACTCGGCCAGCAGCCCCGCCTTCTCCTCGTCCGGTACGGAGAACGGGTCGACGTCGTACGCCGACACCCAGGTCCGCTCGCCGTGCACCGGCTCGTCCGCCAGCTCCACCCGCTCGTCGGACCCGGCCGCCGCGATCACCTTGGCCGACAGCTTCGCCATGGCGACCGCCTGGGACGCGACCTTCGCCGCCGCGTCCATGGTGAGATCCACGCCGGACGCGAACCCCCACGCCCCGCCGTGCACCACACGCACCGCGTACCCGAGATCGGTGGTGTCCGAAGTCCCGGCGGGCCGGGCGTCCCGCAACCGCCAGGACGCACTGCGCACCCGCTCGAAGCGGAAGTCCGCATGGACGGCGCCCAGCGCTCGGGCCCGGGCCAGCGCCGCGTCGGCGAGGGCCCGTAGCGGCAGGGCCAGGAATGACTGATCTACCTCATGGGGCACGTCGGCTTTCCCCTTCTCGACCTGTGCGATGTGTCTCCGCAGTGAATCATGCGGTGCGAGCCCGTCAGGGGCCTCTGTTTTTCCCGTATTTTTCCGCAGCCGATCCGGCGGCGCGGGGCGCGGCACTGTAGGAACCCCACAGTGCCTTGCGGAAGCCACTGTCAGGGGCCGATTCCCCGTGGAGCACCTGGTACCGATAGGTTTTCGAGGTACCAGACCGCTATCGAAAGGGTGATCCGTTGAGCCGCTCGGTTCTCGTCACCGGAGGAAACCGGGGCATCGGCCTCGCCATCGCCCGCGCTTTCGCCGACAACGGCGACAAGGTCGCGATCACGTACCGCTCGGGCGAGCCGCCCCAGGCCCTCACAGAGGCGGGCGTTCTGGCCGTCCGGTGCGACATCACCGACGGCGAGCAGGTGGAGCAGGCCTACAAGGAGATCGAGGAGAAGCACGGTCCGGTCGAGGTGTTGGTCGCCAACGCCGGTATCACCAAGGACCAGTTGCTGATGCGGATGTCCGAGGAGGACTTCACGTCCGTACTCGACACCAACCTCACCGGCACCTTCCGGGTCGTCAAGCGCGCCAACCGCGCCATGCTGCGCGCCAAGAAGGGCCGCGTCGTCCTCATCTCCTCCGTCGTCGGTCTCCTCGGCTCGGCGGGGCAGGCGAACTACGCCGCCTCCAAGGCCGGTCTGATCGGCTTCGCCCGGTCGCTGGCGCGCGAGCTCGGCTCGCGGAACATCACTTTCAACGTCGTCGCGCCCGGTTTTGTCGACACCGACATGACCCAGGCGCTCACCGAGGAGCAGCGCAAGGGCATCGTCGCCCAGGTGCCGCTGGCCCGCTACGCGCAGCCCGAGGAGATCGCCGCCGCGGTGCGCTTCCTCGCCTCCGACGACGCGTCGTACATCACTGGAGCCGTCATCCCCGTTGACGGCGGATTGGGCATGGGTCACTGACCACCATGATCGGAATTCTCGACGGCAAGCGCATCCTCATCACCGGTGTGCTGATGGAGTCGTCCATCGCCTTCCACACCGCCAAGGTGGCCCAGGAGCAGGGTGCCGAAGTCATCCTGACCGCCTTCCCCCGGCCCACGCTGACGGAGCGCATCGCCAAGAAGCTGCCCAAGCCCGCCAAGGTCATCGAGCTGGACGTGACCAACACCGAGCACCTGGACCGGCTCGAAGGCCTGGTCCGTGAGGAGCTCGGTTCGCTGGACGGCGTCGTCCATTCCATCGGCTTCGCGCCGCAGGACGCGCTCGGCGGCAACTTCCTGAACACCCCGTTCGAGTCCGTCGCCACCGCGATGCACGTCTCGGCGTTCTCGCTGAAGTCGCTCGCCATGGCCTGCAAGCCGCTGATGAGCGAGGGCGGCTCGATCGTCGGTCTCACCTTCGACGCGCAGTTCGCCTGGCCGCAGTACGACTGGATGGGTCCGGCCAAGGCCGCGCTGGAGGCCACCTCCCGTTACCTCGCCCGCGACCTGGGCAAGGACGGCATCCGCTGCAACCTGATCTCTGCGGGCCCGATCGGCTCGATGGCCGCCAAGTCCATCCCGGGCTTCTCGGAGCTTGCGGACGTCTGGAACACCCGTTCCCCGCTCTCCTGGAACATGGCCGACCCGGAGCCGGCCGGCCGCGGCGTCGTCGCGCTGCTCTCGGACTTCTTCCCGAAGACCACGGGCGAGATCATCCACGTCGACGGTGGCGTGCACATGATGGGTGCCTGACCTCGTAGAACCCTGTACGAAACGGCCGCGTACCACCTCCGAGCGGATGGTGCGCGGCCGTCGTACGTCCCCGCCCGGCCGCTCGCCGCTCAAGTCGAAAAGATGGTCGATGCACCGCAGAATGTGGTGGAACCGGACTTTTGGTCAGGCTGCGGGGAGGAGGTCGCTGTGCGCCCCATACGTCGCCGAACCTGGGCCCTGCTGGCGGCCTCGGTCGCCGTCGCCGCACTTGTCGTCGCCATGGGCATATCCGGTCTGGGGTGGCTCGGGACGTCCGCGCCGACCGCCCCCCTCCCGGACCCGCATGGCGCCGACTGCCGTACGTCGGTCCAGGGCTCCTGGGTGGTCGCCTACTGCCACAACCCGTACCCGACCAACGACCGGGTACAGCTGCACACCGAATGCGACCGCTGGTGGGACATAGACGCGGACGGCGTACCCGTCGACGTCGCCCCCGGACAGACGGTACGGCTCGACGACCGCTGCTGGAAGGAAGTCGCCTCCGTCTGGATCACCCACCAACGGATCTAGGCGAACCCCTCTTCCGGCCCCTCCGGAACATTCGGATCAGACCCGGTCCACCAGGCAGCTGAGCGCATGACTCGCGGCCTCGGCGGCCGCCGTCTCCGCGTCACCGGCCCGGATCGCCTCGACCAGCCGAGCGTGGTCCATATGGTTCTCCGGCCGTAGCTCGTGCCCGACATCGACCCGCAGATAGTCGCGCAGCAGATCCCCCAGGTCGGCGTAGAGGCCCGTCAGCACGTCATTGTGCGAGGCGGCGACCACGGCCAGGTGCAGCGTCGCATCCGCGGCCACGAACGCCTCGGCGTCACCCGCGGCCCAGGTCTCCTCGCGACGCGCCATGAGCGCGTCCAGTTGCCTCAGATCCCGCTCGGTGCGCCGGGCGGCCGCCAGCCGGGCCGCTGACGACTCCAGCGTCGACCGCAACTCGGCGACATGACGCGGGTCGGAATCCGCGAACCGGCGGTGCATCACTCCGGCCAGCTCACTGGTGGCGACGACGTACGTGCCCGACCCCTGCCGGATGTCCAGCAGCCCGTTGTGCGCGAGCGCCCGCACCGCCTCGCGGACGGTGTTACGGGCCACCCCCAGCTGCTCCACCAGTTCGGGTTCGGTCGGAATCCGGGAACCGACGGGCCACTCGCCCGAGGTGATCTGATTCCTCAGCTGTGCGATCACCTGGTCGGCGAGTGCCGACCGCCGCGGGGACGTCAAAGCCATGATGCTCCTTGCTCGGATCCTCGGGGCTTCCGGATTCTCCGGTTCCCGGGTTTCTCGGAGGTTTCCGAAGGCTCTCGGAGGAGTGGACAATCAATCATCCCATGATTCTATGATGGACCCCATGCCCGAAGACGAGACCCAGCCCCAGACCCGGACCCAGAGCCCGCACACCGGCACGGCGACCGCCTCAGCCATGGAGTCCCCGGCACCGCAGACCGCGCAGACCACCTCCGGCCCGGCCGGCCCCGCCCCCTGGGTGCTCCGTCTGGTCGCCGTCGGCCTCGTCCTCACCGCGCTCAACCTCCGCCCCGCCATCACCAGCCTCGGCGCTCTGCTCGAAGAGGTACGGGACGGGCTGCACATGAGCGGCAGCGTCGCCGGTGTCCTCACCTCCGTGCCGCCGCTCTGTTTCGCGGTCTTCGGCATCATGGCGCCGCGCCTCGCCCGCCGCTTCGGCCCCGGTGCGGTCGTCTGCGCCGGCATGGTCGCCATCGCGACCGGTCTGGTGATCCGGCCGTTCGTCGGCTCCACGGCCGGTTTCCTCGCCGCCAGCGCGCTCGCCCTCATGGGCATAGCCGTCAGCAACATCCTGATGCCGGTGATCGTCAAGCGCTGGTTCCCGGACCGGGTCGGCTCCATGACCGGCCTCTACTCGATGGCGCTGGCCCTCGGCACCGCGCTCGCCGCAGCCGTCACCGTGCCCATGACCGATGCGCTCGGTGGCAGTTGGAAGGCCGGCCTCGGAATCTGGGCCGTGCTCGCCGTCGCCGCGGTGCTGCCCTGGATCCCGCTGTTGCGGGACAGTCGCGGCGCCCCCGGACAGGCCACCGCCCAGCAGCACGGGGATGCCCCGGCACTGCGGATCACCCGCAGCCGCACCGCCTGGGGGCTCGCCTGCTTCTTCGGCCTGCAGGCCACCGCCGCCTACATCGCCATGGGGTGGATGCCGCAGATCTTCCGCGACGCCGGGGTCTCGGCGGGCACGGCGGGCGTCCTGCTCGCCGTGACCATGGCGATGGGTGTGCCGCTCGCCTTCGTCATCCCGCGGGTCGCCGCCCGGATGAGGAACCAGGGCCCGATCGTCGTCTTCCTCTGCGCCTGCGGCCTGGTCGGCTACGCGGGCCTCTACCTTGCACCGGCCGGCGGTGCCTGGGCCTGGGCGGTGCTCCTCGGCATCGCCAACTGTGCCTTCCCGCTCGCCCTCACCATGATCGGCATGCGTTCCCGCAGCGGCGCCGGAGTGGTCCGGCTGTCCGCATTCGCCCAGTCCACCGGCTATCTGATCTCGATCCCCGGTCCGCTGCTCGTCGGCGTGCTGTACCAGCACAGCGGCGGCTGGGGACTGCCGATCGCGCTGATGGCGGGCCTGATGGTGCCGCAGATGGTGGCGGGGATCCTGGCCGGCCGGGACCGGACGATCGAGGACGAATGCTGAGATGCGAGACTGGCCCCATGCCAGTTCTCGATCCGAATCCCCAGAACGGTCAGAAGAAGCTTCTCCTCGTGCTCGGGGCGATGCTCCTGATCACGGTGATCATCGGAGTGATCGCCTCGGTCGCCTCCCCCTGACGCTTCTCTCCGACGCCTCGGACCGCGCCGCCTCCCTCCCGGCCCGCACTCCTCGTGCGTTCCGCCGCCGGGGCCGATGGTGGGGCTAGCACCACCATCCCCTAGGGGGCCAGGGTCAGGGTGAAGTGGGTGGGTCGCCGGATGGGACCGGCACCCCCGCATCCGTAAGTTCTGAGTATCAGAACCGATGGCCCACGGAGGCGGACATGGCGGCCCGTACCTACACCCGATCCCCCCGCCCGGCCTCGGCCGGTGTCGAGGTCAGGCTGCCGTGGTGGGCCGTCGCGCTGCCCGCAGTCGCGTTCGCCGCACTGCTGCTGCTGATCTCCGGATCCGGCGAGGCGCACGCCGCGACGGGCGACTCGGCGATCGGTCAGCTGCTTGAGCGAATCGTGGACCTGCTGGCCCGCTGACCCCGTTCACCCGCAGTGGGGGAGCCCTCCAACACCCTGCGCCGGGCGGCTCATTTCGTGCGAAGCTGAGGTGTATGAGCGTCGATACACCTCGCAGGATCGTCCTACTCAGGCATGCAAAGGCGGAATGGTCGCAGGACTCCGACCATGAGCGGCCGCTCGCGGAGCGTGGCCGCAAGGATGCCCCCGTGGCAGGCCGCAAACTCGTCGACTCCGGCATCGTCATCGATCTGGCCCTGTGCTCGACCGCCGTCAGGACGCGCGAGACCTGGAAGCTGGCGGTGCACGAGATGCCTCACCGGCCCAAGACCGTGTACGAGGAGCGGCTGTACGAGGCCTCCCTCGGCGAGCTGATCGTCCTGCTCAACGAGACCCCCGACGACGTACAGAACCTGCTTATCATCGGCCACAACCCCGGCATGCATGCCCTGGCGGACGCCCTGGCCGGTTCGGCGGAGGGCGAGACCATGGCCCGGATGACCCGCGGCGGCTTCCCGACCGCCGCGTTCGCCGTGATCGAGTTCTCCGGTTCCTGGAAGGGCGTGGAGCACGGGGTGGGCAAGCTCGTCGAATACTGGACGCCGAACGACTGATCACGCCGCAGTACGCGGAAAGGCCCCGGCACGGGACGCATGGTCGGTGCCGGGGCCTGTCCCGTACGCGAGGTACGAGGCCGGTCGGTCAGTCGACGAGACCGTCGGCGGCCTCGACCTCCTCACGAGTGATCCCGAGCAGATACAGCACGGTGTCCAGGAACGGCACGTTCACCGCGGTGTGCGCGGCCTCGCGGACGACCGGCTTGGCGTTGAAGGCGACCCCGAGGCCGGCCGTGTTCAGCATGTCCAGGTCATTCGCGCCATCACCGATCGCGACGGTCTGTGCAAGCGGCACCCCGGCCTGCTCGGCGAAGCTGCGCAGCAGCCTGGCCTTGCCCGCCCGGTCCACGATGTCCCCGACGACCCGGCCGGTGAGCTTGCCGTCGACCACTTCCAGGGTGTTGGCAGAGGCGAAGTCGAGCCCGAGCCGTTCCTTCAGATCGTCGGTGACCTGGGTGAACCCGCCGGAGACGACGCCCACTTGGTAGCCGAGCCGCTTCAGCGTACGGATCAGCGTGCGGGCGCCGGGCGTCAGTCGCACCTCGGCGCGCACCTTGTCCACCACCGACACGTCGAGCCCCGCCAGCAGCGCCACCCGCGCGTGCAGCGACTGCTCGAAATCGAGCTCGCCGCGCATCGCCTGCGCGGTCACCTCGGCGACCTTGTCCTCGCAGCCGGCGTGGGACGCGAACAGCTCGATGACCTCGTCCTGGATGAGCGTCGAGTCGACATCCATGACGACCAGCCGCTGCGCACGCCGGCTGAGTCCGGCCGATACGACGGCGACATCGACCCCGATCCCGGCGGCCTCGGTGGCCAGCGCGGTCCGCAGCTCCGCGGTCGCGGTGCCGGACACGGCGAACTCGACGGCCGTGACCGGGTACTTCGCCAGCCGGAAGATCCGGTCGATGTTGCCGCCCGTCGACGTGATCGTGGCCGCTATGGCTGCGGTCGACTCGGCGGTCAGCGGGTGTCCGAGCACGGTCACATGGGAGCGCCCGTAACCACGCGGCCGGTTGTCACCGGTCCCGGAGATGATCTCGGCCTGCAGTTTCAGCGATTCGGCCCAGCTGTGCACGGTCGCCCGCAGATCGCCCTCGGTGGTGCCGGCCGCGGCGGTACCACCGGTAGGAGCGGTGACCAGCGCGCACAGGACGATCCGGCCACGGGTGACGACCTGCTCGATGTCGATGACATCGACCGCGTAGGCGGCGAGCGTGTCGAAGAGCCCGGCGGTGATGCCGGGACGGTCCTTCCCGAAGATCTTGACGAGAAGGGTGGGGGTGTCGGCGCCCTGACGGGACGCAGGGGCCTCAGGGGGCTCAGGAGACGGGGAGGACTGAGGGGGCTGAGATGCGCTCATGGTGCCTCCACCGTATCGGTCCGCCTCACACGCCCGAAGCCCCGTCCCGCGGACCGGACACCGGGAAGGGATTCCCGACCGGCGCGTTTCCAAGCCGGTCCGGCGCCCGGGAACGGAGCTTTCACCTGGCGTTCTCGCGCCCGCCCGGCGGTCGAGGAATCCCGTTCACCCCCGCGCGGGCGGCCGGTCGGGCGGGGGTACCCCGTCCGGCCTCCCGTCCCGCGGCGCCGGCCCGGGCCCCGGGGGTGGCACCTTCGGCGCGGTGGGCGGGACGATCGGTCCCACCACCGTCGGCGCCCCATGGATCGCGTCCGCCGGATGCGGGCGCAGATACGGGTTGGTCTCCTCGTGCGACGGCCGGTACGGCCGCGACGGCGTATACGGCCCAGGCACCGGACCACCCTCACCGCCTTCGTCGCCGCCCCAGCCCGATGATTCCGCCGGAACCGCAGGCACCGCTCCCGCCCCGCACGCCACCAGCGCCCCCACCCCACCCGCAACCGCACCCCACACCGCACCCAGTACCGCGGCCGTCCCCGGATGCCCGTGCAGCTCGATCCCGGCCCCGAACGCATCGAAGCCCAGCACCGAAAGCGATCCATCGGCGGACACCTGCGTCAGCCACACCAGCAGTGGCAGGGCCACCGCCGTCACGCCTCCGAGCCGCAGCGCACACCGCCCCGCGAACCGGGCGGCGGTCGCCTCCCCCCGGTCGGTACGTGTCGCGGCCAGCACCCCCGCGTACAGCATCATCACCGCGGCGGCGACCGCCAGCAGCCAGACCCGGTGGTCCAGTTCGGCCAACCGCCCGACCGTCACCGGTTCGTCGGCGGACACCCGCAGCAGCTCGTCCAGCGGATCGGGAAGCAGCTTGGCCAGCTCGCCGGTCGCCTGTCCGTCCCACGGCACGAAGAGGCCGAGCGGCACCCCGAGCCACGTCCCGTTCGGCGCCCCGAGCAGCGCGGCGCCCGCGATCCGCTTCGGGTGGTCGTCGCCGACCGCCGCGTACGCCGCGGCCGCGCACCCGGCGACCACCGCCACGAGCAGCACCGACACCAGCGCGGACACCGCCGGACGTACGGTCCGGTGCAGCCATGCCAGACGGGACGGCAACGGCGTACGACGCGAGGCCAGAACTGCGACCACCAGCACCCCGAGCACCCAGCAGGCCCCGCCCACCAGCGACTTCACTGTGTCGACCGTGAACCCGACATGGGCCTGCGCCCGTGCGAGATCCGCCAGCCGGTCCGGCAGCAGCCCGCCGAGGTCACCCGGATCGCCGAGCCCGCCCGGCAGCAGGTCCCCGATTCCCCCGGCCCCGCCGGGGGCATCACCGTCCGCCCCCGGCACCTCGTCCAGACCCAGCGACGCCCCGTCGATCGTCACGACATCGTGACCGGCCCAGGCCAGCCCGCCGAGCACGGCGACGAACATCACCGCCACCGCCCCCGCGCGGGCCGCGAGTTCGGCACCGGGCAGCGCCGCCCCCGCCCCGCGCAGCGACCGCAGGAAGAAGAAGGAGAGGAACAGCGCACCGGCCAGCCCCACCCCCAGCGGTGTGACCGACAGGGCGGCGTGCGCCTCGGCCCCGTCCAGCCCGAACGCCGAGACATCGCCCGACGGAGAGACCGATCCGCCCGCCCCCAGCACCACCACGGCTGCCGTCATCGGCCCCAGCGCCCCCGCCGAGTCGGCGCCGAGCAGATGCAGTCCGAGGGCCGCCGTCCCCGCCATCGCGACCATCGCCCAGCTGACCGAGGCGATGGCGGCCAACACCACGTCCCCCCAAGGGATGTGCCCTGTACCGCCGCCGCCCCCGCGCACGTCCCTCGCCATCAGGACCCCCTCAATCCGCACCGAGATGCCCTGAGTTGACCTATTCGCTCATGATCCGTACGCACTCATGGGCGCTTACCACTCTCCGAGCATGTTTCGCCCGAGTCAACGGCGCGTGGGCGCAGGTCTCGTCACGGTCCTGAACCGGCCTGACTTTCGTATCGGGGACTGCTCCTGGAATAGTTCCTCACGATGTTCAGCATCCCTAGACTCCCTGTGATGGGGGTAACTCGGGGGACAACTAGTGGGGCGCGGAGTGCCGGAACTCGTACTGGAATTGAATGGAAGGACCTGGACGCTCGATCCGTCCAGGCCATACACCCTCGGGCGCGATCCGCAGGGCGACCTGTCGATCGACGACGCCAGGGTGTCGTGGCGGCATGCCACGATCAGCTGGGGGGGCCGGAGTTGGTTCATCGAGGACCACGGCTCCACCAACGGCACCTATGTGCGGGGTCAGCGGATCCACCAGATGGACATCGGGCCGGGCTCCGCCGTGTACCTGGGCAACGCCACTGACGGACCGCGGCTGAGCTTCAGCGGATCCGCCGCGGGTGCCGATGTGCACAGCGGTCAGGGTGCGGGCGCGCAGCAGGCCCCCGCCCAGCAGCCCCAGCAGAGTGGTGCCGGCTGGCCGGATCCCGCATCGCAGCAGCCCCAGCACCAGCAGAAGGGCTGGCAGCAGGCGCCCCAGGGCCAGCCGCAACAGCACCAGCAGCCTCACGTGCCGCACCAGCAGGGCATGGCACAGACACCCGGCGCAGGTGGTCCCGGCGGTGCCGCGGGGGCCCCGCCGGTCTACGGCGACCGCAGCCCGACCACGTTCCATCAGCTGGACCTCGGCCGCGTGATGCGCATCGGCCGTGCGCTGGAGAACGAACTCGTCGTCTCCGACCTCCAGGTCTCGCGCCACCACGCCGAGTTCCACGCGACCCCTGACGGCCGCTTCGAGATCCGCGATCTCGGTTCCCACAACGGCACGTACGTCAACGGTCAGCCGCTCCACAAGTCCGGCTCCGCGCTGATCGGTCCGAACGACATCGTCGGTGTCGGTCACTCGACGTTCCGTCTGGTCGGCGACCGGCTCGAGGAGTTCGTCGACACCGGTGAGGTCTCCTTCTCCGCCCGGCACCTCACGGTGACGGTCGACGGCGGGAAGCAGATTCTCAAGGACGTCTCGTTCGGCGTCCCGGAGAAGTCGCTCATCGCGGTCATCGGCCCGTCCGGTTCCGGCAAGTCCACCCTGCTCAAGGCGCTCACCGGCTACCGGCCCGCCAACCAGGGCGACGTCCTCTACGACAACCGGAACCTGTACAAGCAGTTCGCTGAGCTGCGCCAGCGTATAGGCCTGGTCCCGCAGGACGACATCCTGCACAAGGAACTGACGGTCACCAAGGCCCTCAAGTACGCGGCCAAGCTGCGCTTCCCTGCGGACACCACCGAGGCCGAGCGCCAGTCCCGGATCCATGAGGTCCTCGCCGAGCTCAAGCTCGACATCCACAAGGACAAGAAGGTCACCTCGCTCTCCGGTGGCCAGCGCAAGCGTGTCTCCGTCGCCCTCGAGCTGCTCACCAAGCCGTCGCTGATCTTCCTGGACGAGCCGACCTCAGGCCTCGACCCGGGCATGGACCGTGATGTCATGCAGCTGCTGCGCGGCCTCGCCGACGACGGCCGTACGGTCCTCGTCGTCACGCACTCGGTCGCCGAGCTGGCGATCTGCGACAAGCTGCTCGTCATGGCGCCGGGTGGTTCCGTCGCCTACTTCGGCCCGCCGGAGGAAGCGCTCAACTTCTTCGGCTACACCACCTGGGCCGACGTCTTCTCCGCGTTCGAGAACTACCGCGACTACGACTGGGCGGGCCGCTGGCGCGGCTCGCAGCACTACCAGATGTACGCCGCGGACATCGACGCCGTCGCCGCACAATCCGTACACATGCCGCCGCCGCAGCAGATGCGTCCGCCGAAGCCGCAGGGCTGGATGACGCAGCTGTGGACGCTGATCCGTCGGTACACGTCGGTGATCGCGTCCGACAAGGGCTTCATGGGTCTGATGGTGATCCTGCCCGCGGTCCTCGGCATCGTCAGTGTGGTCATCCCGGCCGACTTCGGTCTGGCCCCTCCGAAGCCGCCGTCGAAGTTCAACGGAGACGCCGGAACGATCATGCTGATCCTTGCGGTCGGCATGTGTTTCTCGGGTGCGGCCAACTCCGTACGAGAACTGATCAAGGAACGCGTCATCTACGAACGGGAACGGGCCACCGGCCTCTCCCGCTCCGCCTATCTGATGTCCAAGGTGATCGTCCTCGGCGTGATCACGGCCATCCAGGGCGTCATCATCTGCGGCATCGGCTTCGCCACCCGCGACCTGCCCGAAGAGGGCCTGATCATGCCGCCGGCTGTCGAGCTCTGCGTCACGATCACTGCGCTGGGCTTCACCTCGATGATGTTCGGCCTGGTGATCTCCTCGCTGGTGAAGACCGCCGAGAAGACCATGCCGCTGCTGGTCATGTTCGCGATCGTCCAGGTCGTCTTCACCGGCATCCTCTTCCAGGTGTACGGATCGCCCGGCCTGGAGCAGTTCGCCTGGCTGATGCCGTCCCGCTGGGCCATCGCGGCCGCGGGCTCGACGCTCGACCTCGCGCACCTGATGCCGCCGTGGGACCAGAAGAACCCGACCGACCTCGACCCGCTGTGGGAGCACACGGCCGGTCAGTGGGGGATGAACATCGCGGTGCTGCTGTTCCTCGGCATCATCTGCGGCTTCGCGGTGGCGCGCCTGCTGCGCCGCCACGAGCCGGAAGTCATGCGCAAGTAGCACAGGGGCGCAGCGTGCACAGCACGCACGGAACGCCGAAGGGCGGCACCCGGAATGGGGTGCCGCCCTTCGGCGTTGTGCAAAGCGTCTCGGGTTGATCAGTACGCGCTGTTGACGTTGTCGATCGAGCCGTACCGGTCGGCGGCGTAGTTGGCCGCGGCGGTGATGTTGGCGACCGGGTCGTAGATGTTCGACGAGGTACCGGAGACGTGGTACGCGTTGAACGTCGGCTGGATGACCTGCAGCAGGCCACAGGACGGGGTGCCGTTCTGGGCGTTGATGTCCCAGCCGTTGACCGCGTTCGGGTTACCGGTGGACTCCCGCATGATGTTGCGGTGCAGGCCGTCATACGAGCCCGGGATGCCGTGCGCCTTCATGATGTCCAGCGCCTCGGTGATCCAGCCGTTCAGGTTGTCGGCGTAGACCGGAGTGCGGGCGACGGAGCGGCTGGCGGCCTGGGAGGACCGCTTCGCGACATCGGCCTTGGCCTTCGCGGCGGCCTTCGCCCTCGCCTTGGCCTTGGCGGCAGCCTTGGCCTTCGCGGCGGCCTTCGCCTTCGCCTTGGCAACGGCGGCCTGCTTCGCCTTGACGGCGTCAGCGGCCTTCACCAGCTTCTCGGCGGTGGAGTGCTGCTCGATGATGCTGGCCTGGATGGTCTTGGCCTGCGGAAGGCCCTCGATGACCACCGGTGCGGCGGAGGAGGCCTGCGGCTCGGCAGGGGTCTCGGCGTGGGCCGGGACGAGGGAGAGCGAGAGGGCGGCGCAGCAGGCAGCGGAGACACCCGCGGCAGAGAGCTTCTGGGTCTTGCTCAGACGACGAAGACGGCTGTGGATGCTGAACGTGGACATGCAGTCGTACCTCTTCGAATTGCGGGGTCCTCACGGAGGACGAAGACGGATGCGACGGGTTCGCATCTCCGTCGAGGACGAGAGCAATTCTTAGCGGCCGCAAAATGCTGTGGCAATCATGTGACGTACGACCTCGGATAGTGGATCACGGACCCGCTCGTACGTGACGGCCCGCTCTCATGCCCACTGATGTGGGACTTATGTATCCACTAGTGGGCTTCGTAAGTGATGTGCGTCCTATGCGCGGCCTCACATCGGCCGTGTAACAACCTCGCCATCCGTTGCTTCAGTAATTCGGAGTGTTACGTTCCGGATCGGGGAGCAGCAGATGCACGTCCCCGAACTCGTGCCAGAGGTACCGATGGCGCAGCGCCTCCGCGTATCCGCACTGCAGCGCCGCCCGCCCCGCGACCGCCTCCAGCATCAGCAGGTGAGAGGCCGCCGGCTCGTGCAACCCGGTCAGCAGCCCGTCCACCGCACGCACGCCGCGCTGCGGCGTCACCACCAGATCCGTCCAGCCGGCGGCCGCGCGTACCACCCCGTCCGCCCCCGCCGACGACTCCAGCGCCCGTACCGCCGTCGTACCGACCGCGACGACCGTCCCACCGCCTGCCCGCGCTGCATTGACCAGCCAGGCCGTCGCGCGCGGCACGACGAAGCGCTCCGGGTACGGCGGCTCGTGCGCCTCCGCCGATGCCACTCCCGTATGCAGCGTGAGCGGCGCGAACTGCACGCCGCGGCTCACCAGCGCGGCCACCAGCCGCGTGGTGAACGGCCGAGCGGCGCTCGGCATCTCCGCCGATCCGCTCCCGTCCGGGGAGTCCACGGCGAAGACCGTCTGATAGGCGGACAGCGGCTGGTCCCGCTCCGTATAGCCGTAACGGATCGGCCGCCCGTACTGCCGCAGCAGCCCCGGCACCTCCACCGACACCCGCGCCCACCACAGCCTGGCCCCCACCGTCGCACCCAGCGGCCCCGTGCCGTACCCGCCCGCGCCACTCAGCGGCTCCTCCAGCACCAGCCGTGAACCGCCCGGCAGATGGGCGACGGCCCCGGCCGGCCCACCGCGGCGCGGCACCGTCGCTCCCGTCCCGTCCGGGCGGCGCAGCTCCACCGCCCACCGCCCGTCCTCGCCCCGCGTCGAGAAGTGCACGACGACGCGCTCACCGCCCACCCGGCCGTTCACCGCGGCGGGCAGCGTCGGCGACGTATTGACCACGAGTACGTCCCCGGCCCGCAGCTGCCCCGGCAGGTCGCGGAACGCATGGTGCGAGACCTCCTGCCCCCGTGACACCAGCAGCCGTACGTCATCACGCCCCGCACCCCGCTGCTCCGCCGGCACCCGTGCCGAGAGCTCCGCGGGCACCTGCAAGGCATCCAGTGCGGTCACAGTCCCACCCCCGACAACGCCGACCCGGCCGGCTCGGAATCGTCCGGCTCCGACTCCGCCGGCCACGGCGCCGTATACCGCCCGCTCGCCGGCCGCCGCTCCAGCAGCCGCAGGAACGTGGGCACCGCACTCTCCGGAAGCGGTCGCGGGTCGTCGTCGTCCGGTACCGCCGCCGCATAGAGACCGGTCTGCATGTCTCCCGGATCGACCGCCCACACCCGCAGCCCCGGCTCCTCCACCCCCAGCACCGCGGCCAGCTGGTCGAGTGCCGCCTTCGAAGCCCCGTAGCCGCCCCAGGTCGCGTACGGCTCCGCCGCCGCATCCGAACTCACCACCACAACCGCGCCCGCCGCCGAGGCCCGCAGCAGCGGCAGCGCCCCCTGCACCAGACCGAGCGCCGCCACCAGATTGGTCTCCAGCGCCTGCCGCAGCCCGTCCAGCGGCAGCGCATCGAGCCGCACGAGCGGCTCGGCGCCCAGCGCACTCGCATTGCTCACCAGCAGATCGAGTCCGCCGAGCTCCCCGGCGGCGGCCATCAGCTCCCGGCGGTGCCCGGCGTCCGTGACATCCCCGGGCACCGCGACCACCCGCGCCCCGTACCCCGCCAGCTCCTTCGCCGTCCCCTCCAGCACCTCGGCGGTCCTGGCGTCCAGCACCAGATCCCAGCCCCGCTGCGCGAGCGCCTCGGCCAGCGCACGGCCCAGCCCCTTCGAAGCGCCCGTGATCAACGCGACAGGCATGACAACCGTCCCCTTATTGCGTCGGCAATGGCCGATGAACCCTCGGCACAGCCACCGTAGGAACGCCCCCACACGCCGCGCCTCGGCCATGAGCCGCACCCCCGCAAGGAACTTCGACCTAGGCCCAGAGCCCTGGGCACCCGCCGTCCACAGGCCGATACGGCGCGGCCACCCCGCCGGTACGGTGAGGCCATGAGTCACAGCCCACCGTCGGGCCTCGCAGCGGTCAGTGCCGCGCTGCTCGCCATGAGCCGGCACCTCGAAATGCGTGACGTCCTGAAGACGATCGTCGCCTCGGCCCGCGACCTGCTGGACGCCGAGTACGCGGCCCTGGGCGTCCCCGACGACCACGGCGGTTTCGCCCAGTTCGTCGTCGACGGCGTCAGCGACGAGCAGTGGAAGGCCATCGGCCCGCTGCCCCGGCAGCACGGCATCCTCGCTGCGATGCTCCACGAGGCGAAGCCCCAGCGCCTCGCCGACGTCCGCAAGGACCCCCGCTTCGAGGGTTGGCCCGATGCCCACCCCGACATGTCCGATTTCCTCGGCCTGCCGATCAGGGACGGCGACGAAATCATCGGCGCGCTCTTTCTCGCCAACAAGCGGTGCCCCAAGCCACAGGGCGGCTGCGGCTTCACCGCACAGGACGAGGAGCTGCTGTCGATCCTCGCCCAGCACGCGGCGATCGCCCTCACCAACGCCAGGCTGTACGAGCGCAGCCGTGAGCTCACCATCGCCGAGGAACGGTCCCGGCTCGCCCACGAGCTGCACGACGCGGTCAGCCAGAAGCTGTTCTCCCTGCGGCTGACGGCCCAGGCCGCCGCCGCCCTGGTCGACCGCGACCCGGCCCGCGCCAAGGGCGAGCTCCAGCAGGTCGCCGCGCTGGCCGCCGAGGCGGCGGACGAGCTGCGCGCCGCCGTCGTCGAACTGCGCCCCGCCGCGCTCGACGAGGACGGCCTCGTCGCGACGCTCCGCACCCAGATCCAGGTCCTGGACCGCGCCCACACCGCCCGGGTCACCTTCGAGAGCCTCGGCGTACGGGCCATGCCCGCCGCCCAGGAGGAGGCGCTGCTCAGGGTCTCCCAGGAAGCCCTGCACAATGCGCTGCGCCACTCGGGCGCCGAACAGGTCGACGTCACGCTGGCCCGGCGCGGCTCCGGCACCGTACTGCGGATCACCGACGACGGCAGCGGATTCGAACCCTCGGCAACCCGGCAGGCCGGCCGCCATCTGGGTCTGGTGTCGATGCGGGACCGCGCCAGCGGTGTCGGCGGAAGGCTCACCGTTGAATCGGCGCCCGGCAAGGGCACCACGATCGAGATGGAGGTACCCGGTGGCTGACAAGATCATCAGGGTGCTGCTGGTCGACGACCACCAGGTGGTCCGCCGCGGTCTGCGTACGTTCCTGGAGATCCAGGACGACATAGAGGTCGTCGGCGAGGCGGCCGACGGCGCGGAGGGCGTGGCCAGGAGCGAGGAGCTGCGCCCCGACGTGGTCCTGATGGACATCAAGATGCCGGGCACGGACGGCATCGAAGCGCTCCGCAAGCTCCGGGAGCTGGAGAACCCGGCCAAGGTGCTGATCGTCACCAGCTTCACCGAGCAGCGCACGGTGGTCCCTGCCCTGCGCGCGGGCGCCTCCGGTTACGTATACAAGGACGTCGACCCGGACGCACTGGCCGGCGCCATCCGCTCGGTGTACGCGGGCCATGTCCTGCTCCAGCCGGAGGTCGCCGGAGCCCTGCTCGCCCAGGAGGACGCCGGTGGCGGTACGGGCCGGGGGAGCACTCTCACCGAACGGGAGCGGGAAGTACTGGGCCTGATCGCCGACGGCCGTTCCAACCGTGAGATCGCCAGGGCGCTGGTCCTCTCCGAGAAGACCGTGAAGACGCATGTCTCGAACATTCTTATGAAGCTGGATCTGTCGGACCGCACCCAGGCCGCCCTCTGGGCCGTCCGACATGGGGCGGCAGGCTGATCAGGACTGAAGCGGACCGGTTCCCTCCAGGCTGAGATTCATACTGTCGGGTGTATGTCACCCATACGGCGCATCCTGTCCGGCCCGGGAGCGTTCTCCATGGGGTGCTGCGGCGGCTGGCCGCAGCGACGCTAGGAGGATCCTGAAGTGAAGAACCTGAAGAAGGCCGCTGCCGTCACCGTGATCGCCGGTGGCATCATCGCCGCGGGCGCGGGCGCGGCCTCCGCCACCGGCCACGGCGCGGGCGCCCACGGCGCAGCGACCCACTCCCCGGGCGTGGTCAGCGGCAACGTCATCCAGGTCCCGGTCCATGTTCCGGTGAACGTGGTCGGCAACACGGTCAACGTGATCGGCCTGCTCAACCCGGCCTTCGGCAACTTCGGTCTGAACGGCTGACCAGCACAAGCCAGTTGATGCCGGACGGACCCGACCAGGGACCCGTCCGGCATCAACCATGCAGCACCACATCCCAAGTGGCGGCCCATCAACCTCAACCGTCGATCCCGTCCGGCGGTCGAGGACGGAGCAGCCACCGGACGGCCCCAGTGCTACCCCCGCTCCCGGCTCTCCACATAAGCGTTGTACGCGGCCACCTGAGCGCGCCGGGCCACTCGCTCCACCGGCCGCAACGCATCCGCCCGCGCCGCGATCTCCGACGCGCTCACCGCCCCGCCGTGCCCGTTCTCGTACGCCACCGAGATCAGCAGCCCCACCCGCTGAGCCAGCTCCAGCACGCGTACCGCCCGTGGCGGATACCCGGGAGCGAGTACCTCCCGCCCCCGCTCCGCCCGCGCCCGGTACGCATCCACCGCTGCCTCCGCCACCGGCCCCGAGCCGGCCACGTCCAGCCGCGACAGCACTACCGTCGCATCCCGCAAGGCCTCCGCGAGCTCCCGCTCCGCCTCGCTCAGCGACGGCACATCGGCCGGCGGCGCCTCCCGCACCGGCAGACAACGCCACACCACCTCGACGTGCAGATCCCCGGCCGGCCCCACCTCCCGGACCTCGGGCACCAGCCCGTACGGCACACCGGAAGCGATCACCGCCTCCTCCGCCTCCAACGCCCGAGCGTTGAATTCCGGCGGACCGCTGAGCCCCAGCGGATGCCCCGGTACCGGCAGTGCGACCCGGAAGCCCGTCGCCCCCAGCCCCCGCAGCCGCCCCAGTGCGAGCGTGAGCCCGACCGGCCCCGCCTCACCGGGCAATCCCTCGACGCGGTGCACCGCGTCCTCTCCGACAATCGCGAGCGCCGCGTCGTCCGGCGACACAAGTCCGGCCAGAAGCGCGTTGCCCCATGCGGCCAGCAGCCCTGAGCGTGGTTCCGAAAGCATGGGAACAGCCTAGGGAACCGGACCTAGGAGCCGGAGCACTCCTGGGGTGGCGTAAGTTTTGCCTGGGAGCTGTGCCCGCAGGCACGCGACGATCTCGAGACTGTATGGGGAGACAACGCGCTCATGAGCGATGTACTGGAGCTGGTGGACGTATCCGTGGTCCGCGACGGACGCGCTCTGGTGGACGACGTCTCCTGGTCGGTCAAGGAGGGGGAGCGCTGGGTCATCCTCGGCCCGAACGGCGCCGGCAAGACCACTCTCCTCAACATCGCGTCCAGCTACCTCTTCCCCACCAAGGGCACCGCCAAGATCCTCGGCGAGCAGCTCGGCGGCGTCGGCACCGACGTCTTCGACCTGCGCCCCCGCATCGGTATCGCGGGTGTCGCCATGGCCGAGAAGCTTCCCAAGCGCCAGACGGTCCTGCAGACGGTGCTCACCGCCGCATACGGCATGACCGCCACCTGGCACGAGAACTACGACGCCGTCGACGAGGACCGCGCCCGCGCCTTCCTCGACCGGCTCGGCATGACCGAGTACCTCGAGCGGAAGTTCGGCACCCTCTCCGAGGGTGAGCGCAAGCGCACGCTGATCGCCCGCGCCATGATGACCGACCCCGAGCTGCTCCTCCTCGACGAACCCGCCGCCGGTCTCGACCTCGGTGGCCGCGAGGACCTGGTCCGCCGCCTCGGCCGGCTCGCCCGTGACCCGTTCGCCCCCTCCATGGTCATGGTCACCCACCATGTCGAGGAGATCGCACCGGGCTTCACCCACGTCCTCATGATCCGTCAGGGCAAGGTCCTCGCCGCGGGTCCCATGGAGACCGAGCTCACCTCCCGGAATCTCTCCCTCTGCTTCGGTCTGCCGCTCATCGTCGAGCACGCCAGCGAGCGATACACCGCGCACGGCCTTCCGCTGTCCTGAATGTCCTGATCGCAGCCCTGTCGGCGAAGGGACCCGCGGTCCTACCATGACCACGTGGACATCGATGCGTGGGTGTGGTGGCTGATCGGCGCGGTCGGGCTGGGCATTCCGCTCGTGCTGACCGCGATGCCCGAGTTCGGGATGTTCGCTGTCGGAGCGGTCGCCGCGGCAGTCGTCGCGGCGCTGGGCGGCGGCATCGTGGCCCAGGTCCTGGTCTTCGTCGTGGTATCCGTCGCGCTCATCGCGGTGGTCCGCCCGATCGCCGCCAGACACCGCGCGGACCGGCCCCGACTCGCCACCGGCATCGACGCGCTGAAGGGCCGTCAGGCCGTCGTCCTGGAACGGGTCGACGGCAACGGCGGCCGCATCAAGCTGGCCGGCGAGATCTGGTCCGCCCGCGCATACGACGGGGAGCAGAGCTTCGAACCCGGCCGGCACGTGGATGTCGTGGACATCGACGGGGCCACGGCCGTGGTCATGTGACCGAACCGCACACACGGCGGACCGCGGTCTGCCAGACTCGATGTCGATCATCATGAGATCCGGACCTCATGATGATCGACCCCGATCATCGCGATCCGTCGGCAACCGAAGGGCACGAGGAACACGATGCAACCGATCATCATCGTCCTGATCATTCTGGTGGTGCTCGTCTTCATCGCCCTGATCAAGACGATCCAGGTCATCCCCCAGGCCAGCGCAGCCATCGTGGAGCGCTTCGGCCGCTACACCCGTACGCTCAACGCGGGCCTGAACATCGTCGTTCCATTCATCGACACCATCCGCAACCGGATCGACCTCCGGGAACAGGTCGTCCCGTTCCCGCCCCAGCCGGTGATCACCCAGGACAACCTGGTCGTCAACATCGACACCGTCATCTACTACCAGGTGACGGACGCGCGCGCCGCGACGTACGAAGTCGCCAGCTACATCCAGGCGATCGAGCAGCTCACCGTCACCACCCTCCGCAACATCATCGGCGGCATGGACCTGGAGCGGACCCTGACCTCCCGCGAGGAGATCAACGCCGCCCTCCGCGGAGTCCTCGACGAAGCCACCGGCAAGTGGGGCATCCGCGTCAACCGTGTCGAGCTCAAGGCGATCGAGCCGCCCACCTCCATCCAGGACTCGATGGAGAAGCAGATGCGCGCCGACCGGGACAAGCGCGCAGCGATCCTCCAGGCCGAAGGAACGAGGCAGTCCGCGATCCTCACCGCGGAGGGCGAGAAGCAGTCCGCGATCCTGCGCGCCGAAGGTGAGGCCAAGGCCTCGGCCCTGCGCGCCGAGGGCGAGGCTCAGGCCATCCGTACGGTCTTCGAGTCGATCCACGCCGGCGACCCGGACCAGAAGCTCCTCTCGTACCAGTACCTCCAGATGCTCCCGAAGATCGCCGAGGGCGACGCCAACAAGCTCTGGATCGTGCCCAGCGAGATCGGCGACGCCCTCAAGGGCCTCAGCGGCGCCTTCGGCAACCTCGGCAACGGTGTCCCGGGCTTCAACACCGGCAAGGAGCGCCGCGAGGAACCCCCGGTCGACTGACGCGTACACACTCCCCCAGGCCTGATCAGTGCGCCGTTCACCGATCATGCCGGGGGATGTCGGACGACCATCCTGCAACCCTGCATCAGCGAAGCTGATCCGCAGACACACGGAAGCCCGCCTTCTTACGTACGAAGACGGGCTTTCGGTACGACGTTGTACGTACGTCTCCTACGCCGCAGTCCGGTCCAGCCACTCCGGCAGCGCCGATCGCTCACCGGCCCCCATCGCCAGCAGCATCGCCTCCGCAGGCGACGGGACGAACGGCTCCCGCAGCAACGGCATCCCCGCCTGCTCCGGCGTCCGGGCCGCCTTGCGGTGGTTGTCCTCGGCGCAGGACGCCACCGTATTGAGCCAGGTGTCCTGACCGCCCTGGGCCCGCGGCACCACATGGTCGACGGTTGTCGCCCGCCGCCCGCAGTACGCGCACCGGTGCTGGTCCCGTATCAGCACACCTCTTCTGGACCACGGCGCCTGTCTTCGGAACGGCACCCGTACATACCGGCAGAGCCTGATCACGCGGGGCACCGGAATGTCCACGACGGCGCCACGCATACGGAGATCGGGGTGCGACTGCTCGACGACAGCCTTGTCCTGCAGGATCAGCACCACTGCACGGTTCAGCGTCACCGTCGACAGCGGCTCGAAGCTCGCGTTGAGAACCAGTGTGTCCCGCATTTCGCCCACCTCCCGTGTGCCGCCCGCTCCCCGGCAGGCCCGGATCAACTCTGGCTGGGCAGGCCGTGATGGACAACGCAATAAAAAATGCCCTGCCCTGATCTCTCCAAGACCAGGGCAGGGCAAACAGCAGGGGAACTCTCAGCTCACCGAGTAACTAGGCGGGACCGGGGTACTCGCCGATCAGCTGGGCACGTCCCAGCGTGTGGAACCGCAGATTGAAGCCGACGACCGCCGGCGACACATCGCTGTCGGCCCCCAGCTTCTCGGTGTCCACCGCGTACACGGTGAAGACGTAGCGGTGGTTCTCCCCGGGCGGCGGCGCAGCACCGCCGAACTCCTTCGACCCGTAGTCGTTACGGACCTGAACAGCGCCCTCGGGCAGCCCGTCGAACTTTCCGCTGCCCGCACCGGCCGGCAGCTCCGTGACCGACGCCGGGATGTCGAAGACAACCCAGTGCCAGAACCCGCTGCCCGTCGGAGCATCTGGATCGAAGCAGGTCACGGCGAAACTCTTGGTCTCCGCCGGGAACCCTTCCCACCGCAGCTGCGGCGAGGTGTTCCCGGCCGCGAACACCTGGGCATCGGCCAGCACGGCCTCAGGGGCGAGATCCTCGCTCACCACCGTGAACGACGGCACCTCGGGATGGAAGTCATGCGGAAGCGGCGGCCTCTTCGGCTCGGTCACGTCAACACCTCTCCTGATCGGCTCCGGTAACTCGCCACCGACCCTAGAGCCAGTTGCGCTGACCGCCGACCTGGGCGAGCCACTGGTTGAGGTACGCCGCCCAGTCGGTCCCCTGGAAGTCGTGCAGGTCGACCTTGAACGCCCGGTACGAGTCGCTGCCCTCACTGAAGAGCCCCGGCTTCTTGTCCATCTCCAGGACGACATCCATCTCGCGGTCGTCCGCGACGAACGTCAGCTCGACCTGATTCAGCCCCCGGTACTGCTGCGGCGGGAAGAACTCGATCTCCTGGTAGAACGGCAGCCGCTGACGCGTCCCGCGAACGTGACCGCGCTCCATGTCCGCGCTGCGGAAGCCGAAGCCCAGCTGCCCGAACGCGTCCAGGATCGCCTGCTGCGCCGGCAGCGGGTGCACATTGATCGGGTCGAGGTCGCCCGAGTCCAGCGCCCGCGCGATCTCCAGCTCGGTCGTCACACCGATGTTCATGCCGTGCAGGTGCTGACCGGCGAACATCGTGACCGGCGTCTCCCACGGAATCTCGAGCCCGAACGGCACGACGTGCACCGCACCGGCCTGCACCTCGAACGCACCACCGAGCCGCAGCTTGGCGAACTCGATGTCCTGCTTCATCTCCTGATCGTTGCCCTCGACCTCGACGCGCGCCTGCAGGCCGACCGACAGTCCCTCGATCTGCTGCGCCACGGAACCGCCCTGGATCCGCACCTCGCCCTGGACGACTCCGCCCGGTACGACGTTGAGCTCGGTCAGCTCCGTCTCCACCGAAGCACCGCCGGCACCCATGCTCGCGAGCAGCCGCTTGAAGCCCATGTTTACTCCTCCTTGGTCCTGACCCGTACATACGCGCCACGACCGTAGTCGGTTCCCGGTAATCTCGATCGCCATGATCGAGGGCTTGGACCGTACGCCGCTGACACGCGATTTCTTCGACCGCCCCGTACTGGACGTGGCACCCGACCTGCTGGGCCGGACGCTGGTACGGGACACGGCCGACGGCCCCATCGAACTCCGCCTCACCGAGGTGGAGGCGTACGCGGGCGAGATCGACCCCGGCTCCCATGCCTTCCGCGGCCGCACCCACCGCAACAGCGTGATGTACGGACCGCCCGGCCACGTGTACGTCTACTTCACCTACGGCATGTGGCACTGCCTCAACCTGGTGTGCGGCCCCGAGGGCATGGCGAGTGGTGTACTGCTCCGGGCCGGCGAGATCCGCGTGGGCGCCGAGCTCAGCCGCAAACGTCGATTCTCGGCCCGTAATGACAGAGAACTGGCCAAAGGTCCAGCCCGCCTGGCCACTGCCCTGGACGTCGACAAAGCCCTGAACGGCACCGATGCCATCGCCCACCCGGGTGCTTCGTTGTCCGTGCTGAACGGCACCCCGCCACCCTGCGACCAGGTACGCAACGGGCCTCGCACCGGCGTGGGCGGCGACGGTGCCTTGCATCCCTGGCGCTTCTGGATCGACGGCGACCCCACCGTGAGCCCCTATCGGCCCCATGCGCCACGCCGCCGCGCAACTTGACGCGCCCCCGCGGGCCGCCTAACGTAGTCCGAGCCGCTTGAACGGGTACTGCTGTCGGCACGGTCCATCGGACCAAGCCTGAGCACTCGGAAGCGACCAACCACTACCTTCGACTCACCCTGGCGGGTGCGTTTTCGGCATGCCGAAATTCGAACCCATCGACTCGATTATGAGCCGCCAAGGAAATCGACTAAAGTAGTGAACACGCCGAAAGGCAAAGGCCACTCCAACGGCCACCGGAATCAAATTCGGACCGGAAACGGTAACGAAAAAGAGTCTGGTAAGGTTGGAACCGCCGGAAAGGGAAACGCGAAAGCGAAAACCTGGAAAGCGCAGTAGAAATTCTCCTGCTTCGCAGGGGGCCCGCTTCGGCCGGGAATCGGACACGAAAGAGTCTGATAGAGTCGGAAACGCAAAACCGAAGGGAAAGCCCGGAGGAAAGCCCGAGAGGGTGAGTACAAAGGAAGCGTCCGTTCCTTGAGAACTCAACAGCGTGCCAAAAGTCAACGCCAGATATGTTGATACCCCGGCCTGCTTCGGCAGGTTGGTGGTTCCTTTGAAAGTCCTGCCGGGCCCTTGTGGTTCCGGTAGGCAATTACACAGCGAGGACGCTGTGGACGGTCGG
>NZ_JBSFCW010000007.1:0-321933 GCF_053593595.1 Streptomyces sp. NPDC002206
GTGGGGGGGGTTTGTTATAATCTCGGCGCGCCCCCGCCCGGCGCCGCGCGGGGTTTTAATCATTGGTGGCGGGGGGCCCCCCCCCCTCCGCCCCCGCCCCTCACCAGCACACGTTCAGAAGCGCTTACTGACCCTGCTCGTCACGGCGGCGCTGCCACCGCTGCTCGATCCGGTTCATCACGGTTCGGCGTTGCCTGGGGTGTCGGCGCTCGCCCTTGCCTCCGGGCGCCTGCTGCTCGCCAGGCTTGGGCGCCTTGCGCCAACCGGTGACCGCAAGGACCGCGCAGCCCAGCATGACGAGGAATCCCACCACGCTGATCCAGATCTGCTGGGCGACCATTCCGGCCATGAGGAGCGCGATACCCACCAGGAAGCCAGCGACCGCCTGGTAGACCCGTCGCCGGGTGTACGTACGCAGCCCGCTTCCCTCGAGCGCTGTCGCGAACTTGGGATCTTCGGCGTACAGCGCTCGCTCCATCTGCTCGAGCATTCGCTGCTCGTGCTCCGAGAGCGGCACGGAGTCCTCCTCGTCGTCGGCCGCGGGGGGGCGGCCGGTATGCGGCCCTTCCAGGATAGGCAGGGATTCGCCCCCGTGAAACCCGCCCTGTTCGCCAATCAGCCAGTCCGGGCCGCCACAACGGCTCAGCTGCTGAGGCGTAGATTCCCCAACATCCGATCCGTCATGCCGGATGGTGTCCCCCGATCATACGGTGACTGCGCCCCGATCGGGGGGCCTGTGGCGTACTCCATCTGCAGCTGCGTCGCTGATCAGCCGCGCTGCCGTCGCGCTTCGGCCCGGCCCTGCGCTGCCGGCACCCGGACCCCGGCCGCGACTCAGGCGCGCTTCGTGCCCAGAACGTGCAGCTGGGTTGCGACCGAGCGGAACGCCGGCAGTTCCGCAACCGCGGTCTCCAGCTTGAGCAGTGCCTCCATCGCGCCGGGCTCGGTGTCCACCAGAACACCCGGTACGAGGTCGGCGAAGACCCGTACGCCGTGGACCGCGCCGACCTCGACGTCGGCTGCGGAGACCAGCTCGGTGAGCTGCTCCGCGGTGTACCGCCGGGGCACGGGGTCGCCTGCGCCCCAGCGGCCCGCCGGGTCGCTGAGCGCCTGCCTGGCCTCGGTGAAGTGACCCGCGAGCGCCCGGGCCAGAACGGCGCCGCCGAGTCCGGCGGCGAGCAGGCTGAGCTCACCTGACGGGCGGAGTGCGTCGACAGCGTTGCGTACGCCCTCGGCGGGGTCGTCGACGTACTCCAGGACGCCGTGGCACAGCACCGCGTCGTAACCGCCGCGCTCGACCACCTCGAACAGGCCGAGGATGTCGCCCTGGACGCCTCGGACGCGGTCGGCGACCCCGGCCTCGGCGGCGCGGCGCTCCAGTGCGAAGAGCGCGTTGGGGCTGGGGTCGACGACGGTGACCCGGTGGCCGAGGCGGGCAACCGGCACCGCGAAGTTTCCGGTGCCGCCGCCGGTGTCCAGGACGTCCAGGGCGTCCCTGCCGGTCGCCTTGACCTGACGGTCGAGAGCATCCTTCAGGACCTCCCAGACCACGGCGGTACGGAGGGAGGCGCGGGGGCGCAGCTGATCCGACACGGCAGTTGACTCCTCGGCACGGTGCCGCCACTGACGGCGGAGCGTGAACGGTGCAGGTTGTTGCAGGTGCTGTCCACCCTATTGCCTCGAGCCACCGCAGCCGTCATCCCGCGTCGGGCCGCTCCTGCCGGGACCGAGGGAGCGTCGGCTGGAGCACCAGGAGTCGCTCCACCAGGCGCAGGAACATGGCCGCGTCGCGCAGCAGATCGTCGGCGTCGCGGCTGCTGGCCGCCCCCGGTATGCCCGCTTCCGCCCGGGCCCTGCGGCGGGCCCCCGAAGCGAACAGGGCACTCCACTCGGTGAGCTCCGGGGCGATCTCGGGGAGGACTTCCCAGGCGCTGCGGATCCTCTCCCTGCGTCGCCTGGTCGTTTCGGGCCGGCCGCGGGCGGCGAGCACGGCGGCGGCGGTGCGCAGCGCGGCGAGATGAGCGGTGGCATAGCGCTCGTTCGGCACGGCGAGCACGGCGGCCTCTTCGAGACCACCGCGGGCCTGGGCCAGCAGATCGAGAGCGGCGGGCGGCGCGGTGGTGCGGCGCAGCACCGGGTGGACGTCGTTCGCCGGACCGCTCGATGACGGGGCGGGGCCGGTCGGTGAGGGGGCAGGGCCGCCTGCGCGGCGCCGAGAGGCGGCAGCTGCGGACGAGTTGGCCATGACGAACCTCCTGTCGTCGTGTGACGGCTCCGTGGCCGTATGTATCCATCGTGGGGCCCACCACTGACAATCGACCTCGATCGGCCCCCGACCTGGCCTTTTGCCTCGTTCGCAAGTTCGAGCTATCTTTTTGTACTGACCAGTCAGTTCAAAAGGGGAGGGTCTGTGGACAGCCCGCACGGGGCAGCTGTCACCGCCGAGGACTTCGGGCTCAAGGGGCCGCGTGGCTGGGCCTTCCGGGGCGTACGGCTCGACGCCCCACCCGGCGCCCTGGTCGCGATCGAGGGCCCTTCCGGCTCCGGCCGCACCTGCTTGCTGCTCGCCCTGACAGGCCGGATGCGCCCCTCCGAGGGCCGTGCCGAGGTGGGCGGTCTGCGCCTGCCGCGCCAAATGGCCGCCGTACGCAGGATCAGCGCGCTCGGCCCGGTGCCGGGGGTCAGCGAACTCGACCCGGCCTTCACGGTCGCCGAGCACCTGCGCGAACGCGCCCTGCTGCAGCGCCGCTTCGACGGTTCGCTGCGCGCCCTTTTCCGCCCCCGCGCCGAGCGCACCGCCGTAGCCCGCAACCGGATCGACACGGCACTGGACGCCGCCGGACTCGACCCGGCAACCCTGCCCAAGGCCGAACGGACCTCCGTACGCGATCTGGAGCGACTGGAGGCACTGCGGCTGTCCGTCGCCCTCGCGCTGATCGGCCGGCCGCGGCTGCTCGCCGTGGACGACACCGATCTCAAGCTTTCCGATGCCGAGCGCGCCGAGGCCTGGGAGCTGCTGCGTTCCGTCGCCGACAGCGGAACGACCGTACTCGCCGTCTGCAGCCAGGCGCCCGGCGGCGCCATCACCATCCGCACGGACAACACGGACACCGCGGCCACCACGGCCACCACGGCCACCGAGAGCGTCTCAGACACCGCAGACGTCACAGAGGCAGATGCCTCGGACGCCTCCGAGCCCGCAGAGGCCCCCGAGGCGACGACGACCGAGAAGACCACTGATGAGGGGACGGCCGATGCGTTCGCCGAAACTGGCCGCGCTTGAGCTGAAGCGTTTCGGCAGGGGCAGGCTGCCCCGCGCCGCACTCGTCGCGCTCCTGCTCCTGCCCCTGCTCTACGGCGCCCTGTACCTGTGGTCCTTCTGGGACCCGTACAGCCGCCTCGACAAGATCCCTGTCGCCCTGGTCAACAACGACAAGGGCGCCACCGCCGCCGGAAAGCGCATCGAGGCCGGGGACGAGATCACCGGTGAGCTGCTCGACTCCAAGATCTTCGAGTGGCACGAGGTGAGCTCCGCCCAGGCCGACCGGGGCGTCGAGGACGGCACGTACTACCTCTCCCTGACCATGCCGACGGACTTCAGCAAGCGGATCGCGTCCAGTTCGGGTGACTCCCCCGAGACCGGTGCGCTGCAGGTGCGGACGAACGACGCCAACAACTACATCGTCGGACAGATCTCCCGGACGGTGTTCTCCGAGGTCCGCACAGCCGCCTCCGTCAATGCCTCGCGCGGCTTTCTCGACCGGATCTTCATCTCCTTCTCCGACCTCCATGACGCAACGGCGAAGGCCGCGCAGGGCGCCGACGACCTCAAGGGCGGGATCGGCAAGGCGAAGAAGGGCTCGAAGGATCTCGCGGACGGGCTCAAGGACGCCAAGTCCGGCAGCGGCCGGCTGGAGAGCGGAATCGCCAAGCTGAACAAGGGCGCCGACGACCTCGAAACCGGGTCCCGGCAGGTCGCCGACGGCACCCAGTTGCTCGCCGACAAGGTCAACGGGGTGGCGGCCGACCTCCGCCCGTTCCTGAAGGACAACGGCAGGACGATCGGCGACACCGCCCGTCTGGTCGCCGATTCCTCGCAGACCGTACGGGACAACCTCGACCTGCTGGTGAAGGCGGCGCCGACCGCGGCGACCGCCGCCCACGAGGCCTCCGACGATCTGGCCGACGTCTACCGCACCCGCTGCACCGAGCAGCTGCTCCCCGACCCCACCGTCTGTCCCCCGCTGAAGCGGGCCACGACCGCCGCGGCCGATGTCGCGAAGGTCGCCGACGATGTGAACGTACTGGTCAAGGACCAGAACGGGGATCTGAAAAAGCTGCGCGGACAGCTGGCGGCCCTTCAGAAGCAGGCCAACGCCCTCGCCGAACGCTCCCCGCACCTCGACGAGAACCTGAAGTCCGCCGTCGCGAAGGTCAACGCGCTCAACACCGGTGCCCACAAGGTCGCCAAGGGCGCGGACGAGCTGCACACCGGCCTGGCCACCGCGAGGACCGGATCCGTCGATCTGAACACCGGCGTCGGCGAGTTGAAGAAGGGTGCGACCAGCCTGGACGGCGGGCTGATCCGGCTCGGCGACGGTTCGGCGTCGCTCGCCCAGGGGCTGAACGACGGGGTCGGCAAGATCCCCGACTACGACAAGCAGGACCGCGACCGGCGCACCGATGTGATGGCCGACCCGGTGAAGCTCGCCTCCCAGTCGCTGCACAAGGCCCCCAACTACGGCACCGGGTTCGCCCCGTACTTCATCCCGCTCTCCCTCTGGGTGGGCGCGATGGTGGCGTACATGCTGATCCAGCCGCTCAACCGGAGGGCGCTCGCCGCCGGGGCCTCCGCCTGGCGGATCGCCTTCGCGGGCTGGCTGCCGGTGGCCGCGATCGGCCTGCTGCAGGTCGCCGCCCTGATGTCCGTGCTGCACTGGGGGCTGGGACTGCAGATGGCCCACGCCGCCGGGACGATCGGCTTCCTCGCCCTTGTGACCTGCTGTTTCGGCGCGATCGTGCAGTGGCTGAACGCACGGTTCGGTGCGGCGGGACGGATCCTCGTACTCGCCGTGCTGATGCTCCAGCTGACCTCGGCCGGAGGTACGTATCCCGTCCAGACCAGCCCCGGCTTCTTCGGTGCGATCCACCCGTATCTGCCGATGAGCTACATCGTCGAGGGGCTGCGCAGGCTGATCACGGGCGGCGGGCTCGGCCCGGTCTGGCAGGGCTGTGCGGTGCTCCTGGCGTTCACGGCGGGGGCGCTGGCCCTGACCGCGGTCGCCGCACGCCGCAAGCAGGTGTGGACGCTGGACCGGCTGCATCCGGAGCTGAGCCTGTGAGCGCGCCGGGACCTGTGAGAATCGACCGCATGGAAAGCAGTAGCACCACGCGTCGCCAGGCCACCCGGCAGAAGCTCTACGAGGCGGCCGTCACGCTCATCGCGGAGAAGGGTTTCTCGGCGACCACGGTCGACGAGATCGCCGAGCGCGCCGGGGTTGCCAAGGGCACGGTCTACTACAACTTCAAGAGCAAGACCGAGCTCTTCGAGGAACTGCTGCGGCACGGCGTCGGACTGCTGACCGCGTCACTGCGGTCCGCGGCCGAGCAGACCGAGGAGCGCGGCGGCACCCGGGTCGAGGCCCTGGACGCAATGATCAGGGCCGGTCTGGTCTTCATCGACCGCTATCCGGCCTTCACCCAGCTGTACGTCGCGGAGCTGTGGCGCACCAACCGCGCCTGGCAGGCGACCCTCCTGGTGGTACGTCAGGAGGCCGTCGCCGTGGTCGAGGACGTGCTCCGGGAGGGCGTCGGGAACGGCGAGCTCAGCCAGGAGATCGACATCCCGCTGACGGCTGCCGCACTGGTCGGCATGGTGCTGGTGGCGGCGCTGGACTGGCAGGCGTTCCAGCCCGAGCGGTCCATCGACGATGTGCACTCGGCGCTGTCCCTGCTGCTGCACGGACGGGTCAGCGGACGCTGATACGCACTCCTCCCCGAGAGCGTGCGCACGCACAGAAGCGCCGGTCCCACGAGGCTCGATCCCCCCGAGCCTCGTCCGACCGGCGCTTCCCGTGCTGCCGGAGGGCCTTCCCCCGTGACCCCCGTGTTCCCCCGTGGTCCCCGGGCCCTCCGTGGTGCACCCCCGTTCCGGAAGGAGTGCCGTGCCTGTTCCGCCGCCCCGTGTCGGCGGTACCGGCGCTGTGCCCCTTCCGTGGTCTCCACTCTTCCGTCTGCGCAGGTGGCAGCCCATCCGCGTACCTACTCATCTCGTCAACTAGGTACGGATACTCAGAGCTGCGCACCCGACCCCACCCGCAGCGCCGCACCACCTGGTTACGATCACGTCCGTGTCCGTGCTCCCCCTGGTGTTCACGAGTGGCTGGGCGAGCGGGATCAACGCCTACGCGGTGGTCCTGTTGCTCGGCATCTTCGGCGCGACCGGCATCAGCGACGAGGTGCCCGCATCGCTGCAGCGCACCGATGTGCTCGTGGTGGCCGGCGTGCTGTTCCTGTGCGAGGCGGTGGCGGACAAGATCCCGTACGTGGACTCGCTCTGGGACTCGGTGCACACCGTCATCAGGCCGCTCGCCGGGGCCGTCGTGGCGGCGCTGCTGGCCGGTGAGAGCGGTTCGCTGCCGGAGCTGGCCGCCGGGGCCGTCGGCGGTTCCACCGCGCTGATGAGTCATTTGGTGAAGGCGGGCACCAGGATGGCGGTGAACACCTCGCCCGAGCCGTTCAGCAATATCGCGGTGAGCACCGCCGAGGACCTGGGCGTCGCCGGAATCATCACGTTCGCGATATTCCATCCGCTGGCGGCCGCGATCATCGCCGCGACACTGCTGGTGCTCGGCATCGTGATACTGGCCTTCCTGGCCTCCCGGATCCGCCGGTTCCTGCGCCGCAGGGCCCAGCGGCGCGAGGAGAAACGCCTGGCCGGGACGGGTTCGCACTGGCCTCCCGGCTGACTTGTCAGCGGTGGCCGTTAAGGTCACTGACATGGCACGTATTGCGGTGATCGGCGCCGGGATGGGCGCAATGGCGGCGGCCGCCCGGCTGGCCGTGGCAGGGCACCGGGTGACGGTGTACGAGCGGTCCGGCACGTTCGGCGGCTCGGTCGGCCGGTATGCCCGTGACGGCTTCGCGTTCGACACGGGCCCCTCGCTGCTGCATCTGCCCGCCGTCTACCGCGATCTGTTCGTCAAGACCGGCAAGGAGCCGCTGGAGCGGTGCGTCACGATGGCGCAGGTCGATCCGGCGAGCCGGCATCTCTTCGCCGACGGCACGGCGGTGTCGCTGCCGAACGCCTCGCGGGCCGGGGTGGTCGCCGCCCTGGACGGCGCGCTGGGGGCCGGTGCGGGCAGCAGCTGGGGCGAGTTCCTCGACCGGGCCCGGGATGCGTGGGACCGGTCCCGGCGGCCGCTGCTGGAGGAGCCGTTGCGCGCCGACTGGCAGGTGCTGGGCCGCGATCCGTATCCGGCGCTCCGGCAGCGCCGGATACTGCGGGCCGCCCGGCAGGCGGGCACGGTGGCGGAGGTCGGTGCCTGGGAGCTGACGGACCCCCGGCTGACCGCGCTGCTCGACGGATACGCGCTGTCGTACGGTCTCGATCCGCTGCGCACGCCGGCGAGCGCGGCCCTGCTCCCGTACATGGAGGAGACGTTCGGCAGCTGGTACGTGGTCGGCGGGATGCGGGCGCTGGCGCAGGCGGTGTACGAGCGGTGCCTGGCGCGGAAGGTGGAGTTCGTGTTCGGCGCCGAGGTGGCCCGGGTGGTGGAGAAGGACGGCCGGGCGGCGGGGGTCGAGCTGGCGACGGGGACGGTCGCCGAGGCCGATCACGTGGTTCTCGGGGCCTGGCCGCGCCCGGGGCTGGTGCCGGGTCAGGCGCTCTGGCAGGACGGCGATGTGACGGCTCAGCCGCGACCGGCGGACCGGGCGACGGTGCCGGGCCGGTTCCAGGTCCTGCTGTCGCTGAGCGGCGCCCGGCCCGCGGGGACGGTGCACCGGACCGTGGTGCACGGCGCGGACGGCGCGGCGGAACGAGAGGCGGTGTTCGGTGGCCGGCTCGCCGAGCGGCCCACGGTGACGGTGATCCGCCCGGACGATCCGTCGACCCGCCCCGACGACGCGCACGAGGCCGTGACGGTGACGGCGACGGTCGCCCCGCACGGCGCGGTGGACTGGACGGACGTGGCGCTGCGCGAGCGGTATGCGGACACCTTGATCGAGGCGGCCGGCGCTGCCGTCCCCGGCATACGTGAGCGGCTGCTCCACGCCGAAGTGCGGACGCCCGCCCAAACAGCGGCCGACACCGGTGCCGAGGGCGGCTCGGTGCCCGCACCGGCGCTGGCCGGGGCCGGGGGCGCGTATCTGCATCCGGGGAACCGCACGCGGCTGCCGGGTCTCTACCTCGCGGGCGGCTGGTCCCACCCGGGCGGCGGGCTCGCGCACGCCGGGATGTCGGGGACGCTCGTCGCCGGGCTCATCGTGGAGGGGGACGGCTTCCGCGGCTCCCAGTGAGGGGCCGGCATCGGGAGGGCACGAGTGCGGGTACGGGGGCCGGGCACGTCCGAAGCCGCCTCGCCTCTTCGCCGGTCTCCCCCATGACCTCGAGGGCATGAGAGGGCAGGACCGGGTCCCGAGCGTTTGTCAGTAGCGGTACTGCTGTTCGTTGTAGCCGCTGTCGTAGGCGTTCGGGTACGGGGCGGGCTGTGCGGGCTGCTGCTCCGGCGGGTACTGCTCACCCTCGCGCTGCTGCGGCACCCAGACGCCGCCCGGCGGGGTCTCGGAGGTGTACTGCTGGGCGTAGGGGTCTGCCGCGTACTGCTGCTGGCCGCCGTAACTCGCGTAGGTGTCGGGCGCCGTGTACTGCGAGGGGCCGCCGGTCGTGCCGGTGCCGATGTACGGGTCGGAGTACGCGGCGTACTGCTGCTGGCCTGTGCCGTAGTCGTACTGCCCGGCGTAGCTGTCCTGACCGGCGTAAGTGTCCTGCCCGGCGTAACTGTCCTGCCCGGCGTACGCGTTCTGGTCGGCGTACGTGCCCTGCCCGGCGTAGCTGTCCTGGCCGGGCACGCCGCTGTACGTGGAGTAGTCGGTGTACGGGTCGTACGCGCCGTACTGGGGCTGCCCCTGAGCCTGCTGGGGCTCCTGCTGCGGCACGGGATCGGTGTAGATGCCGTACTGCCCGGTGTCGTCCGGCAGCGGTTCCGGCTCGTAGACGGCGGCCGCGGGTGCGGGTGCGGCGCTCTCCGTCTCGCCCTCGCCCGCCCGGTCGTACTCCACTTCCAGGTCCGACACTTCGAGCGTGGGCTCCCGGCGGGTGTCCCGGTCACCGCCGCTTCGACGGCGACGGCTCTCGCCCGGGCTGCCCCCTATGGCCCAGCCGGTCGAGAAGCCGCGCCGGAAGGAGAGCGTGACGTACGTCTGGCCGATGGCGAACGCGATCGCGCCGACGGCGATGACAGGCACGGACGGCATCAGCACGCCGACGACCACGCCGGCGAAGCCGGTGAAGGCGAGCAGGCGCCAGCGCAGCCGCGCCTTGTACTGCAGGAGCACTTCGCCGAGCAGCCACAGCGCCACGATGCCGAACGCGATGTAGAGGACCGTCCAGCCCATGCCCGCCCCCATTTCTACGGCCGCCGCCCGGGATCATGGCGGGTACGGCCGGTCACGACTGCTTGTGCAGTCCGAGATTCTCGTAGATTTCGAGCGTTGCCGTCGAGTTGTTGAGCGTAATGAAGTGCAGTCCGGGCACACCCTCGGAGCGCAGCCTCGCGCAGAACTCCGTCGCGAACTCGATGCCAATGGAGCGTACAGCGGCAGCGTCGTCCTTGACGGCGAGGATGCGGTCTTTCAGGGACGAGGGCAGCGTCGCGTTGCTGAGCTGCGCAAACCGCTCCAACTGCTTGACGCTGGTGAGCGGCATGACCTCGGGGATGACGGGCGTGTCGCAACCTGCAGCAACCACGCGGTCACGCATCCGCAAATAGTCGTCCGGATTGAAGAACATCTGCGTGATCGCATAGTCGGCACCCGCGCGGCACTTGTCCACAAAATGCTGGATGTCGGTGTCCCAGTCGGTCGAGCGCGGATGCATCTCGGGAAATGCCGCGACCCCGACGCAGAAATCGCCGGATTCCTTGATGAGCCGGACGAGGTCGGCCGCGTACCGCACGCCCTCCGGGTGCTCGACCCACTCGCCCATCGGGTCGCCCGGCGGGTCGCCGCGCACAGCGAGGATGTTCCTGATCCCGGCGTCGGCGTACTGCCCGATCATGTTGCGCAGTTCGGCGACGGAGTGGTTGACGGCCGTGAGGTGCGCGACCGGCGTGAGAGTGGAATCGGCAGCGATCTGCTGGGTGGCTCTGACCGTCCCGGCCCGGGTGGAACCACCCGCCCCGTACGTCACGGAGACGAAGCTCGGGCCCACCGCCTCGACCCGGCGAAGCGCATTCCAGAGATTCCGCTCGCCCTTCTCGGTCTTGGGCGCCCAGAACTCGAACGAATACGAAGTCTTGCCGGTCGCGAGCAGTTCACGCACGGTGCGTGCGTGATCCGTCCTGGTAGAGGGAGTGCCAAGGGCCATACTGCAGGTTAACCAGGGTGCGGCGGCCCCCCAACCGGACCAGCGGCAATTGCCCGAATTGACTGGTGGTTTGTCCACCCCTCGGACAGTCCTCCGGCATTCTCCGGATGATCTGTGATTTCCCTGACGCGCCTGTCAGCCGTCGGTGCGCGCCCTGATCCGCTTCGCCAGCTCCGCGGTGGCCGCCGCCGGATCGTCGGCCTCGGTGATCGCCCGTACGACGACGACCCTGCGCGCTCCCGCGTCCAGCACCTCGTCGAGGTTGCCCGCGTCGATCCCGCCGATGGCGAACCAGGGGCGCGGCTGGGCGAGCGAGGCGGCGTACCGAACGAGGTCGAGGCCGGGGGCGTGCCGGCCGGGCTTGGTCGGGGTGGGCCAGCAGGGTCCGGTGCAGAAGTAGTCCACGCCGGGCTCGGCGACGGCGGCGTCGACCTCGGACTCCGCGTGCGTGGAGCGGCCGATCACCACGTCCTCGCCGATGATGGCGCGGGCGGCGGGGACCGGCAGGTCTCCCTGGCCGAGGTGGAGCACGTCGGACCCGATGGCGTGGGCGACATCGGCCCGGTCGTTCACGGCGAGGACCTTGCCGTGGCGCCGGCAGGCGTCGGCGAGGACCGCCAGGTGCTCGAGCTCCTCGGCCGCCTCCATGCCCTTGTCACGCAGCTGGACGATGTCCACCCCGGAGGAGAGCACGGCGTCGAGGAAGGCGGGCAGGTCGCCCTGGCGCCTGCGGGCATCCGTGCACAGATAGAGCCGGGCGTCGGACAGCAGCTCGCGAGGCGTGGGCATGGCGCGGTTCCCCCTTGATACAGCTGTACGGAATACAGCGGTACGACACGGTCGGGCTGGTACAGCGGTACGGCGTGATGCGGAGGTACGGGCCGGGCCGTTCGGAACGGACCGTGCCCGTACCCCGCGTGCGGTTGTCCCGGTCAGACGGCGAGCGCCTGGGCGCGGCGCTTCACCTCCGTGCCGCGATTCTCGCTCAGCGCCTGCGCGGGGGTACCCGGCAGGGTCGGGTCGGGAGTGAAGAGCCACTCCAGCATCTCTTCGTCGGTGTAGCCGTCGTCCCTCAGGAGCGTCAGGGTGCCGGAGAGGCCCTTGACCACCTTGTTGCTGTCGATGAAGGCAGCAGGCACCTGGAGCGTCCGGTTCTCACCACGTCGTACGGCGATGAGCTGGCCCTCCTTGACCAGCTGCCGCACGCGCGTCACCTCGACATCGAACATTTCGGCGATGTCGGGAAGGTGGAGCCAGGCGGGGACGAGAGCATCAATCTTTGCGTCAATCTCGGTCACGAAGACAAGCGTGCCATCCCGGACCGACAGTCGGTACCCGGACCCGACCGGACGGGGGTCACCCCAGTGCCCGCAAGGGCTCCGGACCCCCCTCCGGGCGCGCCGCTACGGAGCATCCGCCCTGGCCGATTTCAGCGGTACGGCGGGATCGGCCGCCCGCACCGGATCCAGCCGTGCCCCCGCCTCGATGAGTTTGCGCCCCTGGGCCAGATCGCGCGGCCGGCCGACGGCGAGAACGGCGACCAGCGCGCCGTCCCGCAGCCAGCACACGGACCAGGCGGGATCGGCCGGGTCGCCGCGCCAGAGCAGGGTGTCCGCACCCCCGTGATGGCCCGCGTACTGCACGAACCGGTCGAACTGCTCGGACCAGAAGTACGGCACGGGGTCGTATGCCAGGAGCTGCGACGCCCCGTCCGCACCGGCACCGATGATGTTGGCGGCGGCGGTCCGCGGCCCTTGGAGGGCGTTGTCCCAGTGGTGGACGAGGAGCCGTGTGCCGTACCGCGCGGAGGGGAAGGACGCGCAGTCCCCGACCGCGTACACATCGGGCAACGAGGTGCGCAGCGCGGCATCGGCGGTCACCGATCCGTCCGGACCGAGGGCGATGCCGGAGCCGGCCAGCCAGCCGGTGGCGGGCCGGGCGCCGATCCCGACGACCACCGCTCCGGCGGCAACCGTGCGGCCGTCCGCGAGGACCACGCTGCCGGGCTCGATCCGGGCCACCGGCGCGCCGGTGAGGAGTTCGGCGCCGCTCTGCGCGTACCAGCGGGCCATCGGGGCGGCGACCTCGGCGGGCAGGACGCCCGCGAGCGGACGGTCGGCGGCCTCGACGACGGTGACCTCACAGCCCGCTGCGCGGGCTGCAGTGGCGAATTCGGCGCCGATCCAGCCCGCGCCGACGACCACGACGGTGTGCTGCTGGTCGAGGACC
The DNA here is from genome assembly GCF_053593595.1 of Streptomyces sp. NPDC002206. Lineage (NCBI taxonomy): Bacteria > Bacillati > Actinomycetota > Actinomycetes > Kitasatosporales > Streptomycetaceae > Streptomyces > Streptomyces sp. NPDC002206. Next base: position 12,818 of record NZ_JBSFCW010000007.1, read on the forward strand.
GGGCGCAGCCGTGCGGCGTCGTCGAGGGTGCGCAGCAGATGGACGCCGGGCACCCCCTCGGAGCCGGGCAGCACCACCGGTTCGGCGCCGGAGGCGATGACCAGGACGTCGTACGGGACGGGGCCTGCCAGGGTGTCCAGTTCGTGCACGTCGGCCCGTACGCCGGTCACGTCACGGCCCAGTTGCAGCTCGATGTCCAGCTCTTCGAAGTCGATGTCGAAGGCGGAGCCTTCGGCCGTGCCGAGCAGCACCGCCTTGGACAGCGGGGGCCGGTCGTACGGCTGGTGGGGTTCGGCACCGATCAGGGTGACCGGGCCGGTGAAGCCCTGTTCCCGCAGGGCCACCGCGGTCTGTACGCCGGCCATGCCCGCACCGACGATGACGACGCGGCGCTCTGTCCGCCGGGCCGGCTGCTCTGTCTGCTGCTCGCTCACCTGTCCACCTTAAGCATCTGACGAACCGTCAGGTCTTGGAGTTCCTCGACCACACTCGTCCCGCTGCCCTCCTGCGACTCCCATTCCCAGCGCTCCTCCAGCCGCACCCGACCGTCCGCAAGGCCGACGACGGTGGAGACGCAGTGTCCGGAGGAGGTCGTTCCGTCCTGCTTCAACTGGACGTACCGGAAGTCGAGTCGATCGCCGGTGCGGGTGCCGACGAGATGGCCCCAGACCACGTCCCCGCCCGCGTAATCGGCCCAGATCGTGCCCTTCTCCTCGTGGTACGTGAAGCGGGTCCGGGTGCCGACCTGACCCGGCGCCTGGTCGGCGACCGGCGAGAGGACAAGTCCGTCGAGTGAACGGGCCACAGTGGCTGCTCCCTTACTGGGTCCGGGTGACGGGGTTTAGGGTGGCCAACGTAAGACACTCGCGGGAGCCCGGACGCACCGGGCTGAGAGGGAGGCTGCGCGGCCTCCGACCGTACGAACCTGATCCGGGTCATGCCGGCGAAGGGAGGGGCTGGACGCCCATGCGATCGTCCGGGAACATCTCGGCAAACGGATCCGACGTACCCGGATCCGACGTCCTCGTCATCGGGGGCGGAATCATCGGTCTGGTGACCGCCTGGCGGGCGGCGCAGCGCGGCCTGCGCACCGCGGTCGTCGACCCCGACCCGGGCGGCGGTGCCGCCCGGGTCGCGGCCGGAATGCTCGCCGCCGTCACCGAACTCCACTACGGCGAGCAGATGCTGCTCGGCCTCAATGTCGCCTCCGCCGCGCGCTACCCGGGCTTCGCGGCCGAGCTGGAGGCGGCGAGCGGCCAGGACATCGGCTTCCGGGCCTGCGGCACCCTCGCGGTCGCCCTGGACTCCGACGACCGCGCCCATTTGCGGGAACTGCACGCGCTCCAGCACCGTTCGGGGCTGCAGTCGGAGTGGCTCACCGGCCGCGAGTGCCGCCGCCTGGAACCGATGCTGGCGCCGGGTGTGCGCGGCGGTCTGCGGGTCGACGGCGACCACCAGGTCGACCCCCGTCGGCTGGCCGCCGCCCTGCTGACGGCCTGCGAACGGGCCGGAGTGGTCCTCCACCGCGACCGGGCGGAACGCCTGGTGGTGGTACGGGACCGGGCCGCCGGAGCCGTACTGGCAGCCGGCACGGAGCTCGCAGCCGACCAGGTCGTGCTCGCCGCGGGCAGCCTCAGCGGGCGGCTCGCCGGGCTGCCGGACGAGGTCGTGCCGCCCGTCCGGCCGGTGAAGGGGCAGGTGCTGCGGCTGACCGTGCCCGCCGCGTACGCGCCGTTCCTCACCCGGACCGTGCGGGCCGTGGTCCGCGGCAGCCATGTCTATCTCGTCCCCCGCGAGAACGGCGAGCTGGTCGTCGGCGCCACCAGCGAGGAGATGGGCTGGGACACCACGGTCACGGCGGGCGGGGTCTACGAACTGCTGCGCGACGCCCATGAGCTGGTGCCCGGCATCACCGAACTGCCGCTCACCGAGACCCGGGCCGGCCTGCGCCCCGCCTCCCCCGACAACGCCCCGCTGCTCGGCCCCACCGCCCTGCCCGGCCTGCATCTCGCCACCGGCCACCATCGCAACGGGGTGCTGCTCACCCCCGTGACCGGTGACGCCATGGCCGAGCTGCTGACCACCGGCGAGCTGCCCGCCGTGGCCCGCCCGTTCACCCCCGGGCGGTTCTCGCCCACCGTCGTACCGCCGCCCGCCGCGCCCCCGACCACCGCACGTCAGGAGCAGCCCGCATGACCGACTCCGCCGCGCTCTCCGTGTCCGTGAACGGTGATCCCCGCTCGATCGACGCCGGCACCACCCTCGAAGCCCTCGTCGCCACCCTCACCGCGGCGCCCTCGGGCGTCGCGGCCGCTGTCAACGAGACCGTCGTCCCGCGCAGCCGGTGGTCCACCGCGGCGCTCGCCGACGGCGACCGGATCGAAGTTCTCACCGCGGTCCAGGGAGGCTGACCATGTCCGACGATCTCTTCGCCCTCGGCGACACCACGTTCGGCTCCCGGCTGATCATGGGGACGGGCGGGGCACCCAGCCTCGACGTGCTGGAACGCTCGCTGACCGCGTCCGGCACCGAGCTGACCACCGTCGCGATGCGCCGCCTCGATCCGACCGTGCAGGGTTCGGTGCTCTCCGTTCTGGAACGGCTCTCGATCCGCGTCCTGCCGAACACGGCGGGCTGCTTCACCGCGGGCGAGGCCGTGCTGACCGCGCGGCTGGCCCGCGAAGCGCTGGGCACCGACTGGATCAAGCTGGAGGTGGTGGCCGACGAGCGGACCCTGCTGCCCGACCCGATCGAACTGCTGGACGCCGCGGAGACACTGGTGGACGACGGTTTCACCGTCCTTCCGTACACGAATGACGACCCGGTGCTGGCCCGGAAGCTGGAGGATGTGGGATGTGCGGCGATCATGCCTCTCGGCTCCCCGATCGGCTCCGGTCTCGGCATCCGCAACCCGCACAACTTCCAGCTGATCGTCGAGCACGCCCGGGTACCGGTGATTCTCGACGCCGGCGCCGGGACCGCATCGGACGCGGCACTCGCGATGGAGCTGGGGTGCGCGGCGGTGATGCTGGCGTCGGCGGTGACCCGGGCGCAGGAGCCCGAGCTGATGGCGGCGGCGATGCGGCACGCGGTGGACGGCGGGCGGCTGGCGTACCGCGCCGGCCGGATCCCCCGGCGCCACTTCGCCGAGGCGTCGTCACCGATGGAGGGGCGGGCTGCGCTGGACCCGGAGCGGCCCGCGTTCTGAGCACCCGTACGCACGCGGAGCGCACGGCGCACGCATGACGCGCATGTCCCTGTCACGGCTCGGCTCGGCTGCAGTACGGCCCCGGGATCGCCCCGGCCCGTCGGCCATGTCCTCGGCGGCTCGTAGACTCGCTTGCGTGGATACGACCCTCCAGGACCCTTCCCCGGCCTTCGGCCGGGGAGACCCCATCGTCGGGCAGCTGCTCGACGGCCGCTACCGCGTCGATGCCCGCATCGCCGTGGGCGGGATGGCCACGGTCTACCGGGCCATGGACACCCGGCTCGACCGGGTGCTCGCCCTCAAGGTGATGCACCCGGCCCTCGCGACCGACGCCTCGTTCGTCGAGCGTTTCATCCGCGAGGCCAAGTCCGTGGCCCGGCTCGCGCACCCCAATGTGGTCGCTGTCTTCGACCAGGGCGCCCAGGGGGCGTACGTCTACCTGGCGATGGAGTACGTGGCGGGCTGCACGTTGCGCGACGTCCTGCGTGAGCGCGGCGCCCTGCAGCCGAGAGCCGCGCTGGACATCCTGGAGCCGGTCCTGGCCGCGCTCGGCGCCGCACACCGGGCAGGCTTCGTACACCGCGACATGAAGCCGGAGAACGTCCTCATAGGGGACGACGGCCGGGTGAAGGTCGCGGACTTCGGTCTCGTACGGGCCGTGGGTTCCGACACCAACACCACCGGAACAGTCCTCGGCACCGTCTCCTATCTCGCCCCCGAGCAGATCGAGCACGGCACGGCGGACACCCGCACCGATGTGTACGCCTGCGGTGTCGTGCTCTACGAGATGCTGACGGGCGCCAAGCCGCACACCGGCGGCTCCCCCGCCCAGGTCATCTACCAGCACCTCAACGAGGACGTACCGACGCCGTCGGCCGTCGTCCCGGGGCTCGCGGCCGAGCTGGACGAACTTGTCGCGAGCGCCACCGCCCGCAACCCCGAGGCCCGTCCGTTCGACGCCGTGGCCCTGCTCGCCGAGTCCCGCACCGCGCGGGCCGCGCTCACCGACGGCCAGCTGGACGCCGTACCGCCGCAGGCCCTCGCCGAGGCACACGACGACGCCGAGGACCGGACGAGCGTGATCCCCCGGGTGCTCCCGGCCGACCAGGGCACCGCCCATCACACCAGCCGGCTGGAGATGCCCCCGCCGCTGCCGCCCGAGCCGGCGAGGAGCGGGCCGCGGCGCGGCGGTCCTCGCCGCGGGATGCTCGCTGCGCTCGTCGCCGTGCTGCTGGTGCTGGGGGTCGGCGCCGGTGTCTGGTACATCAACTCGGGACAGTTCACCCAGGTCCCCTCGCTGCTCGGCCAGACCGAGGAGGCCGCCCGCCAGCGGCTCTCCGACTCCGGTCTCGAGCTGAAGGGCGTCGATCGGGCCTACAGCGACAACGTCGACCGCGGCAAGGTCATCAGCAGCGACCCGAAGTCGGGCGCCCGCATCCGGGGCAACGGATCGGTGAAGATCGTCGTCTCGCGCGGCCCCGAGATCGTGAAGGTCCCCGACGTCCAGGGCACCGGGCTCGCCGAAGCCAGGCGCGCGCTGAAGAAGGTGGGCCTGGTGCCCGGCATGGTCACCAAGGAGTTCAGCGAGGACATCGGGCAGGGCCAGGTGATCCGTACGGAGCCCGGAGGGGGTGCGGAACGCCACTCCGACTCCGCGGTCGCCCTGGTCGTCAGCAAGGGCAGCCCGGTCGATGTCCCCGACCTGACCGGGCTGTCGGTCCAGGAGGCCACCGACGCGCTGGACGAGGAAGGCCTGAAGGCCGAGGTGCTGCCGGGCCGGGTCAATTCGCCCGAGGCCGCGGGATACATCGCGCGCCAGTCACCGGGCGGGGGCACCCGGGCAGCCGAGGGCGACACCATCACGCTCACCGTCTCCAAGGGCCCGCGGATGATCGATGTCCCGGACGTCACCGGCAAGGACATCGACGAGGCCACGCGCCGCCTGAAGGCCGCGGGCTTCGAGGTCAAGGTCGACCGCCCGTTCCTCTCCTTCAGCGACACGATCGCGAGCCAGTCCGTCGACGGCGGCGACCGGGCCCCCGAGGGCAGCACCATCACCATCACGACCAAGGGACTCTAGATCCGTATGCGCAACCCAGTCGGCGGCCATGTCCCCGTGGCCGGCGGCCTCGCCAAGGTCGGCCTGCCCTACGCCCGCGAGATGGGGGCGGAGGCCGTCCAGGTCTTCGTCGCCAATCCGCGCGGCTGGGCGACACCGGCCGGGAACCCGGCGCAGGACGAACAGTTCCGCGCCGAGTGCACGGCCGAGTCGATACCGGCGTACGTCCACGCCCCGTATCTGATCAACTTCGGCTCGCACACCGAGGCCACTGTCGAGCGGTCCGTGGAGTCGCTGCGCCACTCCCTGCGCCGGGCCCGCGAGATCGGCGCCCTGGGCGTCGTGGTGCACACGGGCTCCGCGACCGGCGGCCGGCCGCGCGCGGAGGCCCTGGCCCAGGTGCGTACGCACATGCGGCCGCTGCTCGACGAGCTGACCCACGACGACCCGTTTCTGCTGCTGGAGTCGACCGCCGGACAGGGGTTCTCACTCTGCTCACGGACCTGGGACTTCGGCCCGTACTTCGAGGCGCTGGACGCCCACCCCAAGCTCGGCATCTGCCTCGACACCTGCCACATCTACGCGGCGGGCCACGACCTGGCGGGCCCGGCGGGCATGAAGCAGACCCTGGATCTGCTGGTGGAGACGGTAGGTGAGGGCCGGCTGAAACTGATCCACGCCAATGACTCCAAGGACGTGGTGGGAGCCCACAAGGACCGGCACGAGAACATCGGCGCCGGGCACATCGGCGAGGAGCCGTTCCAGGAGCTGTTCTCGCATCCGGCGACGGCCGGGGTGCCACTGGTCATCGAGACGCCGGGTGGCAAGGAAGGCCACGCGGGGGACGTGGCGCGACTCAAGGAGCTGCGCGACCGGAGCTGAACTCGCGAAGGCATGGGGAATACCCCCATGGGGTATACGGTTCCTGTGATCGAAGGGAACCGCTACCGGCATTGGGGGATCGTCATGCACCACGACACGCGCGACGAACAGCACGAGGAGCAAGTCCGGCACGAGCACCACGAGCACCACGAGCACCACGAGCACCACGAGCACCAGGGTCACGACAGCCGGCACGCAGACCACACGGGTCACGCAGACCATTCAGCACACGCCGGACACACGGCGCACGCCCCCGGCACGGCAGGCTGGTCCATGGCGGCCCGCGCCACGCTGCACTGCCTCACCGGATGCGCCATCGGCGAGATCCTCGGCATGGTGATCGGCACGGCGCTCGGCTGGGGCAACGCGGAGACGATGATCCTCGCGATCATCCTGGCCTTCGCATTCGGCTACGCGCTGACGCTGCGCTCCATCCTCAGGGCCGGCGTCGACTTCCGTACGGCGTTCCGGGTCGCCCTCGCCGCCGACACCCTCTCCATCGCGGTGATGGAGCTGATCGACAACGGTGTGATCGCGCTGTGGCCGGGCGCCATGGACGCGCAGCTCGCCGACGCGCTGTTCTGGGGAGCCCTCGCGCTGTCGCTGGCCGTCGCCTTCGCCGTCACCACACCGGTCAACAAGTGGATGATCGGCCGTGGCAAGGGGCACGCGGTGGTACACCGGTACCACCGCTGAGGATGGGCCCGCAGCGACCGGGCCCGACGAGTCAGAGCTCGGGGCCGTCCCCGGGCTCCTCCTGGTAGGAGTAGCGCTGTTCCTTCCACGGGTCGCCGATGTTGTGATAGCCGCGCTCCTCCCAGAAGCCCCGGCGATCGGCGGTCATGTACTCGATGCCCCGGACCCACTTGGGCCCTTTCCAGGCGTACAGATGCGGTACCACCAGGCGCAGCGGGAAGCCGTGCTCGGCGGTGAGCAGTTCACCGCCCTGGTGAGTGGCGAAAAGTGTTCGGTCCGAGGCGAAGTCGTCAAGCCGCAGGTTCGAGCTGAATCCGTACTCGGCCCAGACCATCACATGGGTGGCCTGGGGCGAGGGTGGCGCGAGTTCGAGGATCGTACGGGCGAGGACCCCGCCCCATTCGGCACCGATCATGCTGAATTTGGTGACGCAGTGCAGATCGGCGACGACCGAGGAGAATGGCAGGGCCGAGAACTCCTCATGGTTCCAGCAGTGCTTCTCGCCGTCCGCCGTGGCTCCGAAGACCCGGAACTCCCAGCGGTCGGGCTTGAACTTGGGAACGGGCCCGTAGTGGGTAACCGGCCAGCCGCGCTGCAGTCGCTGTCCCGGCGGAAGCTCGGACTGCTCTGATTCGCGGTATTCCCGGCTTTCCGGCTGACCCATGACTCCATGGTGACAGACAGGCAGGGGTGGTCATGACCAGGGCAGAGGCTATTCGGGCAACTCCTACTAAGCATGTACTTACTGGACGACCGATGGGTGCGGTGCAAGGATGCGGCCAACTTGCCCGGTTCACGGTTGGAAGGAGCCTCTGCGATGCAGGGCGACCCCGAGGTCCTCGAGTTCCTGAACGAACAGCTGACCGCCGAATTGACTGCCATCAACCAGTACTTCCTGCATGCAAAGATGCAGGAGAACTTCGGCTGGACGAAGCTGGCGAAGTACACGCGCTCCGAGTCGTTCGACGAGATGAAGCACGCCGAGATTCTGACGGACCGCATTCTCCTTCTCGACGGACTCCCCAACTACCAGCGGCTCTTCCATGTGCGAGTCGGCCAGACCGTCACGGAGATGTTCCAGGCCGACCGCCAGATCGAGGTGGAGGCGATCGACCGGCTCAAGCGCGGTGTCGAGTTGATGCGCGGCAAGAGCGACATCACGTCCGCAAATGTCTTTGAGTCGATCCTTGAGGACGAGGAGCACCACATCGACTACCTCGACACCCAGCTGGAGCTGATCGAGAAGCTCGGCGAGCCGCACTACCTCGCGCAGCAGATCGAGCAGCCGGACAGCTGAGGTCCTGAGCCCTCGAGCCCTGAGTTCAGGCCGCGTCGGGGAGCCGGATGCCCGGGGCTCTGCCGGGGGCGATGCCCGGGGTCCTGCCCGGGTCGGCATCGGAGGGCGCGCCGGGCGCGAGCGGCTGCTCGGGGACGCCACCGGGGGTCAGCTTCTGCTCGAGCAGCTCGCCACGAGCGCACGCACCACGGCCCAGCATCGCCTGGATCCTGCGGACACAGCCGCCGCAGTCCGTGCCCGCCTTGCAGGCGGAGGCTATCTGGCGGGGGGTGCACGCCCCGGCGTCCGCATGTTCCTTGACCTGCTGCTCCGTAATACCGAAGCACGAGCAGACGTACATGCGGTTCACCTCCCGACGGGATCGATCGTTGGCGCCGTCCCGATTGATCGGTGAGGCTAACCTAACCTTACCCGGCGCTCCGCTCCCGTAAAGCCCCGGTACGACTGTGGGGCACGGATCACATCGATCCGTGCCCCACAGTCGTACGTGCGGTACCTGCGGTGACTGCCCTACTGGTCCCGGTACATCTCGGCGACCAGGAAGGCCAGGTCCAGCGACTGGCTGCGGTTGAGGCGCGGGTCGCAGGCCGTCTCGTAACGCTGGTGCAGGTCGTCCACGAAGATCTCGTGGCCGCCGCCGACGCACTCAGTGACGTCGTCACCGGTGAGCTCGACGTGGATGCCGCCCGGGTGCGTACCGAGGCCCTTGTGCACCTCGAAGAAGCCCTTGACCTCGTCCAGGACGTCGTCGAAGCGACGGGTCTTGTGGCCGGAGGCCGCCTCGAAGGTGTTGCCGTGCATCGGGTCGGTGACCCAGGCGACGACCGCACCGGAGGCGGTGACCTTCTCGACCAGCGCGGGGAGCTTGTCGCGGACCTTGTCGGCGCCCATGCGGACGATGAAGGTCAGCCGGCCGGGCTCGCGTTCCGGGTCGAGGCGTTCGACGTAGCCGAGCGCCTCGTCGACGGTGGTCGTCGGGCCGAGCTTGATGCCGATGGGGTTACGGATCTTCGAGGCGAACTCGATGTGCGCGCCGTCCATCTGCCGGGTGCGCTCACCGATCCAGACCATGTGGCCGGAGGTGTCGTACAGCCGGCCGGTGCGCGAGTCGGTGCGGGTCAGCGCCGACTCGTAGTCCAGCAGCAGTCCCTCGTGCGACGAGTAGAACTCGACCGCCTTGAACTCGGCCGGGTCCGTGCCGCACGCCTTCATGAAGTTCAGCGCGTTGTCGATCTCGCGGGCCAGCGCCTCGTAGCGCTGACCGGACGGGGACGACTTCACGAAGTCCTGGTTCCAGGCGTGCACCTGGCGCAGGTCGGCGTAACCACCCGTGGTGAAGGCGCGGACCAGGTTCAGCGTGGAAGCGGATGCGTGGTACATCTGCTTCAGCCGCTCAGGGTCCGGGATCCGGGCTTCCTCGGTGAAGGCGAAGCCGTTGACGGAGTCGCCGCGGTAGGTCGGCAGGGTGACGCCGTCGCGGGTCTCGGTCGACTTGGAGCGCGGCTTGGAGTACTGGCCGGCGATCCGGCCCACCTTGACGACGGGCACGGAGGCCGCGTAGGTCAGGACGGCGCTCATCTGGAGCAGCGTCTTCAGCTTGGCCCGGATGTGGTCGGCGGACACGGCGTCGAAGGCCTCGGCACAGTCGCCGCCCTGCAGCAGGAACGCCTCGCCCTTGGCGACGGCTCCCATGCGGGCGCGCAGCTGGTCGCACTCGCCCGCGAAGACGAGCGGCGGATACGACGCGAGGTCCGCGAGTACATCGCGCAGAGCCTCGGCATCGGGGTACTCGGGCTGCTGCGCCGCGGGAAGGTCTCGCCAGGTGTTGCCACCGGCGACGGAGGTATTGGCGTTCACGGTCACATCCACAACATTACGGGGTCTCGTGGGGCGTTCATCCGTAGGCTCAACAGATGAGACGCGCGTCTGGACCGGTGGACGTCCGGTAGGGTGCGGAACATGTTCGCGCAGACGCATCAGAACTGGTGGTGGACCGCTCATCCGGCGGCCCACTGATTCATCGCGCGACAGACCACGCGAAGGCCGCCCGAGGGGCGGCCTTCTCTGCGTTTCGGGAGCCGTTCCTCCATTCGGAAGGAACACCTCATGTCCGACCCCACCGAGCTCGTCGTCCAGCGGCTCCTGACGGACGACTGCCCGCCGTTCGCGCTGCTGCGCAGGCGCACCCCCGGCCGTGATCACGACACCGTCGAGGTCCTGATCGGCCGGGTGCGGGAGGTGGACCGGCTCGCCGATCTGCCCGTCGGTCCGCAGCCGTCGCTCGCCCTGGTGCCGTTCCGACAGATCGCCGAGCGCGGTTTCGACGTGCGCGACGACGGGACACCGCTGTCCGTGCTGGCCGCGGACGAGACGTACGAGCTGCCGCTCGCCACGGTGCTCGACGTCCTGCCCACCCATGACGTGCGGGTCGAGGACGGGGCCTTCGACGTGCCCGACGAGGAGTACGCCGGGATCGTCCGGCGGGTCATCGAGGACGAGATCGGACAGGGCGAGGGCGCGAACTTCGTCATCCGGCGTACCTTCCAGGGCGGGATCCCCGGATTCGGGCGGGCCGACGCGCTGGCGCTCTTCCGGCGGCTGCTGGCCGGTGAGCGGGGTGCGTACTGGACGTTCGTCGTACACACCGGCGACAGGACGCTGGTCGGCGCCAGTCCCGAAGTGCATGTGCGGATGTCCGGCGGGACGGTCGTGATGAACCCGATCAGCGGGACGTACCGCTACCCCGCCGAGGGGCCGACCGCCGAGAGCCTGCTGGCCTTTCTCGGTGACCGCAAGGAGACCGAGGAGCTCTCCATGGTGGTCGACGAGGAACTGAAGATGATGTGCACCGTCGGTGACATGGGCGGGGTGGTGATCGGGCCACGGCTCAAGGAGATGGCCCATCTCGCGCACACCGAGTACGAGCTGCGCGGACGCTCCTCGCTGGACGTACGGGAGGTGCTGAAGGAGACCATGTTCGCGGCCACGGTCACCGGCTCGCCCGTGCAGAACGCCTGCCGGGTCATCGAGCGGTACGAGCCCGGCGGGCGCGGATACTACGCGGGCGCGCTGGCCCTGCTGCGTCAGGAGCCGGGCGGGGCACAGACTCTCGACTCGCCGATCCTCATCCGTACCGCCGACATCGCGGCCGACGGGCGGCTGCGGGTGCCGGTCGGGGCGACGCTCGTACGCCACTCCGATCCCGCGAGCGAGGTCGCCGAGACCCATGCGAAGGCGGCCGGGGTGCTGGCCGCGCTGGGGGTGCGGCCCGGGCGGCCACGGGGCGAGAGGACACGTCCGCAGCTGGCCGGCGATCCGCGGGTGCGGGTCGCGCTGGACGCCCGGCGGGACGGGCTCGCACCGTTCTGGCTGCGGATGCAGGAGCGTACGCAGGAGCTGTCCGGCCATGCGCTGGTGATCGACGGCGAGGACACCTTCACCGCCATGCTGGCGCATCTGCTGCGCGCCTCGGGCCTGGAGGTGTCGGTGCGGCGCTACGACGAGCCGGGGCTGCGCGAGGCCGTCCGGGCGCACCTGGGCCCGGTCGTGCTGGGCCCCGGGCCCGGGAATCCGGCCGACACCGGCGATCCGAAGATGCGGCTGCTGCGCGAGTTCGCCGCGGAGCTGGTCCGGGACCACCGGCACGGGCTGCTCGGGGTCTGCCTGGGCCATGAGCTGATCGCGGCGGAGCTGGGTCTGGAGATCGTCCGCAAGACCGTGCCGTACCAGGGCGCGCAGACCCGGATCGAACTGTTCGGGCGCCCGGAAACGGTCGGTTTCTACAACAGCTTCACCGCTCGCTGCGACGACGAGACGGTCACCGAGCTGGCTGCGCACTCCATCGAGGTGAGCCGGGACGCGTCCACCGGGGAGCTGCACGCGCTGCGCGGGGACGGGTTCGCGTCGGTGCAGTTCCACCCGGAGTCGGTGCTGACGCTGCGCGGGGCGTCGATCGTCGCCGAGCTGCTGGCGGGGCTGCCCGTGCACAGCTGACGGCGGACGCGGGCGGAGCTCCGGAGGAGATCCGGGGCTCAGTCCTCGCGGAGCGCGGGAACGAGGACGTTGTCGCTGCGGCGGCGCGCCAGGTAGTCGGCGACGTTCTGCACGGTGGCTTCGATGATCTGTGCCACGGCGTCCTCGGTGTAGTACGCCTGGTGCGAGGTGACGATGACGTTCGGAAAGGTGACGAGCCGGGCCAGGGTGTCGTCGTCGATGCCCTCCAGGGACTTGTCGAGGAAGAAGAGCCCGGCCTCCGCCTCGTACACATCGAGTCCGACGCCGGTGAAGCGACCCGCCCGCAGTTCGGCGACCAGAGCGGTGCTGTCGACAAGTCCGCCGCGGCTGGAGTTGATCAGGATCGCATCGTCCTTCATCAGGGACAGGGCGTCCCTGCCGATGATGTGGCGGGTCGCGGGAACCAGCGGGACATGGAGGCTGATCAGATCGCACTCGGCGAAGAGCTGTTCCTTCTCGACGTACGCCATGCCGAGCTCGACGCAGGCCGGGTTCTCGACCACGTCCCAGCCGAGCAGCTTCATTCCGAAGCCATGAGCGATACGGGTGAAGGCCTCGCCGATCTTGCCCGTACCGACCACGCCGGCCGTACGGCCGTGCATGTCCCGGCCGAGGAGACCGTCGAGGCGGAAGTCGAAGTCGCGGGTGCGGCTCGCGGCGCGGAGGATCCGCCGGTTGACCGCCATGGCGAGCGTCCAGGCGAATTCGGCGACCGCGTACGGCGAGTAGAAGGCGACCCGGGCGACCTGCAGCGCGAGGCGTTCGGCGACGTCCAGGTCGATGTTGTTGAAGCCGGTGGAACGCTGGGCGATCATCTGCGTGCCGCCCGCGGCGAGGGTCTGCAGCACGCTGCTGCCCAGATCGGCATTGACGCTGGTGGAGATGATCTCGTAGCCCGCCGCGATGGGCGCGGTGTCCTTGTTGAGGAAGACGTCCAGGCAACGGACCTCGTGCTGTCCGGCGAAGGCCTTCTCGAGCAGCGGCTTCTCATCGGACTGCACACCGAATGCCAGGATTTCCACGATTTCTCCCGATAGGCAGGGTACGGGCCGGATGGCAGCGAATATACGGCCCGTACCTCTGACGTGCTCAACCGAAGAAACGTGCTCAGCCGAAGAAGACGCCGACCTCCGCGTAGAGCGCCGGGTCGACCGTCTTGAGCCGGGCGGTCGCCTCCGCGATCGGCACCCGCACGATGTCCGTGCCACGCAGGGCGACCATCACGCCGAAGTCGCCGTCCCGCACGGCTTCGATGGCGTGCAGCCCGAAGCGGGTGGCCAGCCAGCGGTCGAAGGCGCTGGGGGTGCCGCCGCGCTGCACATGGCCGAGCACCGTGGTCCTGGCCTCCTTCCCGGTGCGCCGCTCGATCTCCTTGGCCAGCCATTCGCCGACGCCGGACAGCCGGACATGGCCGAAGGAGTCGTGGGATCCGTCCTTGAGGATCAGCTCCCCCTCGGCGGGCATGGCGCCCTCGGCGACGACGACGATCGGGGCGTAACTCGCTCGGAAGCGGGAGGTGACCCAAGCGCAGACCTGTTCGATGTCGAAGCGCTGCTCGGGGATGAGAATGACGTTCGCGCCGCCTGCCAGCCCGGAGTGGAGGGCGATCCAGCCCGCGTGGCGGCCCATCACCTCGACGACGAGGACCCGCATATGGGACTCGGCGGTGGTGTGCAGACGATCGATGGCCTCGGTCGCGATGCCGACCGCCGTGTCGAAGCCGAAGGTGTAGTCGGTGGCCGAGAGGTCGTTGTCGATGGTCTTGGGAACGCCGACGCACGGGATGCCGTACTCGTCGGACAGGGTCGCGGCCACGCCGAGCGTGTCCTCGCCGCCGATGGTGACGAGCGCGTCGACCTCGTACTTGGCGAGGTTGTCCCTGATCCGGCGGACGCCGTGCTCCGCATTGAGGGGGTTGGTGCGCGAGGAACCGAGGATGGTGCCGCCGCGCGGCAGGATGCCGCGCACCGCCGGGATGGAGAGCGGGACGGTCTCCCCCTCCAGCGGGCCGCGCCAGCCGTCCCGGAAGCCGATGAAGTCGTAGCCGTACTCCTGCACGCCTTTGCGGACGATCGCGCGGATGACCGCGTTGAGCCCGGGGCAGTCGCCGCCCCCGGTCAGTACTCCGACCCGCATGGAAGCATCCCTTCGCCGAAGTGAGCTCGCTACGACCACGCTAATGGTGATCCAGGTCACTCAGGGATGGGTCGGAAGGTCAATTCCCGCGCAATAAGCCGGAGTTGATCACGAGCGTCGCCGAGGCGCAGTCGATCTCGGCGTTCCTGGTCTCAGGCGTCGTCGAGGCCGCGTTCGATCGCGTACCGCACGAGCTCCACCCGGTTGTGCAGCTGGAGCTTGCCCAGGGTGTTCTGGACGTGGTTCTGGACGGTGCGGTGGGAGATGACGAGCCGCTCGGCGATCTGCTTGTACGAGAGCCCCTTGGCGACCAGCCGCAGCACCTCGGTCTCCCGGTCGGTCAGCTGCGGGGCCTTCGGCTCGTCGGACGCGACGGGCACCGGCTCGGAGGCCAGCCTGCGGTACTCGCCGAGCACCAGTCCGGCGAGGCCCGGGGTGAAGACCGGGTCGCCGACCGCGGTGCTCCGCACGGCCTCGGTCAGCTCCTGCGTACTGGCCGACTTGAGCAGATAGCCGGTGGCGCCGGACTTCACCGCCTCCAGTACGTCGGCGTGCTCGCCGCTCGCGGAGAGCACCAGGACCCGCAGGCCGGGGTGGGAGCCGACGAGCTCCTTGCAGACCTGGACGCCGGGCATCCCCGGCAGGTTGAGGTCGAGTACCAGGACGTCGGGGGTGACCGCCCTCGCCCGGCGCACGGCCTGCGGGCCGTCACCGGCGGTCGCCACCACGTCGAAGCCCGACTCGGCGAGATCGCGGGCGACGGCGTCACGCCACATCGGGTGGTCGTCGACCACCATCACCCTGACCGCCCGCTGCGTGTCGCCCTGCCCACCTGCCGCGCTCGGCGCGCCGGTCGCGTTCGTCACGTTGTCTGCGCTCATCGGCCGGAACCTGCCTTCCCCCGTGAATCGTTCGGATTCCTCGAAGCCTTTGGAACCTTCAACTCGACCTCGGCGCCCTGGCCGGGCACCGAGATCAGCTCTGCCGTGCCGCCCAGGTCACGCAGCCGCCCCCGGATCGACAGGGCGACCCCCATGCGCCCCTCCCCCTCCGCCTGCGCCAGCCGTCCCTCCGCAATGCCCGGGCCGTCGTCCCGGACCGTCACGATCACCTCGTCCGGCCAGTCCTCGACGAGGATCCAGGCCTGGGCGTCCTGCCCCGCGTGCACCCGCACATTGTCCAGGGCGGCACTGACAGCAGCCGCGAGTTCCTTCGCCGCCGCCGGAGCGAGCAGTACCGGGGCGCCGGGCTCCGCGAAGCTGACCCGGGAGCCGGCGTGCGGGGCGAGCAGGGAGCGCAGATCGCATGCGGCCCCGCCGGCCGGACCGTCCTCCTCGTCGTCGACCTCGACGGTACGGACCACCGCGCCCTCGGCGGCGTCCTCGGAGACCCGGGTGGTGGGCACCAGTCCGCTGGAGACCAGCGTGCGCAGGGCGACCTCCTGTTCCCCGGCCATCCGGCCCAGCTCGGCCGCCTCGCCGCCCAGCGCCGTGCCACGGCGCTGCACCATCGCGAGGACCTGGAGCACGCTGTCGTGGATGTCGCGGGCCAGCCGCTCCCGTTCCCGGGTGGCCGCCTCGATCTCCAGGGCGCGGGCCAGGGTGCGCTCACTGGCCCTGGCCACCTCGACGACGTAACCGATGGCGATGGAGGCGACCCAGACCAGCAGGACGTTGTGGAAGGTGTCCCGGCTGGGTTCGCCGCGCTCGACGATGTTGGCTGCGGCGACGAAGGTGGAGGCAAAGGCCGCCCAGCGCCAGCCGCCCTTGATCGCGAACGCCAGGACGGAACCCGCGGTCCAGATGGACGGCAGAGTCGAGCCGTCCATGTGCTGGGCGTCGAAGTCGGCGAGCGGGGTCAGCAGAATGCCGACCAGAGCAATCACGAGGTCGGCGCCGAGGAAGCGTTTGGTGCAGCTCACCGCGCCGGCGACCTTGGGGAGCGTGGCGAGGGTCCAGGCGGCCATGACGACCAGGTAGGCGAAGGCCACCCACGGCCGCTCGTACTCGTCCCGGCCGAAGACGGCGAGCAGACTCGCATAGAGCATCGTCAGAATCCGGTACGCGGTCAGCGCACGCCACAGCGGCTGCTCGACCGACATGCGTACGACCCGTTCGCGTTTGGCCATGCCCCCCACCCCCCGACGGACGCCGGCGCGGTGACGCGCCGGGCCGATCCGTCACCCTTGCGTTCCGGGCTTTCTGCCCGCGTTCTTCTCTTCCTCGGCGCGGCGCTTCGCCTCGTCCGCGATCTGCCGCTTTGCCGCGGTCGCGTAGATGTCGACGTACTCCTGGCCGGAGAGTTTCATGATCTCGTACATCACCTCGTCGGTGACCGAGCGCAGAATGAAGCGGTCGCCCTCCATGCCGTGGTAGCGGCTGAAGTCGAGCGGCTTACCGATCCTGATGCCGGGGCGCATCAGCTTGGGGATCAGCTGACCGGGTGGCTGGATCTTCTCCGTGTCGATCATCGCAACGGGGATGACGGGCGCTCCGGTGGCAAGGGCCACGCGGGCCAGGCCGCCGGGCTTGCCGCGGTAGAGCCTGCCGTCGGGCGACCGGGTGCCCTCCGGGTAGATACCGAAGAGTCCGCCGCTCTCGATGACCTCGATGCCCGCCTTGACGGCCGCCTCACCGGCACCGCGGCCGCCGGAGCGGTCCACCGGCAGCTGGCCGACGCCCTTGAAGAAGGCGGCGGTGAGCCTGCCCTTCACGCCGGGTGCAGTGAAGTACTCGGACTTGGCGATGAAGGTGATCTTGCGGTCCAGGACGGCCGGCAGGAAGAAGGAGTCGGAGAACGAGAGATGGTTGCTCGCAAGGATCGCCGGCCCCTGAGCAGGGATGTTCTCCAGGCCCTCCACCCACGGCCTGAAGGCGAGCTTCAATGACCCGCCGATGGAGAACTTCATTGCGCCGTAGATCAACTCGGGTGCCTCCTGTGTGCTGTCGCACTGACCTTAACCCGTGCTGCAGCTGCCGTTCCTGCCCGGCTCGGAGCCGAAGCACGCCTGTGACCGGTGACGACCCTGGTCGGTGTCAGTCCGGTCGCGTACGGTGAAGTAATCCTTCTTGCACTCCCCCTTTCGCTCCCCTTCGAGCCTCACGAACAGGAGACCCCGGTGCCGGTCCTTCCTGGAGCCGAGCCGTTCCGCCACGAGGGCGGAGAGGTAGGCGTCCTCCTCTGCCACGGATTCACCGGTTCACCGCAGTCGCTGCGTCCCTGGGCCGACCATCTGGCGGAGCGCGGACTCACGGTCTCGCTGCCGCTGCTGCCCGGGCACGGCACGCGCTGGCAGGACATGCAGGTCACGGGCTGGCAGGACTGGTACGCGGAGGTGGACCGGGAGCTGCGGGCCCTGTCGGAGCGGTGCAGTCAGGTCTTCGTCTTCGGGCTGTCGATGGGCGGCGCGCTGGCGCTGCGGCTGGCGGCGAAGCACGGGGACGCGATCAGCGGTCTGGTGCTCGTCAATCCGGGCAACAAGGTGCACGGCCTGGCGGCGTACGCACTGCCGGTCGTCCGTCATCTGCTGCCGTCGACGAAGGGCGTGGCCAACGACATCGCGCGCGAGGGCTCCGTGGAGATCGGCTACGACCGGGTGCCGCTGCACGCGGCGCATTCGCTGCGGAATTTCTTCCGGCTGGTCGACACCGATCTGCCGCAGGTCACCCAGCCGGTCCTGCTGCTGCACAGCCCGCAGGACCATGTGGTGCCGCCGGCCGACTCGGCGCGGATCCTCAGCCGGGTGTCGTCGACGGATGTCGAGGAGATCCTGCTGGAACAGAGCTACCACGTGGCGACGTTGGACCACGATGCGGAGCGGATCTTCGACGAGAGCTTTTCGTTCATCGACCGCCTCGCTCCGAGCGTCGGGAAGAAGGGGAGCACATCCGGTGGCTGAGCACGACGCGGAGCGCGCGGGCAGCGAGGAGGAGCGCGAACCGCGCCCCACCGAGGGAGCGGCCGTGCCCGACGGGGGCGCGGGTGCGCAGGACGCCCTCGCCAGGCCCAGGGCCGAGGGCGACCCGATCGACGAGGAGGCCGTCTGGGAGGCGATCGTCGCCGGGTACGGCGAGGAGCCGCCGGACCCGCCGGGTGCCAAGCCGTTCAAGTCGATCGATGACCTCGCGCAGCTGGAGGACGGTCAGCGCAATGTCCTGGACCCCGACAAGGGTGCCGGGAAGCAGGAGCCCCCGAAGCCGCCGGAGAAGCCGCTCGGCAGCTCGGTCGTCTTCGCGCCCGGTGTCAACGGTCCGCGTGACTACGAGGTGACGGAGCCGGCCGACGGGGACGGCGCGGACGACCACGACGAGGGGCATTTCGTCCCGCCGGAGCCGCCGCCGCTGCCGGAGGCCGATGTCCCGGCGAAGTTCGCCTGGCTCGCGGTCGTCGGCGGGCCGGTACTGCTGCTGATCGCGGTGCTGCTGCAGTGGGACATGACGTGGTGGCTGACCACGCTCTGTGTCGGTGGCTTCCTGGGTGGCTTCGTCACCCTGGTCGCGCGGATGCAGGACGCCGACGAGGACGACGACGATCCGGGGCGCGGAGCGGTCGTCTGACACGGCTCCCGGGGCAGTGCTGCGAGCCGCTCCCCGGGATCAGGTCGGTTCGGCGAGGGAGGCAAGGGCGGGCACCCGGAGCGCTGCCAGTACCGGCAGATGGTCCGTGGCCGCCCGCAGGTCGGGCTCGGTGATGCCGGGCAGCCCCGACGGGACTCCGCAGCCGAGGACCTCGATCCCGGCGGTCGCGAAGATCGCGTCGATGCGCAGGCGTGGATCGTGCGCCGGGAAGGTCAGCTCGGCGCCCCACGGCCGGACCGACCGGCAGTCCTGGAGCCGCCCGGCCAGTAGCTGGAAGGCCTTCCCTTCCGGGCCGTCGTTGAGGTCGCCGGCCGCGATGGCGTGCTCGACCTGCATGTCGTCCAGCCGGTCGAGCAGCAGATCCGCCTGGGCCAGGCGTTCGTCGTGCCGCAGGCTCAGATGGCAGCTCAGCAGACCGATCCGGGTGCCCGCGATCCGTACCACCGCCGTGGCGAACCCTCTGCGGTGCAGTCCAGGGGTGCGCGGCAGCAGCAGATCCTCCGTTCGTTCCACGGTGGCGCGCAGCGAACAGAGCAGCAGGGGCCCAGCCGCGGTGGCGCCGCCGGAGAGAAGCACCAGGTCGGTGTGGGCCGCCAGCCACGCGGCGCGCTTGCGCCAGCGGAAGAAGCGCGGGGCTTCCTGGATGAAGACCAGATCGGGTGCGCAGGCGCGGATGACGCGGGCCAGTGCCTCGCGGTCGTCACGCATCGACCGGATGTTGTAGCCGAGCACTCTGATGACGGCCGAACCATCCGGCTCGGTACGGGAGTCGGGCAGCGGCGTCAGGACCATACCGCTCACGATACGACGGACGCCCGCCGCTCCCACAGGGGCGCGACGGGCGTCCGGTGATGTCCGTGACGGGCGGCTCAGCCCTGCCGGGCCAGGTCCGCCGCGCCCACCAGTCCGGCCTTGCCGCCCAGTTGGGCCGCGAGCACCTGGGCGTGCGGGCGCCACTCGCCCCCGATCAGCCAGCGCCGGAACGACTTGCGGATCGGGCCGAGCACGAGCTCGCCCTCGTCGGAGACTCCACCTCCGACGATGAACGCGGACGGGTCGAAGAGCGAGGCGAGGTCGGCGAGTCCGGCGCCGGCCCAGCGGGCCAGCTCGCGGAACGAGTCGATCGCCACCGGGTCGCCCTGCCGGGCGGCCTGGCTGATGTGCTTGCCCTCGATGCCGTCCACCGTGCCGTCGCCGAGGCTGAGCAGGATCGTGGCGTTCTCCGGGGTGGCGTTGGCGCGCTGCTTCGCGTACCGGACGAGCGCACGCCCGGAGGCGTACTGCTCCCAGCATCCCTGGCTGCCGCAGCCGCAGAGCAGCCCGTCCGGGACGACCCGGATGTGGCCGAATTCGGCGGCCACACCGAAGCGTCCGCGGCGCAGCTTGTTGCCGATGATGATGCCGCCGCCCAGGCCGGTGCCGAGCGTGATGCAGATGACGTCGTCGTGGCCCTGGCCGGCGCCGAAGCGGTACTCGCCCCAGGCCGCGGCGTTGGCGTCGTTCTCGACGACGACCGGGAGGCCGACGCGCTGCTCGACCTTGTCCTTCAGCGGCTCGTGCCGCCAGTTGATGTTCGGCGCGAACAGCACCGTGGCGCGCTTGTCGTCGACGTATCCGGCAGCGCCGATGCCGACTGCTTCGACCTCGTGTCCCTCGCTCGCGCCGGATACCGCCGCCGCGATCGCGTCCACGATGCCTTCAGCCGTCGGCGGGGTCGGCACCTTGAACATCGAGAGGATCCGGCCCTCTTCGTCGACCACTCCAGCCGCGATCTTCGTGCCGCCGATATCGACGCCGATGGTGAGTCCCATGAATCCCTCAGTTTCGGTCGAGCCCCGCTATGGGCAACCGTACCCGAGCGCCGGTCCCCGCCCTATCGGTGCCGGTCAGTCCAGGTCGATGTGATCGCCCGCGCCGGTGCCGCCGTCGCGCGGGTCGGTGGGGTCGTCGGCCTTCTTCGAGGGGCTGCCGGGGTCGGTGGCGCCCTGGGTCCAGCGACGTTCCTGGCTCTCGACGGCGGAGCGGTAGGCGGCGAGAAGTTCGTTGCCGGCCGCGGCGATGTGGTCGAAGACATCGGGGTTGCGTTCGATGACGGGCTCGACGACGGACTTCGCCTGCTTGATCACCTGCTGTACGGCGCCCTGGGCGGCCACGCCGAACAGCGGGGACTGGAGGGCGGCGACCTTGTCGGCCACGGCATCGACCAGTTTGCGCAGTTCTTCGGCGGCGGAGCCGGGCGGCGGGCCGTGCTGGGCGCGGCGGCGGGCCTTCTCCGCTTCGAGATCCTCGGCGCAGGCCTTCGCCCACGCGTCGTCGTCGACGGGACGATCGGTGGCTTCGCTCATGGCGGACTCCTGCGACATGGTTGCGGACGGTGACGCGTACGGGACACGTACGGTGGCGCATACGGGACACGTACTACCGACGTTACCCGAACGGTGGTACGCCGTTCAGGAGGTCCGCGGCCACAGGCCCGGGTCCGGGGTGAACCGGACCCGCAGCACACCCTCGGTGAGCGCCGCGCCGGAGACGGTGCAGCGGCGCAGCCCGGACTCCAGCTCCACGATCCGCCGGAACGGGCCGACGCTCAGGAGCAATTCGTCGCCGCGCCGCACCAGCTGGAGGTTCTCCTTGACGGCTCCGGGCAGCGGCAGGCACCAGACCAGGACCCCATCGGGGCCGTCCGCGACGCTCGGGCCCTCGATCCACCAGGGGTTGTCGGCGCGCCCGCCCGGCCGGTCGGCCGGTTCGACGGCGAGCCCGTCGCCCTCGAAGCGGCCTCCCCCGGTGCCCGCCGCCTCGACGGTGGTGCGGTTCGCCCCGGTGGCGAGAAGGGTGAGGTCGTCGGGCCCCTGCGGGTCCCGGCCGAGGTGCGGCACTTCGCACAGGGAGGCGGCCGGCGCCCACTCCTCGTACCAGTGGTCGACGCACTTCTCCTGCTGTGCGGCGAGCGCGGCGAACCACGGGTCGGACGAGTGACGGGGCAGCACCCGGTTGACGGTGAGGGTGTCGACGCGCAGCCCGTGCAGGGCGAATCCGGTGCGTGCGGTGCGCAGGGCGTCCTCGGCGGCGGGTCCGGGTTCGGCGACGAGGCGGACCGTGGTGCCCCGGTCCTCGATCAGCGTCTGGACGGCGGCCAGCTCGGCGTCGCGGCGGGCGGCGGTCTCGTACAGCCACTGGGCGGGCATCGGGACGCCGGCGAGCTGGGCGAGCATCGGGCGCAGGGCGCGGGCGGCCTGGCGTTCCGGTGGCAGCAGGCGACGGAGATAGCGGCGCAGCTGCTCGGGCAGGGCGAGGACGGCGAGGGCCTCGCGCAGCGGCGGCAGGTCGACGACGAGAAGCTCGTGGCCGTCGTGCGACCAGTCGCCCTCGGCAGCGCGGCGCAAGGTGTGCAGCAGGGCCAGTTGGCCGCTGCCGGGGAGTTCGGTCAGCTCCTCGGCGTCGAGCCGGTTGCCGCCGAGCAGGTCGAGTACCGGGGACGCCTGGTCCTGAAGAGTGAGGAGTTCGGTGCGGAAGTGCTCGCCGGAGTCGACGCGGGCGAACCGGAGTCCTTCGGTGACCCGGGTGGGTTCCGTGACGTCGGGGAAGCCGGGTATGGCGTCGGCGGAGAGCAGCAGCGTGCGGCGGCCGCGGCGGGCGGCGGCCAGCGCGGTCGCCGCCGCGACGGTGGTACGGCCGGCGCCGCCGGGGCCGGTGACGAGGACCGTACGCACCGGGTCAGCCCTGCGGGACGGACTCGACGCGCTTCTTCAGGCCGGCCAGTGCGCGGTCGATGATGACCTTCTCGGCCTTGCGCTTGATCATGCCGAGCATCGGGATCTTGACGTCGACGGTCAGCCGGTAGGTGACCTCGGTGCGGCTGCCGTCACCGATCGGGGCCAGCGTGTAGGAGCCGTCGATGGCACGCAGCATCTGGGACTTGACCAGGGTCCAGCTGACCTCGTGGTCGCCGGTCCAGGTGTACGCGAGGGTGTGGTCGTCCTTGATCGCACCGGCGTCGAGGACGAGGCGGACCTTCTCGGCGCGGCCGTTGTCGTCCTTGGCGAGGATTTCGGCCTCCTTGACCTCGCCGGTCCATTCCGGGTAGCGGTCGAAGTCGGCGATCACGCCCATGACGTCGGCCGGTGCCGCCTCGATCGTGATGCTCGAGCTGGTGTGTTCAGCCATCGCTGTGGCTCCTCCAGTGCGGGGTACCGGTCGGTCGGCAGAGGCCTGCCGCCAGAAGGCTATCGCGTGCGCGGGGCGCATCGTCCCAGGGTCCGGTCGGCACGGCCCACCGGACCCGGTCGCCGGTCCTGGTCACCACTCCAGAGCCCATGGCCGGCCGGTCGACGCGAAGTGCCCGACGTTCACGCATTCGGTGGCGCCGATCCGCATCCGGCGGACCAGCGGCTGATGGACATGGCCGAAAACTGCGTACCGGGGGCGGGTCCGGCGGATCGCGTCGAGCAGCGCCCGGCTGCCGCGCTCGAAGCGGCGCGCCACGGTGTCGTACGTCAGTTCCGGGACGTCGGGCGGGATGTGCGTACACAGGACGTCCACCTCGCCGACCGCCTCGACCTTGGCGGCGTACTCCTCGTCGCTGATCTCGTACGGGGTGCGCATCGGGGTCTGCAGTCCGCCGCCGACGAAGCCGAAGACCCGGCCTCCGATCTCGACGCGTTCACCGTCCAGGACGGTGGTGCCGGGGCGGGCGTACTCGGGCCAGAGATCGGGGATGTCGACATTGCCGTAGGTGGCGTATGTGGGGGTGGGGAGCGCATCGAACAACTCGGCGTACTGCTTGCGCACCGCGCCGACGATGGCGGCATTGCGATCCAGGCCCGCCCAGAGACCGCGACCGAAGTCCCGGGCCTCCTCGAAGCGGCGGGCGGTGCGCAGTTCGACGATCCGGTCGGCGTTCTCGACGCCGAAGAGGTCGGGGAAAATGCCGCGCGAGTGGTCGGCGTAGTCGAGGAAGAGCACCAGGTCACCGAGACAGACGAGCGCGTCCGCGCCGTCCCCTGCACGGGCCAGCGCTTCGGTGTTCCCATGCACGTCACTGACCACATGGATGCGGGTACGGCGTGCGGTGGCGGCATCACGGCTGTTCGGTCCGGCTCGCATGACGATCACCCTAGGACGACGCCCGCAGCATGGGTAGAGCCGCCGGACCTGCGGTTACTTCCTGGTCGTAACTCGGGTGCACTACTGTGCGCGCAAGGACCACCAATATGTGTGACGCATAAAACATCTGGCCGGAACCCCCTATCCGGAAGCTGGTACTGATGGGTAACGTCCGGGCAGTCCAGTCGTGCTCACCCCACTGAGCACCCGCCAATCTTGGACCGCAGCCGGTGCGTCACACAGAGCCGTGGCACCGGAGCCCGATGAGGAGCAGCAGTCTTGCGCGAGTTCAGCCTTCCGGCCCTGTACGAGGTCCCTTCGGACGGCAACCTGACGGATCTCATCCGCCGCAATGCCGCTCAGCATCCCGACGTCGCGGTGATGAGCCGCAAAGTGGCAGGCGTCTGGACCGATGTGACCGCCACCCAGTTCCTGGCCGAGGTCAGAGCCGCCGCCAAAGGCCTGATCGCCGCGGGCATCGAGCCCGGCGACCGGGTCGCACTCATGTCCCGTACCCGTTTCGAATGGGTCCTGCTCGACTTCGCGATCTGGACCGCCGGGGCGGTCACCGTCCCGGTGTACGAGACCAGTTCCGCCGAGCAGGTCCAGTGGATCCTCGGCGACTCGGGCGCGGTGGCGGCCCTCGTCGAGAGCGACGCGCACGCCGAGTCCGTCACCTCCGTGCGCGACCGGCTGCCCGGCCTGCGCAACGTCTGGCAGATCGACAAGGGCGCGGTCGACAAGCTGACCGCGGCGGGCACCCAGGTCTCGGAGGAGACCGTCGACCTGCGCAGCACGAGCGCCAGGGCCGACGACCCGGCGACCATCGTCTACACCTCGGGCACCACCGGCCGCCCCAAGGGCTGTGTGCTCACGCACCGCAGCTTCTTCGCGGAGTGCGGCAATGTGGTGGAGCGGCTCAGGCCCCTCTTCCGCACCGGCGAGTGCTCCGTTCTGCTCTTCCTGCCCGCGGCCCATGTCTTCGGACGGCTGGTCGAGGTGGCGTCCGTGATGGCGCCCATCAAGCTCGGCTGCGTCCCCGACATCAAGAACCTCACCGATGAACTGGCCTCGTTCCGGCCGACGCTGATCCTCGGTGTGCCGCGGGTCTTCGAGAAGGTCTACAACTCGGCGCGCGCCAAGGCCCAGGCCGACGGCAAGGGCAAGATCTTCGACAAGGCCGCGAACACGGCGATCGCGTACAGCCGCGCGCTGGGCACCCCTGAGGGCCCGTCCATCGGCCTGAAGTTCAAGCACAAGGTGTTCGACCGGCTCGTCTACAGCAAGCTGCGGGCCGTACTCGGCGGCCGCGGCGAGTACGCGATCTCCGGCGGCGCGCCGCTGGGCGAGCGGCTCGGGCACTTCTACCGCGGCATCGGCTTCACGGTGCTGGAGGGCTACGGCCTCACCGAGACGTGCGCGGCCACCGCGTTCAACCCGTGGGACCGGCAGAAGATCGGTACGGTCGGCCAGCCGCTGCCCGGATCGGTCGTCCGGATCGCCGACGACGGCGAGGTGCTGCTGCACGGCGAGCACCTGTTCGCGGGCTACTGGAACAACGAGTCGGCGACGGCCGAGGCGCTGGCCGACGGCTGGTTCCACACAGGCGACATCGGCACCCTCGACGAGGACGGCTATCTCGCGATCACCGGCCGCAAGAAGGAGATCATCGTCACGGCGGGCGGCAAGAACGTCGCACCCGCGGTGATCGAGGACCGGATCCGCAGCCACGCCCTGGTCGCCGAGTGCATGGTGGTCGGCGACGGGCGGCCGTTCGTCGGTGCGCTGATCACCCTGGACGAGGAGTTCCTCGGCCACTGGGCCGAGGAGCACGGCAAGCCGGTCGGCTCGACGGCGATGTCGCTGCGCGAGGACCCGGAGCTGCTGGCCGAGGTGCAGCGGGCGGTGGACGACGGCAACGCGGCGGTGTCCAAGGCGGAGTCCGTGCGTAAATTCCGCATCCTTGCCTCGCAGTTCACCGAGGAGGCGGGCCACATCACACCGTCGCTCAAGCTGAAGCGGAATGTGGTGGCGAAGGACTTCGCGGACGAGGTCGAGTCCATCTACCAGCGCTGACAGGGCCGTTGGCCAAAACCTGGCCTTGCCCCCCCTGCAGGACCGGTGCAAGGGTCTGGATCACTCGAACCGATCCACTTCCCTAGGGAGACCCCTGCGGGTACCGCTGGGGCAACTGCGGCTGAGAAGAGTGCGCTGCCCGGCGCAGGACGCGCCGGGCAGCGCACTCTGTCTCACAGCAGCGTTCTGAGCCGCTCCGCCAGCAGGTCCCAGCGCCACTTCTCCTGGACCCAGGCCCGGCCTCGCTCCCCCATCCGCTGCCGCAGCTCCGGATCGCCGAGCAGGGTGGCGATCCGGTCGGCGGACTCCTCCACGGAGCCGCCCCGCACCACCCAGCCGGTCTCGCCGTCCAGTACGGCGTCGGGGGCGCCGCCCGAGTCGCCCGCCACCACGGGCAGTCCGGTCGCGGACGCCTCCAGATAGACGATGCCGAGGCCTTCGACGTCGAGGCCGCCGCGGCGGGTGCGGCACGGCATGGCGAAGACGTCGCCCGCGCCGTAGTGGGCGGGCAGCTCCTCCCACGGCACCGGTCCGGTGAACCGTACGGAGTCGCTTACGCCCGTCTCCTCGGCGAGCTTCTTCAGGTCCTTGGCGTACGGTCCGCCGCCGACTATCAGCAGTACGGCGTCCGGCTCCCGTGCCAGGATCGCGGGCATCGCGAGGATCAGGGTGTCCTGCCCCTTCCGGGGCACCAGCCGCGACACGCAGACGACGACGGGCCGGTCCGTGAGCCCGAGCCGGGCCCGGACCCGGTCCCCGCCGGAGTCCGGATGAAAGATCTTCTCGTCGACGCCGGGCGGCAGTTGGACCATGCGGCCCGCGGCTTCGGGGGTGAGCGCGTCCGCGATCCGGGAGCGGGTGTACTCGCCGAGGTACGTGATGGTGTCCGTGCCTTCGCCGATCCGGCGCAACAGCTGCCGGGACGCAGGCAGTTGGGCCCAGGCCGCCTCGTGCCCGTGGGCGGTCGCGACCAGGCGCCGGGCACCGGCCTTCCGCAGCGCCGGTGCCATCAGCCCCAGGGGGGCGGCGGCACCGAACCAGACGGACGTGCAGTCGTGTGCGCGCAACAGCTGGACCGCCCGCCGGGTCACCCGGGGGGTCGGCAGCAGCATCGTCGTACGGTCGCGGACGACGGTGAACGGCTGCTCGGCGTCGAACGCGGCGGTGGCCGCGATGCCCTCGGGGCTCCGCTTCCAGGTGGAGGCGTAGACGACGAGTTGTCCGGGGTCCAGGCGCAGCGCCATATTGTGCAGAAATGCCTGGATACCGCCGGGTCGGGGCGGGAAGTCATTGGTCACGATCAGGGTCTTGTCCATCGCCGCTGACAGTACCGAACAGCTGGGCCTGATGGCTCCCGCGCAGAGACGCCGTGCATCATGACTCATCGAGCCACCGGCGAAGGGAATGAGTGCGGCCATGACGGCAGCAGGCGGCACCGGCAGACTTCTCGCACCCGTGGCGGTGTGGGCCCTCACCAGGGCCGTGTTGCTCCTCTGCGTCCTGAAGGTGATCACGCTGCCGGGTCCGGACGTGACAAGTGACGTCTCGGTGATCTACCACGGCTGGTCCGAGGTGCTGCAGAGCGGCACGTACCCGCAGTCCGATGTCACCTGGCAGTACCCGCCCGTCGCGGCGCTCGCCATCCTCTCCCCCGCCCTGCTGCCGTTCCTGGACTACGCCTCGGCCTTCTTCGTCCTTGTGTGCCTGTGCGACGCGCTGGTGCTGGGCCTGCTGCTGTACGCGGGCCGGCGGACCGGCAGGCGGACGGCGGGCGGCTGGGTCTGGGTGGCGGGGGTGCCGCTGCTCGGCACGACCGCGTACGCCCGTTACGACGTGATGGTGACGGCGGTCGCGGTGGCGGCGCTGCTGGCGGGGGCGCGGCATCCGCGGGTGCTGGGGGCGTTGGCCGCCTTCGGTGCGCTGCTGAAGGTGTGGCCGGTGCTGCTGCTCGTCGGCACGGCGCGCGGGGAGCGCACCCGCCGCTCGTGGACGGCGGCCGCGGTGACGGCGGCCGGTCTGCTGATGGTGTGTGCGGCGGCGATGCCGGGCGCGCTGGCCTTTCTCGGCTTCCAGCGCGACCGGGGCACCGAGGTCGAGTCGCTGGGCGCGCTGGTCTTCCATGTGGCGCGGCAGTTCGGCTGGCAGGGGCGGGTGGAGCTGAACTACGGATCGTTGGAGTTCCTCGGTCCGCATGTACCGCTGGTGAGCACGCTGGCGCTCGGTCTGAGCCTGATCGCCTGCGGCTGGCTGCTGGTGTGGCGGCTGCGGGCCCGCACGTTCGGGGCGAGCACCACGGCCGACGCGGCGTTCACCGCGGTCCTGCTGTTCACGACCACCAGCCGGGTGATCAGCCCCCAGTACATGCTGTGGCTGGTCGGTCTTGCGGCGGTCTGCCTGGTCTTCCGGTCCGGCCGGATGGGATTGCCGGCCGGACTGGTACTGGCAGCGACGGGCGTCACGCAGCTGGAGTTCCCGCTCGGGTTCATCCACGTGGTGACCAGTGACGCAACGGGCGTGACGCTGATGTTCGTACGCAATGGCCTGCTGGTCGCGGCGACCCTGGTCGCGGCGAGGCGGCTGTGGCAGCGGACGGTGACCGAGCCGGGGAGGCCGGTGCCGGTCCGGCCGGTCCCCTGCCGCGGGTCCGCACCGGCCGGGGACGTCAGCCGAGACGGGACAGCAGATACTCCCGCCAGCGCGCCGTGAAGTCCTGCTCGGTCGTGCCGAGCACCTCGTGCAGGGCCTGCTCCACCGCTCCGTCCCGCCCTGAGTGCCCCCCGACGGCCCGGTAGAAGGCGAACAGCTTCTTCTCGCCCCAGTGGTCGGCCATGAGCGCGCAGGCCAGCCAGCCGCCCTCGTACGCCCTCGCGAGGCGCCCGGAGTCGCCACCGAAGCGGAAATCCTCGTCCGTGGGGAGTGCGGCGGGCAGCTCGCCGCGCCGGACGGCTTCCGCCAGTTCCGGCGCGGCCTGTGCGGGGGTCCGGTCCTCGACGCGGTAGGCGGCCCAGTCGGCAAAGCCCTCGGAGAGCCAGGTCGGGGTCGCGGCGGAGGTACGGGCGCGGGTGGCGACATGGGCGGTCTCGTGGGTGAGGACGACCCGCTGCCCGAACGTGCCGAGTATCGCGTACGCCTGCGGGTTGACGATCACCCGGTCCGCCGGCGTCCGGCCCGGGCCGCCGGTCTCCGCGGTGGTGACGGCCGCGATGCCCCGGTAGTTCGCCACCGGGGCCCCGAGCAGCCCGGCCATGTCGTCGACCGTCTTCGGCACGATCACCACCACGCGGGCGGCCCAGCGCTCCGGCCAGGCGGCGGAGACGACGGGCACCGCCCGGTCCTCGGTGTCCGCGATCCGGCGCAGCTCCTCCTGCGTGTGGCCGACGCCGAGGACGAGGCTGTGCGCGCCGTGTACGACCCGCACGTCACCCTGCTGCCAGAGCTGCCGGCCGCCGTCCTTCCCGGCCCGGTCGGCGGCGATGTACCAGCGCCCGTCCGCCCCGTGCCGCTCCAGGTCGAGGACCCGGTCGGCGGTGACCGGGGCGCTGTCGTAGCCCGCGATCCGGTACCGCAGTTCGACCTCGGCGGTGGCCCTGGTGGCGCCGTGCTCGTGCACGTCGGTCACTTCGTACGTCCACGAGCTCAGCGGCACGTCGGCGAGGTTGGCCAGTTCGCGGCGCTGGGCCGTCCGCAGCCCGGTGGCCCCGGGGACGACCGTGGCCGCATAGGCGTCCGAGTCGTGGTCCAGGACGGCGGCGGCCCGGCGGTCCAGGGTGGCGCGGACGTCGCGGACCGTGGTGTCGGGGGAGGTGGCGGCGGGCGCCGTGCAGGCGGCCGCGAGCAGCAGAGCGGCGAGTGCCGCGCCTGCCGCGCGCCACCGTCCGTCACGTCCTCGGCCTGCCGTACGCCCCTGATCAGCCACCCGATCGAGGGTACGGGTCAGATGCGGGTGACCGACGAGACGGGCATCATGCCGACCGGGTCGTAGCGGACCGGGGCGCCCGGGTACGGGGCGTGGACCACCCGGCCGTTGCCGACGTACATCCCGATGTGACTGGCGTCCGCCCGGTAGGCGACCAGGTCGCCCGGGCGGGCCATGGAGAGCGGCACCATACGTCCGGCGTACCGCTGGGCCTGGGAGGTGCGCGGCAGGCCGACACCGGCCTGGGCGTACGCCCACTGCATCAGCCCGGAGCAGTCGAACCCCGCGGGCCCGTTGGCACCCCAGATGTACGGGCGTCCGACGGCGTGCCGTGCCGCCATCACGGCGGCCGCCGCCCGGGAGGAACCCGGGGGCAGATCGGTCATGCCCGGGAACACGTCGTCGCGGCCGGTGCGCGAGGCCCTTTCGAAGGCCGCCCGGTCCGCGCCCGGCAGCAAGGTCAGCAGCTGCCGGGCCTGTTGGAGCTTCTGCTCGACGGTCCGTTTGTGGCGGGCGGCTGCGGCCCGGCTGCGCTCCAGACCGGCCAGCGAGCGGGCGGCCTCCGCACGGGCCTGCGCGAGCCCGCGCCGGGCTCTCTGGAGCTTCTGCAGAGTGCTCGCCCGCCGGACGTTCAGCCGGTCGAGGGTGGCCGCCCGGTCGAGGTAGCTGTCCGGGTCCGAAGAGAGCAGCAGGGCGAGCGAGGGGTCGATGGAGCCTGCGCGGTACTGCGCGGCGGCGGCCGAACCGACCGCGGTGCGGAGCCGGTTGATCTGTTCCTGGTCGCGGGCCGCCCGCTCCTGGGCCCTGAGCACCTCACCGCGCAGCCGCTCGGCGTCCTCCCCGGCCTTGTTGAACTGCTCGGTGGCCCGCTCGGCCTCGCCGTACAACCGGTCGATCTCGGCCTTCGCGGCCCGGGGCGTGTCCCGCGGTTCGGCGTTCGCGGTGGCCGCCCCGAGTGCGGCGGCAGCGGTCGCCGCCGACAGGACTGTGATCCGGACGCTCCGGTTGACGCCGGGCTGTGTGGAACGGCGATGGGACACCACAGGACGCCGCACTCCCTTCCGCTGTACGCAGAGGTGCACAGCCCCCTGCCGCCCGGGGCGGGCGGACCGACGGACGGGAGCTGCACAGCAGGCAGACAGTAGCCGCGCGACTACGGAGCGCCCAACGGCCTCGCCGATCGGGTGAGGGGTACGAAAGCCGCCGCCCCGCCGGTGACCTGTGGTCTCCGGCGGGGCGGGCAGTCGGTCGGGGCGTGGGAATTCGCCCGTTCGGGCGTCGTCAGATGCGCACGCCGACCTGGAAGCTGCCGATGGTGTTCATCGACTCGTAGCGGACCACCGCGCCCGGCTTCGGGGCGTGCAGAACGGTGTTGTTGCCCGCGTACAGAGCCACGTGCGACGTGTTGTTGAAGAAGACGAGGTCGCCCGGCTTGAGTGCGCTGCGACCTATCTGCGTGCCCTCGTTGATCTGGGTGTACGTGGTGCGGGTGATGGAGACGCCGGCCTGGGCGTAGGACCACTGGGTCAGGCCCGAGCAGTCGAAGGAGTTGGGGCCGGTACCGCCGGAGACGTATGGCTTGCCGAGCTGGGTGGCGGCGGCCCTGAGGGCGGCGGCGCCGCGGGCGGAGGCGGGAACCTCGTTGCCCAGATCGACCCGGTCGCCGGCGGCACGGCTGGCGCGCTGGTCGTCCTGGGCCATCTTCGCGCGCTCGGCGGCGGTCAGGGTGTTGAGCAGGCGCTGCGCCTCGGCGAGCTTGCCCTGGAACTTCTTCTTGTTCTCGCCGAGCGTCTTGCGGACGTCCGCGAGGTCGCCCAGCTTGTCCTGGGCCTCCTTGCGCTCCTGCGCGAGGGCCCGCTGCTTCTCCTGGATCTTCGCCAGCGACTCGGTCTGCTTGGCCGTCAACTGGTCGAGGGCCGAGGCCTCGTCGAGGAAGGTGTCCGGGTCCGAGGCGAGGAAGAGCTGCACGGACGGGTCGATGCCGCCGGAGCGGTACTGCGCGGCGGCGAGCGAACCGAGGCCACTGCGGAGCGTGTTGAGCTCCTGCTGACCGCGGGCCACCTTGTCCTGCAGCGCGCCGACCTGCTTTTCGAGCTGCTGCTGCTCCTCCTTGGCCCCGCTGTACTTCTCGGTGGCCGTCTCCGCCTCGTGGTAGAGCTTGTCGACCTTCGCCTTGACCTCGCTCTTGGTCGGCTTGGGGTCGGCGTGGGCGGCCTGGGAGGTCAGGGCAACGGCCGCGGCGGCGGTCGCGGTGAGCACGGTCACGCGGGTGCGGCTCGGCTGCTTGGGACGACGGTGGGACGCCACGAAGGCGAGCTCCTTCTTCCTCGAGCCGCCTACCGGGCTGTGGGGGATCGGATCCCCGGCTCCGTGCACGTCACGGACTCGGCGGTTCCTTCGCTGCCACCCCGGATGGGTGATCAACCGTGCGAAGGTTCGAGGCCCGACCTTAGTGACCATCTTGTGATCAGTTCAAATCCTCACAAGAAAAATCTCGCCCCAATAGTCACTTCTTTACTCACATCACACCGCGTGTAGTGGTGGCTTGACGGTCCGTTCCAAAAATTCCGGCAAGTCACCACAACTCGCACTAGACGCGCGAAAGTCGCTTCAGGAGCAAGACGGACGCAACGGGCCTGGCCCCCGCCTTCGCCACGCCGTCCGCCACCTCGCGGTCGGTGGAGACCACGACGACGGGCCTGCCCGGCGGTTCGGCGCGGGCCAGTTGACGGATGAGCTCGTCGGCGGTGACGCCCGGCTTACTGAAGAGCACCCGCACCCCGCGCGGCGGTGCGAGCAGTACCGGAGCGGCCAGTTCGGCCCCGTCGAAGACACAGGTCATCTCGGCGCCGGACTGCGCCGCGAGCACCGCGAGACCGCCCAGCAGCCGCAGCCGCTGCTTCTCCAGCGGCAGTTGCGGATAGCCGGTCTTGGTGACGTTGTAGCCGTCCACGATCAGATGCGCCTGCGGTAGTGCGAGCAGCTGGTCGAGCAGGGCCGGATCGGTGTCCGAAAGCGCCCTGGTGGCAATGTCCTTGGGCGACATCGCACCGGGTTCGACCGCATCGACGCTGTCCGCGGGACGGATCGAGGAGGGCGGCAGGGCCAGTTCGCGGCGCAGCCCGCGGGCCGCGTCGAGTACCGTGTCGAGCAGCAGCCGCAGCCGCATGTCCTCGACCGAGCGGCCTTCCCTGGCAGCCCTGCGGCTCGCCTCGACGGACGCCTCCGCCTCTCCGAGCCGGGCCCGCAGCCGCCGGGTCTCGCTCTCGGCCGCGGAGATCCGGGCGGCCGCCTCGGTCCGTACGGTCTCGGTCTCGGCCTTGCCGCGGCGGACCGCGGCCTCACCGCGCTTGACCTCGTTCAGGGCGGAGCGCAGTTTGCGCTGCAGCGCGTCGGCTTCCTTGCGGGCCGCCTCCAGCTCACCGCGGAGCCGTTCGGTCTCGCTCTTGGTCTGGGTCCGGGCCTGGGCGAGTTCCTCGCGCAGCCGTTCCAGTTCGCGCCGGCCCTCCTCGTCGGCCCGTTCGGCGTCGGCCCGCTGGACCTCCTCGCCGGCTGCGGCCACCAGCTTCACCCAGCCGACCGGGCGCAGCACATAGGCTGCGGCGGCCACATCGACGGGGTCGGCGGCGGCGGGCGGCGACCCGGCCTCCACGGCCGCGGCCAGCTCGGGCTGGGACTCCCGGAGCCGTTCGCCGATGCGCTGGCGGAACAGCGTGTCGCTCTCCAGGGCGGCCGCCATCGCGTTCCCGGCGAACTTGGCGCGCCGGGTCGGGGTGAAGCGGGCGTACTGCCTCAGCTGGGCCGGGAGTTCGGTGACCGTGAGGCCACCGAACGCGTCCGAGACCAGCGCGACGACCCGCCGCCGTACGCCTTCGGGCAGCGGGCGGTCGAGCGCCTCGACGGCGTCGCCGGCTCCATCGGCCGGCTCGGCGCCGCTATCGGGCTGCTCCACGATCCGTCACCCCAAATGTCTGTCCGCACGGCCCCGTCAGGAGTCGGCACCCGGCCTGTCGACTAGTTCGATCTGGTCCACCGCGTTGCACCAACGACACCGGACCGACTCGATGGTCTCACTGACCACCTCGCGCTCTTCGACGGTCGCCTCTCCTGCGAGGTCGAGATGCACGTATTCGACAACCTTGGACGAGCGCGTGACATCGAAGCGCGTGAGATTCCCGCAGAGCGTGCAGCGCCAGCGAGTCCCGTCGGTCGGCTGGGGAACCGTCGTCATCGTTGCGTCCTCTTTCGTCGAGCGTCGTGCTGCTGCCTGCCAAGGATCTCGCGGTGCGCCGTCGAACTGCGGATGTCCTGCTGTAACCCTACGGCCTTGTGCATATCCATCGGCACGGCGAGGCGATCTGCCCCGTTCCATCACCTTGCGTCATGCTCTGTTCGTGATCGAACGGCGGGCTGTGACGGGCGGACTGACCGGCAGGCTCCTGCGCGCCGCGACCGCGGGCGGTGCCCCGGTGACGTATGCCCTCATCGCCCTGTGCTGTGCCATCTTCCTGATCAGCCCGCTCTCCGGGTTCAACCCCACGTACGGCACCGCCGACACCCTGCTCGCCGCCCAGGCCGGGTATTTCGAGCGCTGGGGGGTGATCCCCACCGAACTGTGGGGCGGCTCCGCACATGCCCTGCTCACCCCGCTGACCGCACTCTTCGTGCACGGCAGCTGGCTGCACCTGCTCGGCAACATGCTCTTCCTCTACGTCTTCGGGGCGATGGCCGAGGAACGGATGGGCCGTGCCGAGTTCGCCTTCTTCTATCTCGGCTGCGGCTATCTCGCCCTGCTGGCGTACGCGGCGGCGCACGCCGACTCCGACCAGACCCTCGTCGGCGCCTCGGGGGCGATCTCCGCGGTGCTCGGTGCGTTCCTGTACCTGTTTCCCCGGGCCCGGGTCACCAGCCTCTTCCCGTTCCTGCTCTTCCTGCCACTGCGCTTTCCCGCCTGGATCGTGCTGATCTTCTGGTTCGCCCTGCAGTGGATGGCGGCGCAGGGTGCGGGCAGCGGTCCGGGGGTGGCCTATCTCGCCCATGTGGTCGGCTTCGCCACCGGCTTCCTCTACGCCTGGGGGCGTTACCGCCGTGGGGCTAGAGTGAAGACTCCAGCCACGGCCACCGAGGGAGAAAGCCAGCCGTGATCACCGCGATCGTGCTCATCAAAACCAGCGTGGACCGGATTCCCGAGATCGCCGAGTCCATCGCGGCGCTGGACAGCGTCAGCGAGGTCTTCTCGGTCACCGGTACGTACGACCTGATCGCCATGGTCCGGGTGGCCAAGCACGACGATCTGGCGGACGTCATCCCCGGCCGCATCAGCAAGATCCCGGGCGTCGAGGGCACCGACACTCATGTCGCGTTCCGTACGTACTCGCAGCACGACCTGGAAGCCGCCTTCGCCATCGGTCTCGACGCGTAGATACGCCTCATCACGGCGTAATACTTCGGCCGGGGACGGGCAATTGCCCGTCCCCGGCCGAAGTATTACGGCCTCGGTTCCTGACCGGTCAGACCTGCGCCGTGCCCCGGTCCGGGACGCAGCGGCCGTCCTCGGTGCGGTACTTCCACTGGGCCCCCTCGCTCACCAGCTCCTTGACCGCGCGGACGAAGCGCTCGATGTGCTCGTCCGGCGTACCGGCGCCGAAGCTGACCCGGATCGCGTTCAGCAAGGGGGTCCCCCCGGTCGAGTCCGTTCGAGACTGGGGGAGCTCGCCCGGCTCGGCCTCCGGCGCGCCGCACTCGCCCGGGTCCTGCGGGTCGCTGCCGAGCAGGGTGCGCACCAGCGGGTGGGCGCAGAACAGTCCGTCGCGCACCCCGATGCCGTATTCGGCGGAGAGCGCCGCGGCGAAGTGCGAGCTGTTCCAGCCCTCCACCACGAATGAGATGACGCCGACCCGCGGGGCGTCGTCGCCGAACAGCGACAGCACCTTGACCTGGGGGACCTCGGCAAGGCCTTCGCGGACCCGGGTGACGAGCTGCTGCTCACGGGCGACGAGGCGGTCGAAGCCGGCCTCGGTGAGCGCCTTGCAGGCGGAGGCGATGGAGTAGACACCGATGACGTTGGGCGAACCGGCCTCGTGCCGGGCGGCGGTGGAGTGCCACTCCACGTCCACACCGCCGTCGGTGCGCCGGGCGACCTTCCGGGAGGCGCCGCCACCGGCCAGGTACGGCTCGGCGTCCTGCAGCCAGTCGGCGCGGCCCGCGAGGACACCGGAGCCGAACGGTGCGTACAGCTTGTGTCCGGAGAAGGCGACCCAGTCGACGTCGAGCTCGTCGATGTCGACCGGGTGGTGCGGCGCGAGCTGTGCGGCGTCCAGCACGATCCTGGCGCCGTGCGCGTGGGCGGCGGCGGCCAGCTCCTTCACCGGCCACAGCTCACCGGTGACGTTCGAGGCGCCGGTGACGCAGACCAGCGCGGGGCCGTAGGGGTCACGGTCGGCGAGCGCCCGCTCCAGCGTCTCGACGGCCTGGGCCGGGGTGCGGGGAGCGTTGAGGTAGGTGACACGGGCATCGCGCCAGGGCAGCAGCGAGGCATGGTGCTCGGTCTCGTACACGAAGACCTGACAGTCGGCGGGGACCGCCGCGGCCAGCAGGTTCAGCGAGTCCGTCGTCGACCGGGTGAAGATCACCTGGTCCTCGGCGCGGCAGCCGAGGAACTCCGCAACCGCCTTGCGGCTGTTCTCGAAGAGGTCCGTGGAGAGCTGCGAGAGGTAGCCGGCGCCGCGATGGACGCTGCCGTAGTACGGGGCGTACGCGGCGACGTCGTCCCACACCCGCTGCAGGGCCGGGGCACTGGCCGCGTAGTCCAGGGCGGCATAGGTGACTTCTCCGCCGGTGACGAGCGGAACAGTCACATCCTTGCCCAGAACGGGCAGCGGGGAACAAATGGACCGTTCGGCGGCAGCGATGACAACAGACATGGCGAACTCCCGTACAAGGCAGGCGAATTCACTGCGCCAGCAGGTACGCGGCAGCGCAGGAGGAAGAAAATGGGTGTGCGAAGAGGGGCCGGACCGGGCCCTATCGCATTCGCTTGCTCACAAGAGGCTCCTTGAGGACCAGGACCCCAGGGATCTGACATTCAGAGATGTCGAGGGGTCCGCGCTTGCCGCAGACCTCGCTGCCTACGGCCTGGTCTTCACCCGGGGCACCCCGCCACGGACGGAGGGTTGCCGGACAGCGGGCCGGGGCCGTAGTCGCTGTCACTCATGACCTGCCCAGCATCTTGCCATACGTGCGTCGACGCGCAAGGCGCAGTCCAAGATCTGGACTGCGCCCCGGTCCGCATTTCCCGTTCGGTCAGGCGTTGCTGACCGTCACCCAGCGCTCCAGCGCCGCCCGGGCCGCGCCCGAGTCGATGGACTCGGCGGCCTTGGCGATCCCGGCGGCGAGCTGCTCGTTCAGCGTGCCCTCACCCGGGTCCAGCGCCACCAGCGCCGCCGCCGAGTTGAGCAGCACCGCTTCACGTACCGGACCGGTCTCACCGGCCAGCAGCCGGCGGGCCACATCGGCGTTGTACGAGGCGTCGGCGCCGCGCAGCGCCTCGACGGGGACCAGCTGGAGGCCGACGTCGCGCGGGTCGAAGGCCTCCTCGCGCACCTCCCCGTCCCGGACCACCCAGATCCGGGAGGTCGCCGTGGTCGTCAGCTCGTCCAGACCGTCGTCGCCGCGGAAGACCAGCGCCGAGTTGCCGCGCGCCGCGAGCACACCCGCGACGATGGGGGCCATCTTCAGATCGGCGACACCGATGGCCTGGGAGCGCACCTGGGCCGGGTTGGTGAGCGGACCGAGGATGTTGAACGTGGTCTGCGCGCCGAGCTCCTTGCGGGCCCGCGCCGCATACCGCAGGGCGGGGTGGAACTTCACCGCGAAGCAGAAGGTGATACCCGCCTCCTCCGCCACCTCGACGACGCGCTCCGGGGCCAGCTCCAGATTGACGCCGAGCTTCTCCAGGACGTCGGAGGCGCCACTGGCCGAGGAGGAGGCGCGGTTGCCGTGCTTGACGACCTTGGCCCCGGTGCCCGCGACGACGATCGCGGACATCGTGGAGATGTTGACCGTCTTGGCGAGGTCGCCGCCGGTTCCGACGATGTCGACCGTGCGGCCCGGCACCTCGATCGTGGTGGCGTGCTCGTACATGGCGCGGACGAGTCCGGTGACCTCGTCGACGGTCTCGCCCTTGGCGCGCAGGGCGACGGCGAAACCGGCGATCTGCACGTCGGTCGCCTCGCCGCTCATGATGTTGTCCATCGCCCACGCGGTGTCGTCGGCGGCCAGGTCCTGGCCGCGCAGCAGAGCGTTCAGTACGCCGGGCCAGGAACGAGCCGCCACGCTGTCGCCGCCGACCGGGGTCACAACGTTCATGGTCCGCTCCTGGGGGTCCACAGCCGATAAGGGTATGGACCCCACCCTATCGAGCGCCCGGGACAGCAAAGAGCCCCGTCCATCGAATGGACGGGGCTCCCGCTGTGGCGATCAGTTAAGGCGATCAGTGGTGGCCGTGGCCGCTGGTGATCTCCTTGTACTCCTCGGCAGTGGGCTTTTCGATCTGGTTGTGCTCGCCGAAGTAGCCCTTGCTGAGCTTGGCCCGAAGCTTCTGCATCGCGGGCACCTTGCGCTCGACACCGTTCTCGTCGACCGTCGGGCCGATCTCGACCGGCTTGTACTGCTCGTGCGCGGTGAGCGTGTGCAGCTGCGCGGGGCCGAGCGGTTCGTGGACCTCGACGAACTCACCGTGCGGCAGACGCTTGATGAGACCGGACTCGCGTCCGTGCAGCACCTTCTCCCTGTCGCGGCGCTGAAGGCCGAGACAGATCCGCTTCGTGACGAGGAACGCCAGGACCGGTCCCACGAAGATGAAGATCCGGACGAACCACGAGATGGAGTTCAGCGAGAGATCGAAGTGCGTGGCCCAGAGGTCGTTACCACCGCCGATGAAGACGATGATGTACTCCGTGATCCAGGCGACGCCGAAGGCCGTCCGGGTCGGGGCGTTGCGCGGGCGGTCCAGGATGTGGTGCTCGCGCTTGTCCCCGGTCACCCAGGACTCGACGAACGGGTAGACCGCGATGATGGCGAGCACCAGACCGAAGGCCATCAGCGGGATGAACACACCCAGGACGAGCGTGTGACCCCAGAGGTTGATCTCCCAGCCCGGCATCACACGGATCAGACCCTCGGCGAAGCCCATGTACCAGTCGGGCTGGGCGCCGGTGGACACCTGGTCCGGACGGTACGGACCGATGGCCCAGATCGGGTTGATCGAGGCGATCGCCGCGATGACCGCGATGACACCGAAGACCAGGAAGAAGAAGCCTCCGGCCTTCGCCATGTAGATCGGCAGCAGCGGCATACCGACGACGTTCTTGTTGGTACGGCCGGGACCCGCGAACTGCGTGTGCTTGTGGAAGAACACCAGGATCAGGTGGCCGACCACGAGGCCGAGCATGATGCCCGGCAGCAGCAGGATGTGGATCGAGTAGAACCGGGCGACGAAGTCGCCGCCGGGGAACTCTCCGCCGAACAGGAACATCGAGATGTACGTGCCGACGATCGGCATGGACAGGATCGCGCCCTGGGTGAAGCGGACACCCGTACCCGAGAGCAGGTCGTCCGGGAGCGAGTAGCCCGTGAAGCCGGTGAACATACCCAGCACGAACAGCAGGAAGCCGAACAGCCAGTTGATCTCGCGCGGCTTGCGGAACGCACCCGTGAAGAAGACGCGCATCATGTGCACGAACATGGCGGCGAGGAAGATCAGCGCGGCCCAGTGGTGGATCTGGCGGACCAGCAGACCACCGCGGATGTCGAAGCTGATGTCCAGCGTCGAGGCGTAGGCCTCGGACATCCGGATGCCCTGCATCGGCTCGTAGGAGCCGTGATACACGACCTCGTTCATGCTCGGGTGGAAGAACAGCGTCAGATACACACCCGTGAGGATGATGATGATGAAGCTGTAGAGAGCGATTTCACCGAGCATGAAGGACCAGTGGTCCGGGAAGATCTTGCGCATGTTGGCCTTGGCCAGGGAGTAGATCCCGAGCCGGCCGTCCGCCCAGTCGGCCACCCGCTCGCCGGCGGGCGCCTTGCGCTTCGTGTCGGTCGCAGTACTCATCCGCGCTCCCAGAATGCAGGACCGACGGGCTCTTCGAAGTCACCGAGCGCCGCGAGGTTGCCCTCGCTGTTCACACCGATCCGCAGCTGCGGAAGGGAGTGACCGGCCGGACCGAAGATGACGCGGGCGCCGTCGGAGAGGTCGAAGGTGGACTGGTGGCACGGGCAGAGCACGTGGTGCGTCTGCTGCTCGTACAGGCTGATCGGGCAGCCGACGTGGGTGCAGATCTTCGAGAAGGCCACGATGCCCTCGTGGGCCCACTCGCGCTCGCGCTTGTCCTTGATGTTCTCCGGCTGGATACGGATGATCATCAGCGCAGCCTTGGCGATCTGCGTCTGGAAGTCGTGAGCGTCCTCCGTCAAGCCCTCGGGCATGGCGAAGGTCAGCGAACCGACGGCGACGTCCTCGGGACGCAGCGGCTCCATCGTGTTCATGTTGATGAGCTGCTTGCCCTTGGACCACAGGGTCTGACGGAGCTTCTTCTCCGGCAGCGGGCCGAGGTCGCGCAGCAGCATCACGCCGGAGAGCGGCACCAGGGCCAGCGCACCGAACAGGGTGTTGCGGATCAGCTTGCGCCGGCCGAACGCGGACTCCTCGGCACCGGCCGCGAAGTCGGCGAGAACCTTCGCCTTGACCTCGGGCTCCGCCTCGATGGCGTGCCGGTCGTCGGCGACCTCTACGTCGGACATCAGGGTGCGCGCCCAGTGGACGGCGCCCGCGCCGATCGTGAAGAGAGCCACGCCCAGGGTCAGCCCGAGGGAGAAGTTGAGCGCGCTCACATGGCCGAACGGCCAGATGAACACGATCTTGTCCACCGGGAAGATGACGTACGAGGCGATGAAGCCGACGGTCGCCAGCATGGACAGCACGAACAGGAACGCGACCGTGCGCTCGGAGCGCTTCGCGGCCCGTTCGTCGATGTCCTGGATGCGCGGCCGGTGGGCCGGCAGCCCCGGGTCGGCGAACGGGTCGTCCGCGACCTCTACCGCGCCGTGCGCGGCTTCCTGCTCAGCGGGCAGGTTCTCTTCTGGAATCTTCTCTTGGCTACTCATGACTTCTTGGCCTTAGCGGTGTGGGCCGCGACCCAAACGGCAACTGCGACGAGTGCGCCCAGACCGAAGATCCAGGCGAACAGACCCTCGCTGACCGGACCGAGCCCGCCCAGCTTGAGGCCACCAGGGGTCTCGGACTCGGCGCTGTTCACGGTCTTGACGTACGCGATGATGTCCCGCTTCTGCTGCTCGGGCATCGTCGAGTCGGGGAAGGACGGCATGCTCTGCGGGCCGGTCTGCATGGCCTCGTAGATGTGCTTCGGGTCCACGCCCTCAAGGCCGGGCGCGTACTTGCCCTTCGTCAGGGCACCGCCCTCGCCGGTGAAGTTGTGGCACTGGGCGCAGTTGGTACGGAACAGGTCGCCACCCTTGGCGATGTCCGCACCGTCAGGGCTGACCTGGTCCTCGGTCGGCACGATCGGGCCGGCGCCGAGCGACGCGACGTAAGCCGCGAGCTGGTCGATCTCGGCCTGGGTGTAGATGACCTTCTTCTTCGGTACCTGGGCACCCGGCTGCTGGGCCGGCATACGGCCCGTGCCGACCTGGAAGTCGACGGCGGCGGAGCCCACGCCGACCAGGCTCGGCCCGTCGGACGAGCCCTGACCGCCGGCTCCGTGGCAGCTGGCGCAACCGACGGAGTACAGCTTCTTGCCCTCATCGATGGCGAGGGACTGGGCGGTGTCGTCGGCCTGCGCCTTACTCGCGGGCGCAAACGCGGCGTACAGCCCCCCAGTAGCCGCAAGCGCGAGGAGTAGTACGACGACCGCCGCCAACGGATGGCGTCGTCGTGCGGAGAGCTTTTTCACGGATTACCCCGGTGTCAGGATCTTCTGCGTCGATGCTGGATGTGGTTCGGGTTCGAGCCCGGTTACTTGATCATGTAGATCGTGGCGAAGAGGCCGATCCACACGACATCGACGAAGTGCCAGTAATAGGACACGACGATGGCAGCGGTCGCCTGTTCATGGGTGAACCTCTTGGCCGCGTATGTCCTGCCCAGTACGAGCAGGAAGGCGATGAGACCGCCTGTCACATGCAGACCGTGGAAGCCGGTGGTCAGGTAGAACACCGAGCCGTACGGGTCGGAGGACAGCGAGAGGCCGTCCTTCTTCACCAGCTCGGTGTACTCGAAGACCTGGCCTCCGATGAAGATCGCACCCATCACGAACGTGATCATGAACCAGGCACGGAGCTTCTTCACATCGCCCCGCTCCGCGGCGAAGACGCCGAGCTGGCAGGTGAGGGAGGAGAGCACCAGGATCGTGGTGTTCGTCGCCGAGAACGGGAAGTTCAGGGCCGAAGCCATTTCCTTCCAGTGGTCGGGTCCCATCACCGATCGGAGGGTGAAGTACATCGCGAAGAGGGCCGCGAAGAACATCAGCTCGGAACTCAACCAGATGATGGTTCCGACGCTGGTGAGGTTCGGTCGATTGACCGACGGGTGCGCGTGCCCGGTTTCTACTGTCGTTGCTGTCGCCACGACCGACATTATGTCGGTCGCTTATCCCGCCCTCACTCCGGGGGGTGCCGTTCGGTGTGTCAGCAGGGTGTGTCCTGCCCGAACGGCCCATCGAATCGGTGTCATTACCGGTGCTGACAGGCTGTCGATCGGAGTACGATCCGCGCATCGGTTCATGCCCCGAGAGCCCCGAAGACACAGATGTCACGGAGGAACAATGCAGCCGACCGCCACGGTCCTGGTCTACAGCGACGACGCCAACACCCGTGAGCAGGTGAGGCTGGCCGCCGGTCGCAGGCCTGCGGCGGACGTGCCACCGGTGGAGTTCGTGGAGTGCGCCACGCTGCCCGCCGTCCTGACCGCGCTGGACAACGGCGGCATCGACGTGTGCGTGCTGGACGGCGAGACGGCCCCGGCGGGCGGCATGGGCGTCTGCCGGCAGATCAAGGACGAGATCTTCCACTGCCCGCCGGTGCTGCTGCTGATCGGGCGTCCGCAGGACGCCTGGCTGGCCACGTGGAGCCGCGCGGACGCCGCGGTGACCCTTCCGGTCGAGCCGGTCGAGTTCGCGGACGCCCTGGCCGCTCTGCTGCGCAGCAGGCTCTGCGTACAGTCCTGAGTCCTGCTGCGGCCCGGCCCGCGGTTGCGCCGCGGACCGGGCCCCTTCCTGTCCCTTCGCAAGGCGGCGCACTCCCCTGGCCGGTCAGACCTCGGGGCGCAGGCGCGCCGCCTGCACCGTCGACCTGTCCGGGGTGGCTTTGTTCTGCAGGGCGCTGCCCTGTTGCCATTTCGCCCAGGACAGGTTCCAGTCGCCGTAGCCGTTGTCGAACGGCGTCATCGTGGGGCCCTGGCTGCCGACGACCGAGACGAGGTCGCCCTCGCGCACGGTGTTGAAGAACCACTGGGCCTGGGCGTTGCTCATGCCCGTACAGCCGTGGCTGACGTTCGCGTACCCCTGTGAGCCGGTGGACCAGGGGGCGGCGTGCACGTACTCACCGCTCCAGGTGACGCGGGTCGCGTAGTAGACCATCAGGTCGTACCCGTCGCTGGAGTTCTCCGAGATGCCGATGGTCTCCCCGCGCATGCGTACGGAGTACTCCTTGCTCAGCACGACCTTGACGCCGTTGCGGGTGTCGAAGCCGGGCCTTCCGGTGGTCACCGGAATGGTGTTGATCACTTCTCCGTTGCGCTTGACCGTCATGGAGTGCGCGGCGGCGTCGGTGACGGCCTCGATACGGTCGCCGGTAGTGATCTTCAACGTCTTCGTGGGGGCTCCGTACAGACCCTTGGCGACCTTGATGCCG
The DNA here is from genome assembly GCF_053593595.1 of Streptomyces sp. NPDC002206. Taxonomy (NCBI): domain Bacteria; kingdom Bacillati; phylum Actinomycetota; class Actinomycetes; order Kitasatosporales; family Streptomycetaceae; genus Streptomyces; species Streptomyces sp. NPDC002206. The sequence continues at coordinate 56,717 of NZ_JBSFCW010000007.1, forward strand.
GCCATGTTGCTGCTGACCTCGATCGTGGCCCGGGCCGGCCAGTACGTCTGCGGGCGGTAATGCAGGATCTTGTCGTCGACCCAGTACCAGGAGCCCGTCACGGAGGGCGTGGAGCGGACCTTCAGCGCGCGCTCCACAGTGGCCCTGGCGGCCTTGTCCTTGACCGGAGCACTGAGTTCCGCCGTAATGGGCTGTCCGACGCCGTAGGTGCCCGCGTGCGGGCCGAAGGTGACGTTCAGGAGCTTCTTCGCCGGGGCCGTCTCGAAGGAGAGCGTACGGCTGCCCGGGGCGCCGTCGCCGTCCTCGACACTGACTCTGACTCTGTAGCGGGTGCCGGCCGCGAGCGGAACGGTGGAGTGCCAGCGCAGCCCGTCGGCCGAGAGTTCGCCCGCGAGATGGCGCCCGGCGGTGTCCACCGCGGCCACGTCCGTGATCCGGCCGTCGTCACCCGTGGCGGTCACTTCGAGGGGCATGTCGGGATCGGCCTTCTCGTTGCCCTCCGGGGCGTTGGAGGTGATCTCGTCCGCCGCGTCGTACGGCTGCTCGGCGAGCGGATGGCCATCTGGCCCACCACAGGCCGTCGCCCCTGCAACCAGGGTCATGACCAGCAGCGTGCAGCTCACTACGGGGCGAATGCGCGGCGTGTTCATGGTCACCACGCTAAGAAGATTCATCAGTTTCAGCGCGCCGGGTGACTGCAAACGGGGGACCCGCACCTCTCACATGAGAGAGTGCGGGCCCCCCGTCAGGTGGAGCGGTGTCACTGGGTGCGGTTCTCACCGCGGTAGTACTCGAAGACCCAGCCGAACAGGCCGATCAGGATGACCGGGGCCGAGAAGTAGAGCAGCCACCATCCGAAGATGACCCCCATGAAGGCGAGGGCGCCACCGACGGCCAGCGAGAGCGGCTGCCAGCTGTGCGGGGAGAAGAACCCCACCTCGCCGGCCTCGTCCGCGACATCGGCTTCCTTGTTGTCCTGAGCCATCGCGTCGACCCGCTGCGCCGTGAAGGCCAGGTAGAAGCCGATCATGACGCTCAGACCGAAGGCCAGGACGAGCGCGGTGGTACCGGCCGGCTCCTTCGACCACACGCCATAGGTCACTGCCATGGCGAGGATGAAGACGCTCAGCCAGAGGAACATCTTGCCCTGGATCTTCACTTGCCGGCCTCCTTGCCACCCGCGAGAGCCTTGTCGGCCTCGGAGTGATGCTCCAGCTGCTCGAGTGCCGAGATCTCCGGGTGGTGCAGGTCGAACGCCGGGGATTCGGAACGGATCCGCGGCAGCGTGAGGAAGTTGTGCCGCGGCGGCGGGCAGGAGGTCGCCCATTCCAGCGAACGGCCGTAGCCCCACGGGTCGTCGACCTCGACCTTCTTGCCGTACTTGGCGGTCTTCCACACGTTGTAGAAGAACGGCAGCATCGACAGGCCGAGCAGGAACGAGGAGATCGTCGAGATCGTGTTCAGCGCGGTGAAGCCGTCGGCGGCGAGGTAGTCCGCGTAACGACGCGGCATGCCCTCGGCACCGAGCCAGTGCTGCACCAGGAACGTGCCGTGGAAGCCCACGAACAGCGTCCAGAACGTCATCTTGCCGAGCCGCTCGTCCAGCATCTTGCCGGTGAACTTCGGCCACCAGAAGTGGAATCCGGAGAACATCGCGAAGACCACGGTGCCGAAGATGACGTAGTGGAAGTGCGCGACGACGAAGTACGAGTCCGAGACGTGGAAGTCCATCGGGGGCGAGGCCAGGATGACGCCGGTCAGACCACCGAAGGTGAAGGTGATCAGGAAGCCGACGGCCCACAGCATCGGTGTCTCGAAGGACAGCGATCCCTTCCACATCGTGCCGATCCAGTTGAAGAACTTCACACCGGTCGGTACCGCGATGAGGAACGTCATGAACGAGAAGAACGGCAGCAGCACACCACCGGTGACGTACATGTGGTGCGCCCACACGGTCACGGAGAGGCCCGCGATGGCGATCGTCGCGCTGATCAGGCCGATGTAGCCGAACATCGGCTTCCGGCTGAACACCGGGATCACCTCGGAAATGATTCCGAAGAATGGCAACGCGATGATGTACACCTCTGGATGGCCGAAGAACCAGAAGAGGTGTTGCCAGAGCAGTGCTCCGCCGTTGGCCGCGTCGAATACATGCGCCCCGAACTTGCGGTCCGCCTCCAGCGCGAAGAGCGCGGCGGCGAGCACCGGGAAGGCCAGCAGGACCAGCACACCGGTCAGCAGGACGTTCCACACGAAGATCGGCATGCGGAACATCGTCATACCGGGTGCGCGCATGCAGATGATCGTGGTGATGAAGTTGACCGAACCGAGGATCGTGCCGAAGCCGGAGAAGGCCAGACCCATGATCCACATGTCGGCGCCGATACCCGGCGAACGGACCGCGTCCGAGAGCGGGGAGTAGGCGAACCAGCCGAAGTCGGCCGCACCCTGCGGGGTGAGGAAGCCGGCCACCGCGATGATCGAACCGAAGAGGTACAGCCAGTACGCGAACATGTTCAGCCGCGGGAACGCCACGTCGGGCGCACCGATCTGCAGCGGCATGATCCAGTTCGCGAATCCGGCGAACAGCGGCGTCGCGAACATCAGCAGCATGATCGTGCCGTGCATCGTGAACGCCTGGTTGAACTGCTCGTTCGACATGATCTGCGTGCCGGGACGGGCCAGCTCGGCGCGCATGAAGAGCGCCAGCAGGCCGCCGATGCAGAAGAACGCGAACGACGTGACCAGGTACATCGTGCCGATCGTCTTGTGGTCAGTGGTGGTCATCCACTTGACGACGACGTTTCCCGGCTGCTTGCGCCGGACCGGCAGCTCGTCCTCGTACGAGTCGTCTGCTGCCGCGGCACCCTGAGATTCGTTGAGGATGCTCACAGTTTGTTCGTCTCCGCATTCCTGGCCGGGTTCGTCTGCTCGATACCGGCCGGCACGTAGCCCGTCTGGCCCTTCTTGGCCAGCTCCTTGAGGTGCGCCTGGTAGCGCTCCGGGGAGACGACCTTGACGTTGAAGAGCATCCGGGAGTGGTCGACGCCGCAGAGCTCGGCGCACTTGCCCATGAAGGTGCCCTCCTGGTTGGGAGTCACCTCGAAGGAGTTGGTGTGGCCCGGAATGACGTCCTGCTTCATGAGGAACGGCACCACCCAGAAGGAGTGGATGACGTCACGCGAAGTCAGAATGAAGCGGACCTTCTCGCCCTTCGGCAGCCACAGGGTCGGGCCCGGGTTGCCGTTCTGCGGGTTCCGGGTGCCCGGGACGCCGACGTCGTAGACGCCGTCCGCACCCGGGGGGAACTGCTTACGGAACCGGTCGGGGATGGCGTCGAGCTCCTTGGGGATCTCGTTGCCCGTGGCGGTCGAGCCGTCCACGTTCTCGATGTAGTTGAAGCCCCAGCTCCACTGGTAGCCGACCACGTTGATGGTGTGGGCGGGCTTCGCCGAGAGCGATAGGAGCTTCGTTTCATCGCGCGCGGTGAAGTAGAACAGCACCGAGACGATGATGAGAGGGACCACGGTGTACAGCGCCTCGATGGGCATGTTGTACCGGGTCTGCGGAGGAACCTCCACCTTGGTGCGGCTGCGCCGGTGGAAGATGATGCTCCACAGGATCAGGCCCCAGACCAGCACGCCCGTGGCGAGCGCTGCCGCCCACGAGCCCTGCCAGAGGGAAAGGATCCGTGGTGCCTCTTCCGTTACCGGCGTGGGCATACCAAGGCGGGGAAAGTCCTTGTATGTGCAACCGGTGGCGGTCGCCAGGATCAGGCCCGCAGTCAGCACCTGCGGCAGCTTCCGCCGCATCGGGCGCCGCGACGAGCGGTCGGAGCCGTTGGGACTCACGTAGCGCCTTCCCGAGAGTCTCGCCCGCGCGTTCGGCGCGGCCGTCTCGCTGGTCGGTCGCCGCCCTGACGCGGGCAGGGGTTTGGATGTTTATGCGGACCAAACCCTACTGGACGCTATTTGGGGTCGCGCGGGGAGGGTGCCCAACGCGCCGCCCGACTCCCCGAAGGGGTGGAATCCGGGCCTCCGGCCGCCATCTGACGGGCCCTATCCTGGCTGCGCGACCGGCCCGTCCCGACATGGTTGGCGGGCGCGGGCTAGCGTGGACGTGTGCCCTACTTCGACGCCGCATCCTCCGCCCCCCTGCACCCGGTCGCCCGCCAGGCGCTGCTTGCCGCCCTGGACGAGGGCTGGGCCGACCCTGCCCGGCTGTACCGGGAGGGGCGGCGGGCGCAGCTGCTGCTGGACGCGGCCCGGGAGGCCGCCGCGGAGGCCGTGGGGTGCCGCCCCGACGAGCTCACCTTCACCTCTTCGGGGACCCGGGCGGTGCACTCCGCGATCTCCGGAGCGCTCGCCGGGCGTCGGCGTGTCGGTCGTCATCTGGTGGTCTCGGCGGTCGAGCACTCGTCGGTGCTCCATGCGGCTGCCACCCATGAGGCGCAGGGCGGGACGTTCGCCGAGGTGCCGGTGGACCGGGCGGGCGCGGTGAGTGCGGCGGCGTACGGGGAGACCCTGCGCGAGGACACCGCACTGGCCTGCCTGCAGTCCGCCAACCATGAGGTCGGTACGGAGCAGCCGGTGGCCGAGGTCGCGGAGCTCTGCCGGGCCTCGGGCGTACCCCTGTTGGTGGACGCCGCGCAGTCGCTGGGCTGGGGTCCGGTGCCGGCGGGCTGGTCGCTGCTGGCGGCGAGCGCCCACAAGTGGGGCGGGCCTTCGGGGGTGGGGCTGCTCGCCGTGCGCAAGGGGGTCCGGTTCGCCCCTCAAGGACCGTCGGACGAGCGGGAGTCGGGGCGGGCCGCCGGGTTCGAGAACATTCCTGCGGTCGTGGCGGCGGCGGCGTCGCTGCGCGCGGTCCGTGCGGAGGCGGGGGCGGAGTCCGTACGGCTGCGTGCGCTGGTGGACCTGATCCGGGCGCGGGTGCCGGAGCTGGTGCCCGACGTGGAGGTGGTCGGTGATCCGGTGCGGCGGCTGCCGCACCTGGTGACCTTCTCCTGTCTCTATGTCGACGGGGAGACTCTGCTCCATGAACTGGACCGGGCGGAGTTCTCCGTATCGTCCGGTTCGTCCTGCACCAGCAGCACGCTGACGCCGAGCCATGTGCTGAGGGCGATGGGGGTGCTGTCGGAGGGGAACGTCCGGGTGTCCCTGCCGGCCGGCACCACGGCGGAGGACGTCGACCGCTTCCTCCGGGTGCTGCCGGGAGTGGTGTCAGAGGTACGGGAGAGGCTGGGCGCACCCGTTTCGGTGGCCCCCTCCCCCACCGCCGCCACGTCCCTGGTCGTCGACTCCCTGGGCAAGAGGTGCCCGATCCCGGTGATCGAACTCGCAAAGGTGATCGGAGACGTACCGGTGGGCGGGACGGTGACCGTGCTCTCCGACGACGAGGCGGCGCGGCTGGACATCCCGGCGTGGTGCGTGATGCGTGAGCAGGAGTACGTGGGTGAGGAGCCGGCGGACCGCGGCTCGGCCTATGTGGTCCGCCGGCTGTCCTGACTACGCGAGGTGGGCGCGGACCTCGGCGGCGGCGTCGTGGCCGTACGCCTTGGTGAAGCGGTCCATGAAGTGGGTGCGGCGCAGGGTGTACTCCTGCGTGCCGACCGTCTCGATGACCAGCGTGGCGAGCATGCAGCCGACCTGGGCGGCCCGCTCCAGGCCGACACCCCAGGCAAGGCCGGAGAGGAACCCGGCACGGAACGCGTCGCCGACGCCGGTCGGGTCGGCCTTCGTCTCCTCCTCCGGGCAGCCGACCTCGATGGTCTCCTGGCCGGCCCGCTCGATCCGGACGCCGCGGGCGCCGAGCGTGGTGACGCGGTGGCCGACCTTGGCGAGGATCTCCTCGTCGGTCCAGCCGGTCTTGGACTCGATGAGCCCCTTCTCGTACTCGTTGGAGAAGAGGTACGTGGCGCCGTCGAGGAGGATCCGGATCTCTTCGCCGTCCATCCGGGCGATCTGCTGCGAGAAGTCGGCGGCGAACGCGATGCCGCGCGAGCGGCACTCCTCGGTGTGGCGGAGCATCGCCTCGGGGTCGTCGGCGCCGATCGAGACGAGGTCGAGGCCGCCCACCCGGTCGGCGACGGCCTTCAGCTCGATCAGCCGGGCCTCGCTCATCGCGCCCGTGTAGAAGGAGCCGATCTGGTTGTGGTCGGCGTCCGTCGTACAGACGAAACGGGCGGTGTGCAGGACTTCGGAGATCCGGACCGATCCGGTGTCGACACCGTGCCGGTCGAGCCAGGCGCGGTACTCGTCGAAGTCGGAGCCCGCGGCACCGACCAGGATCGGGCCGGTGCCGAGGAGGCCCATGCCGAAGCAGATGTTGGCAGCCACACCGCCCCGGCGTACATCGAGGTTGTCGACCAGGAAGGAGAGCGAGACCGTGTGCAGCTGGTCGGCGACCAGCTGGTCGGCGAAGCGGCCCGGGAAGGTCATGAGGTGATCGGTGGCGATGGAGCCGGTGACTGCGATGCGCACGGGGAGACTGCTCCTGCGGAGGTCGAGGGGAACGGGTGACTGCGCTCCCGGAACGGCGTGACAGTCCACGCTACCCGTTCGTCGCACTCGCCTTGAAGGGGGAAAAACTACCCGATAGTAGGGCTTTTATCCTGAGGCTCGCGGTGCCTACGGTGCGGACATGTCGAAGAACATCGCCCCGCGCGAGTCCGAGATCAGCCTGGCCGAGCTGCGCGGTGACTGCGCACGGATGGCTCCGCACTGGGTGGTACCCGCCATGGCCGCTCCCACCCCTGTGACGCCGTCCCTGATTCACGGCGTGACCGTGCCGGCCGCGTCCGCACAGCTGATCGATTCGATGGCCGAGTACGGCGACTGAGAGCGGCGGCCGCTCGCACCGGACACCCCCTCGGATGCTCCATGGGGGAACCGAGGGCTCCTGTGCTCCGTCCCACCGTTGTCCCCGACTCGCGGGACAGGCGATGACCGTGCGACGGTCACGGTGACGGCAACGCAGTCGAAGGAGCGATCCGGTGAACACCGAGCGACCCGACAACGACGTGATCCGCCCCCGGCGGCGGTCCCCGCTGGCCGTTGCTTCGGTGGCGGCAGCGGTACTGCTGGCCGGGGGCGGCGGCGCGTACTGGGCCGCCAGTGCGGCGGACGACGGGGGCAGCCGGTCCGGCAGCGGCGACGACGCCGCCCCCTTGCTCGCGCTCGACGAGACACCGGACGGCCCGGACAGCCCGACGGCGCCCCCCGAGGGCATTGCTGTCGGCGAGCCCGATCCGAGTGGCGGCGGCGTGGTCTACCGCGCGGCCGGCAAGTTGCCCGACGGGCCGGACACGGCCGCTGTCCACCGCGCGAAGGGCACGGTATCGGCGGCGGAGGTGGCACGGCTGGCGAAGGCACTGGGCGTGGCGGGCACACCGCAGGCCGAGGGCACGGCCTGGAAGGTGGGTTCCGACGGGGACGGCTCAGGTCCACTGCTGCGGGTGAACAAGCAGGCGCCGGGCACCTGGACCTTCGCCAGGTACGGCTCCGGCGGGACGGACAACTGCCAGAGCACGACGGTGTGTTCGAGCAAGGAGGTGGCGCCGGGCGGCTCGGGGTCGCCGGTGAGTGAGAAGGCGGCCAAGGCCGCCGCGGCGCCCGTGCTGAAGGCGGTCGGGCAGGACGACGCGGCTCTCGACGCCCGCCAACTGATGGGCTCGGTACGGGTGGTGAACGCGAACCCGGTGGTCGACGGGCTGCCCACCTACGGCTGGGCGACCGGGATCCAGGTGGGTCCCGACGGTGAAGTGACCGGTGGCAGCGGGCAGTTGAAGGGCCTGGAGAAGGGCGCCGAGTATCCGGTGATCAGCGCGGGCGAGGCGTTGAACCAGTTGAACAGGGCAGGCCGGGCGGACACTTCGCGCAGCGGCATCGGAGGGTGCGCCACCCCCGTACCACTGGAGGACGGCACCCTGAAGTCGCCGGGGAACAGTTGCGGGACGCGGACCGGGGCGGAGCGCGGGACGACGACCGTGACGGTCGACAAGGCGGTGTTCGGCCTCGCGATGCGGTACGTGGAAGGCGATCAGACGCTCGTACCGTCGTGGCTCTTCTCGGTGCACCCGGCCGCGGGCGGGACGGGCAACACGGTCACGCAGATCGCGGTGGACCCGGACTCCCTGGCGAAGCCCTCGAAGACCCCGACGCCGGAGAAGACTCCGGCCCCCGGCTCGGGGGACGACGCACGGTCCCAGCGGCCGCTCATCTCGTACAGCGCCGACGGGCGGACGCTGGAGGTGACGTTCTGGGGCGGGGTGTGCAGTACCTACGCGGCGAGCGCGACCGAGAGCGCGGACGCGGTGCGGGTGACGATCACCGAGTCGAACCCCGACCCGAAGAAGGTCTGCATCATGATCGCCAAGAAGCTGACGCGAACGGTGACGCTGGACGCGCCGCTGGGTGACCGGAAGGTGCTCGACACGACGGGCGGCATGGTGCCGCGCGGCTAGACGGTAGGTACGACAGAAGGCGGCGACCCCCGGAATGCCGGGGGTCGCCGCCTTCTGCGGGTACCGCTGCCCGCTACCGCCTTCGCGCCTCAGCTGAAGGAGTCGCCGCAGGCGCAGGAGCCCGTGGCGTTCGGGTTGTCGATCGTGAAGCCCTGCTTCTCGATGGTGTCGACGAAGTCGATGGAGGCGCCGCCCAGGTACGGAGCGCTCATCCGGTCGGTGACGACCTTGACGCCGTCGAAGTCCTTCACGACATCGCCGTCGAGCGAACGCTCGTCGAAGAAGAGCTGGTAGCGCAGGCCCGAGCAACCGCCGGGCTGGACGGCGACGCGCAGCGCCAGGTCGTCACGGCCTTCCTGCTCCAACAGGCCCTTGACCTTGGCTGCGGCGGCGTCGGACAGGAGGATGCCGTCGCTCACGGTGGTGGTCTCGTCCGATACGGACATCTGCTTCTCTCCCGGGTTGTACGGACTGCTTGCCGACGTTGCAACCGTCGGGACCGCGGATTCATTCCGGGCCGAGCGCTTGCCTGTTCCTTTCATGCTCGCACACCGGTCCGGGAAGAGTCCGCGAGCGGGGGCATCGGGGAGCCCGGACGGAATGCGTCACATCGACGCGATCGGTGTCGTCAAAGTGACATGAAGCAGATATGATAGATAGCGTCAAATAGACGAAAAGACTTCCCGGTGCCCGGCTCCACTGGAGCGGCTGCGCCGCACTGACCGCAGAACAGAAAGGGTGCGTGACGTGACCACCGCCCAACCACTGGATGTCCAGCCGACACCCCTCGCCCTGCTGCTCCTCGGCCGCGATGCCGACCCCAGGAGCGAGCGCGGCGTGGAGTGTCCTGGCGATCTGCCCTCCCCGTCCGACCCGGACCTGGTGGAGCGCGCCCGCGCGGCCAAGGAGAAGCTCGGGGACAAGGTCTTCGTCCTCGGCCACCACTACCAGCGCGACGAGGTCATCCAGTTCGCGGACGTCACCGGCGACTCGTTCAAGCTCGCCCGCGACGCGGCCGCCCGGCCCGAGGCCGAGTACATCGTCTTCTGCGGCGTGCACTTCATGGCCGAGTCCGCGGACATCCTGACCACCGACGACCAGAAGGTCGTGCTGCCGGACCTGGCCGCGGGCTGCTCGATGGCCGACATGGCCACTGCCGAGCAGGTCGCCGAGTGCTGGGACGTGCTGACCGAGGCCGGGGTCGCCGAGCAGGTCGTACCCGTCTCGTACATGAACTCCTCCGCCGACATCAAGGCCTTCACCGGCCGGCACGGCGGCACGATCTGCACCTCGTCCAATGCGAAGCGGGCCCTGGAGTGGGCCTTCGAGCGGGGCGAGAAGGTGCTCTTCCTTCCCGACCAGCACCTGGGCCGGAACACCGCGGTCCGGGACATGGGAATGACTCCGGAGGACTGCGTCCTCTACAACCCCCACAAGCCGAACGGCGGCCTCACCGCCGAGGAGCTGCGGAACGCGAAGATGATCCTGTGGCGCGGGCACTGCTCGGTGCACGGGCGCTTCTCGGTGGAATCCGTCAACGATGTGCGCGAGCGCATCCCGGGCGTCAATGTGCTGGTGCACCCCGAGTGCAAGCACGAGGTCGTGGCGGCGGCGGACTACGTCGGCTCGACGGAGTACATCATCAAGGCCCTGGAGGCGGCGCCGGCCGGCTCGAAGTGGGCGATCGGCACCGAGCTGAACCTGGTGCGGCGCCTGGCCAACCGGTTCGCGGCGGAGGACAAGGAGATCGTCTTCCTCGACAAGACGGTCTGCTTCTGCTCGACGATGAACCGGATCGATCTGCCGCACCTGGTGTGGACGCTGGAGTCGCTGGCCGAGGGCAACCTGGTCAACCGGATCGAGGTCGACCCGGAGACGGAGAAGTACGCGAAGCTGGCGCTGGAGCGGATGCTGGCGCTGCCGTAGGCGCGTTGCGCCTACGGGCGGGCGTTGCCTCGTTACCGCCCTTCTCGCCGCACTGGAAACGTGCAAAGGCCCCGGCACCGTTGAAACGGTGCCGGGGCCTTTTGCGTGCCCTGCGTTACGCCTTCGCGGGCTCCGGCTCCTCGGAGGTGGTCTCCTCCGGCCGCGCCGGGGCGGACAGGCCCGCCTTCTTCGCCCGCTTGATCGCCTTCTTCTTCGCGCGGCGCTCCTTGCGGAGCTCCACCATCGCGTACAGCGTCGGCACCAGAAGGAGCGTCAGCAGCGTCGACGTGACCAGACCGCCGATCACCACGACCGCGAGGGGCTGCGAGATGAAGCCGCCCTCGCCGGTGACGCCGAGCGCCATCGGGAGAAGGGCGAAGATCGTCGCGAGTGCGGTCATCAGGATCGGGCGGAGGCGGTGGCGGCCGCCCTCGATGACTGCTTCGACAATGCCCATGCCCTGCGACCGGTACTGGTTGATCAGGTCGATCAGCACGATCGCGTTGGTCACCACGATGCCGATCAGCATCAGCATGCCGATCATTGCCGGAACGCCCATCGGGGTGCCGGTGACGACCAGGAGGCCGATGGCGCCCGTCGCCGCGAACGGGATGGAGACCAGCAGGATCAGCGGCTGGACGAGCGAGCGGAACGTCGCGACGAGCAGCATGAAGACGATCGCGATCGCGGCCAGCATGGCCAGACCGAGCTTCATGAACGCGTCGTTCTGGTCCTCGGAGACACCGCCGATGGTGGCGGTGGCGCCGTCCGGCAGGTCCAGGGCGTTGATCTTCGACTGGAGCGAGGCGCTCACCGCGCCGGTGTTGTCACCGGTGGGGCGGGCGGTGATCGTGGCGGCGCGCTGGCCGTCGATCCTCGTCATCGAGACCGGGCCCGGGACCAGCTTCACCTCGGCGATCTGACCGAGCTCGACCCGGCCGAGCGAGAGGTTCTTCAGCTCGTCCATCGTGGTGGCCGGGTGGGCGGACTTGATGACGACGTCGCGCTCGGTGTCGTCCATGATCGCCTTGCCGGACGGGGTGCCGCGCACCGCTCCGGCGACCGCCGCACCGAGCGTGGTCTGGTCGAAGCCGGCGGCCGCGGCCTTGGCGTTGGCCTTGACCGAGATGCGCGGGACGGACTGCGCCAGGTCGCTCTGGACGTCGGTGACGTCCTTGAGCTCGGCCACCTGCGCCCTGACCTCTTCGGAGGCCTTCTTCAGGGTGTCCGCGTCGGCGGACTTCACCACGACGCTCAGGTCCTGGCTGCCGAAGCCGTCGCCCGCGGCGATGGTGGTGTCACCGATGCCGTCGAGCTTGCCGAGGCCCTCGTCGATGCGCTTCTGGGTGGCGTCGAAGTCGGCCGAGTCCTTCAGAGTGACCTGGTACGAGGCCTGGTTGGCTCCCGTACCGCCGCCGAAGGCCGCCATGAAGCCGGAGGAGCCGACGGTGACCTGGTAATCCTTGACGCCCTTGTCGCCGTCGAGGAGCTTCTCGACCTTCTTGGCCGCCTCGTCGGCGGCCGTCAGGCTGGTGCCGGGGGCCAGCTCCTGCTTGATGGAGAGGACTTCCTGCTCGCCCTGGTCGAAGAAGTTGGTCTTCAGCAGCGGGGCCATGCCGAAGGTGCCGAAGAGCACGGCGACGGCGATGACGATGCTGGTGACACGGCGCCGGGTCGCGAAGCGCAGCACCGGGACGTACAGCCGCTGGAGCCGGCTGCGGGCCTCCTTCTCCTCCGCCTTGCGACGGGCCTCGTCCGGGTTCTCCGTGCTGCCCTTGGGGGCGCGCAGGAACCAGTACGACAGGACGGGGACCACGGTCAGCGAGACCAGCAGGGAGGCGAGCAGGGCCGCGGTGACGGTCAGGGAGAACGAGCCGAACAGCTCGCCGACCACGCCGCCGACCAGACCGATCGGCAGGAAGACCGCGACCGTGGTGAGGGTCGAGGAGGTGACCGCGCCGGCCACTTCCTTCACCGCGGTGATGATCGCGGAGTGGCGCTCCTCGCCGTAGCCGAGGTGGCGCTTGATGTTCTCCAGGACGACGATCGAGTCGTCGACGACACGGCCGATCGCGATGGTCAGCGCGCCGAGCGTGAGCATGTTGAGCGACAGGTCGCGGGTCCAGAGCACGATCAGGGCGAGGACCACGGAGAGCGGGATGGAGACCGCGGTGACCAGCGTCGAGCGGAGCGACGCGAGGAAGACCAGGATCACGATGACCGCGAAAAGCAGGCCGAGCGCGCCCTCGGTGGTCAGACCGGAGATCGCCTTGGAGACGGCGGGGCCCTGGTCGGAGACGACGGTCAGTTCGGCGCCCGCGCCGAGGTCCTTGCGAAGGTCCGGGAGCTTGTCCTTGACGGCGTCCGAGATGGCGACGGCACTGCCGTCCTTGTCCATCGTCGCCATCACGGCGAGGCTCGGCTTGCCGTTCGTCCGGGTGATGGAGACCGCGGTGGCCGGCTCCTGCTTCACCGTGGCGATGTCACCGACGCGGACCGGCTTGCCGGGCTTGTCGGCGGCCGGGTTCTGACCGGCGACCCGCAGGTCCTCGATCTGCTTCAGCGAGGTGAAGGCTCCGCCGACCTGGACGGTGCGGCTCTTGCCCTGCTCGGAGAAGGAACCGGCCGGGACCGTGGCGCCGCCCGCCTGGAGGGCCTGGGCGAGGGATCCGGCGTTCAGTCCGGCGGCCGCGAGCTTCTTGTCGTCGGGGGTGACGGAGACCTGGAGATCCTGGACACCGTTGACGGTGACCTGACCGACACCGTCGATGTCCTCCAGGGCGGGGACGACGGTCCGGTCCAGCTGGTCGGCGAGCGCCTGCTGGTCCTTGTCGGACGTGACGGCGAGGACGACGGTCGGGATGTCGTCCGTCGAACCGGCGATGACCTGCGGGTCGACATCGTCGGGCAGCTGGACGCGGGCGCGGTTGACCGCCTGCTGGATGTCGGCGACCAGCTGCTTCGTGCCCTCGTCGCCGAAGTCGAAGGACGCCATGATGACGGCGTTGCCCTCGCTGGCGGTCGAGGTGACGCCCGTGACTCCGTCGACGGACTTGATGGTGTTCTCGAGCGGTTCGACGACCTGCTTCTCGACCACATCGGGAGACGCACCCTGGTAGGGGGCGAGCACCGACACCATCGGGAGCTCGATGGTGGGCAGCAACTGCTGCTTGAGCTGCGGGATCGCGATCGCTCCGAAGACGAGCGCGACGATCGAGATCAGCCCGATCAGGGCCCTTTGCGCGAGGCTGAATCTGGACAGCCAGGACATGGGTGGGTCTCTCTTCTGTGGCTTACGCGGCAGGCGGGCGGGTGACTCGGGGACAGACCCGGCCCAGCTATACGATCGCCCATCCGCCGGGACGAAAGCGTCCGCCCCAGGGTCGCATTCTTATGCGACGCATACCGCAGGTGGAGTACGCCCCTGCTCCATCTGCTACTCCACCCGGGGGCGCACCAGGCCCGATTCGTACGCAATTACCACCAATTGAGCCCGGTCGCGGGCACCCAGCTTCGCCATCGCCCGGTTCACATGGGTCTTGACGGTGAGCGGGCTCACGACCAGCCGTTCGGCGATCTCGTCGTTGGAGAGCCCGCCCGCGACGAGGACCAGCACCTCGCGCTCACGACCGGTGAGCGCGTCGAGCCGCTCGGAGTACTCGGCGGCACTCGGCCCGGAACCGTCCGAACTGCCGCCCTGCGCAAGGAAGGTGGCGATCAGTCCCTTGGTCGCGGCCGGGGAGAGCAGCGCCTCGCCGCCCGCGGCGATACGGATGGCATTGAGCAGTTCATCCGGTTCCGCCCCCTTGCCGAGGAAGCCGGACGCGCCGGCCCGCAGCGACTGCACCACGTACTCGTCGACCTCGAAGGTGGTGAGCATGACGATCCGCACGCCTGCCAGCTCCGGGTCGGCGCTGATCATCCGGGTCGCGGCGAGCCCGTCCGTACCGGGCATCCGGATGTCCATCAGCACCACATCGGCGCGCGTCGAGCGGGCCAGCGCCACGGCTTCGGCTCCGTCCGCCGCCTCGCCGACCACCTGCATGTCGGGCTCGGAGTCGACCAGCACCCGGAACGCGCTGCGCAGGAGCGCCTGGTCGTCGACGAGCAGGACCCTGATGGGTGTTGTCATGGGCGTTCCCCCGTCCGGCCCGCCGCGCCCGGCGACTCCGGCTCTCCCGTGCGGGCCTTGACCGGCAGGATCGCATGAACCCTAAATCCGCCGCCGTAGCGGGGCCCGGCGGTGAGGGTGCCGCCGAGGGCGGTGACGCGTTCGCGCATGCCGAGGAGTCCGTGGCCGCCGCCGTCGGCGGCAGTGCCCGCGCCTTCGGTCCGGCCCGTGCCGTTGTCGAGGACCGTCACCTCGGCCGTCTCCCCGACGCGTATGACACTCACCTCGGCCTTCGCCCCGGGGCCCGCGTGCTTCTGCACGTTGGTCAGCGCCTCCTGGATCACCCGGTACGCGGCGAGATCGACGGCTGCGGGCAGCGGGGTCAGACGGTCGGCGCACGCCACCTCGACCGGGAGGCCGGCTCGCCGGACCTTGTCCACCAGTTCGCCGAGGACCGCGAGGCCGGGGGCCGGCTCGGTCGGCGCCTCCGGGTCGCCGGACTGGCGCAGCAGCCCGACGGTGGCACGGAGTTCGCCCAGTGCGGAGCGGCTGGCCTCCCGGACGTGGGCGAGCGCTTCCTTGGCCTGGTCGGGGCGCTTGTCCATGACGTGGGCGGCGACCCCGGCCTGCACATTGACCAGAGCGATGTGGTGGGCGACGACATCGTGCAGATCGCGGGCGATCCGCAGCCGTTCCTCGGCGACCCGGCGGCGGGCCTCCTCCTCGCGGGTGCGTTCGGCCCGTTCGGCCCGTTCCCTGATCGCGTCGACGAAGGCCCGCCGGGAGCGGACCGCGTCCCCGGCCGCGCCGGCCATGCCGGTCCAGGCGAAGACCCCGAGGTTCTCCTGGCTGTACCAGGGGGAAGCGCCGAAGAGCATCGCGGACGCCGCCAGAACGCTCATGGTCAGCAGGCCGACCCGCCAGGTGGTGGGCCGGTCGGTGGTGGCGGCGACCGTGTACAGCGCGATGACCGTACTCATCACCACCGGGGCGGGCGGGTCCACCAGCACGAACTCCACGATCGCCAGCGCACCGGTGGCGGCGAGCACCGCCATGGGGTTGCGCCGCCGCAGAACGAGCACGGCAGCGCCCAGCACCATCAGGACCACGCTGGCCACCTCGGGCGTACGGGTGCCGAAGCTGGGCCCGTTCGGGGCGTTCGGGTCGGTGAACGACCCAGCGATCATCGAGGCGAGCACGGCCACGGCAAGCGCGCCGTCGAACGCGAGGGGGTGGTCGCGCAGCCAGCGCCGCGCGCGCAGGAACCCGGTTCCTAGGGTGGTCACGTCAAGCAACGGTACGGCGTGTCGCGCACGGATCCGGTCCGACCGACCCCGGGCCCGGACGCAGAACGTACCGATCCGGACGAACCGGTCCGGCAGCACGACGTACCGGTCCGGACAGCGCTCTGCCCCGCGGCCGGCGGACCGGACACGGGGCAGAGCGCTTGCGTGCGGGTGCTGGAGCGGCTGACGTCAGCCGGGGATCAGACCGTCGTCGCGGAGCATGTCGCGTACCTCTTCGAGGGTGGCGTCGGGCGACGGCAGGATCAGTTCGGACGGCTCCAGGGAGTCGTCCGGCAAGGGTGTGCCGAGCTCGCGCACCCTGGCGAGGAGCGCGTGGAGCGTGGTGCGGAAGCCCGGGCCGTCCCCGCTCTCCATCTCGGCGAGCAGTTCGTCGTCGAACTTGTTCAGCTCGGCGAGATGGCTGTCGGCCAGGGTCAGCTGGCCCTCCCCCATGATCCGAACGATCATGACGTCTGCCTCACTGCTTGTCGAACTTGTGCGGGGACTGCGACGACTGCTGCTGGGCGGCGTCCTGCGAGCCGCCCTCGATCGCCTGCTGGGGAGCGGAGCCGCCGGCCAGTTCGGCCTTCATGCGCTGCAGCTCCAGCTCCACATCCGTACCACCGGAGATCCGGTCGAGCTCGGCGGCGATGTCGTCCTTCGCCGTCCCGGTCGGGTCGTCGAGTGCGCCGGAGGCGAGCAGCTCGTCGATCGCACCGGCGCGCGCCTGCAGCTGCTGGGTCTTGTCCTCGGCCCGCTGGATCGCCAGGCCGACGTCGCCCATCTCCTCGGAGATCCCGGAGAACGCCTCGCCGATCCGGGTCTGCGCCTGGGCGGCGGTGTAGGTGGCCTTGATGGTCTCCTTCTTGGTGCGGAAGGCGTCGACCTTGGCCTGCAGCCGCTGGGCCGCGAGAGTGAGTTTCTCCTCCTCGCCCTGCAGCGTCGAGTGCTGCGTCTCCAGGTCGGTGACCTGCTGCTGGAGGGCGGCCCGCCGGGACAGCGCCTCGCGGGCCAGGTCCTCACGACCGAGCGCGAGCGCCTTGCGGCCCTGGTCCTCCAGCTTGGACGTCTGGCCCTGCAGCTGGTTCAGCTGCAGCTCCAGACGCTTGCGCGAGGTCGCCACATCGGCGACACCGCGGCGCACCTTCTGAAGCAGCTCCAGCTGCTTCTGGTACGAGTAATCGAGGGTCTCGCGCGGATCCTCGGCCCGGTCAAGGGCCTTGTTTGCCTTCGCGCGGAAGATCATCCCCATACGCTTCATGACACCGCTCATGGGCTTCGCGCGCCCCCTTCTGACGGACTGGGCTCCAGCACTCCAACAGAACCCACAGTACGGGCCCTGTCTCTATTACCGCACTGTTCGAGCAAGGATGTGGTCCTCCCCAAGGACGACTGCTCCCGGTCACCGCTCCGGCCCAGGGAGTAGGTGACTGTCAGGGAAACCGGCGGCAACGTCCGTTCTGCCCCTCTCAGGACACATGTGAGGACGCAGGCCGTTGCCGGATCGTTCCCGACCGGGCTGGGGTCGCCGCCGCCGACCCCGTACCCTTGGGTTTTGTGTTCCGTAGCCGTTCGAAGGAAGAGAAGGCGCCCACCTCCAAGGTGACGGCAGACCTCTCCACGCAGCCCCGCGACCCGCAGGCACCCAAGGGTCGCCCCACCCCCAAGCGCAACGATGCCCAGTCGCAGCGCCGTCGTGCCTCCAGTGGTGCGCCGCTCGACCGCAAGGAGGCCATGAAGCGCCAGCGCGAAGCGCGCCGCGTGGACATGGCCAAGCAGCGGGAGGCGCTCGCGAGTGGCGACGAGCGCTACCTGCCGGCCCGTGACAAGGGTCCGGTGCGGCGCTTCGTCCGCGACTTCGTGGACTCGCGCTTCTGCATCGCGGAGTTCTTCCTGCCGCTCGCAGTGATCATTCTGATTCTCAGCGTGATCCAGGTGCAGAACATCCAGAACATCTCACTGCTGCTCTGGCTCGGTGTGATCGTGCTGATCGTCATCGACTCGATCGGGCTCGCGTTCCGGCTGAAGAAGCAGCTGAACGCACGCTTCCCCGATACGCCGAAGCGCGGCGCGGTCGCCTACGGCCTGATGCGTACGCTTCAGATGCGCCGGCTCCGTCTGCCGAAGCCGCAGGTCAAGCGCGGAGAGCGGCCCTGAGCACGGAGGTCTCCGGCTCGGTCGCCGGCCCGTCCGTCGGTCCGCCCCGCAGCGGCACCTCCCCGTTCTCCGGGGCCTCTTCCACCTGGCTCAAAGGGCTCGGCGGGCTGCGCAACACCGTCCGCCAGGAGCTGGTCGCCCGGCAGCTCGACGAGCAGATCGCCGCGCGCTTCCCGGTCGGGCAACGGCTGCGGGTCCTCGATGTGGGCATGGGGCAGGGCACCCAGGCACTGCGGCTGGCCCGGGCCGGTCACACGGTGACCGGTCTGGAGTCCGACGCCGAGATGCTGCGGGTGGCCCGTGAGGCACTCGCCGACGAGCCCGCGGGCATCCGGGAGCGGGTCCGGCTGATCGAGGGCGACGGCCTGGAGACCGGGGTGCATTTCCTGCCGGGCAGCTTCGATGTGGTGCTCTGCCACGGCGTGCTGATGTACGTCCAGGAGCCGGACGCGATGCTGGCGGGCCTGGCCCGGATGCTGGCGCCGGGCGGGCTGCTGTCCCTGCTCGTACGGAACGGGGACGCGCTGGCGATGCGGCCCGGCACCGCCGGGGACTGGGACACGGCGCTTGCCGCGTTCGACACGGACGCGTACACCAATCGGCTGGGGCTGACGGTCCGGGCCGACCGGCTGGACGACCTCACCGCCACACTCGCCGGGATCGCAGCGCCGCTGCATGCCTGGTACGGGGTGCGGATCTTCACGGACCACATGAGCAGTGACGTGGAACTGCCGGCCGCGGCGGAACTGGACCGGGTGCTGGCCGCGGAGGACCGGGCCGGGCGGACGGACCCGTACCGCAGCGTGGCGGCACTGCTCCATCTGTGCGGCGTGCGGGGCTGAGCCCCGTCCCGTAATCCCTGGCGGGCGCCCCGCTCGATCGGCTGCGCCCAACAGGCCGCCAAAGGGGTTAAAAGTAATAATCCGGACATGGATGCTTCCCACTCGCGTACCCGTGCCCGCCGGTTGCTGCTGCCGCTGACCGCAGGCCTCTGCGCCATCGCCCTGGTGAGCGGCTGCTCCGGATCGAAATCGAACGCGTCGCAGGCCGGTGCCACACCGTCGGGCGCGAAGAAGCAGGCTTCGACCACCCCGTCCGCCGACGATCTGCAGACCGATTTCCAGACGGTCATCAAGAACGTCCTGCCCTCGGTCGTGCAGATCGAGGCCTCCAACAGCCTTGGCTCGGGCATCATCTATGACGACAAGGGCCATATCGTCACCAATGCCCATGTGGTGGGCGAGGAGAAGACTTTCAAGGTCACCGTCGCCACCGGCGAGAAGGTGCTGAACGCCTCACTGGTCGCCGCGTATCCGGCACAGGACCTGGCCGTCATCAAGCTCGACGACGTGCCGAGCGGGCTGGAGCCGGCGACGTTCGGTGACTCGGAGAAGGTCGAGGTCGGTCAGATCGTGCTGGCGATGGGCTCGCCGCTCGGGCTGTCCAGCAGCGTCACCCAGGGCATCGTGTCGGCGGTCGGCCGGACCGTGACCGAGAGCCGCGCGGGCGGGGGCACCGGGGCGACCATCGCGAACATGGTGCAGACCTCGGCGGCGATCAACCCCGGCAACAGCGGCGGCGCACTGGTCAATCTGGACAGCGAGGTGATCGGCATCCCGACCCTGGGAGCGGTGGACCCGGCCATGGGTGACAGCGCCGCGCCGGGCATCGGGTTCGCGATCCCCGCCTCGATGGTCAGGACGGTGGCCGACCAGATCGTCAAGAACGGCAAGGTCACCGACTCGGGCCGGGCGGCGCTGAACATCACCGGCCGCACGGTCGTCGACGACAACTACCAGCCGGCCGGGGTGACGCTGGTCAGCGTCACGAAGGGTGGCGCCGCCGACAAGGCGGGGCTGCGGGTCGGCGACATCATCACGAAGATCGACGACGCGCAGGTCACGACGATCGCCTCGCTGTCGGAGGCACTGGCCGTCAAAAAGCCGGGCCAGAAGGTCACGGTGACGTATCTGCGCAACGACGCGCAAAAGACCGCGGACGTCACGCTGGGCGAGATCTGACCGCCTGCGGCACCGTACTCGCGCAGGCCCCGGGTGCCGACGAACGGCGCCCGGGGCCGGTGCATGCCGGCGGAACGGGTCAGCCCTGGTCGGCCTGGAGACTCATGGGGCCGTAGATCTTCGTCGCGTCCTCGAACAGCGTCACCTGGTCCGCTCCGCCGTCGAGGAGCTCCTTCCAGAACTCGCCGATCCAGGACTCCGCGTCGCCCTGGGTCGTGAATTCCTCCGGCTGCAGGGCCGGCTCCGTCTCCGTACCGTCGGACTTCTCGAACCGCCACGTCCACGCCATGTCCGCCTCCTGGGTCACGTTGCTGCCCGCAGCCTAGTGGCTGGACGCGCAGGGTTGGTCGCGCAGTCGGTACGGGGACGCGGGAGGATCAGGAGCGTGGAACTGACTCTGCTCGGCACCGGAGCCCCCGACGGGCTGCCTCGCCCCGAATGTCCGTGCGCCGCCTGCGCCACCGCCCGCGGGCCGCGGGCGCGGGCCGCGACCGCGTTGCTGGTCGACGATGCGCTGCTGCTCGATCTCACTCCGGGGGCCGTGTTCTCGGCCGCCCGTGCGGGGCATTCGCTGACCGGCGTACGGCAGGTCCTGCTCACCCATCCGCACGACGGACCCGCCATGGAGCTGCCCGCCGGGCTGCCCCCGGCCGCCCGGGTGCCGGACGGGCAGGAGCTGACGCTGATCAGCGGGCACCGGATCCGGGCGGTGTCGATGGACGCGCCGGGGACCGGATACGAGGTGACGGCCCCGGAGGGCGAGCGGCTGCTGTACATGCCCCCGGGGGCCGCCCCCGCCGGTCTCACGGACCGGGTGGCGCAGCCGTACGAGATGGTCGTCGGCGATGTGACCGGGCGGCCGGACGCGGTGGCCCGGCTGCGGGCCGTCGAGGCGATCGGGCCGGACACCGAGGTCATCGCCGTCCATATCGACCACGACGCACCGCCCGGCCCCGAGCTGGACCGGCGACTCGCGGCGTCCGGGGCGCGGACCGTGCCGGACGGGACGACGCTGGTGGTCGGCGATTACCGGGCCGTACCGGATGTCCCGCGGCGCACGCTGGTGACAGGCGGTGCGCGGTCCGGGAAGTCGGTGGAGGCCGAGCGGCGTCTGGAGACGTTCCCGGAGGTGGTGTACGTGGCGACCGGCGGCGGCCGGGACGGCGACGCGGAGTGGGCTGCCCGGATCGGTCTGCACCGGGAGCGCAGGCCGGCTGCCTGGCGTACCGAGGAGACCTGTGAGCTGGTGGAGCTGCTGGAGTCGGACGGGCCGCCGCTGCTGATCGACTGCCTGTCGCTGTGGCTGACGGACGCGATGGACCGGGTGGACGCCTGGTCCGACGCGGCGTGGGCGAACGGCGGCGAGACCGCGCTGCGGGAGCGGATCACCGAACTGGTCGGCGCGGTGCGCGGGACGCGGCGTACCGTCGTCGCCGTGACCAATGAGGTCGGCTCCGGCGTGGTGCCCGCGACGGCCTCCGGGCGGCGGTTCCGGGACGAGTTGGGGCGGCTGAACGCGGCGTTCGCCGACGAGTGCGAGCACGTACTGCTGGTGGTGGCCGGGCAGGCAGTGACACTGCGCGGCTGAGCGGACGGAACAGCAGAGCGGGAGAGGAGCGGACATGGCACGTGTACGGCCGATGCTGAACGGGGTTCCGGAGACCCTGTTGTGGACGCTCTACAACCGGGCGTACGAGGCGGGGCGGCCCTACCCCGTCATCGATGATCCGATGGCGCTGCAGTTGCTGGCGGACCTCGACTACCCCTTCGAGGAGCGGTTCGGGCGGCCGAACGCGTTCCACTCGCAGGCGCAGGCGCTGCGTTCGCGCTGCTTCGACCTGGCGGTGGAGGGCTATCTGCGCGCCCATCCGCAGGCCACCGTGGTCGCGCTCGGCGAAGGTCTGGAGACCGGCTTCTGGCGGGTCGACAACGGCCGGCTCAACTGGCTGAGCGTGGAGCTGCCGGAGGTCGCCGCGCTGCGCCGTACGCTGCTGCCCGCGTCGGACCGGCTGCGGACGCTGACCCGTTCGGCGACCGATCTCTCCTGGCTGGACGAGATCGAGGACCCGGTCGGCCGGGGTGTGGCCGTCACGACGCAGGGGCTGCTGATGTAT
The DNA here is from genome assembly GCF_053593595.1 of Streptomyces sp. NPDC002206. Classification (NCBI taxonomy): domain Bacteria; kingdom Bacillati; phylum Actinomycetota; class Actinomycetes; order Kitasatosporales; family Streptomycetaceae; genus Streptomyces; species Streptomyces sp. NPDC002206. The sequence continues at coordinate 78,793 of NZ_JBSFCW010000007.1, forward strand.
CTGGAACCTGCCGAGGTACGAAAAATCCTGGCGGGCTGCGCCGAACGACTGCCGGGCGGCGTACTCGTCCTGGACTCGATGGCACGCTGGCTGGCACGAGGGACGGTGGCCGGTACGTCGAAGGTCGGCTCCATGACCATCCCGCCGATGCGCTGGGCGATGGACCCTCGCGAGCGGAAGAAGCTGCGCAGTGCGCATCCGAACATCACCGAGGTGCACGCGCTGGGGCTGCCACGCGGACGGGGTGCGATGGGCGAGCTGATCCGGCTCCAGCACCTGACCCCGGGTCTGCGGACGCTGACCCCCGCGATGACGCTGCTGCGGTTCGGGGCCTGATCCACCGCCCGCCGCGCTGAGGGGGCGTCAGAAATGTGGCAGGTACTGTTCCGCAATGAGCCCGGCGGCGGGCTCACCGGCCCACACCACGTAACGACCCGCGAGGCAGACCCCCGTGAATCTGGACGACTTCTCCGACCTGATCGAACGCCCCGACGGCGGCGTACGGCGCGACGCCGAGGAACGCCGGGAGCGGCTGATCGTGCCCCCGGGTGCCCTCGGCCGCCTCGACGAGCTGGGCGAATGGCTCTCGGCCGCACAGCAGGCCGTACCGGTCAAGCCGATCGAGCAGCCGCGCGTGGTGCTCTTCGCCGGTGATCACGGGGTGGCCGAGCTGGGCGTCTCGGGCCGTGCGGCCGGGACCGCGCACGAGCTGGTGCGGGCCACGCTGGACGGTGCGACGCCGCTCGCCGTGCTGGCCCGCCGCTTCTCCGTACCGGTGCGGATCGTCGACGCCGGCCTGGACTGCGATCCGGAACTGCTGCCCGAGTCGGTCGTACGTCACCGGGTGCGGCGCGGCAGCGGCCGGATCGACATCGAGGACGCGATGACGGCCGAGGAGGCCGAGCAGGCGGTGCGACTCGGGATCGCGATCGCCGACGAGGAGGCCGACTCGGGCACCGATCTGGTGGTGCTCGGCGATCTGAGCGTCGGCGGCACCACTGCGGCGTCCACCCTGATCGCGGCGCTGTGCGGCACGGACGCCTCGGTGGTCACCGGGCGCGGCGGTGCGGGCATCGACGATCTCGCCTGGATGCGCAAGTGTGCGGCGATCCGGGACGCGTTGCGACGGGCCCGGCCGGTCCTCGGTGACCAGCTGGAGCTGCTGGCCACGGTCGGCGGCGCCGACCTGGCGGCGATGACCGGATTCCTGCTGCAGTGCGCGGTGCGCAGGCTGCCGGTGATCCTGGACGGCGTGGTCTCGTCGGCGTGTGCACTGGTCGCCCAGCGGGCCGCCTTCCGGGCGCCGGACTGGTGGCTGGCGGGCCAGGTGAGCGGCGAGCCGGCGCAGACGAAGGCGCTGGACCGGATGGCGCTCAACCCGCTGCTCGACCACGGCGTCATCGTGGGCGAGGGGAGCGGGGCCCTGCTGGCGCTTCCGCTCGTGCAGGCCGCGGCCGCGCTGGCGGCGGAGCTGCCCGAGCGCGCACCGGCGGACACCGGCGAGAACGTCGAGAAGGACGGCGACGAGACCGGGACGACCGGCGCGAACGGCGACACGGCCGACGACTGACCGACCCTGCCGGGCTGCGGCCGCCGGCCACAGACACCGGCCGCAGCACAGCCCCTCATGAAGCGCGATGCCCCATATGATCGCTTTTCATGGGAGAGGTCCGATTGGTCGGTGGGGGTGTCCGGCGGAGCACCGTCCGCTCACGACGCAGCGCGGCATTCGCCATCTGGTATCTGCGCGTCGTGTCGTTCATCAATTTCCTGAGCGCGGTCTGGGTCACGCTCGGCCAGGACCTTCGCCGGCACAACACCGAGAACTACTTCACGCCCTACCTGCTCACCGCGGGCTTCTCCTCCGGGGTGGTCGCACTCTTCCTGGCCGTCACCATGCGCCGCCGCAAGCGGGCCGCGTGGATCGTCAACATGGTGCTGAGCGGTCTGCTGCTGCTGCTCTTCGCCTTTGTGATCTCCTTCCCGGAGATCCGGCAGTACCCGCAGAACTGGATCTCCCTGGCACTGACCGCCGCGTTCGTCCTGGCGCTGCTCCTGGGCCGGCGCGAGTTCTACGCCAAGGGCGACAGATCCAACCCGAAGCTGGCGGCCGTGGTCGCCGTCGGCGGGCTGCTGCTCACCTCGCTGATCGCGACCCTGCTCGTCACCGTCACCAACACGGCGCACGACGAGTACCGCTCGACCTTCCTCGACCGCTGGCGCTACGGCGCGCTGCGGCTGATCTCGGTCACCGCCGACAACTCCCGCTTCCCCGGCATCACCGTGCCCGGCTGGGTCGATGTCGTCATCAACATCCTCTCCACCCTGCTGCTGATCGCCGTCGTGTACGCGGCCTTCCGCTCCCGCCGGGCCGTCGACCCGATCACCCCGCAGGACGAGGACCGGCTCCGCGTCCTGCTCGACAAGCACGGCGACCGCGACTCGCTCGGCTACTTCGCGCTGCGCCGGGAGAAGAGCGTCGTCTGGTCGCCGACCGGGAAGGCCGCCGTCGCCTACCGGGTGGTCGGCGGGGTCTCGCTCGCCTCCGGTGACCCGATCGGCGACCCGGAGGCCTGGCCCGGCGCGATCGAGCCGTGGCTCGCCGAGGCCCGCGAGCACGGCTGGATCCCCGCGGTGATGGGGGTGAGCGAGGAGGGCGGCACGGTCTACGCCCGGCACGGCCTCGACGCACTGGAGCTCGGCGACGAAGCGATCGTGGAGACGGCCGAGTTCACCCTCGACGGGCGGGCGATGCGGACCGTCCGCCAGGCGTACAACCGGGTCAGACGCGCCGGGTACGAGGTGACCGTCCGCCGCCACGCGGACATCCCCGACGACGAGATGGCCGAACTGCTGCGCTGCGCCGACGACTGGCGCGACGGGGAGACCGAGCGCGGCTTCTCGATGGCGCTCGGACGGCTCGGTGATCCGGCGGACGGACAGTGCGTGATGCTGGCGTGCCGGGACAGCGGTGACGCCCCGGGCCAGGGCGCGTTGCGTGCCCTACTGAGCTTCGTCCCCTGGGGTCCGAACGGCCTCTCGCTGGACCTGATGCGCCGTGACCGGAACTCCGAGAACGGCCTGATGGAGTTCATGGTCATCGAACTCCTGCAGCGCGCACCGGCGATCGGGATCACCCAGGTGTCGCTCAACTTCGCGATGTTCCGGTCCGTCTTCGAGAGGGGATCACGCCTCGGCGCCGGACCGGTGCTGAGGCTGTGGCGCTCGCTGCTCAGCTTCTTCTCGCGCTGGTGGCAGATCGAGTCGCTCTACCGCGCCAACGCCAAGTACCGACCGATCTGGGAGCCGCGCTTCATGCTCTTCGAGAAGAGCTCCGACCTGCTGCGCATCGGCATCGCCGCAGCCCGCGCCGAAGGATTTCTGGAGGCCCCCGGCCTGCCCAAGTGGATGCACCGCTCGCATCTGGGAACCCGTAGATGAGACCGGTGACCTCGCTGCGCACGGCCGCCCGCCGCGAGTGGGGGCCGCTGCTGCCGGCCGTACGCTGCGCGCTCAGCGGCTCCCGGCTGCGGGCCGTCCCGATGACGCTGGGGGCGGTCTGCCTGACGGCGCTGCTCCAGGTGGTGCAGAACCAGTCCTGGGGCCGGCGGCCGGTACAGGTCCTCGGCTCGGTGCGGGCCGAGGACCCGCTGTGGATCGCCCTGCTGCGTACCCCGCTGTCGCTGTTCGTACCCGCGCCGGATCTCCCGGTGTGGGGTGCGCTGGCGCAGGTCCTGATGGTGTTCGGGATCGCCGAGATCTGTCGGGGCCGGTGGCGCACCCTGCTGATCGCGTACGTCGCGACGCTGGCCGGGACGTTGTACGCACGGGTCGGCGTCGCGGTGGGCCCCGACGGGCTGTTCGGACTGCCCGCATCGGACGCGCAGGTCGTCGACACCGGCCCGTCGGCGGCGGTGGTGGGGATCGCCGTGTATCTGTGCCACGTCTACCGGGCCTGGTTCACCGGGGCGGTGGTGATCACGGCGATGGTCATCGAGGTGTTTCTCAAGAACAACCTGGCGGGCAAGGAGCATCTCGCGGCGATCGTCGCGGTGCTGATCCTGTGCGGCTTCACGGCCCGGCGCGACCGGCGCCGTCATCTGCGCGCCCGCCACGGTCAGGACTTGCGCACCGGGGCCGGGTTCCGGTCCGGTGCGCCGCCGATCAGATCCTCGAACCTGCGGCGCGGCCCCACCCAGCGCCGGTCGTGGTGGTACGCGCGCAGCACCGCCCTGGAGCGGGCGCGGTGCCGGTTACGGTAGAAGCGCTTCGCCCACATCGACGTCGGCCGGGCCAGCCGGATAGCGCCGAACAGAGCGACGAACGGCACCAGGGTGCCGATCACCGCCATCCGGGCCTTGCCCTTGAAGAGCGCGATCAGCACGAAACAGAAGTTGATCAACAGGGTCAGGACGATGCCGAGCCGTCCCTGCTCCTGATCGCTGGTCAGTTCGTTCACCCCGAGCGGCGAGAAGCCACCGAGGAGAAGCAGGACGAGCGCGGCGGTGAGGACGACGACCTCCACGCTCCGCCGGCCCTCTTCGGTCCAGTACACATCGTCGAGATGGAGGATCAGGGCGAACTCGTCCAGCACCAGCCCGGCGCCCATCCCGAAGATCACCGCGCAGATGCCCGCCGTGACACCGTGCCGCCCGCTGGAGACCGCGCCGAAGCCCCCGATCACCGTCAGCACCACACCGGGCACCACATGGTGGACGTGCAGGCCACCGGGCGTGATGTTGCGGAACGGGCCCTTCCCCGCCCTGATCAGCCGGGTGATGAGACGGGTGATGGCGAAGGTCAGCACAAAGGCGGCCAGCGCGAGGAGCAGGGGCAGCTTCCCCGGCTCGACGAAGTTCTGATCGAACCAGTGACCCATGCCACCCTCTCCCGGTGATCCACTTTTGTGGCGTTCTGCAGCGTTTCGGCCAATCTATCGACCCGGAGGAGCGATTAGCCTGCGCGCCGTGACCTCCCCGAACAGCCACGGCATACGTTTCGCCTTCGGCACCCTGACCGTCCTCCCCGTCCGCGTCACCCGCTGGGACCGTGAAGCGGCCCGTGCCGGGATGCTGTGCGCCCCGTTGGCCGGTCTGGTGGTGGGGCTGCTGGCGGCGGTGCCCGGCGGGCTGTTGCTGCTGTTCGGATCGGGGCCACTGCTCGCCGCGGTCGCCTCGGCCGCGGTGCCCGCGGTCCTCACGAGGGGACTGCATCTCGACGGCCTCGCGGACACGGCGGACGGGCTCGGCAGCGGCAAACCCGCTGAGGACGCGCTGCGCATCATGAAGCAGTCGGACATTGGGCCATTCGGTGTGATCACTCTGCTGTTCGTGCTGCTGGCCCAGATCGCCGTCCTCCACCAGCTGTACGGGCAGGGCTGGGCGCACGGCGCGATGGCGGCGGTCGTCGCCGGGGTCACCGCCCGGCTCGCGCTCACGCTGGCATCCCGTCAGGGCGTACCGCCGGCCCGGCCGGAGGGGCTGGGCGCGGCGGTGGCGGGCACGGTTCCGCTGCGGGCGGCGGCAGGTGCGGCCGCGGTGGTGGTGGCCGCGTGCGCGGGGGCGGGGGCGGTGTTCGGCGGGTACGCGCCGTTGCACCAGGGACTTGCCGTGGTGGGCGGGCTGGCCGGTGCGCAGGTGTTGCTGCGGCACTGCGTACGGAGGTTCGGCGGGGTCACGGGGGATGTCTTCGGGGCGGTTGCGGAGGTGGCGGCAACGGGGACGCTGGTGGGGCTGGCCCTGGGCTGAGCGGGTGCGGGGCGGCCCGCTTGCCGATATGTCCTCAATTGCCGGACAGGCTCGACGTACAGCTCCGGCGCCAGACTCCGAGTTCGTACTTCTTGCGCAGTGAGCTCAGGCGCAGCTTCTTCGACTGCGGGCAGAACCGCGCCACCGGCATCTCGTACTCCACATGGAACACTGCCTTGTCCGCCTCGATGAACGGTGTGAGGGCGGCGCACTCGTCGTACTGCGCGCACTGTTCGTTGACCGCGAAATCGAAGTCCGACTCCAGCTGCGGGATCTGGTCCAGGTCGTTCTTCAGGCCGACGGCCAGTCCGTGACGGTGGGCGATGCGGGCGACGAGCCGGTTGTAACGCAGCTGGTCGGCGGCGGTCAGCGGGAAACCCGTCCGGTTGCGGTAGCCGTCCATGTTGTCGGGTTCGACCGCGTCGAAGCCCTTCTTCGCACACATCTCGATCCGGGCCTCCATCAGCGGTTCCAGCACGTCCGTGCGGCGGATGTCGAGCCAGCGCTCCCCCGGCCAGCCGTTGCCCCTCCCCCGCACCGAGGCGGGAAACTTCGCGGCGTCCGGGCGGAAGTCCTCCCAGGCGCCCGTGGAGACGTAACAGATGACCTTGCGGCCCCGGCGGTGCAGATCGGCGACCGCCGACGCGTCGTGCTCGAAGCCGTCGATGTCGTACACCGGGACGTCCACGGTGAGGTCGAGGCGGCCGGAGAGCTGCCACTGCCAGTCGGCGCCGGGCCTCGGCCTCCAGCGCTCCGCGGGGGCGGTTTCCGGCGCCGCGGCGCAGCCGGCCAGGACTGCCAGCAGAATGGATACGGCGGGCAGCGCCGGCCACGGTCCCGAAATGCGTGCAGCCCACTGGGCGCGCATCACTCTCCCCCCGCTTGCTCCGGCACTCCCAACCGACCCTACTGGCAAGGACTTTCGCGACTCCGCGGCCCCGGCCCGGACCGGCCGGTGCCGGAGCCGTACCGCCGGAACGGGTCGCCAACGGCCCGCCGACGTGATCGGGCAGCAAAGGCGCGCGTAGGCTCATTACCGGCACATTGCGGCGGCGTCTACGATGCGCCGGGCACGGTCGGCCCACCCCTCGACCGACAAATGAACTCAACGGAAGCGAGATTTCACCACCGTGACTGCTCTCACTCTCAGCACTGCCGGTGCGGCGACGCTGCGCGCCGACGCACTCGTCGTCGGCGTCGCCAAGGGCGCCAAGGGTCCGGTCGTCGCACCGGGCGCCGAGGCCGTGGACAAGGCGTTCGACGGAAAGCTCGCCACCGTCCTGGAGACCCTGGGCGCCTCCGGTGCCGAGGGCGAAGTCACCAAGCTCCCCGCGCCGGCCGGCCTCAAGGTCCCCGTCGTCATCGCGGTCGGGCTCGGTTCGGTTCCGGAGAAGGACGCGGCGTTCGACGCGGAGGCGCTGCGCCGCGCCGCCGGCTCCGCCTCGCGTGCGCTGGCCGGTTCGAAGAAGGCCGGCTTCGCACTGCCGGTCGCGTCGGTCGAGGACGCCGAGGCCGTCGCCGAGGGCGCGCTCCTCGGTGCGTACGCCTTCACCGCGTACCAGGGCGGCGAGGACAAGCTCGCCTCGAAGGACAAGAAGAACGGCAACGGCCCGAAGTCGCCGCTCGCCGAGGTAGCCCTGCTCGGCACCAAGCCGCGCGACAAGGCCTTCAAGGCGGCCGCCGAGCGCGCCGTCGCGGTCGTCGAGGAGATCAACCGCGCCCGCGACCTGATCAACACCCCGCCGAACGACCTGTACCCCGAGTCCTTCGCCGCCGTGGCCACGGCCGCCGGCAAGGAGCACGGGATCAAGGTGCAGGTCTTCGATGAGAAGGCGCTCGTCAAGGGCGGCTTCGGCGGTCTGCTGGGCGTCGGCCAGGGCTCGACCCACGGCCCCCGCCTGGTGAAGCTCGCCTACACGCACCCGAAGGCGGAGAAGACCCTGGCCCTGGTGGGCAAGGGCATCACGTACGACTCGGGCGGCATCTCGCTGAAGCCGGCCGGTCACAACGAGACGATGAAGTGCGACATGAGCGGCGCCGCCGCCGTGTTCGCGACCGTCGTCGCGGCCGCCCGTCTGGGGCTCCAGGTCAACGTCACCGGCTGGCTGGCGCTCGCCGAGAACATGCCGTCCGGCAACGCGACCCGCCCGGGTGACGTGCTGCGCATGTACAGCGGCAAGACCGTCGAGGTCCTCAACACGGACGCCGAGGGCCGGCTCGTCCTCGGCGACGCGCTGACCCGCGCCTCCGAGGAGAAGCCGGACGCGATCGTCGACGTGGCGACCCTGACCGGCGCGATGGTGCTGGCGCTGGGCCACCGCACCTTCGGCATCATGGCGAACGACGACGCCTTCCGTACCTCCATCCACGAGATCGCCGAGGAGGTCGGCGAGGCCTCCTGGCCCATGCCGCTCCCCGCCGACCTGCGCAAGGGCATGGACTCCCCGACCGCCGACATCGCCAACATGGGCGAGCGGATGGGCGGCGGCCTGGTGGCCGGTCTGTTCCTGAAGGAGTTCGTGGGCGAGGGCATCGCCTGGGCGCACCTGGACATCGCGGGCCCGGCCTTCCACGAGGGCGCGCCGTACGGCTACACGCCGAAGGGCGGCACCGGTTCCGCGGTCCGCACGCTGGTGAAGCTGGCGGAGCGCACCGCGACCGGCGACCTCGGCTGAGGCAGCTGTGTGCGTACGGCCCCGGGCATACGTCCGGGGCCGTACGTGTTCCCTCCTTGACACCGCTGCACCGCGTCACGCAGGTTTCGCTCTCGACGAAATCCGTATGTCTCTACGCAGCGGTAACCCTCTGGAACGGACCATCAGCCGTCCCAGACCAGGGCCCCGCGTCCCGCCCACCGTCAACAAGTGCGAAGATGGGTTCTCGGCAGGACAGGGCCCCCACCACAGGGCCGAAAGACAAAAGCGGCCGAACACCAGCCGACCGGCCGGTCACACCCCAGCGACGGGGCCCGGCGTACGGCGCACATGCATGGAGGACGTGACGTGGCGAACGACGCCAGCACCGTTTTCGACCTAGTGATCCTCGGCGGTGGTAGCGGCGGTTATGCCGCGGCCCTGCGCGGAGCGCAGCTGGGCCTGGACGTCGCTCTGATCGAGAAGGGCAAGGTCGGCGGCACCTGCCTGCACAACGGCTGCATTCCCACGAAGGCGCTGCTGCACGCCGGTGAGATCGCCGACCAGGCACGCGAGGCCGGCCAGTTCGGCGTCAAGGCCACCTTCGAGGGCATCGACATCGAGGCCGTCCACAAGTACAAGGACGAGGTGATCACCGGCCTGTACAAGGGCCTGCAGGGTCTGATCGCCTCGCGCAAGGTGACGTACATCGAGGGCGAGGGACGGCTCTCCTCCCCCACCTCCGTGGACGTGAACGGCCAGCGCATCCAGGGCCGCCACGTGCTCCTGGCGACCGGCTCCGTGCCGAAGTCGCTGCCGGGTCTGGAGATCGACGGCAACCGCATCATCTCCTCGGACCACGCGCTGAAGCTGGACCGCGTCCCGCAGTCCGCGATCGTGCTGGGCGGCGGCGTCATCGGCGTCGAGTTCGCCTCGGCGTGGAAGTCCTTCGGCACCGACGTCACCATCGTCGAGGGTCTGAAGCACCTCGTCCCGGTCGAGGACGAGAACAGCTCGAAGCTTCTTGAGCGCGCTTTCCGCAAGCGCGGCATCAAGTTCAACCTCGGCACCTTCTTCCAGAAGGCCGAGTACACCGAGAACGGTGTGCGGGTCACCCTCGCCGACGGCAAGACCTTCGAGGCGGAGGTGCTGCTGGTGGCGATCGGCCGCGGTCCGGTCTCGCAGGGCCTGGGTTACGAGGAGGCCGGCGTCGCGATGGACCGCGGCTATGTCCTCGTCGACGAGTACATGCAGACCAACGTCCCGACCATCTCGGCCGTGGGCGACCTGGCCCCGACCCTCCAGCTCGCGCACGTCGGCTTCGCCGAGGGCATGCTGGTCGCGGAGCGGCTGGCCGGTCAGAAGGTCGTTCCGATCGACTACGACGGTGTCCCCCGGGTGACGTACTGCCACCCCGAGGTCGCCTCCGTGGGCATCACCGAGGCGAAGGCCAAGGAGCTCTACGGCGCGGACAAGGTCGTCGCTCTGAAGTACAACCTCGCGGGCAACGGCAAGAGCAAGATCCTGAAGACCGCGGGCGAGATCAAGCTCGTCCAGGTCAAGGACGGTGCCGTGGTCGGCGTCCACATGGTCGGTGACCGCATGGGCGAGCAGGTGGGCGAAGCCCAGCTGATCTACAACTGGGAGGCGCTGCCGGCCGAGGTCGCGCAGCTCGTCCACGCCCACCCGACGCAGAACGAGGCGCTCGGCGAGGCCCACCTGGCCCTGGCCGGCAAGCCCCTGCACTCCCACGACTGATCCGGTCAGGGCGCGACGACCGACACTTCCGCACTTCCCCGAGCTCGCGGTCCCGCTCGCGAGCCGGGGAGACCACATCCTTAGGAGCAACTGAAACCATGTCGGTTTCCGTAACCCTTCCGGCGCTCGGCGAGAGCGTCACCGAGGGCACTGTCACCCGCTGGCTGAAGGCCGAGGGCGAGCGCGTCGAGGTCGACGAGCCGCTGCTCGAGGTGTCGACCGACAAGGTCGACACCGAGATCCCGGCCCCCTCCGCCGGCATCCTCGCCTCCATCAAGGTCGCCGAGGACGAGACCGTCGAGGTCGGCGCCGAGCTGGCCATCATCGACGACGGCACGGGCGCACCCGCCGCGGCCGCGGCTCCGGCCGCCGAGCCCGTGGCCGCGCCTGCCGCTGCCGCACCGGCCCCGGTCGCCGAGGCCCCTGCCGCCGCCGCCCCGGCCCCCGTGGCCGCCGCCCCGGCCCCCGTGGCCGCCGCCCCGGCCGGTGGCGCCGCCGGTACCGACGTCACCCTTCCGGCGCTCGGCGAGAGCGTCACCGAGGGCACCGTCACCCGCTGGCTGAAGGAGGTCGGCGAGGAGGTCACGGAGGACGAGCCGCTGCTCGAGGTCTCCACGGACAAGGTCGACACCGAGATCCCCGCCCCCGTCTCCGGTGTGCTGCTGGAGATCGTGGTCGCCGAGGACGAGACCGCCGAGGTCGGCGCCAAGCTCGCCGTCATCGGTGCCGCGGGCGCCGCTCCGGCCGCTGCCCCGGCCCCGGCCGCTCCGGCTCCCGTGGCCGCCCCGGCCGCTCCGGCTCCCGTGGCCGCCCCGGCTGCTCCGGCGGCTCCGGCCCCGGTCGCCGCTGCCCCCGCACCGGCTCCGGTGGCGCCCGCCGCCCCGGTTGCCGCCCCGGCGCCCGTGGCCGCTGCTCCGGTCGCCGCCCCGGCTCCGGTCACCCCGGTCGCTCCGGCGCCGGCCTCCGGTGACGAAGGCGCGTACGTCACGCCGCTGGTCCGCAAGCTCGCCGCCGAGAACGGTGTCGACCTCGCTGCGGTCAAGGGCACCGGTGTCGGTGGCCGTATCCGCAAGCAGGACGTCGTCGCCGCCGCGGAGGCCGCCAAGGCCGCCGCCGCTGCTCCGGCCCCCGTCGCGGCTGCCCCGGCGGCCGCGAAGGCGCCGAAGCTCGAGGTCTCCCCGCTGCGCGGTCAGACGGTCAAGATGACCCGCATGCGCAAGGTCATCGGCGACAACATGATGAAGGCGCTGCACTCGCAGGCCCAGCTGACCTCGGTCCTCGAGGTCGACATCACGAAGCTGATGAAGCTGCGCAACCAGGCGAAGGCCGCGTTCGCCGCCCGTGAGGGCGTCAAGCTGTCCCCGATGCCGTTCTTCGTGAAGGCGGCAGCCCAGGCGCTGAAGGCCCACCCGGTCGTCAACGCCCGGATCAACGAGGACGAGGGCACCATCACGTACTTCGACTCGGAGAACATCGGCATCGCCGTGGACGCCGAGAAGGGTCTGATGACCCCGGTCATCAAGGGTGCGGGCGACCTGAACATCGCCGGCATCTCGAAGAAGACCGCCGAGCTGGCCGGCAAGGCCCGCGGTGGCGGTCTGACCCCGGACGACATGTCCGGTGCCACCTTCACCATCAGCAACACCGGTTCGCGCGGTGCGCTGTTCGACACCGTCATCGTGCCGCCGAACCAGGCCGCCATCCTGGGCATCGGTGCCACGGTCCGCCGCCCGGTGGTCATCGACCACCCGGACCTCGGCGAGACGATCGCGGTGCGCGACATGACGTACCTCTCGCTCTCCTACGACCACCGTCTGGTGGACGGCGCGGACGCCGCCCGTTACCTGACCGCGGTCAAGGCGATCCTGGAGGCCGGCGAGTTCGAGGTCGAGCTCGGCCTGTAAGGCGGAGTACGACTCGTTGTAACCAGCCTCACCAGCGGCGCCCCCGTCCGGACCACTTCCGGGCGGGGGCGCCGCCGTATTGTCTAGACACCACCGGTCGCCGCTTCGACGCCGACCGGTCGGCAGCGTCGGTTTCCCCGAAGGAGCCCCTCATGACCCCGCCCGTCGTCCACTCGCTGCGCGAACAGATCCGCGAGCACATCGTGGACGGGATCGTCAGCGGGCGCTGGAAGCCGGGCGAGCGGATCGTGGAACGACGGATCGCCACCGAACTGGAGGTCAGTCAGACGCCCGTACGCGAGGCGCTGCGGGAGCTGGAGACCCTCCGGCTGATCGAGTCGGCGCCCAACAAGGGCGTACGGGTACGGAATCTGACCGCGGCCGACCTGGAGGAGTCCTACCCGGTACGGGCCGGTCTCGAGCAGATCGCTGCGGAGCTGGCGGCTCCGACGCTCGGCGAGAACTGCTCGCGGCTGTCGCCGCATGTGGCGGCGTTGTACGAGGCCGACCGGCTGGCCGACGGCGAGGCGCAGGTACGGCACACGGTGGCGTTCCACCGGGAGATGGTGCGGGCCGCCGGGAACGCCGTGCTGCTGCACACCTGGGAGGGGCTGGGCATCGAGGTGTTCACGGCGCTCTCCATCCGCTGGCTGGGGACGGTGCAGAAGTCGTACGCGGAGGAGCACGAGGCGCTCATCGACGCGTTCCTCCGCAAGGACCCGGACATCGGTGTGCTGGTGAAGGCGCATGTCCTGGGGTGCGCGCCGCGCGCCTGAGACCCGTGCGCAGATGGGAGCAGGGGCGCTCGACCGTGCAATCGTGCGCCCGATTTACCCGCATTTGGGACGTCACTCCGTGCCGCGAAACAGGGCACCGGATGCCAATTTCTTCATATCGAGAAGTTTTGCCCTTCATCCTTTGATCGATCATCGATCAGCGACTTAGAGTTCATTTCGCGGGCCCACCGGCCCCATCGCCCTGTCCTGCCAGTCAGGGCCTTTCTCCACCCCCCTCCTCTCCGGAAGGCGGCGATCATGACCGACCCCGTAGGAAAGCTTCCGAGCGAGCTCGACCAGCTCCCGGACCGTGACCCGGAGGAGACCGCCGAATGGGCGGCCTCCCTCGATGCCGTCACCAAGGCCGCGGGCCCGCACCGCGCCGCGTACCTGATGCGCCGCTCGCTCCAGCACGCCGAGGGTGCCGGTCTCGCGCTGCCCAAACTGCTGGAGACCGATTACGTCAACTCCATCCCGACCGCCGCCGAGCCCGCGTTCGACGGCGACCTGGAGATGGAGTCCCGGATCACCGCCTGGAACCGCTGGAACGCGGCCGCGATGGTCACCCGTGGCGCCCGGCACGGCGTCGGCGGCCACATCGCCACCTTCGCCTCGGCGGCCTGGCTGTACGAGACCGGCTTCAACCACTTCTTCCGCGGCAAGGAGGGGGACGGCTCCGGCGACCAGCTCTACATCCAGGGCCACGCCTCCCCCGGCATCTACGCCCGCGCCTTCCTCGACGGCCGGCTCAGCGAGCAGCAGCTCGACAACTTCCGCCAGGAGGCGGGCGGCGACGGTCTGCCGTCCTACCCGCACCCGCGACGGCTGCCCTGGCTGTGGGAGTTCCCCACCGTGTCGATGGGTCTCGGCCCGCTCGCGGCCATCTACCAGGCGCGCTTCAACCGCTATCTGGCCAACCGCAACATCAAGGACACGTCGAACTCGCACGTCTGGGCCTTCCTGGGCGACGGCGAGATGGACGAGCCCGAGTCGACCGCGGCCCTCGCCCTCGCGGCGCGTGAGCAGCTCGACAACCTGACGTTCGTCATCAACTGCAACCTGCAGCGCCTGGACGGCCCGGTCCGCGCCAACTTCCGGGTGGTCCAGGAGCTGGAGGGTGCGTTCCGCGGGGCCGGCTGGAACGTCATCAAGACGCTCTGGGGCAACGCCTGGGACGAGCTGTTCCAGCTGGACACCACGGGCGCGCTGGTCCGTCGGCTCCGGGAGGTCCCGGACGCCCAGTTCCAGACGTACGCCACCCGCGACGTCGCGTACATCCGCGAGCACTTCTTCGGCGCCGAGCCGGCACTCGCCGAGCTGGCGAAGCTGCTCACCGACGCGAAGATCGCCGAGTGCTTCTACACCTCCCGCGGCGGCCACGAGGCCCGCAAGGTGTACGCGGCGTACAAGGCGGCCGTCGAGCACAAGGGCGCGCCGACCGTGATCCTGGCCCAGACCGTGAAGGGCTACACGCTCGGCAAGGGCTTCGAGTCCAAGAACGCCAACCACCAGATGAAGAAGCTGTCGATCGACGAGTTCAAGGGCATGCGCGAGCTGCTCGGACTCCCGATCCCGGACAGCGCCTTCGAAGACGGCCTGGTGCCCTACGGCCACCCGGGCGCCGACTCTCCCGAGGTCCGCTACCTCCAGGAGCGCCGCGCCGCCCTCGGCGGCCCCGCCCCGGCCCGCCGGGTGCACGCGGTGGCGCTGCCCGAGCCGGAGGAGCGGGCGTTCGCCGCGCTGAAGAAGGGGTCCGGCAAGCAGGAGATGGCCACCACCATGGCCTTCGTCCGCCTGGCCAAGGATCTGATGCGGGACAAGGAGACCGGCAAGCGCTGGGTTCCGATCGTCCCCGACGAGGCCCGTACCTTCGGCATGGAGTCGCTGTTCCCGTCGGCCGGTATCTACTCGCCGATGGGCCAGAGGTACGAGCCGGTCGACCGCGACCAGTTGATGTACTACAAGGAGGCCAAGGACGGCCAGATCCTCAACGAGGGGATCACCGAGGCCGGCGCCATGGCCGACTTCATCGCCGCCGCCACGTCGTACGCGACGCACGGCGAGACGATGATCCCCTTCTACATCTTCTACTCGATGTTCGGCTGGCAGCGGACCGGCGACCAGATGTGGCAGCTCGCCGACCAGCTCGGCAAGGGCTTCATCGTCGGCGCCACGGCGGGCCGTACGACGCTGACCGGTGAGGGCCTGCAGCACGCGGACGGCCACTCGCAACTGATCGCGGCCACGAACCCGGCTTCGCTCAACTACGACCCGGCGTTCGCGTACGAGATCGCAGTGATCGTCAAGGACGGTCTGCGGAGGATGTACGGCCCCGAGGCCGAGAACGTCTTCTACTACCTGACGGTCTACAACGAGCCGAAACGGCAGCCCGCGATGCCGGAAGGCGTCGAGGACGGCATCGTCAAGGGTCTCTACCGCTTCAAGGAGGGCACGCCCGCCTCGGCGGACGCGCCGCGCCTGCAGCTGCTGGCCTCCGGCACGGCGATCCACTGGGCCCTGGAGGCCCAGGAGCTGCTCGCCGCGGACTGGGGTGTCACGGCCGACGTCTGGTCCGCCACGTCCTGGGGCGAGCTGCGCCGCGAGGCGCTGGAGTGCGACGAGGCGCTGCTCCGCGGTGAGCAGCGGGTGCCGTACCTGACGCAGACCCTGTCCGGTGCGCCGGGTCCGGTCCTCGCGGTCAGCGACTGGATGCGTCAGGTCCCGGACCAGATCAGCCAGTGGGTGGAGCAGGACTGGTCCTCGCTCGGCACGGACGGCTTCGGTCTGTCCGACACCCGTGACGCGGCCCGCCGCCACTTCGGCGTCGACGCCCCGTCGATCGCGGTCGCGGCGCTGGCCCAGCTGGCGCGGCGCGGCGAGGTGCCCGCGTCGGCGGTCAAGGAGGCCCGGGAGAAGTACGGGCTGTGAGATGGAGGCGGCCGGGTACGCCCGGCCGCCCTGTCGCCCTCGATCGCCGGGCGGGCACGCTTCCCGTGCCCGCCCGGCGATCGAGGGCATCTCTGCGCGCCCCCCCGGCGATCGAGGCAAGGCACACTTGCCCCATGCGCGCTGCCCGGCTCATCAAGATGGTGCTGCTCCTCCAGTCCCGGCCCGCGATGACCGCCGCCGAGCTGGCCCGGGAGCTGGAGGTCTCCGAGCGGACCATCACCCGCGACGCCCAGGCGCTCTCCGAGGCGGGTGTTCCGGTGTACGCGGACCGGGGCCGGGCGGGCGGGTACCGGTTGGTCGGCGGGTACCGCACCCGGCTCACCGGCCTGGCCCGTAACGAGGCCGAGGCGCTCTTTCTCTCCGGCCTGCCGTCCGCGCTGCGCGAGATGGGGCTGGAGGATGCCGCGTCGGCCGCCCGGCTCAAGGTGTCCGCCGCCCTCCTGCCCTCGCTTCGGGACGCCTCGGATACCGCCGCCCAGCGGTTCCATCTGGATGCGCCCGGCTGGTATCAGGAGCCCGCGACACCCGAGCTGCTGCCCGCCGTCGCGGAGGCCGTCTGGGACGACCGGATGGTCAAGGCCCGTTACCGGCGCGGCGGGCCGGGCAGCGAGGTCGAGCGGGAGCTGGCACCGTACGGGCTCGTTCTCAAGGCCGGGGTCTGGTACGTCTGCGCCCGCTCCGGGACCGACTTCCGGGTGTACCGGATCGACCGCTTCGCGGCGGTGGCCGTGACGGACGAACGGTTCGTCCGGGACGAGGACTTCGACCTGCCGGGGTTCTGGGACGAGCGGGCCGCGCAGTTCGCCCGGTCGATCCTGCGGACCGAGGTGACGGTACGGGTGTCGGAGACGGGCGTAGGCCGATTGCCTCATCTCGTGGACCGTTCGGCCGCCCTCGATGCGCTGGACGCGGCCGGTCCGCCCGACGCCGACGGGTGGCGCACGGTCGTCCTGCCGGTCGAGTCGCTGGATGTCGCGTACAGCCAGCTGCTCGTCCTGGGACCGGAGTTGGAGGTGCTCGAACCGGCCGCTCTGCGGACCCGGTTCGGCGCTGCCGCCGAACGGCTGAGCGATCTCTATCGCTGAAGGCTTCTTTTCGGCGTCTCCGCGTGCATCGCCTGCCGCCAAGGCCGATGCTTGTCCCGTGATGGACGAGACGGAATTCTGGGAGATCATCGACAGCACCCGCGAGGCCGCCGAGGGCGACCCCGAGGAACATGCCGACCTGCTCGTCGAACGACTGTTGCAGCTCGATCCCGAATCCGTGCTGGACTTCGCCCGGCACTTCGAGGCCCGCTTCAACCGCGCGTACCGCTGGGACGTGTGGGGCGCCGCCGCCGTGCTGCTCGGCGGTGCGAGCGACGACGCGTTCGACTTCTTCCGCTGCTGGCTGATCGGCCAGGGCCGGGAGATCTTCGAGGCGGCGGTGCACAATCCGGACAGCCTCGCCGAACTCCTCGACGACTTCGACGATGAGATCGACGGGGACGCCGAGGACCTCGGCTACGCCGCCGACGAGGCGTACGAGCAGCTCACCGGCATCGTCACCCCGGATCTCGGTCTTCCGCCGCAATCGGCCGAGCCGGAGGGCACCCCGTTCGGCTTCGAGGACGACGCGGCCCTGGCCGCGCGCTTCCCGCTGCTCTGGGAGCGGTTCGGCGCCGGCTGACCCGCCCCGTCCCGCCCCGCGCTGCGCGCCGTCCGGTACCGGGTCGGTCGGGATTCCTCACGGGGTGAGCGAACGGCCCATCAGTACGTCGTCCACGTAACGCCCGGCCAGGAAGAACTCACCGGGCAGCACGCCCTCGACGACGAATCCCTCCGACTCGTACAGCGCACGCGCGGGCGCGTTGTGCCCGAGCACCCGCAGCGTCATCCGGCTCGCGCCCTCGCCCCGTGCCGCGGCGAGCGCGGCCCGCAACAGCCCTCTGGCGACACCGCGGCCACGCGCCCAGTCGGCCACTGCCAGGCCCTGTATCTGGCGCACATGCGTGTTGCAGGCCAGCGCGGTCGGCGGGACGGCCCTGATGTACCCGGCGATGCGCACCTCGCCCGTCGCGTCCTCCGCCTCGGCGACGAGCAGGTGTTCGGACCGGTTGCGGTCACTGAAGAACGGCTCGTACGGCGGCTGCGGCCACGACTGCACCGAGTGCAGGGTCGACCAGGTGGCCCGGTCGAGCTCCCCGAGTGCGGTGTCGTCGCTGAGATCCGCGGGGCGGACGGGGCGCGTACGGAGTTCAGGCATGCGCGCCACTGTGCCACGGCGCGCCCGGCCCCGTCACCGCATATCCGCCGGGCCCCGGGCCGACAGCCCGGGCCCGCCGGGCGGCACGGGCGAGGCGCCGCGTCCTCCCCTGCGGCAGGATGGATCCATGGTGCACTCCCGTATTGCTGTCACCGGATCCACCGGACTCATCGGAACGGCGCTGGTGCGCTCGTTGCGGGCCGACGGACACGACGTCGTACGCCTGGTCCGGCGCCCGGCCCGGGCCGGGGACGAGGTCGAGTGGGACCCGAAGCGGAGTTACGTCGACGGGGCGGGCCTGGTCGGCTGCGACGCCGTCGTCCATCTCGCCGGTGCCGGGGTCGGCGACCACCGCTGGACGGAGGCGTACAAGCAGGAGATCCGGGACAGCCGGGTGCTGGGGACGGAAGCGATCGCGCAGGCGGTGGCCTCCCTCGACGTACCGCCGAAGGTCCTGCTGTCCGGGTCGGCGATCGGCTACTACGGCGACACCGGGGACCGCGCGGTCGACGAGAGCGCACCGCACGGCGAGGGGTTCCTGCCGTCCGTGTGCGTGGAGTGGGAGGCGGCCGCGGCCCCGGCGGAGGAGGCGGGCGTACGGACGGTGTTCGCGCGCACAGGTCTGGTCGTCGGCCGGGAGGGCGGGGCCTGGGGCCGGCTGTTCCCGTTGTTCCGGGCGGGACTCGGCGGGCGGCTCGGCAACGGGCACCAGTACTGGAGCTTCATCGCGCTGCACGACCACATCGCCGCCTTGCGGCACATCCTCGATACGCCGTCGCTGTCGGGACCGGTGAATCTGACCGGGCCGGACCCCGTGACCAATGGTGAGGTGACGGCCGCGATGGGACGGGTGCTGCGCCGTCCGACGCTGTTCGCCGTCCCGGCACCCGCCCTTCGGATCGCCCTGGGGGACTTCGCGGAGGATGTGCTGGGCAGTCAGCGGGTGCTGCCGAGACGGCTGCTGGAGTCGGGATTCTCGTTCGCCTTCCCCGGCATCGACGCCTCGATCCGCGCGGCGCTGCGCTGACCACGACCGGGCGAATCACACGGATGTGCGACCCCGTGCAACGGTGCCCCGGGCCGCGCGCGACTGTGCCTGCACCGGTCCCCTCCTAGCCTCATCGCGAACTCGGGCATTCCGGGGGCCTGTTGGGGGCAAGACCCTCCCAGCAGTCGCGCCGACTCGGGGAGGGGCACGTGCTCAGCACGGCACACCACGCGGACGTCGTCATCATCGGGGCCGGGATCGCCGGCCTGTCAGCAGCCCATCAACTGACCAGCGCAGGGGTAAGCGTCAGCGTCCTGGAGGCCGGTCCACGGGCCGGCGGCCGGATGACCACCGAGGAAGTGGACGGATTCCGGCTCGACCACCTCGGCCCGCTTCTCAGCACCTCGTATCCGGAACTGCGCGCGACGCCCGGTCTCGAAGGGCTCGTGCTGCGGAACTTCGCGCCGGGGGTACTCGTCCACAGCGAGGGCCGCCAGTACCGGACCGGCGACGTGCGGCACACACGGAGCGCGCGGGGCGCACTCAAGGCGGCACGCGCCCTGGCGAGCGCCCCCCGCCCGCCGATGGGTGGGCCGATCGACCAGGCCCGGCTCGGCGCCGCCCTGGCCAGGCTCGCCACCACCCCGGCGTCCCGCATCCTGGCCCGGCCGGAACAGACGGCGCTCGCCGCCCTGTCCGGCCGCGGCCTGCCGTCCCGCACGGTCAACGGCTTTCTGCGCCCGCTGCTCACCGCGCTGCTCAGCGACCCCGGGCTCACCACATCGAGCCGCTGCGCCGATCTCGTCCTGCGCGGCTACGCACGCGGCCGGCTGTGTGTACCGTCCGGCGGTTCGGCCACGCTGCCCGACCTGCTGACGGCGGCGCTGCCGCCCGGCACCGTACGGACCGGTGTGCATGTCACCACCGCCGACATCACCTCGGTCCGTACCAAGGAGCACGGCGAACTGGGCTGCCGGTCCCTGCTGTTGGCCACCGGCGCGGGCGCTGCCGCCGAGCTGTTGCCCGGTCTGCGGGTGCCGTCCTTCCACCCGGTGACCGTCCTGCACCACACGGCTCCCGCTCCCCCGCCGACCGGCGCCGCGCTGCTGCTGGACGCCGACCGCTCGGGCCCGGTCGCGCACACCTGCGTGATGAGCGAGGTCGACCCGTCGCGCGCCCCGAACGGCCGGACCCTGATCACGTCGACGGTGCTCGGCACCCCGCCTCCCGATCTCGACCGCTCGGCCCGTGCCCATCTCGCCGCGCTGTACGGCACCTCCACGGACGACTGGGAGCTCCTGGCCGCCCACCACGATCCGGAGGCGGTCCCGGCGATGCCGCCCCCGCACGATCTGCGCCGCTCGGTGCGGCTGCTCGCCGGGCTGTACGTGTGCGGCGACCACCGGGACACCAGCACGGTCCAGGGCGCCCTGTTCTCCGGCCGCCGCGCCGCACACGCCATCCTCGGCGATCTGGGCATCCGGTCCGGGAGCGACGTGGAGGCCGGGTTGCGCGAAGCGGCCTGATTACGCCCGCACACCGCCCGCCCCGGTCCGGCCGGTCCCAACCCTCTGTCGCTGGCGGAAGTCGAGGTGCGCGGGCACTGAGCGAACCCTGCCCGAACGAGTGGTGGCCCGAACCGATCGCTTCCGGTCCGGGCCACCACCCGTTCTGTCACGCGGAGGAGTCATGCCGAAGTGTCACCCGCGGTCACGCGGGAGGGATCACCCGAGCGCCGCAACCCGCTCTCGGTAGCCGCGTACCGCCGCCGCGTCCCGGTACGGCTCAAGACGACGCTCGAACTCCCTCACGTACTCCGTCGCGCGCACCGACCGCATCTCCGCCGCCTGTTGGGCCGCCTCCGCGCCGAGCAGGCACGCCTGGTCGAGCTCGCCGAGCCCGAGCCGGGCGGACGCCAGCACCACCCGGCAGAACAGCCTGCTCCGGGCGTACACCGGGGCGCGCAGCTGGAGAGAGCGCTCCGCATGCTGCGCGGCGGCCCGGTACTGCTGCAGATCGCGGTGGCAGTGCCCGAACTCGTCGGCGAGCTGCGCCTCGTCGAAGTAGCGCCCCCAGTGCGGTACGTCGTCGCCGGGCCGGGCAGCCTCCAGTGCGTGTTCCGCCCGTGCCAGCGAGGCCGCACACGTCCTGGCCTCACCGAGCACCCCGTGGCCACGCGCCTCGACCGCGTGCAGCAGGGCCATGACGACGGGCGGCGCCGAGGAGCCGACGCCCTGCTGGGCGACGCGTGCCAGCTGGACGGCTTCCCTGCCGTGCCCGAGATACACCGCCTGCCGGCTCATGGTGATCAGGACATGGCTGCCGTACACCCGGTCCCCCGCTGCCTGCGCGAGCCGCAGTGCCTGGACGAAATAGCGCTGGGCGAGGCCGTGTGCGGCGATGTCGTACGAGGTCCAGCCCGCCAGCCGGGTCAGATCGGCGGCCGCCGAGAAGAGCCGCCGCCCGATCGCCTCCCCGTACGTCCCGCGGAGCATCGGCTCGGCCTCGTGCTCCAGATAGCGGACGAGGGCCTGGCGGGCGTGGCCGCCGCCGTAGGTGTGGTCGAGGGTGCGGAAGAGCTCCCCGACGGAACGCAGGGCATCGACATCGCCGCTGCTGACCTTCTGGCCGGGGCCGCGGTCGGTCTGGCGCTGCCGGGGGACGCCGGGTGCCCCGGATGCGCCTGGTGCCGGGGACGCGAGGTGCACCGGAGGTACGGGTGACGGTGCGGGTGAGGAGAGCGGTCCGGAGGAGGGCCTGACCGGTGCGGGCCCACGGGCGCCGGACCTGCCGCCGGGCCCCACGGACCCGTTCTGCCCATTCACTCCATGTAATCCATGCGTGCCGTGGGCACCACGGGTCCCGTTGAGCCCTGCCGCCCCACGGGCCCCGCCGACCGCGGACGCCCCCGGCGTCCCGCGCACCCCAGCGGTCCCCCCACTGGGCGCGGCGGCCTCACCGTTCCCCCGGCCCACCCACTCGTCGGCCCGTCCGATCAGCCAGTCCCGGCTGGGCACCACCAGCCCGGCCGGGGTGAAGGCGATCTTCCGCAGCTCCGCATGGCTGCCCGAGTCCTTCCGCCAGAGCCCGCTGACGATGTCCACCGCCTCGCTGGGCGTGGCGGCGAACTCCAGACCGGCATAGACGGGCGCACATGCGTCGAGGCCCAGGTCCTGCGCCGAGAGCCGGCGTCCGAGCCGCCGGGTGAAGACCTCGGCGATCAGGGCAGGGGTGGTCCCGCGCGGCTGCTGGCCCCGCAGCCAGCGAGTCACGGACGTCTTGTCGTACCGCAGATCGAGACCGTGCTCGAGGCCGAGCTGGTCCACCCGGCGGGCGAGACCTGCGTTCGAGAATCCGGCTTCTGTGATGAGCGAGGCGAGCTGGCGGTTGGGGGTGCGCTGCGGAGGTCGTTCCGACATCAGCTGTACGGTCTCCTGCCTTCGGGGCCGGGCGGGCAGCCCTTATGGAACGGCGCGAATTTAGCGGGGCCCGCGGCGGCCGAAGCCTCCTTCGCTTCACATTCATCCGATCGTGTGAGGATTGGGGGTGGCGCTGACGGGAAAGACCTGCCGGGCCGCCGCTCCCGGGGCGGTCGTACAGTGGCCCGGGGCGCGAATCACTGCATGGTGACGTGGCTCCGGGGACACCCCCCGGTTCCCGGCACCGCAAGTAGGAAGGCATCTGTCGTGAGTGAGCTTCGGTTCGTCCGGCTGGGATTCGGCGAGTCGGCCGTCGACTACCAGGAGGCCTGGCAGAAGCAGCGCGAGGTGCACGCGGCCCGGTTCGAGGACACGGTTCCCGACACCTGTCTGCTGCTGGAGCACCCGCCCGTCTATACGGCCGGACGGCGTACGACCGACAGTGAGCGCCCCCTGGACGGCACTCCGGTTGTCGATGTGGACCGCGGCGGCAAGATCACCTGGCATGGCCCCGGGCAGCTCGTCGGCTACCCGATCCAGAAGCTGCCGCGGCCGGTGGACGTCGTGGCGCATGTCCGCCGGCTGGAGGACGCGCTGATCCGTACGGCCGCCGAGTTCGGCCTGGAGACCACCCGGGTCGAGGGCCGCAGCGGGGTCTGGGTGCTGGGCGATCCGGTCGAGGAGCGTCCGGCGCTCGGCGGCCTGTCGCTCGACTTCGATCCGCGGCTGCACGACGAGGAGTTCGACCCGCGGCTGAACGGCCCCGAGTACGCCCCGTCCAACGCCGGCCAGCGCCGCGAGGACCGCAAGCTGGCGGCGATCGGCATCCGGGTCGCCAAGGGTGTGACCATGCATGGCTTCGCACTGAATGTGAACCCGGACAACACCTGGTTCGACCGGATCGTGCCGTGCGGCATCCGCGACGCGGGCGTCACCTCGCTCGCGTACGAGCTCGGGCGCGACATCACGATCGCCGAGGTGCTCCCGGTCGCAGAGAAGCACCTGAAGGACGTCCTGGAGAACGCGGAACTCGCTCCGCGCGAGATCGAACGCGCCTCGGCCTGATCCGCGAAACCCGGCCTCTGCGCCGTTCGAGGAGCGAGGGCCCGGGGTCGGAACCGCCCCGCCCGATGCCCACGGACCCGGCCGCCCCGGGAATGGCCCGGCCCGTCCCCTGGTTGCCCAGGGGTGAGGGCCACACCTCGACCATACAAATAGCGGGCGTACCCTGGTGTTCGCCGAAGAATCGAAGTCGTAGGGAGCCGGACGTGTCCGCTGTCGCACCCGACGGGCGCAAGATGTTGCGCCTGGAGGTCCGGAACAGCCAGACCCCCATCGAGCGCAAGCCCGAGTGGATCAAAACCCGGGCGAAGATGGGCCCCGAGTACAACCAGCTGCAGAAGCTCGTGAAGAGCGAGGGTCTGCACACGGTGTGCCAGGAGGCCGGCTGCCCCAACATCTTCGAGTGCTGGGAGGACCGGGAGGCCACATTCCTCATCGGTGGCGACCAGTGCACCCGCCGCTGTGACTTCTGTCAGATCGACACGGGCAAGCCGCAGGCGCTGGACCGGGACGAACCCCGCCGCGTCGGCGAGTCGGTCGTCACGATGGACCTGAACTACGCCACCATCACCGGCGTCGCCCGCGACGACCTGGAGGACGGCGGCGCCTGGCTGTACGCGGAGACCGTGCGCCAGATCCACGCGCTGACGGCGGAGCGCGAAGCCGGCGCCACCAAGGTCGAGCTGCTGATCCCCGACTTCAACGCGGAGCCCGAGCAGCTCGCCGAGGTCTTCTCCTCGCGCCCCGAGGTGCTCGCGCACAACGTCGAGACGGTGCCGCGGATCTTCAAGCGGATCCGCCCCGGCTTCCGTTACGAGCGCTCGCTCGAGGTCATCACGCGGGCCCGCGAGGCGGGTCTGGTGACCAAGTCCAACCTCATCCTCGGCATGGGCGAGACCCGCGAGGAAGTGAGCGAGGCGCTCCAGGATCTGTACGACGCCGGGTGCGAGCTCATCACGATCACGCAGTACCTGCGGCCGTCCGTGCGCCACCACCCGGTCGAGCGCTGGGTGAAGCCGCACGAGTTCGTGGAGCTCAAGGAGGAGGCCGACGAGATCGGCTACTCCGGTGTGATGTCCGGGCCGCTGGTCCGTTCCTCGTACCGCGCGGGCCGGCTTTTCCAGCAGGCGATCGAGCGTCGTGGCGCCGTCGCCCCGACGTCCGCGGTGTGACCCGGACTGTGTGAAATCGAGCACAAGAAGCTACCGGACGGTAGCGGCATACGACGCGGCCCATACGTTCCCCGCAGGTCGGGGACGCGTATGGGCCGCTTCGACGTGCGCGACGCCCACATCAAGGTTTCATTGGTGTTTGACCGAAAGGTCATGCGCTGGTAACACCGAGCAGTGACCCTGGATTCACGCAGCGCAGTGGCTTTCACAGCTGCCGCCGTCGCTGCTCCCCGTGTCCAGCCGCGCAATCCGCTTCCATAACAGACTCACTTCGCGCATCCGTTCCGAGGGGACTTCCACGATGCAGGCCGTGCCGGTACGCGCAACCGCCATCCCGTCCGTCACCGATGCTCTCCGTGCCGTCGAGTCGCTGCTGCTGAGCAGCGGCCAGCGCACAGCCCGCCGAAACGCCTGGACAGCGGTCCTCGAGGACCGCCGCCGGGCCAAGGACCGGGTCGAGACCGCATACGTACTGGAGGCCGTGGCCGACCATCGCTCCTAGGCCACGTAAACTTCAGTACATGGCGAGGAAGGCAAACACTGACGGCGCGGACAGCGCCGAGAACGCGGGGCGACTCAAGCAGATCGCCCTGACCTACAAGATGACCCGGCGGACCGACTCCAAGATCGGTCTTGTCGTCGCGGGTGTGGGAATCGTCACCTTCGGTGTCATCCTCGCCGTCGGCTTCTTGATCAAGCACCCGGTCTACCTGGGCATCCTGGGCTTCGTGCTGGCTCTCCTCGCGATGGCGATCGTCTTCGGACGGCGTGCCGAGCGGGCGGCCTTCGGGCAGATGGAGGGACAGCCGGGCGCTGCGGCGGCGGTGCTGGACCGCGTGGGCCGTGGCTGGACCACGACGCCCGCGGTCGCGATGAACCGCAGCCAGGACGTCGTCCACCGGGCCGTCGGCAAGGCGGGCATCGTGCTGGTCGGCGAGGGCAACCCGAACCGGGTCAAGGTCCTGCTGGCGGCCGAGAAGAAGAAGATGGCCCGCATCGTCGTGGACGTACCCGTGCACGACATCATCGTCGGCAACGGCGAGGGCCAGGTGCCGCTGAAGAAGGTCCGCACCAAGATGCTGAAGCTGCCGCGGGTCCTGACCGGCCCGCAGGTGACGGCGGCCAACGACCGGCTCCGGGCCATGGGCGACCTGATGAGCAACATGCCGCTGCCGAAGGGCCCGATGCCGAAGGGTATGCGGATGCCGCGCGGCGGCAAGATGCGCTGACGCAGTCACCGCACAGGACACAACAAGCAAGAGGGCGGGTCCCGAACCACTCCGGTTCAGGGACCCGCCCTCTTCTGCTCTGTCACGTCCGCTCGGTCACATCACACTCAGATCCGCACCTGGACGGCGCGTGCGAGCCGGTCGTGCAGCCCCCGGCCGTCGCGGTCCCAGACCAGGGCCGGGACCGCCAGGCACAGCAGCACGCTCCGCACGACCACCCGCCCGAGACCGAGCCGGCCACCGCCCTCGGCGACGACCCGGATGCCCAGGATGCGCTTGCCCGGCGTACAGCCGATGGTTCCGACGGTGAGCACACTGAGTACGAGGAAGATGCCGAGCGCCCAGTTTCCGGCCGCCTGCTGGTCACCGCGAGCGAACAGCCCGTATGCGATCAGCATGCAGAGCGCCCAGTCGATGAGGAGGGCGCCGAAGCGCCGGCCGAGCGGGGCGACGGACCCCGGGCCTTCCTCGGGCAGACCGAGCCGCTTGCCCCGGTACCCGAAATCGACGCCCATTTCCTCGGCTGCCGCGCGCGGCCCGGAGAGCCACGATCCGATTGCTTGCCTATTGTCCACCCGACCACGGTACTGCGCCCGCCTCCGCGCCCTGCCGCCCGGGGCCCATGGCCGCCCCGGGCCCCGGGCGTCGCCACCGCCCCGACCGGACCACTACCGGACCCGGATGCGACTCCGAGATGCCACCCGCACCCGGCTCGGTTAACTTCGGCGAAACAAATGGGTCATGCTTGAGAAATCCGGTCTGCCTATGGTCGGGTCCAGCGTGTGCCACCGCACTGGCCGCACAACGAGCTACAACCCCGCCCCTCCCGGGTCGGGAGTAGGAGGAGTTGGATGTTCCAGAACGCCGACGACGTGAAGAAGTACATCGCCGACGAAGACGTCAAGTTCATCGATGTCCGGTTCTGTGACCTGCCCGGTGTGATGCAGCACTTCACCATCCCGGCAGCGGCCTTCGACCCGACCGAGGAACTGGCCTTCGACGGCTCGTCGATCCGCGGCTTCCAGGCCATCCACGAGTCCGACATGGCGCTTCGCGCGGACCTGTCGACCGCCCGTGTCGACCCCTTCCGCCGCGACAAGACCGTCAACATCAACTTCTTCATCCACGACCCGATCACCGGCGAGCAGTACAGCCGTGACCCGCGCAACGTGGCCAAGAAGGCCGAGGCGTACCTCGCCTCCACCGGCATCGCCGACACCGCGTACTTCGGTCCCGAGGCGGAGTTCTACGTCTTCGACAACGTCCGCTTCCAGACGTCGGCGAACGAGAGCTTCTACCACATCGACTCCGAGGCCGGCGCCTGGAACACCGGTTCGGAAGAGAACAACCGTGGTTACAAGGTCCGCTACAAGGGCGGCTACTTCCCGACCCCGCCGGTCGACCACTTCGCCGACCTGCGTGCCGAGATCTCCCTGGAGCTGGACAAGAACGGCCTCCAGGTCGAGCGCCAGCACCACGAGGTCGGCACCGCCGGCCAGGCCGAGATCAACTACAAGTTCAACACGCTGCTCGCCGCGGCCGACGACCTGATGCTCTTCAAGTACATCGTGAAGAACGTCGCCTGGCGCAACAACAAGACCGCGACCTTCATGCCGAAGCCGATCTTCGGCGACAACGGCTCGGGCATGCACGTCCACCAGTCCCTGTGGGCCGGCGGCGACCCGCTGTTCTACGACGAGCAGGGCTACGCGGGCCTCTCGGACATCGCCCGCTACTACATCGGCGGCATCCTCAAGCACGCCCCCTCGCTGCTCGCCTTCACGAACCCGACGGTGAACTCCTACCACCGCCTGGTCCCCGGCTTCGAGGCCCCGGTCAACATGGTCTACTCGCAGCGCAACCGCTCGGCCGCGATGCGTATCCCGATCACGGGCTCGAACCCGAAGGCCAAGCGCGTCGAGTTCCGCGCCCCGGACCCGTCGTCCAACCCGTACCTGGCCTTCTCGGCGCTGCTGATGGCCGGCCTCGACGGCGTGAAGAACAAGATCGAGCCGGCCGAGCCGATCGACAAGGACCTCTACGAGCTGGCTCCCGAGGAGCACGCGAACGTCCAGCAGGTCCCGACCTCGCTCCCGGCCGTCCTGGACGCGCTCGAGGCGGACCACGAGTACCTGCTCGCCGGCGGTGTCTTCACGTCCGACCTGATCGAGACGTGGATCGACTACAAGCGGACTCACGAGATCGCCCCGATCCAGCTGCGCCCGCACCCGCACGAGTTCGAGCTGTACTTCGACATCTAAGAACGCCGCAGGTCAGAGAGGGTTTCCGCTCCCCTGGGCACTCTGTGGGCCGTCGGCCGTGTTCCTCCGCTCTCGGAAGGCACGGCCGATGGCCTTTTCTGTGAGCGCCGATCAGGCCGCCACAAGCACCGCTCCGTCGTCGCCATCGTCGTCAGCGCCCGCCGCTCCAAAGGCAGAGTCGATGGCCTTCCGCGCGCGGTCCTGGCTGTTTGGCATCAGGTGCGTGTACGTGCGGAGAGTGAAGCCGGGGTCCGAGTGCCCGAGGTACTCGGCAAGAGCCTTGACGTTCTCCCCCGCGTCCAGGAGCACCGATGCGTAGTAGTGCCGCAGCGCGTGCATGCCGTGCTCGCGCGACTTCGTGAACCGCTCCCCCGGCTCGCGCTCCGGGATGACGCCGGCCGAGACGAGCGCGGGCTTCCACAGGTACATGTTGAAGTAATTGCGGTTCAGCGCCTTCCGCTCGCGCGAGCCAACCACGATGAGCTTTGGGCGAGGATCAGCAAGCGCAACGAGTTCCACGCGGACGATCCCAACTCGATCTACTTCTCGGAGAGCGACCTCCAGCGGTACCGCGCCCGGTTCATCCCTCCTCAGGTCGACGAACCGCACCTCCTCTACGACGGCGACACTGCGGCCGTGATCGCAGCTCTGGAAGCCTCTCGCCCTTGACGCACAAAGGTGCTGATGCGCAGGTCAGCCCCGCGGTGCTCCGTCGGCAACGTAGTGACCACCGCGACCCGACGGGTCCGCCGCGGCCAGCGTCTCCCGCAGCCACCCGCTGTTCGCCTAGTCCGCAGCCGGATCGCCCCAGTGGCTTTGTTCACGAGAACCGACAGCATCCGGACACGAGATTGGGCAGCACCCGAAGCACTGCAGAAATCGAACAGTTCATGGCTTCGGGCAGCGCGGGCCCCTGCCAAGTTGGCAGGGGCCCGCGGCATGAACAACAGAGGAGCGCCGGGACCTGCCCCTAGCTAGAAAGGCATGGCGTCGAACAGCCCGGGCGTCGTGGTGAGGGCCTGTTCCGTCCAGATGACCTTGCCCCGTTCCGTGTACCTGGTCCCCCAGCGTTCGGCGAGCTGGGCGACGAGGTACAGTCCGCGGCCGCCCTCGTCGGTGCTGGCGGCGTAGCGGAGGTGGGGCGCGGTGCTGCTGCCGTCGGAGACCTCGCAGACGAGGGTGCGGTCGCGGAGCAGGCGGACGTGGATGGGCTCGGTGCCGTAGCGGACGGCGTTGGTGATCAGCTCGCTGAGGATGAGTTCCGTGGTGAAGGAGAGCGACTCCAGGCCCCAGGCCGTGAGTTGTCCGACGCACGCCGAGCGGACGCGGGAGACGGCGGCGGGGTCGCGGGGCACGTCCCAGGTGGCCACCTGGTCGGGGGCGAACAGGTGCGTGCGCGCGACGAGAAGCGCGACATCGTCGCTCGGGTTCGGTTGCACCATCGCGTCGAAGACGGCCGTGCAGATCTCCTCCGGGGACCCGTTGGTGCGGGCCCTGGACAGGCAGCCGTGCAGCCGGGTGAGCCCGTCCTCCAGGTCCCGGTGCCGGTTCTCGATCAGCCCGTCCGTGTAGAGCACGAGCCGGGATCCCGCCTCCAGCCGCAGCTTGGCCGTCTCGAAGGGCAGGGTTCCCACGCCGAGGGGCGGACCCGCGGGCAGGTCGACGAACTCGACACCACCGTCGGGCCGTACGAGCGCGGGGAAGGGGTGGCCCGCCCGCGCCATGGTGCAGCGTCCGGACACCGGATCGTAGATGGCGTACAGGCAGGTGGCGCCCGTGATCCGCCCGCCATCGCCCTCTTCCCCCTCCATGGCCGCCTCGTCCTGATCGATGCGGGCCACCAGCTCGTCGACGTGGGCGATCAGCTCGTCGGGGGGCAGGTCGAGGGTGGAGAAGTTGTGGACCGCCGTGCGCAGCCTGCCCATGGTGGCCGCGGCGTGCAGGCCGTGGCCGACGACGTCGCCGACGACCAGCGCCACACGGAATCCCGGCAGCGGGATGACGTCGAACCAGTCCCCGCCAACGCCACGGTGCGCCGGGCGGTAGCGGTACGCCAGGTCCAAGGCGCTCTGCTCGGGCACGCCGCGGGGCAGCAGGCTGCGTTGCAGCGTCTCGGCCATGGTGTGCTCACGGGTGAAGCGGCGGGCGTTGTCGACGGCGATCGCCGCGCGTGCGACCAGCTCGTCGGCGAAGGAGACGTCGTCGTCCCCGAACGGTTCGGAATCCCCGAAGCGCCAGAAGTTGACCATGCCCAGGACCAGGCCGCGCGCCTGGAGCGGCGCGGAGATCAGCGAGTGGATCCCGTACGACAGGATGGCGTCGGAGCTCTCGGGGTCGCGCGACCGCCACGCGTGCGCCTGGCTCAGATCGGCGGCGAGTACGGCACGGCCGGTGTCCAGGCTGAGGCCCTCCGGTGTCGCGGAGGCGAAGCTCATCGTCGACCCGACGGGGTAGAGCGGGTGGTCGTCCCTGATGCCGCTCGCCGCCGTGCGGCGGATCTGCAGGCCCCGCGCCGTGCCCGTGCCCAAGGGCGGTTCGTCGCCCCGCAGGACGGGATCGGCCAGCTCGACCGTGGCGAAGTCCGCGAACCGTGGCACCGCCACGTCCGCCAGCTCCTGCGCGGTCCGCACCACGTTCAGCGTGGTCCCGACCCGCATCCCCGCGTCGTAGAGCAGTTGCAGGCGGGAGCGAGCCAGCTCGGCCTGCCCGGCCAGGCGCCTCAGCTCGGTGGTGTCGCGCAGCGTCGCGACACTGCCGGGCTGTCCGCCGTAGGGCTCCGTCGGGCGGTTGTTGACTGCGAGCAAGCGGTCTCCGGCCAGGTGCACCTCGTCGGTGACGACGCGCCCGGACGCCAGCAGCCCGGCCAGCTTCGGATCAAGCTCGAGGTCCTGGACCGGCCGACCCTCGGGCTCGGGGGGCAGATCCAGCAGGCGCCGGGCCTCGTCGTTGGCCAGGATCAGCCGGCCGTCCCCGCCGACGATCAGCACGCCCTCGCGGGCCGCGTGCAGCACCGCGTGGTGATGCTCGTACATCCGTGTCATCTCGGACGGCCCCAGGCCATGCGTCTGGCGGCGCAGCCGCCGCCTCGCCAGGGCCGCGCCGGTCATGCCGAGGGCCAGCGCGACAGCGGTGCCGCCGAGGAGCACCGGCAGCTGGCGGTTCACGACACCGGTCACGTGCTCGGCCGTGATGCCTACCGACACGAACCCCGCAACCGAGCCATCAGGCCTCTTGATGGGCGCGGTCGTGTCGACGGTGAGGCCCAGGGGCGAGGCGGTGGTGACGGTGCTCGGCCCCTTCCGGGCGTACTCGTACGGGCCGAGGACGTGTTTCCCGATCAGCTGGGGATTGGGATGGGTGTAGCGGATGCCCCGGGAGTTGTAGATGACGACGTAGTCGAGGCCGGCGCTCTTCCGGGTCTGTTCGGCGAGCGGCTGCAGAATCGCGCTCGGATGAGCGCTCTCGAGGGCCTGCACCACCCCCGGGGACTGCGACACCGCGATGGCAGCGGCGGCCGTGCGGTGTTCCGCGTCGCTCTTGCTGTAGTGCTGGGCTTGCAGGACGAGCGCCGCCAGCGCCGCGACGACGAGCAGCACCACGGCTGCCAGCAGCCAGAGGAAAGTCTGCCCGGCGACGCTGCGCCCCCTCGGCCAGGACCGCAGGCGACGCGCCCAGGAATGGTGTTCCGCCGGTCCGCCAAGGTCCCTGCCGCCAACAGTGCGACCACGCTCTTCGTGCATCCGGGCCGTCCCCATGCGTGTGGGTCTGTGCCTCCCTTCCCACGCTGCCACTGCGCCGGGAGATACGCACATGAGGGAATCGGGGACGACGGGTACGCGGACCAGGGACGCCCCAGCACTACTAGCCGACCACAACGGCAAACCTGTACGCGAGATCGTCCTCGATGCGCGTCTGGGATCGACCTGAGGAAGACCTGGGGCCGTCTGTGGGCCGCCAAAGGGGGGCCCACGGCGACCAACAACGGCCAATGACGACCGCTCCCTCGCTGGTCAGAGCAGCACGACGGTCTCGCATCCAAGGTGGCGAAACTGCAACATCAGTTCTTCGACATCTAAGAACGCCGCAGGTCGGATTTCGCTCGCCTGTGCCGTCTCTGGGCCGTCGGCCGTGTTCTTCCCTCCCGGAAGACGCGGCCGACGGCCTTTTCTGTGGGCAGGGATCGGGCGGCGGCTGTCGACGCAGCGCCGAAACCTTGGATCTCGAGCTGGGTCCCGAGGCGGTTGTCGGCCCTCGGTGCCGTACGCTGCCAGGCGTCGAATACCCCACGCAGGTCCTCGATGCCGTCCCATGTCGCTTGCACATAGGCGACGCTCCTGAGTGGAGCCGCCTTATAGGTGAGTGAGGTGACGATCCCGAAGTTGCCGTTTCCGGCCCCGCGGAGCGCCCAGAGCAGGTCCGAGTTGTTCTTCAGGTCTGCCCTGATCACCTTGGCGCAGTCGGCACCCGACGCGACGACGATCTCAGCCGCCATCAGGCTGTCGCAGGCCATGCCGAGGTAGCGGGTGAGGAAGCCGAAGCCGCCGCCGAGCGTCGCACCGGACAGGCCTACGCTGCCGGACCGCCCGCGCAAGGCAGGCTCCATCGGCACCCCGATCGAGGGCGTCGAGCTGTGCCTGATCGACGAGAAGGACGGCGTCGGCGAACTCTGCGTCCGCGGCCACAACGTCATGAAGGGTTACTGGGGCCGCCCCGAGGCCACCGCCGAAACCATCCTCGACGGCTGGCTGCGCACCGGCGACCTCGCCACCGTCGACGAGGACGGCTGCTACTTCATCGTCGACCGTAAGAAGGACCTGATCATCCGCGGCGGCTTCAACGTCTACCCCCGCGAGATCGAAGAGGTCCTCTACGAGCACCCCGCAGTCGCCGAGGCCGCGGTGATCGGCATCCCCCACCCTGCTCTCGGCCAGGAGATCGCCGCCGCCGTGGCCCTGCTCCCGGGCGCCGAGGCCACCCCCGACGACCTGCGGGAGTTCGTACGGGCGCAGGTCGCCCCCTACAAGTACCCTCGCGAGGTCTGGCTGCTCGACGCCCTCCCCAAGGGCGCCACCGGCAAGATCCTCAAGCGCGAGATCGCTACCCCGGGCTCCTGAGGGAGGGCGACCCGCCATCCCGGGATCCCGCCCCCACATTCCGCCACCTGGTCACGGCCGCTGGCCATGCGGGACGAGCAACGGGAGCGACGGCACTCAGTTACCCGCTCCCGTTGCCTGTTGTCAGTGCCGCAGCGCCCTGCCCACCTCGGCGGTGACGTCGCCGGCGAGCGTGCGGTTACTGCGGGCCGTCGCGTCCTTGGGGGTGCCCGGCCGTACGTCGTCGACCGTGACCACGGTCGAGTCCAGCAGATTGCCGCTGGGGTCGCGGAAGTTGATCTGGACGATGTACGACTTGGCCGACTCGGTGCTGTTCGTCACGGTGATCTTCGTAGTGGCGCGGCCGCCCTGCTCGGTCACCGCGCCCGCCTTGACGTCCTTGCCCGCGTTCACGCCGTTCTTGAAATTTTGGAGTTTCTCCTGCGCGGCAGCTGATGCCGAGGCCGCCACGTCGCCCCCTCTGGACGCGGCGGACGCCACCGCGGACGCGGCCTTGGACACCGTGCCGGCCGGGCTGCCGCCGTCGTCCGTACAGGCGGCAGCCGATGCCACGACCGCCGTCAGCAGCACGGCCCACGCGCCTCGCACGGATCGCCTTGTCATCGCGCCTCCCAGCACTCACGGATCCGTCCCAGTCAAGACGCAGGCGCGGCGGTCCGCATGCCGCGCACGTCGATCGGGTGACGGCAGATGGCCTGCGGGCACGCGGACGGTGTCGATGGCTGCGCCGGCGTGGGGAGTACGTGCCTGTGCCCCCGGGCGAGGTCCGGGGGCACAGACTTCGGCTCCGCCGGCTGTGGGTCGTCAGCGCCCGTAGCGGATCAGGGCGCGGACCATGCGGCAGGTCGTGTCGGACGGCGGGTGGATGCCGATGCGCTCGGCAGTCGTGCGTATCTTGTCGTTGTCTGCGCTGGACGGGTAGTAGACGCCCGTGTCGAGCAGGGCGATCGCCAGGCGCATGGCCTTCAGGCGGCGGTTGTGCGAGATGTACCATTCGCGGGGCCGGCCCGCGGGGAGCGGCTTCTTCTGCAGGGGCTTGTGGAGCGGCTTGGTCGTGACTGCGGCAACGGCCATGGGCAACCTCCTGGCACGGTCGTGAAACCCTCACGAACTACCTCTATTTTACGGCCCACCACTGACAATCGCCCCTGGCCAGAGGGGTCTTCGTGGCCTTCGTCGCGTATCGTCGGACCCATGGAGATCTGGATCAATCCCGCGTGTTCCAAGTGCCGCAGCGCGGTGCAGTTGCTCGATGCGGAGGGAGCCGAATACACCGTCCGCCGCTATCTGGAGGATGTGCCGTCGCCGGACGAGATCCGGGCCGTGCTCGACCGGCTCCGGCTGGAGCCGTGGGACATCACGCGGACGCAGGAGGCGGACGCGAAGGAGCTCGGGCTCAAGGAGTGGCCGCGCGAGGCCGGTTCGCGGGAGCGGTGGATCACGGCGCTCGCCGAGCATCCGAAGCTGATCCAGCGGCCGATCATCACCGCGGAGGACGGCACGGCTGTCGTGGCGCGTACGGAGGAAGCGGTGCGGGACGCCTTGGGGCGCTGAGCCCGGCGGAGTCGCTCAGCACCCAGCCGACAGGAACTCCTCGATTCTGCAGTTGAGTTCGGCGGCGTCCGGGGCGTGCAGCGGCAGTGTGTGGTGCGTGGCGCCGGGGATCGTCGCCGTCCGCGCGTGGGGGAGCAGCCGGGCCGCGGTGGCGGCGACCGCTGCGATGTTGTGCGCCCGGCTGTTCTCGGCCAGCAGGATCAGGGTCGGTACGTCCAGGGCGCCCAGCGCCTCGGGGGCGGGGCGGGGGCCGGTGACCGGCCGGGCGGACGGGAAGCCGGCAGCCGTGTCGCGCAGGTGCAGCCAGACCGGGTCGAGCGGTGCATCGGAGGTCTCCCAGTTCATGAAAGCGCGCGTGCGTCGCGCGTTGGGGCGGAGCAGCATCGGTAGCGCGTGCAGCAGGTAGCCGGGGCGGTAACCGGCGAAGCACTGGGTCGGGTCCACAAGGATCAGCTTCCCGACGCGGTCGGGGGCGTGCAGGGCGTAGTGGAGCGCGATCCAGGCTCCGTAGGAATGGCCGCAGAGTGCTGCCGATGCGATGTTCAGGGCGTCCAGCACTGCGTCCAGCCAGGCCGTCAGGTCCGGCACCGTACGGATCGGGCGCTCCCCCACCACGCTGCGGCCCGGGTCGCCCATGAGGTCGACGGCGTGGACGCGGTGGCTGCGGCCCAGGTGGGCGGCCTGGGCGTACCAGACGGTGGAGGTGGAGCCGCCGCCTGCCAGCAGCATCAGGGGCGGGCCACCCTCGGGGCCGTAACTGTTGACACGGGTGGTGCCGTACGGGGTGAAGGCCTCGGAGTGGGTCGTTCCAGCGGGCCACTTGACCGCCAGGACCTCGTCGTACGCGGCGAGGAACGACTCGGTGGCGGCCACCGCGGATGATCCGGATGACGTACGCGTCATGGGGTGCCTCCCAGATGGGTGCCCTTGGATATTATCTCGCTCGACGAGATAATAAAGGGAGGAGGACCGATGAGCGAGCAGAGTCCCGAAATGGAGATCGTCCATCTGCTGCGCAAGGTGACTGTCGAATTCGGGCTGCGCCAGGCCGAGTTCGCGAGCCGCCATGGCATGCACCCCACCGACGTACGCGCCCTGATCTGCCTGCTCGACGCCGAACGGGCGGGCACGGACGCGACCGCCGGATGGCTCGGTGCGCAGCTCGGGCTCAACTCCGCGGGCACCACCGCCGTCATCGACCGACTGGAACGGCTCGGCCACCTCACCCGCACCCGTGACCCGCGCGACCGGCGGCGGGTGCTGCTGACGGTGGACCCGCGGGCGGTCGAGCTGGGCCGGTCCTTCTTCGGGCCGCTGATCGACAACACGGTCGCGGTGCTGCACGACTTCGACGAGAGTGAGACGGCTGCCGTGCGGCGCTTCCTGTCCGCCGCGCACCGGGCGGCCACCTCCATTCCCTGACCGGCAGGGCGGCGACAGAGGGTTACGTCCGCCTGACGGCTGAAACGAACGCGCCTGTTACTCGTACGTAGGGACACACGCACCACATCCGGCCCGAGCGCATCAGGTGTTCCGGCCGGGGACAGGAGCCCTACGTGTCACGCAAGAAGACCCTCAGCCGCAAGAAGAAGCTCGCCCTGCTGGTCGGGGCCGCCGCACTCGCCGGTGGGACGGCTGCCGTGCTGGCCGGAACCAGCCAGGCCGCGCAGTCGCCACCGGCTGACCGGGCCTCGTCGGTCGTCTGCACCGGACTCACCACGGCGCTCGGCAACAACGAGCGGTTCATCGCCGGTCAGCGAGCCAATCCGGATGCCCAGTCGGCTGCGCGGATCGCCAACCGGGAAGCCGTGATCGCGGAGATCCGGCGCCAACAGGCCGCCTCGGGGTGCGGTGGGGAGGCATCGGCGCCCGTGGATCCCGCCACGTCCGCAGCCGCTTCCACACCGGCATCCGCATCCGCATCCGCGCCAGGGACCGCGGCGCCGGCGCCGCCCGGCGGAGCGGAGCAGACCACCGGTGAGGTCGTCTGTGCCGGATCCACCGTGACGCTGTCCGGCGAGGGAGGTGCCCCCGCAGCGTCCAGCAATCAGTTCCCCGTCGGCACCCGGCTCAAGGTGACCAATCTCGACAACAACAAGTCCACCACGGTGCAGGTCACTTCACCCTCCGGAAGCTGCGCCCTGCTGAACAACGCCGCGTTCGAGCAGGTGCGCGAACCGGGCAAGTTCCTGATCCGTCGCGCTCGCATCGAGCGCGTGGGTTGACGAGCCCGGGCCGGGCGGTCGGCGGACCGGTACAAGACACGGCAACGCCCGGCACCGTTCCTAGCCAGTGCGCATGAGTGAGTCCTGGACCCACCGCTGCGTACCGGGCGCATCCCGAACGGTATTGGATGCGCTGGGTTCCCGCTTTCGCTTCCCGCTCGGCAACGGCCCTCCAGGGGGCCGGTCCGTGGTGGGTGGGCGGGTTCCCTCACGCCCCCGGTCACCTGGTCCGGCCTGGGCGGTCCGATGCCCCGCACGATCACTCCGGTCGTGCGGGGGCGGTGCCGTCCTTCCCCAAGCTCTCAACTCCGTTCGAGCAGGGGATACCCCATCCCGGACCGGGTGTCCGAGGGCGCGTCTCCCGATCGCGATGCCCGCGGCATCGTGACGAGACATCTTTCGGCGTGGGGTGGCCAGTGGTTTCTGCCAGTGCTGGGCACCCCACAGGGAGGTGTAGGCCGGGTCGACCGCGACAACGCTCAGGCCGTGCTCGGCGGCCATCGACACCAGCCGGGCCTTGAGCTTCCCGGTGGGGATGCCGGAGATGAGCTGCCTGAACCGCTTGCGGCGGCCGTGCTTCTCCCTGGTCTTCTCGGTGGTGAAGTCGAGGTCTTCGATGCCGATCGCGGCGACACCGGCACGCACCGCCCAGTTGATGAGGCGGGTCAGGGCGTGGCGGATCTGGGCGTCTCGGTGACCGGCCGAACCGGACAGGTCGTAGCCGAAGCGGTGCGGATCGCCGACCGGGTTGCCGTGCCGGTCGAGAAGGTAGGCGGCGAAGTGGTCGGCGTTGGTGTCGACGCCGATCATCCCCCGGGCGCGGGCAGTCTCGAACGGGATGGTCTGCACGAGGGGGCGCTGCCAGGATGCGGTGGGGTACCAGCGGCCGCGCTCCGTGTCGAGGTGGATGCGGTAGGCGACGGCCCGGTTCGCGGTGATGCGGTCGGCCCACTCCTGGCCCCGGTGCGCGAACGCCGCGGTGGAGGTGAGGGTGTACCGGCCGTGCCGGGCGTTGGCCAGGTGCGCGAGCGGGGCAGGCAGTCTGATGGACACTTCGCCGTCCGGAGTGACGCGGATCGTCTCGTTCCCGAACCGCTTCCCCGACTCACCGTCGGCAGCGATGAACCAGCGTTCCGCTTGCCAGCGTTCCCGCCACTGCGCCTCGGTGAGACCGGCCTGGGCGAGGTGGTGGCGGGTGTTGAGGAGACGCTTGCCGCCCCGGACCACCCGCACCCGTCCGGCCCGCCGGTCGGCGACAGCCGCCGTGTGCCGCGCCTCCAGCGCCGCGAGGCGGCGGGACTTGCGGAACCACTCGCTCTTCGACCGGTAGCCACCCGCCACGCGCTTGGCGCCCTTCTCCCCGACCGGGAGGGACAGGCGGTGCCGCAGGGTCCTGATCCCGGCATCCAGCTTCCGGATATACGCCGCCTGGCAACGCCGCGCCAGCGCCCACTGATCGTGCGTGGCCTTGGTGATCGCACCCGCGATCCGCGACGACGACACCCCGGTCAGCTCCCGCTTACGCGCCGCCCAGGTCTGCGCACCGTGCTCCAGACCATCCGCACAGCGAGCCCTGAGATCACGGGACGCCAGCGCACCCTGATGCGCACCGACCGCACGCAGCACCCTCTCGTCCTGGGCGGTCAGGTGCTTGAGACGGTCCCGGACCGCCACCCCGCACGGCCCGGGCACCACGAAGGACACGGCCAGCTCCCGCACACCACCCAACACATCACCCCCACCCAGGCCGCACCGCTGCCCCCAGCCCAACGAGCCACGGCCGCCAAGGTCACCCATTCGACCCCAGAACTCCCGTTCTCACCCCCACCAACCCACCCACAGGACTCACTCCCGCTCACCACCGCTCACTTCAATGCAGCAACCGACAGCCTCGCAACCCCTCGCGGTTCAGGAACGCACGACGGCCTCCGCCTGGGCCAGCAACTCGGTCAGCCGCAGCCCGAACCGTACGTCGCAGGGATGCGGAACCCCTGTACGCACCGCTTCGAGCAGCGCGTCCACCGCCGCGCGGAACGAACCCACCGCGTCGCCCCCACCCGGCAGCGTGGCGATCCCGGATTCGCCCCTGAACTCGACCTCCGTGCCCGCCGCTCCGAGCGGTGCGTCCAGCGCCAGCGTCACCGTGCTGGACGCGCCCGAGGCGTGGCGGAGGATCAGATGGGTGGTGTCGGCGGGTCCGCGGGCGGCGGTCAGTTCCGTCACATCGCCGAGCACCGGGAGCAGCACCGACAGCGCATGCGGGCCCACATCCCACAGGCCGCCCTTCTCGCGGCGCCACAGCGATTGTGCGAACTCGCTTTCCGCCCCGGGGGCGTACAGTGCGCCGATCCACTGGGCGCGGGCAGTGAACCAGCCGCCCCGCGCGGCCTGCTCGGCGACCCACGCCGCGGTCGGCTCGGCGAACCGCATCGTGCAGAAGACGACGGACGCGACCTGCGCCCGGTCGGCTGCCTCGGCGACCTCGCGGGCCCCGGCCACCGTCGTCGCGACGGGCTTGTCCATCAGCAGGTGGCATCCGGCGGCCGCGGCGCGGGCGGCGAGCGGGGCCTGGACGTCCGGCGGCAGCGCGAACGCGACGGCGTCGCTCGCGGCGAAGAGTTCGTCGACGCCCGTGTCACCGGTGTACGCCTTGGTGTCGTGGGCGGCGGCGAGGGCGTTCGCCGCCTCGGGCCTGCGGCCCCACACACCGCTGAGTTCGACTCCGGGGTGGGTGGCGAGAGCCGGGGCCTGGGTGTTGCGGGCCCAGGGGCCCGTACCGAGAAGACCGATACGCATGGGGGCAGCGGGTGGTGTCGTCATGGGGCCAGTCTGCCCGGTCGCTCACCGGGTGGTGGCGTGCGACGGCCGACGGTCACGCCGGCGCCCGGATCCTGGACGCTCCGGACCACGAGCCCTGGACCGGTCAACGTGTTGGGCTGCTGGGACAATTCGCCGCGCGGACCTGCGGCTGAAGTGCTGCAGGCGTGGCGGGCCGGGATCGATCCGCGTCGGCGCGCTGCTGCGGTGCAGGTGACTCCCGTATACGAAGCGCTCCTCAAGACCCGGGTACACCCCCGCGCACAGCCTCGTCGACTCCCGCGTACAACGCAGGAAACCTCGGTAACACGGGGTTCACATTCGGGCAACGGACGGGAAATCGCGTCTTGCGAAGCTGCGCTGCAGAGACCGGACCGCAGACCGCAGCACCGCAGCACCCGCAAAGGATGGCTTCCGTGACGTTCAAGGCTGAGTACATCTGGATCGACGGCACCGAGCCGACCGCCAAGCTTCGTTCGAAGACGAAGATCATGGCAGGGGACGCCTCCCAGGGTGTCGCGGAGCTGCCCATCTGGGGCTTCGACGGGTCCAGCACCAACCAGGCCGAGGGTCACGCCTCCGACCGCGTACTGAAGCCGGTCTTCTCCTGTCCGGACCCGATCCGCGGCGGCAACGACGTGCTCGTGCTGTGCGAGGTCTTCAACATCGACATGACTCCGCACGAGTCCAACACGCGGTCGGCCCTGCGTCCGATCGCCGAGCAGTTCGCCGGCCAGGAGCCGATCTTCGGCATCGAGCAGGAGTACACCTTCTTCGACGGCCACCGGCCGCTCGGCTTCCCCGTGGGCGGCTTCCCGGCCGCGCAGGGCGGCTACTACTGCGGTGTCGGCGCCGACGAGATCTTCGGCCGCGAGATCGTCGAGAAGCACCTCGAGAACTGCCTGACGGCGGGTCTGGGCATCTCCGGCATCAACGCCGAGGTCATGCCCGGTCAGTGGGAGTTCCAGGTGGGTCCGCTCTCCCCCCTGGAGGTCTCCGACCAGCTGTGGATCGCCCGCTGGCTGCTGTACCGCACCGCCGAGGACTTCAACGTCTCCGCGACCCTGGACCCGAAGCCGGTCAAGGGCGACTGGAACGGCGCGGGTGCGCACACCAACTTCTCCACCAAGGCGATGCGCGAGGGTTACGACGCGATCATCACCGCGTGCGAGTCGCTGGGCGAGGGCTCGAAGCCGATGGACCACGTCAAGAACTACGGCGCGGGTATCGACGACCGCCTGACCGGTCTGCACGAGACCGCCCCGTGGAACGAGTACAGCTACGGCGTCTCCAACCGCGGCGCCTCGGTCCGTATCCCGTGGCAGGTCGAGCAGGACCAGAAGGGCTACATCGAGGACCGTCGCCCGAACGCCAACGTCGACCCGTACGTCGTCACGCGGCTGATCGTCGACACCTGCTGCACGGCGCTGGAGAAGGCCGACCAGGTCTGATCCGCATCTGATTCCGTACGAAGGGGCACCCGCCGGAAACGGTGGGTGCCCCTTCGGCGTGCCCTACCCGTACCCGGAGCGTGTCACCTGCTGCTGGGGCGGTCGAGGCAGCACAGGGGGTGGCCCACGAGGTGAGGAACGTAACGCAAAGGGTTCCGTATCGACGGGTGAGAGAGGCCTGCAGCGGCGCCGCCTTGTCTGGTCTAATAGGGGCATGGCCAGCTTCCAGTACACCGCGCCGGGTCGCAGCGACCTCGAGCCGTTCTGGCCTTCCCGTCAGCATCATGACTTCGACCGGGTGTGTTGTCGCGCGTGGAACGCGCAGGCCCTCTAAAGCCGCTCACCCCGGTCTTCGGTCCGCGCGCACGACGCAAGTCCGTCCCTCGACGACTCCTTCGCGCGAAAGAGCTGACCCTCATGGCGAACACTCGTGCCCTCTCCGCCGCCACCGCTGTCACCGCAGCATCGTCGGCGACCGCTGCGGCCCCGCCCTCCGCCCGCTCCGTCTCCCCCAGCCGCCACCGGCTGCGCGCCGTCGACCCCGACGAGGTCGTCCAGCCGGCCGATGTGGCCGACTTCCTCCCGCCGGGCGCCACCTGGCTGCCCGCACCCCAGCACACCCTTCCGGCACTGCCGGGCCGGCCGCCGATGATCGGCTACCTGGTGCTCGTACCGGCCGATCAGCAGCCCGCCGTTGCAGCGG
Source organism: Streptomyces sp. NPDC002206 (assembly GCF_053593595.1). Lineage (NCBI taxonomy): Bacteria > Bacillati > Actinomycetota > Actinomycetes > Kitasatosporales > Streptomycetaceae > Streptomyces > Streptomyces sp. NPDC002206. The sequence goes on from NZ_JBSFCW010000007.1 coordinate 120,799, forward strand.
CGGCCGCGGCCGCCGCCCAGCGGATCGTGCCGCAGCCGGTGGAGACCCCGGCCTCGGCCGGTCCGGTGCGCATCGACACGGTGCAGCGCACCGCGGCGGTGGACGGGGACACGCTCGACCTCACGTTCCTCGAGTTCGAACTGCTCGCCCATTTGGTGGCGCACCCGCACCGGGTGCACACCCGCGACCAGTTGGTGACGACCGTCTGGGGTTACGGGCATGTGGGCGACGGGCGCACCGTCGACGTCCACATCGCCCGGCTGCGCCGCAAGCTGGGCGCCGAGCACCGCCGGTCGATCCAGACGGTGCGACGCGTCGGTTACAAGTACGCCCCCTGAGCGAGCCGCACACGACAAGCCCTGGCCGACCGGTCGTACCCGGTGGGCCAGGGCTTCTTCGTAGGGGCGTCAGCCGCGGAGACCCGACCCGGGCAGAACCGGTTCGGCCACCGCGCCCGCTGCCTGCGCCTCGCCGTGGTCCAGGCTCGGCAGCCGGGAGAGTCCGCGCGGGGTCCGCCAGTTCCGCTCGCCGAGCAGCGCCATGACGGAGGGCAACAGGACCATCCGTACGATCGTGGCGTCCAGCAGCACCGCAACGGCGAGGCCGACGCCCATCTGCTGCATGTCCTGCATGGAGAGCGTCCCGAAGACGGCGAACACCGCCACCATGATCACGGCCGCGCCGGTCACCGCGCCCGCCGTCCGCCGGATGCCCGTGTCGATGGCCGCCCGGGTGTCCAGACCGCTCTGCCGGGCCTCGCGGATCCGGGAGACCACGAACACGTGGTAGTCCATCGAGAGGCCGAAGAGCACCACCAGGACGAACAACGGCATCCATGCCTCGATCGCCCCTACCCCCTCCGAGCCGATCAGCGAAGCGCCCCAGCCGTGCTGGAAGACGGCGACCATCACTCCGTACGCGGCGCCCACGGAGAGCAGGTTGAGAAGGATCGACGTCACCGCGATGACGTACGAGCGGAAGCAGAACAGCATCAGCAGGAAGGTCACCGCCGTGATGAACGCGAAGACCGGGACGATGCCGCGCTTCAGCTGATCGTTGAAGTCGACGGACCCGGCCGGCTCCCCGGTGACGTACGCCTGCGCACCCGTCCCGTCGAAGGCGGCGGGCACCCGCTTGTCGCGCAGCTCGGCCAGGCCGGCCCTGCCGTCCGGCAGCGGCACCTCGACCTCCGCGACGTTCTGCGCCCGGTGCACGGTCACCTTGTCGGGGCCGAACTCCGCCAGTGCCTTGCGCAGTTCGGGCGAGTCGATGTCATCCGCCTCGATCACGAGGAGGGCGGGGGCGGGGCCGCCCGGGAACGTCTCCTCGATGTTCCGGTACGCCACGGAGAGCTCCGAGTCCGAGCCGAACTGCTTCTCCAGGCCGAGCGACTCGGTCTTCATGCCGAGGGCGGGCGCGGCCAGGGCCAGCAGGACGACGACCGAGGAGACCGCAAAGACCTTGGGCCGGGCCAGAACAGGACCGAGGATCGTGCCTGCGAAGGAGCCACTGGCCCGCACGCCCCGCCGGGAGCGCCGGTTCAGCAGCGGCACCCGCCCCGCGTCGATCCGGTCGCCGAGCCACGACAGCAGCGCGGGAAGCACTGTCACCGAGCCGAGCACGGCGATGAGGACGACGGTGATCGTGGCCAGGGCGAAGCCCTTGAACAGCATCAGTCCGGACAGGAACATGCCGGCCATCGCGACCATGACGGTGAGCCCGGAGACCAGAACGGCCCGGCCGCTGGTCGCCGCCGCGATCCGCAGCGCCGTTTCGGCGTCGCGCCCCGCGGCCCGCTCGTCGCGCTCGCGCCGCAGGTAGAAGAGGCAGTAGTCGACGCCGACGGCGAAGCCCATCAGGAACATCACGGAGTACGTGGTCTGGAAGAGGTGCAGCTGGTGACTGGCCAGCGACAGCAGACCGAAGGCGGCCATGCAGGCGGTGAGTGCGAGCCCGACCGGCAACAGGGCCGCGACCACGGCGCCGAAGGCGACCAGCAGGATGCCCAGGGCCAGGGGTACGGCGGTGAACTCGGCCTTCTTGAAGTCCTCGGAGAGCAGGTCGCCGAGCCACTTCCCGGCGCTGGCCTCGCCGAACTGATGGATCGTGATGTCCGGCCGCTTCTCCCGGACCCCGGACACGGCGTCGAGCACCGGCTGCACCCGGTCGGCGGACGTCGCCGCGTCTCCCTTCATGTCAAAGGTGATCAGGGCGTCCTTGCCGTCCTTGGAGGGGACGGGCGCCGCGAGGTTCCGGACCTCGCCGGTCCGCTCCACGGCGGCGGAGACCTCACGGGCCGCGTCCTGCCAGTCGCCCGCCTTCGCGGCGGACACCATGACCAGCTCACCTGCGGGATGGGCGAGGCCGGCGTCGTCGAGGATCTGCTCGGCCCGTGCCGAGTCGCCCGTGGCGTTCTCGGCGTCCGTCATCTCGACCATGCCGGATGCCCCGCCGATGCCCGTGGCGAGCACGACGAAGAGCAGCCAGCCGAGGATGGCCGTCCTGCGATGGTGTGCGCTCCATACGCCGATGCGTGCCGCCAGGTTGCGCCTCATGGCGTTTCGCCCCCAGAAGTTGACGTCGAATGAGTCGCTCACGAACCTAGAGACGGGGCGCCTGCCGCCCCAGCCGCCGGAACCCCCTCTCCCCGAGGCGTAGGGCGAGGTCCCGATGGTGGTGCTGGGTACACCCCTCCCGGGTGGCAAACGGCTGACCTCACGCCTGGCCGCCGGGTGAGACTGTCCTCGGACCGCGGCCTGCCAGGAGGGGCCCGGCGAGGGGAGAGGGACCATCATGAACGCGATGCAGAACCGGATACGGTCCGCGCTGCTGGCCGCCGGGCGCGGGATCGTACTGTCGATCGCCAGTCTCGCCGGGTCGATCACCCTGTTCGTCCTGGCGGTGCTCTCGATCGCCTTCATTCCACTGGGTCTGGGCCTGTTCACCACCCCACAGGTGCTGGACGCGGTCCGCAGGCACGCCAACCAGCGCCGGCTGCTGGCGGCGACCTGGTCGGACATCCGCATCCCGGTCCCCTATCGGCCCTTCCCGAAGGATCTGCGCGGCGGGCTCACGGGACAGGTCGAGCGGACGACGCTGATGCTGAAGGATCCGGCGACCTGGCGGGACATCCAGTGGCTGCTGGTCGACATGACGGCCGGCTACTGCGTGTCGGTCCTCGCCTCGGCGCTGCTGCTCTACCCGGTGGAGGGGTTCGTCCTGGCGGCGGGCCTGTGGCGGGTCTTCACCGACGACCGGTACTGGTACGCGTTCGTGCCGGTCGACAGCCAGGCGACGGCGCTGGCCGCCGCAGCGCTCGGTGTGGTGTTCTTCCTGACGGGTCTGAAGGTCGGCAATCCGCTGTTGCGGCTGCACTTCGTGATCGCCCGCTCGCTGCTGGCGCCCACCCATGAGCAGGAGCTGGCCCGGCGGATCGACCGGCTCACCGAGACCCGGCACGAGGCCGTGGACACCGCCGCGGGCGAACTGCGCCGTATCGAGCGCGATCTGCACGACGGCGCACAGGCCCGGTTGGTCGCCATGGGCATGAACCTGGGCACGATCGAGGCGCTGATCGAGAAGGACCCGGCGCAGGCCAAGAAGCTGCTCGCGACGGCCCGCGAGTCCTCCGCGGAAGCCCTCACCGAGCTGCGCGATCTCGTACGGGGCATCCACCCGCCGGTCCTGGCCGAACGCGGACTCGGGGACGCCGTCAAGGCGTTGGCGCTGCGGCTGCCCATCGCGGCCGAGGTCGAGGTGGAGCTGGCCGGCCGCGCCGGGGCGCCGGTCGAGTCGGCCGCGTACTTCGCGGTCAGCGAGACCCTGACGAACGCCGCCAAGCACTCGGGGGCGGACCGTCTCTGGGTGGACATCCACCACGCCGACTCGATGCTGCGGATCTCCGTCACGGACAACGGGAGGGGCGGCGCGACGATCGGACCGGGCTCGGGGCTGAGCGGAATCGAACGCCGACTCGGTACATTCGACGGCATCATGGCCGTCAGCAGCCCAGCGGGCGGCCCCACCATGGTGACCATGGAGATCCCTTGCGAGTTGTCCTAGCCGAAGATCTCTTCCTGTTGCGTGACGGTCTGGTCCGGATGCTGCAGGCGTACGACTTCGAGATTGCGGCAGCCGTCGAGACCGGGCCCGAACTGACCAGAGCGCTCGCCGAGTTGGAGCCGGACGTCGCCGTGGTCGACGTCCGGCTCCCGCCGTCCCACACGGACGAGGGCCTGCAGTGCGCACTGGCGGCCAGAAAGGCCCGGCCGGGGCTGCCGGTGCTCGTGCTCTCGCAGCATGTGGAGCAGTTGTACGCACGCGAGCTGCTGGCGGACGGCAACGGGGCCATCGGATATCTGCTCAAGGACCGGGTCTTCGACGCCGACCAGTTCATCGACGCGGTACGCAGGGTCGCGGCGGGCGGCACGGCCATGGACCCGCAGGTGATCTCGCAGCTGCTGTCGCGGCGGGCGCAGGACAAGCCGATGGGCGGGCTGACGCCGCGCGAGCTGGAGGTCATGGAGCTGATGGCCCAGGGCCGTTCGAACGCGGCGATCGCCTCGAAGATGGTGATCACGGAGCGGGCGGTGGCCAAGCACACCTCGAATATCTTCGGAAAGCTCGGCCTGCCGCCGTCCGACGACGACAACCGCCGCGTTCTTGCCGTGCTGGCCTATCTCGACCGGGGGTGACCCCACACCCCCGGCCGACGGCTCATCCGGTCGAACTCAGGTGCAGCGTGGTCGCCCCGAGGTGCGGTGCGGCCCGGGACTCCAGGACCTTGACCCGTACCGCCGTCGCGGTGACGGGCGAGGCGAGCGGCAGGATGCGCCGGTTGCCGATGGTGGTGCCCTCGGCGATCCGCTGCCAGCTGCCGTCGATCCTGGCCTCCACGGCGAACTTCTCGACCCGCTGTCCGTGCCGGATGTCCTCGCGGACGGCGACCCGGTCGAAGGTGTACGGCCCCGGAGCCTGCGTGCGCCGCACATCGGTGCCGTAGGTGCTGCGTACCGCCTTGCCGAAGGCGGTCAGTGACGCGACGTCCGCGTCGGCGATCCGGCCGTCCCGGTTGGGCGGCACGTTCAGCAGCAGTGCGGCGTTCCGGCCGACGCTCTTCTCGTACAGGTTCATCAACTGCGTGGCAGTCTTGGGCTGTTGTTCCGGGTGGTAGAACCAGCCGGGCCGGATGGAGACGTCCGCCTCGGCCGGGTACCACTGCAGGTACTTGGTCGTCGGGTCGAGGATCCTGGCGCGGGAGCCGATGTCGGCGTCGGTCGAGTCGTTGGGCAGGCTGCCGAGTCCGGTCCACGGGTCGGTGGCGTGCGGGGTGACGCTCCACTCGGTCTCACGGGCGGTGCCGCCCTCGTTCCCGACCCAGCGCACGCCTTGCGGGCCCTGGAAGACGACGGTGTTCGGCGACAGCGCCTTGACCATGTCGAACCACTGCTTGACGTTGTACTTCTGGGTGATGCCGGAGCCGGACCAGGGGTTGGCGCCGTCCAGCCAGAGCTCCTCGATCGGCCCGTACTGGGTGAAGATTTCGTAGAGCTGGTTGAGGTAGTACGCGTCGTAGTCGTCGGCCATCACCGTGAAGGTGGGGAGCTTGTGACGCTTGACTGCGGCGGCGCGGTCGTCGCCCGGGACGAGGGTGGGGATGGTGCGCTCGGTGACGGCACTGCCGTTGCCGAACCTGCCCTCGCCCGCGGGTGCCCGGTCGCCGTCCTCCAGCGCCATCCGTTCGGGCAGGCTCAGCGGCTTGCCCTCCGCCTGCTTCTTGCGGATTGACTCGACCCACTGGGCATGCCAGGCGTGCGGGAGTTCGGCGCCGTCGGAGGGCGAGAGATAGAGGCCGACCTTCAGGCCCGCCTTGCGGGCGGCCTTCACGTAGGCGCCGACGACATCGGGGCTGCCGGGGCTGAGTTCGACGGAGTGGTCGGTGTAGCGGGACGGGTACAGGACGAACCCGTCGTGGTGCTTGGCGGTGAGCATGACCTGCTCGGCACCGGCCGCCTTGTAGGCACGCATCCACTGGTCGGCGTCGATGCTCTTCGGGGCGAAGAGCTTTTCGTCCTCGGTGCCCGATCCCCATTCGCGACCCGTGAAGGTGTTCATGCCGAAGTGGGTGAAGGCGGTGACCTCCCGCTGCTGCCAGGCGAGTTGGCCGGAGGTGGGGACGATGTTCGCGGCCTTCTCGATGATCCGCTCGGGGCTGTCGCAGGACTCGACGGCCATCTGCGAAGCGGGCTGCACAGGCGCGGCGCACGGGGTGCCCGGTGGTGCTGCGGCCCGGTGTCCGGGCTGCCCGGCCGCCTGCGCGGCTTGCTGAGCAGTGGCCTGCACGGGAACGAGCGCGGCCGCGGCAGCCAGTGCGAGCGCACTGAGCACACGGGTGCGTCGTGCCATGGTTCCCTCTCATTCTCGACCTCATTGGTCGGATCTCTAGGGTGTCGACCTGCGCATGCTGCCGCACAATGAGACCTACGGGAAGGGTGTCTACGAAATACGTCCCATCTATTGCCACGGACATCCGGGAGCGTCTCAGCCGTTGAACCACGCCGCAGCGTCGAGCCGGAACCCGTCGGCGGGCGCCATCGCGCGCAGATCGGACTCCAGCGCCCGCAGCCGCTCGGCGCCGAGCACCCGGGCCCATTCGGCACGCAGCCGGTCGAACCCTTCGGCGGAGCGGACCAGCACGTCGACACCGCGTGGGGTCACCCGGACCAGCTTGCGGCGACCGTCCTGCGGATCGTCGACCCGCTCGACGTAGCCGAGGCTCTCCAGCCTGTCGACGGTCTTGCCGGCGGCCTGTTTGGAGACGCCCAGCCGTCGGCCGATCTCACTGGCGGTAGCGCCCTCGCGGCCGATGGCCTGGAGCGCGAAGCCGTACGCGGGACGGACGTCGGGATGCCCGCACTCGGCCAGTTCGCGATGGAGCTCGTCGACGATCGACCGGAACCCGGCGAACAGGAGCAGGGGCAGCTCGAAGCCCGCGCCGTCACCGTCGGGCGCCACACTTTCAACTCGCCCTGCCGGCTCAGCCATTGCAAAACTCGACAACCTGATTTACGTTTTCGTCAATCACGTTGTCGAGTTTATCGCGAGAGGTCCTCCCATGCCCGCGCCCGCGTTTCCCGACCACACCCTCGAATCCGCCCCTGGCGCCGCCCGTCGCTCCATGGAGGCCGTGGTGAACAAGCAGGGCCATCTGCCCGCCGCCGTCGGCCGGTTGGCCACGTCGCCGCAGCTGCTCGACGGCTTCCTGAGGATCAGTGCGATCTTCGAGTCGACCACCCTGGACCCGCTCTCCCGCGAGGTCCTGATCATGACGATCGCCACTCGCAACGACTGCCACGTCTGCGTCGCGATGCACACCGCGAAGCTCACCGCACTCGGCGCGGACGCCGACCTGATCGCCGCACTGCGCACGGAGAGGCCGCTGCCGGACGAACGGCTCGAAGCGGTACGGCAGTTCACCCTTGCCGTCATCGCGACGGCGGGCGCGGTCGGCGACGACGCACTGCAGGACTTCCTGGCGCACGGCCACACCCCGCAGAACGCCCTCGAAGTGGTCCTGGGCATCGGCGCGTACACGATGTCGACGCTGGCGAACCGGATGACCGGGGCACCCGTCGACCCACAGGTCGCCGAGTTCGCTCCCACCCCCATGTGACCCGTTTTGCGAATGGAGATTTCTACGAACTTCCCCTTTCACTGAACGCACCCCGAACCACACCCGTATGGAACGTCACGCTTCTCCCTCGAAGCATGAGGAGTTCCATGGGACGCACATCACGCAAACGTTCGACGCTGGCCAACCGGGCGATTGTCGCCTCGGCCGCATTGATTCTGGGCGGAGGTGGCTTGATCGCGGTCAATGTCTACGCATCGGCGGGAGAAGGATCTTCCGGCTCGCCGCCCGGCCGGACTTGGAATGCGGGCACCCAGATGTCCACCATCGACTGCCCCGACGTGGGTAACGAACTTCCCGACGTGCCCGATCAGGCGCGCTGGGAGGTCGACCGCGAACTGGCAGCCATGGATACCCAGATCACCGATGCCTATCGGCAATTCGCCGACCGGAAGGACGAGATCTCCCGTGATCCCGGCCTTGCCGAGAATGCCGTACTCGGTCCACTGAAAGCCAGGCGGACGGCGAGCATCGACCGTATCGCCACCGCCGTCGGGCGCAAAGCGAACCGTCCGGGCGGGCTGGACGGGCTGGCCCCGTGCAGTCTGCGCGCCGACGACAGCAATGACATGGGCGATCAGGGCTCCGACCAGGGCCAGGGTCAGGACGACGGCCAGAACAACGGTCAGGACGGCGGTCAGGACGACGGCGCGGACCAGGGCGGCGACAACGGCCAGGATCAAGGCCAGGACCAGGGTCAGCAGGGCAACGGCCCCGAGGCGTCCGACTTCGTCGACATCCAGTCCGTGCAGCCCAATGTCGACAGGCCACGCCAACGCCGCGGCGCCTCGCGCGGTACGTTCACCACCGACTGCGGGCGTAACGAGAACGGCAAATTCAACCCGGACAATGTCATCGTCGCGCCGGGCGTGAGCAACGGCGCTCACCATATGCACGATTACGTCGGCAATCAGGCCAACGACGCCTTCGCCAGCGATGATGATCTGGCCAATGGTGATACCAGTTGCCGGAACCAGGGTGACAAGTCCACGTACTACTGGCCTGTCCTGCGTCTGCAGAACGGGACGGCGGAGAACGACGCGGGCGCGGATGGCGGTGGCAAGGACCAGAACATCGGAGAGATCCAGACCCCGTCCCAGGTCACGCTGAAATTCGTCGGCAATCCCACCGGGAAGGTCACGGCGATGCCGCGCTTCCTGCGGATCATCACCGGGGATGCCAAGGCATTCACCAACGGCGACGCCAACGCCAATGCCTCATGGAGCTGCACCGGATTCGAGGATCGGCAGCTCAAGGACAAATACCCGATCTGCCCGGACGGCAGTCAGGTGGTCCGCTCGTTCGCATTCCAGAGCTGCTGGGACGGGCAGAACACCGACTCCGCCAATCACCGCACGCATGTCGCCTTCGCCCAGGACAACGGGCGGTGCCCGAACGGCTTCAGAGCCGTTCCGCAGCTGGTCCAGCGCATTGTGTACGACGTGCCGCCGGGCCCCGGCTTCGCCGTCGACTCGTTCCCGGAGCAGCTGCACAAACCCGTCACCGATCACGGTGACTTCATCAATGTCTTCGACGACAACCTGATGAAGAAGGTGGTGAGCTGCATCAACGGCGGGCGCAAGTGCCGCTGATCCCCCCTCCGCAGCACCCCACCCCCTACCTGCGCGGTCAGCTCCCGTGGTGACCGGAGTGCCCTCCCTCGCTCCCCCCACTGCCACTACTCCCCGAGTGGTGCGGCGAGGCGGTCTCCACCGTCCCCCCGAGCCGGCCGCGCAGCGCTGCGACCACGTTGGGCTCGCCGACGGCAACCCACTTCCGGCCGACGAGATACGAGCCGCCGTAATCGTTCGCCTCGTTGATCCACTCGCGCTGCCCGCGGTCGGTCGCGAAGGTGGCCAGCACATAACGCCCATCGTCCGTCGTGCAGCTGGCCTGGCGCAGTTCCTGCGCGTCGGTCTGGATGTTCGGCTTGCACTGCGCCTTCGTGGCCAGTTGCTCCAGGCTGCCGGTCGCGGTCGGCGGGACGTCCGGCTTGTTGTCGCCGCCCCCGCCGGCTGAACAGCCCGTGAGGAGGGTCAGGCCTGCGAGGGCGGCTGCGGCTGCCCGCACCCCGGGCCTGCCGGCCTTGAACCCACCGGCCCCGGAACTACGTCCTCGTCGCATCTCCAACTGCGTCACCATTCGGCCATCGTGCCCCTTCGCCCCCATCGGCGCGGCCGAACGGCCGGATCGGACAGCAGCGACCGCACGCCGGAGTGACCATCGCACGATTCGCTCGTTCTGCTGAACGTGCGCCCACTGCCAGAAGTATCTTCCGCCGCCGCTCCGGTGGATGGGGAGCAGGTCGATGTGGAGCAGGCCGAAGCGGCGCTCGTCGAGCATTATCCGCGGCTGGTCCGGCTCGGCTATCTCGTACTGCCGCCCTCCCTCGGCCGCAATCGCCGTGTGCTGACCGCCCACTCCCTCGCCCAGCGGTCCCTGCCACTGGGACGCCGGGCGGCGTTCGCCGCCGGGGACGGCGTCCCGCTCCCCCGCCGGCCCTTCGGTGCGACCGGGGTCGACCCGGGCTATGCGCTCATCCGGCAGCGGGTGCTGCGTACCGCACTGCAGGCGGGCCTTCCCCTGCGTCGGCCGGCGTGGCCGCGACGGGCCCAACTGCCGCCGCTGCTCCCGCTGGTCTGGGGGCTGCGACTGCTCCCGCACTCCGGCGGCGCGGACGAACTCGCCCTGGATCAGGCCCTGTCGACGCTGTCCGGCCCGGCGCGCGCGGCGCACGTCCTGCGCGGCCTGGAGGGTCTCGCGGACGGCGAGGTACGGCGGGTGCTCGCCGCCGCCGGGGTGGCGGACCCGCATGCGGCGCTGATGGAGGCCGACGCGGTGGCGGCGCCGTACGCGCTTCTGGCGTCCACGGAGTTCGACCCCTGTTCCCTGCAGGCCCGCCCGCCGGATCTGCTGCGCCGCCGCCAGCACGCGAAGGCTGCGCTGGCGGCGGTCGCCGCACTGCTGGTGTGCGGGGCGCTGCTGGGGCTGCCCGGCAACGGCTGGGGCCGGGACCTGACGTCCGCGCCCCTGTACGCCCGTAACCCTGCGGCCGAACAGGCCCTGGAACCAGCGGCGTTACGACGCGTGAAGCCGGCCTTCTGGCAGCGCTCGCCCCGTACCGACTTCACCGCCTGGCCCACCCGCGGAGACCGCACCGACGACGCCCGGCTGCTGCGGCGCGCACTCGCCGTCTGGGCGCGCCCCGGCGCAGCGGTGCGGTCGTCGACGACGCCGGGGACGCCGGTCGGGCCGCCGATGGGCTCCCCGCAGCTGCTGTACGCGGGCGAGGTGGGGACGGCCGCGGTCGTGCTGTTCTACGACGGGCTGCGCATCGTGCGGTACGCGGAGGCGCGCAACGCCGATCCGGCACAGGGCGCGGCGCTCGACTTCGCGCGGGTGGACAGCGCGGACTCGACGTCCGCCGACGCCCTGATCGTGAGCCGTGGGACCGGCACGGTCCGCTATCTGACGGCGCCATGGGTGCGCGGGGTGTCCGTACGGGATCTGCTCGCCCCCGGCCGGGCCGCACGGGCGCTGCACCGCGACCGCAACGGCGTCACCGATGCCCTGCCGAGCCCGGCAACGGCCGCGCGCTGCCGCTCCTGGTCCGCCGTCGAGATGCACGCCGGTACCTCGACCCGGCTGCTGACGGACCTCGGCGAACTCGCCCCGGCCCGGCTGACCTCGGGATCGCCGTCGGCGCCGCACGACGTGTCCGGGCGGGCGGAGCGGGAGAGCTGGGCGCGGACCGCCTGTCTGCTGACGGCGGTCCGGTCACGCGGCGTACGGTCGGTGAACTCCTGGCCGTACGCCCGGCAATGGCTGCCCGAGGGCAACGGCTACGCGCAGTGGCTGTGCACCCGGGCGGAGACCTGGCGGGGCACGGGGAGCAGGGTGCTCGCCCAGTTCCAGGCCCCATTCACACCGCCCGCCGCAGGCGGTGTGGTGCCGCCGGGAGCCGTCGCGGCGCGCGCCGAGGATTCGCCGGCCTGCGGGGTGCAGGATCCGAGGGTGCTGGCGGGGGTGCTGTGGAAGTCGCGTGGCGGCCGGTGGTACGTACTGGCGGCGGGCAGCGAGGAGTTCGCGTCGCTGACGACGTCCGGCGGGGTGTGGGGCCGGGCGCGGGGGCATCTGCTCGCGGTACCGGCACGGGCGGGCGACCGGGCGCAGCTGAGCGGGCTGCTGGCGGACGGGAGGCGGGTGGGCGCCCTGCGCTGACCATGCCGCCGTGACCCTTCCCGGGTTGCACGCCGCGATCCTCTGCTCGGCCGAATGGCGCCCGGCGGCGGACCGTCCGGCGTGCCCGCGGAGTGGGACGCGGAGTCGCTGACGGACCGGCGTGCCCCTGAACCGTCGGTGAGAACCAGCAGGTGGGACGGGGTGCGAAGGGCGGATGGCGACGCACACGGGAGGGGACGGAGGGGACGGACGGAGCTCCACGGATTGCCCACAGGACTCTGTTCCACCATCGGCGGCATTGCAGCAGATCGGGTGTCTTGGAGCGCGTGGCGCGATCATCAACGGTCGTCGGGGGGCGACGGTTGCGAGGTCAAATCCGAGCAGGCGCTTCGCCGCCTGCTGCGACAGGAGATCTCTATGCATGTTCCACGCTTCGCTGCCGCCGTCTGTGTGGCCGCCGTCGTCGTGCTGGGCGGTGCCGGCGCAGCTCAGGCCGCCGCCCCCGGCGCCGTCGGCGTTGCCCACTCCGTGCAGGTCAAGGACGGTCGGGACGACGGACGCTGGGGCCACGACCGTCGGGACGACGACGGACGCTGGGGCCACAACCACCGGAACCACGGACGCTGGGGCCACCACCGCAACCACGGACGCTGGGGCTGGGGTCACCGCGACCACGGACGCTGGGACCACGACTACGACCGCGGACGCTGGGGCCACGACTACGACCGCTGGTAGTACCGTTCGCGCTGATCCGATCCGAACCGTAGTTTGAACTGGGCCCGTGGCGCCCTCCGCCGAGGAGGACCGCCACGGGTCCGACGCGCGCCCCGGCTCGGCCGCGTCGCCGAGCGGGCACGGTCTGGGGGCGAACTGCCGGCAGTCGCTGGGACGAACGCAAGGGACACCGCCCTTGTCACCCACCGATCAGCGACTGCAGGAATTCGCTGCACGCCCCTGTTCCCCCCGCGTACCCGTCAGTACATTGACAACATGTCTAACACGCAGCCAGCGGCGGTCGCGTCGGAGCGAACCGAGCTGAAGGCCCGCAAGGTCTCGTTCGCCTGGGAGAAGACTCCCCTCCACTGGGTGCCGGGCGACCCCTTCAGCACGCACACGATGAATGTGCTCCATCTGCTGCTCCCGGCCGGGGAGCGCTGGTTCATCCACGTGTACCGGCAGGTGCTTCCGTACATCCATGACGAGAAGCTGCGACGCGACGTGATCGGGTTCATCGGCCAGGAGGCCGTGCATTCCCAGGCCCACGACGACGTACTCCCCCACCTCAAGAAGCTCGGGCTCGACCCGACCCCGTACACCGCACAGGTCGACTGGTTCTTCGAGAAGCTGCTCGGCGACCGGACACTGCCGCCGGGCCGCGCCCGCAGGTGGTGGCTGATGGAGCGGGTGGCGATCATCGCGGCGATCGAGCACTACACGGCGTTTCTCGGCGACTGGATCCTGAACTCCGAGGCCCTGGACCGCAAGGGAGCCGACCCCACCATGCTGGACCTGCTGCGCTGGCACGGCGCGGAGGAGGTCGAACACCGCTCGGTGGCCTTCGAGGTCTTCATGCATGTCGACGGCGGCTACCGGCGCCGGGTGCGCACTTGGGGACTGGCCTTCTCCGCCCTGGTCTTCCTCTGGCAGCGCGGTGTCCGCTTCTTCATGGAGAACGACCCCAGCCTGCTGGACGGCAAGGCGTCGTTCAAGGCGTTCTACGACAGCGGCAAGCGCGGCACCCTGCCCTCCACGCCTGCCCTGCTGCGCTCCATCCCGCGCTATCTGAGCCACTCCTACCACCCCTCCCAGGAAGGCAGTACGGCGCAGGCCATCGACTATCTCGCCCACTCGCCCGCGGCCCTGGCCGCGGAGGCCCGAATGACGGGAACCCACTGACCCATGGCCCTGCCCCGCCTGCGCACCGTCCTCCTCGTCACCGGCGCCGCGCTGCTCGCCAAGCGCGCCCTGCACCGCCGCATCGAGAAGTCCCCGCTGTGGCCGCTGCCTGCCCTGGAGGAACCGGTCTCGGGTCACTCCGGCCGCCGTTCCACCACCATCCGCCGCCTGCTGATCACCGAGCGGACCACGCCCGCTGACGGCGTGGTCCAACTCCGCCTGGAGGGCCCGGATCTCCCCGCCTGGCAGCCCGGCGCCCATCTGGACCTCGTCCTCCCCTCGGGCCTGGTACGTCAGTACTCGCTCTGTGGCGACCCGGCCGCGCCTGACACGTACACGGTCGCGACCCGACTGGCCGAGGACGGCCGCGGCGGTTCGCGCGAGGTCCACGCCCGGCTGCACGAGGGCGTGGAGATCGAGATCCGCGGCCCCCGCAACCGCTTCCCGCTCGTCGCCGAAGCCCCCGCGTACGTCTTCGTCGCGGGCGGCATCGGCATCACCCCGATCCTCCCGATGCTGCGGGCGGTTGCCGCCTCCGGCGCCGACTGGCGACTGCTGTACGGAGGCCGTACGCGCGCCTCGATGCCGTTCCTGGACGAGATCGAGAAGCTCGGCGCGGAAGGCAACCGCGTCACGGTCGTACCGGAGGACGAATCCGGTCACCCGGACGCGGCGGCAGCCCTCGTGGACCTCGGGCCCGGCACGGCGGTCTACTGCTGCGGCCCGGAACCCCTGATGGATGCGGTCACGGCCGCACTCCCGGCGGACTGCACCCTGCACCTGGAACGCTTCACGGCAGCGGCGACATCACCGGCCGACTCCGGCGCCTTCGACGTGGAACTGCACCGCACCGGCCGTACGGTCCGGGTCGCGGCCGGCCAGTCGATCCTGGCCGCGGTCCGCGAGGAACTCCCGTATGTCTCGTACTCCTGCGAACAGGGCTTCTGCGGAACATGTCAACAGCGTGTGCTGGAGGGCGAGATAGACCATCGCGACGAACTGCTGACGGACACGGAACGCGACGACTCGATGCTGATCTGCGTGTCGCGGTGCCGGGGGGAGCGGCTGGTGCTGGATCTGTAGAGAGGTGCGGACGCGGGCCGCCCGGACACCACCGCCCCCCTTCCCGGCCCGGTCGGTACGCTGGTGGCATGACGACCGGGGTGCGGCGCAGGATGGGCGTCGATGAGCGCAGGCAGCAGCTGATCGGCGTCGCGCTGGAGTTGTTCAGCCACCGCGCCCCCGACGAGGTGTCCATCGATGAGATCGCTGCCGCCGCCGGGATCTCCCGGCCGCTCGTCTACCACTACTTCCCGGGGAAGCAGAGCCTGTACGAGGCGGCGCTGCGGCGGGCGGCCGATGAGTTGGCGGGGCGATTCCTGGAGCCGCGCGAAGGGCCCCTGGGGGCACGGCTGTTGCGGGTCATGGGGCGGTTCTTCGACTTCGTGGACGAGCACGGACCCGGATTCTCCGCACTGATGCGGGGTGGGCCCGCGGTCGGGTCGTCGACGGCGAACGCGATGATCGACGGGGTACGGCAGGCGGCGTACGAGCAGATCATCGCCCACCTGGGGGTGACGGATCCCCCGGCGCGACTGGAGTTGATCGTGCGGTCGTGGGTGTCGCTCGCCGAGTCGACGGCGTTGATCTGGCTGGACGGGCGGCGGATTCCCCGCGCGGAGCTGGAGATGCAGCTGGTGCACGACTTCGCGGCGCTGGCCGCGGTGAGTGCGGCGTACGACACGGAGATGGCGGCCATCGTGCTGCGGGTCCTCGCCGAGGAGCCGGTCGACGGGCCGTTCGGAGATCTGCTGGCGCGGCTCTCCGCCTTCGCACCCGCCGTACCGGCTGTGCCCTCGCAGCGGTTGTCCTGACGACCGTACGGGTCAGCGCTTGCGGTAGGACGGGTCCAGGTCGCGGGTCTCGGCCGAGGCGTGGACCGTGAGGCCGTCGGTGGCCTTGAGGTGGGCGGTCAGCAGCTCCAGTACGGACTCGGTGAGCTGTGCCTTGATCTCGTCGGTGCGGCCGGGCAGCAGGCCGATCGAGATGTGCAGGATCGCGTCGCCCGTGGCGGCGTCGGCCACGACGGACTCGTCGACCCGGCGGAAGCGGGTCTTGCAGGCGGCAATCTTCGTGGTGACCGTCTCGGCGACCAGCGGGTGCAGGGCTTGTGCGAAGCCGCGGCGGTCGAAGGCGTCGTCGAGTTCGGCGGAGTAGTCGACGGTGATCTGCGGCATCAAGTGCTCCAGGATGCGGTACGGGCCGTTGTCGGATCTCACCCTTACGGTGATCAGCACGACCGCACAAGGGGATTCGGCCCGGCCGTGATCTGCGTGGCAGCCCGGAAAGCCCTTAGGTGCGCAGTTCGCTCCGGAGCGCTGCGGCGAGGCCCTCTTCCGCGTTGTCGGCCCGGCCCTGCTCGAAGGCGCGCTGGTAGGCGGCGTCGCCGACCGCCGCGCGGGCCTGGCGTTCGCAGGTCTCGCGGACCGGGCCGAGTTCGGGGGTGCCGCGCAGCGGGTGGCCGACCATGCGCCAGTACGACTGTCCCGTGCCGTACACCCGGGCAGCGCGGGCGCCCGCGCCCGTGGCGGCGATCGCCGCGGCGAGGATGTCCAGGCCGAGGGCGATCCCGAAGCGGTCGCGGAGCCGGTACTTGCCGACGAGCATCGACCGGGCGTGGGCCGCGGACACCTCGGGGCGGCCCTGCAGCAGGGCGATCAGCGCCAGTTGGTAGTCGGCGTACGACAGGGTCCAGCATTCGTCCTGTGCTTCGCAGGCCGACCGCAGGGCGGTGGCCGCCTCCGCGGCCTCGTCGAGCCGGCCGAGGCCGGTCAGCGCGAAGACGGTGATGAGGTGGCAGCGCAGCCGGTATGCCGAGTCGACGGGGGTGGTGGCCTCGGTGGTCCGCAGCACGCGGGCGACTTCGCGAAGGCTCGTCTCGGGGTGGCCGGTCAGCAGGTCGGTGAGACCACGCAGATAGACGGCGGCGAGGATGCTCTCGTCGGTTCCGTCGTGGGCCGCCGCGCCGGAGCATTCGTCGCCGAGGCGCCGGGCGGTCGGGTAGTCGCCCTGGAGCATGGCGGAGACGCCGAGCACCCACAGCAGGCGGGTGCGGTGCGGGCCTTCGGCGGGTCCGGCGTCGAGCGCCCGCTGGGCGTACTTGCGGGTCTCGGGCAGGTGGCCGCAGCAGCAGCACCAGAAGAAGCCGATCCGGCCCGCCATCTCCTGGGCGGCGGCGGCGTCGTGGACCAGCAGGTGCTCGAGTGCGGCGCACAGGTCGGCGTGTGTCTCGGCGATGCGGTGGTACCAGAAGATCTGGTGGCTGCCGGTCCAGCCGGCGTGGGCGCTGCGGGCCAGACCGAGGAAGCAGGCGGCGTGCCGGTCGGCGGCGGCGCGTTCCTCGCCGAGCTCGGCGAGCCACATCCGGCCGTACTCACGGATGGTGTCGAGCATCCGGTGCCGTCCCCCGTCCCGTTTGACGACGGACTTGGCGACCAGTCCCCTCAGCGCGGTGACCACGCCGTCGTCGGTGAGTGGTCCTTCGGCGCAGACCTCACGGGCGGCCGCTTCGTCGAAGTCGCCGCGCAGGACGGTCAGCCGGGCCCAGAGCAGCCGTTCCAGCGGGGTGCAGAGTTCGTGGCTCCAGCCGATCGTGGTGCGCAGGGTGCGGTGGCGCGGTGGCCACAGCGAGGAGTCGGTGAGTACGTCGAAGCGGGAGCCGATCCGTGCGGCGACCTGCTCGACGGTGTGCCGGCCGATGCCTCCGGCGGCCAGTTCGATGGCGAGTGGAATGCCTTCGAGGCGGCGGCAGATCTCGGCGGCGGCCTCGGCGTCGCCCGGTGTGTCGAAGGTGACGTCGGGGTCCGCGGCGCGGGCCCGGTCCTGGAACAGGGTGAGTGCGTCGGCCGCCCCGTCGACCGGCAGCGGTGCCACCTCGATGAGCTGCTCGCCCTTGATGTCGAGGGGCTGTCTGCTGGTGGCGAGCACGGTGAGGCCGGGCGACGTGGTGAGGATCTCGCCGAGCAGATGGCCGCAGGAGGGGCGCAGATGTTCGCAGGAGTCGAGGATGAGCAACAGCTGTTTGTCGGTGAGCCATTCACACAGGGCGTCGATGGGCATGCGCAGGGTGTGGTCGGAGAGCCCGACGGCGTCGGACACGGTCGCGACGAGTGGTCCGTCGCCCTGGAGCGGGGAGAGATCCGCCCACCAGACTCCGTCGCGATGGGCGGGTGCGGCCTGCCGGGCGGCGCGGACCGCGAGTCTGGTCTTGCCGACGCCTCCGGCACCGACGAGTGTGGTCAGCCGGCAGGCACCAAGCATGCGTGCGAGCCGGGCGAGTTCCGCCTTTCGTCCGACAAAGCTCGTTGTCTCCTCGGGAATGTTTCCCGCCATGGTCACCGTCACTGTCCGGCACGCGGCACGATCGAAACCTGCTCCGCCGGTGGAGTGCCGGGGCGCCCTGCTCCTTCTCCCCGGACGGCCGGGGCGGGCTGAACCGGCCCGCCGGCCCGTACGGCGCGGGCATACGCCCATCGCCTGTGCGTACGGGACAGCGGGCCGTGACCGGTCCATGTGGGGGGAGGGGCGCGCCCGGAAGTGTGGGATGTGGCTCACTCCCCGGCGGCTGCCCTCAACGTAGTCCTGTCCAGGTCACCGCAGGGAGAACACGGCCACCGTGCGTCCCGGGACGGTGAAGCTTCCCGAACTCCTCTCGTACGAAGCCTTCTTGACAGTAGAATCCGCCCCCGCGGCCTGGACGGGGTGCAGGGCGTAGTCCTTCCCGGCCAGCTCCGCGATCTGCTGGTGCTCGGTGCCGGGCGTCGCGTTGAGGACGATCACCAGTTTTCCGAGCCGCATCGTGATCACGCCGGGCGCCTCGTCCTTCCCGGAGAGCGGGAACGACAGGGCGGACTGCACCTGCTCCGTGGTGGAGAGGTCGAACTCCTTCTCCGTCGTGCGGATGGTGAGCAGGTCCTGGTACGCGGCGGACGCACCGTTGATCTGCGCGCAGCCGGGGCTGAGCGCGGCGGCGGTCAGCAGCGGCTTGGCATACGACCACTTGGACTTGTTGTCGGCTGCCGGGGGCAGTCCGCGGCCGAAGCCGTTGCCGTCCCGGCAGTCCCAGTGCAGTGCGTTGAACCAGTCACCGCTGTCGTACGAGTTGCGGTCCAGGGACTTGGAGCGCAGCAGGTCCGAACCCGCCTGGGAGAGCGACGGGCCCTGTGAGAGGGTGGCGGTCGCCATCGCCAGGACCTGCATCCTGGCCCGGTCGGCCGCCGAGGTGCCCGCCGGGAGCTTGAAGGCGAGCGCGTCGTACAGCGACTCGTTGTCGTGGGCGTCGGCGTAGGCGAGGGCGTCGCCGGGGACCGCGGCGTATCCGGCGGGGGCCCCGTTGTAGTCGACACCCGAACCCTTGACCGTACGGCCCGAGGAGTCGGTGAAGGTGTAGTCGGCGAGGTTGCCGGTCAGGCCCACCTTGATCAGGTCCTGGTAGTGGAGCAGCCGGGCCTTCTGTTCGGCGCGGGTGCCGTTGGCGGTCGAGGTGTTGGGGTCGGTGTAGAGGCCGCTGGCGAAGCCCTGGACGCCGGGATCCTCGTCGAACGGGCCGCCGCCGCGGACGGCGTCGCGGGCCCGGTCGGAGAAGGTGGCGACGCCGGTGCCGGCCATGTTCTTCTGGGTGGCCTGGACGAAACGGGCGTCGTCGGCGATCTCACCGAAGTTCCAGCCCTCCCCGTACAGGATGATCTTCTTCCCGTCGACGCCGTCCTTGGCCACGGTCAGCGCGTCGAGCGCCTTGCGGACGGCGAGGATGTTCGCCTTCGGGTGGTGGCCCATCAGGTCGAAGCGGAAGCCGTCGACCTTGTACTCCTTGGCCCAGGTGACGATCGAGTCCACGACGAGCTTGCCCATCATGGTGTTCTCGGGCGCGGTGTTGGCGCAGCAGGTGGAGGTGGCGACGGTGCCGTCGTCCAGGAGCCGCTGGTAGTAGCCGGGCACGATCCGGTCGAGGACGGACTTGTCGTCCTGACCGGAGGCGACGGTGTGGTTGTAGACGACGTCCATGACGGTCCGCAGCCCGGCACCGTTCAGTCCCTGCACCATCTGCCGGAACTCGACGGTGCGCCCGGTGCCGTTGGGGTCGGAGGCGTACGAGCCCTCGGGGACCGTGTAGTGCAGCGGGTCGTAGCCCCAGTTGAACCCGTCGTTCGCGGCGGCCTTCGCCACGCACGCCTGCTGCTCCTCGGAGTCGGGGGCGTACACGGACAGGTCACAGGCCGGCTTCTGCTGGGCCGACTTCTTCTCGGGGATGGTGCCGATGTCGAAGGCGGGCAGCAGATGGACGTAGCTCGTGCCGGAGTCGGCGAGCTCCTTGAGGTGCTTCATCCCGTCCGAGCGGGTGTCGGTGAAGGCGAGATACTCGCCCGGGTGCTTGGACGTGGGGTCCGCGATCGAGAAGTCGCGGATCTGCAGCTCCTGAATCTGGGCGTCCCGCAGCGGGACGGCGGCGGGCTTCTTCAGTCCGGTCCAGCCCTTCGGCGCGAGACCCGGGGCATCGAGGTCGACGACGAGGCTGCGGGCGGAGTCGGTGGTCAGGGCGGTGGAGTACGGGTCGGTGACCTTGTTGGTGACGATCTTCTGGACGGTGGGCGCCCACACCTTCACCGCGTAGCGGTACGGCTTGCCGGTCCACTGCGCGGTGCCGGTGACAGACCAGACACCGGTGCGGTCGTCGCGCCGCATCGGGATGCTCTTCCCGTCGAGTTCCAGGGCGACGGTCTGCGCGGTGGGAGCCCAGACGGAGAGGGTGGGACGGCCATGGCCGAAGACCGGGCCGAGCGCCGCGGTGCTCGCGTTCTTCCCGTACAGGTCGTCGAGCACCCCTGCGCTCTGTACGCCGGTGGCGGCGAGCAGAGCACCGTTGGCGGCGCGCTGGGTGGCGATCAGCTGGCCGCGCAGCGCCTCGCGGACCCTGTCCCGGTCACGCGGGTCGACGGTGAACGCCGGATAGTCCTTGAGGTGCGGGTACTTCGCCTTCTGGGCGTCGGTCAGCGCGGACGGGGTGAGCCGCAGCCACCGGCCCTCGTCGGAGAGCGCCCCGTCGACGACGGAGATCCCGCCGTCCTTCGCGTAGACGAGCTGCTGGCTGGTGGCGTCGCCGGCCTTCACCTTCCACACGACGGTGTCGGAGTCGATCCACTGTGCCTCGGCCTCGGTGAGGTCGGGGGTGGGCACACCGCCGGTCTGCGGCAGCAGATAGCCGGGCTGTCCGGCGATCATCCACACCTCGTGGTCGTACGTGGCGATGTCGAGCGACTGGTCGCTGGGGAGGTCCTTCTCGTCGCCCTTGTGAAGGATGTAGCTGAGCGAGGTGGCGCCGTCGGTGAGCGGCACCTCGAAGGTCACGCCGTAGGCGTCCTTCTTCACCGGCTGGAGTGGCTTGGACCAGTCCGTGGGCTCCTTGGCGCCGGTCCAGGTGTGCAGTCCCCAGCCGTCGTAGTCGCCGTCGGCCCGGTGGTAGTGCAGGACGGCCTTCGTCGGGTCCTGCGCCGGGTAGGCGCCCTCGGGGGCCTCGTCGGCCTGGCCGTCCTTGCCCTGCTCGATCCAGACCTGCCCGGTCCTCGCGAGGTCGACGGTGCGCTGCGGCCCGTCGGCGGTGCCGTCCTTCTCGACGGTGTACGGGACGGAGGACACGCCCTCGTCGAGCTTGATCCAGGCGAACGCACCGTAGGCGTCGCGTCCGGTGAACTGGGCGGACCTGTCGCCCGACTCGATCTGCCAGCCGTCGTAGTCGCCGTCCGCGCGCTTGTAGTGGACGACGGCGTAGTCGCGCTCGACGGCGACGGGCTTTCCGTCCGCCGGGGCCTGTCCCGCGGTCGTCGAGGCCAGGGCGCTCGCGGTGCGTCCGGTGCGGTCGACGACAACGGCCTTGTAGCGCAGGGGTGTTCCCGCCGCCACCTTGCTGTCCAGGTGCTGGGTGACCTTGTACGGTGCGTGGTCGGCGGAGCCGAGAGTGACCCATGTGCCGTTGCCGGTCCGGGCGGCGAAGACGACCCGGTTGAGGGATCCGCCGTCGACATCCGCGGAGACCTCCACGGTGCCGGTGGCTCCGGCGGCGGGTGCCGTCAGCGTGATCGAGGGCTTGGCGGCCGGGGCGCCCAGGGGCTTCTCGGCGCGCAGCACGATGCTGGAGAGGGCGGGCACGGTGACGGTGATCTTCTTGTCGGCGCCGCTGCGGACCGCTCCGGAACCGCCGTACAGCGTACGGAAGTTCATGGCGGCCGACGCGGTGGGCAGCTCGACGGTCTTCGCAGCGGTGCCGTTGTTGGTGGCGACGACGTACTCGTTCGACCGCTCGGGGTCCGTACGGGAGAAGGCGTAGACGGATCCTTCCGCGTAGCGCTCGGTCTGGACGCCGTCGCGCAGGGCCGGGTTCCTCCTGGTCAGCTCGGAGAGCGCGGCGATGTTCCGGTACAGCGGGTGGCCGGTGTCGTACGCGTCGGAGGCGTGCGTACGGTCGGTGCCCAGCTGGTCGTCGTCGAGGTAGTCGGCGGTCTTCGAGGCGAACATCGTCTGGCGGGCGTCCTTGTCACCGCCCGCGCCGGTGAAGCCCTGCTCGTCGCCGTAGTAGACGACGGGGTTGCCGCGGCTGAGGAACATCACCTCGTTGGCGAGGCGGGCCCGGTCGACCAGCTCGGCGTCATCGGCCTTCGGGTTGTCCTGCTTCAGGAACGCGCCGATGCGGCCCATGTCGTGGTTGCCGAGGAAGGTCACCTGCTCATAGGCGTTGGCCTTGTCGGTGGTGTACCGGTAGTCGTCGCCGAAGACGGCGGCGAGCTTCGAGGCCGGGGCACCCTGCGAGGCGTACTGCCGGGCCGCCTCCTGGAACGGGAAGTCGAGCGTCGCGTCGAGCCGCCCCTGGGTGACATACGGGGAGGTGAGGGCGGTGTCGGCGGAGTAGACCTCGCCGAACATGAAGAAGTCGTCGCGGCCGTGCCGCGCGGCGTAGGTGTCGAGGGCGGTCGCCCACTGGGTCCAGAAGTCCAGGTCGACGTGTTTGACCGTGTCGATCCGGAACCCGTCGATATCGAAGTCGCGGACCCACTTCTCGTAGATCTTCTCCATACCGGAGACGACCTCGGGGCGCTCGGTCCACAGGTCGTCGAGGCCGGAGAAATCGCCGTACGTGGTGGACTCGCCGGCGTAGGTCGAGTCACCGCGGTTGTGGTACATCGTCGGGTCGTTGAGCCAGGCCGGGACCTTCTCCCCGGTGTTCTTCGGCGTGTACGGGAAGGAGTCCGCGTCGACCTTCGCCAGGCCCTTGCTGTCGTCGAACGGGCGGCCGTCCCGGTCGAGGTACGGGTAGGCGCCCTTCGGCCTGTACCCGTACTTCTTCTCGGCGTAGTCGACGGTGTCCGCGGTGTGGTTGGTGATGACGTCGAAGAAGACCTTCATGCCCTTGCCGTGGGCCCTGTCGATCAGTTTCGACAGGTCGGCGTTGGTGCCGAAGTGCGGGTCGACCTGGGTGAAGTCGGTGATCCAGTAGCCGTGGTAACCGGCTGACGCGTCCTTGCCGGTGCCCTGCACGGGGCGGTTCTTGAAGATCGGGGCGAGCCAGATGGCAGTGGTGCCGAGGCCCTTGATGTAGTCGAGCCTGTCCGTCAGGCCCTTGAGATCGCCGCCCTGGTAGAACCCCTTGTCCGTGGGGTCGTAGCCGGTCTCCAGCCGTGAACCGGTGAGCCCGCCGCGGTCGTTGGAGGTGTCTCCGTTCGCGAACCGGTCGGGCATGACGAAGTAGAACTGCTCGCGGGTCAGATCGTGCCGGGCGGACTCGGCGGCGAGCGCCGCGTCCGACGGCGGGGCCGGGGGCCTCGGCGCAGCGGAGGTGGCTGCCGCCGGGACGACGGGTATGAGCGCCGCGCACAGAGCGGCGACGGCTCCCCGTCTGAGGGAGGTACGGGACACGGGTGAGGTCTCCTTGATCGGTGTTGCAGGGGTTCTCGGGGGTGGACGGACTCGTGGGGTGGGCCGGGGGGTCGGGGGTCCACCAGGGCGTCTCCTCGGACGCCGCAGACTCCCCGACACCGCGGGGAAACCGCGCCCTTACTGCGTCGTCCTGCGGGGATCGCCCTGGTACACCCCCGCCCCGGGGAACCAGGTGCCTCCGGCACTGGACGCCCCGAGTCGGCGGCGGCGCGCCGGGAGGGGACGTATCGGGGCGATCCCCGCAGGGTGACGCAGTAAGTGGACGGTTCGCGCACGGTGTCGGGGAGTCTGCGGCACCCGAGGAGACGCCCCGATGCGGCACCGACCCCCGGACCACCGTCCGGACCGGGGCGACAGGGTCAGCGCCCCGCCCCAGGCGCACCGACCCCCGGTTCAGCCCCCGGACCGGGACGACGTGGTCAGCCGCCCCGGCCCGGACGCCGGGTTCAGCTTCGCCAGACGTCGCTCGTCAGCGACACCTTGCCCGACGACGGCACCGTCGCCGTGCGGTTGGCGCCGCTCTCCCACGTGACCGCGCCGCTCGCGTCCTTGCGGACGTACTTGTACTCGAACGACGTACCGGCGGGCATGCTCACGTCCAGCTTCCAGACCGGGTACGTCGCCGGGTCGAGCTTGAGCGCGCTGTCCGTGTTCCAGTTGCCGAGCGCGGACTGGTTCCCGGTGACGTAGATGTTCTGGCCGAGCTGGGTGGTCGCGTTGACACCGAAGGAGGCGCCGGAGGTACCCGTACCTGGGTCGGTGGTGCCGCTGCCGGTGCAGGTGCGCGCGTTCACCTGCAGTGCGACAGCGGTGTTCGCGCCGAGCGTCGCGGTGAACTGTCCGGAGCCGTTGACGGTCACCCCGTTGCCGGACTGGACGTCGCAGTAGTCACCGGCGGGCAGCGACGTCTGGAACATACGGGTCAGCGACGAGCCCTCGTGGTTGATGGCGACGTACGCCTTCGACCCGCGGCCGAACGCGATCTGGTCCCCGCCGTTGTCCCACCAGTCGGTGACGGTCTCACCTCGCGCGGTGTTGCGGAAGCCGACCATGGAGGAGATCTGCGGCCAGGCGTGCTGGCACTTCCAGCCGTCGCTGTAACAGGCGTTCACCGTACCGCCGTTGGGCGGTCCCGCGTCCTTGTCGGACCACTCGTAGCCGGAGTGGACGTCGGGCGAGCCGTACGGCCAGGCCAGCATGAAGACGTTGGCGAGGGTGTAGTTGGCGCCGTCCTTGTAGTTCAGGGTGTCGCCGCCGCGCTCGGTGTCGTGGTTGTCGACGAAGACCCCGGCCTTCGAGGACGGCATGAAGCCCCAGCCCTCGCCGAAGTTCTTCAGTTCGGCGAGATTCTCGTTGTTGAAGACCTGCTTGAGGCTGCGGGCGTAACGGAACTCCTGGACGTCCCCGGTGCCGGCGTACTCGTCGGGCGAGACGGCTTCGCCCGCCCCGTAGATCGCCTCCTGCTTCCAGTAGACGCCGGGGTCGGTCAGCCGCGACTTGATGTTGGCGAGGTCGCTCGCGGGCATGTGCTTGGCGGCGTCGATGCGGAAGCCGTCGACGCCGAGCGAGCGCAGGTCGTTGAGGTATCCGGCGATCTTGCCGCGGACGTAGTCCTCACCGGTGTCGAGGTCGGCGAGCCCGACGAGTTCGCAGTTCTGGACGTTGGCCCGGTCCTGGTAGTTGCTGATCTGTGCGGTGCAGTCGTCCATGTCGAACGAGGAGTACAGACCGGGATAGTTGTACTTCGTGTACGAGGAGCCACCGGTGCCGGTGCCCGAGCCGGCCGACATGTGGTTGATGACGGAGTCGGCGACGACCTTGACGCCCGCGCCGTGGCAGGTGCTGACCATGGCGGCGAAGGCGGTGCGGTCGCCGAGCCGTCCGGCGATCTTGTAGCTGACCGGCTGGTACGAGGTCCACCACTGGCTCCCCTGGATGTGCTCCTGGGGCGGCGAGACCTGGACGTAGCCGTAGCCGGCCGGGCCGAGGGAGTCCGTGCAGGCCTTGGCGACGGAGTCGAATTTCCACTCGAACATCACGGCGGTGACGTCCTTGTTGCCGGGTGCGGACGCCTGGGCGGGGGTGGCGGTGGGGATGAGGGCGGCGGCGCCGGCTACCAGTGCGAGCGCTGCAGACAGTGGTCTGCGTGCCATGTCTTTCCTCCTGCGGTGGGGGGAAATGCGGGGATGACGGTGCAGCCTCACGTGGCAACGCGCCCTGCCCTCAAGGCTCCTGAAGGTTCTTGCTGCAAGAATGCAAAGCTTGCCGCGGAGCCGACCGTACGAGCCCGCCCCATCCGGGTCAACCCCCTGGACACGACCCGCTCACATCCCGCTCACATCGACGAAATCTTGCATTTTTCTTCCTGCAAGGACTTACGCAAAATATTGCGGCACTGTTAAGTTCATCCCGACTCCGGCCCGGTCGGCCGGGGGCCCCGGCACCCCAGGGGTCCCACGCGCCCGGCCGGCCGGGCCGGTCACGGCAAGAGAGGCACCCGGAGTCGCTCACTCCCCGCCGGCCCTGTCCAGGGCCGACTCCCGGTGCCTCTCCTGTGCGTGCCGCTGTGCGCTCGGTCAGGCCGTCACGCGGGACGGACCGCGGCGGTGGACCCCCGTACCACCAGCTCCGGCTGGAACACGTACTCCGTGCGCTGCACGGGGCTGCCGCCGATCTCCTCCAGCAGCGCGCCGACCGCAGCCGCCGCCATCGCCTGCACGGGCTGCCGCACCGTCGTCAGCGGCGGATCGGTGAACGCGATGAGCTGCGAGTCGTCGAAGCCGACCACCGACACGTCGCGCGGCACGTCGAGCCCGCGGTCCCGGGCGGCACGCACCACGCCCAGGGCCATCAGGTCGCTGCCGCAGACGATGCCCGTGCACCCCTGGTCGAGCAGTGCCCCGGCCGCGACCTGACCGCCCTCGACGCTGAACAACGTGGAGCAGACGAGGAGTTCCGCCTCGGCGCGGGGCAGGCCCAGCAGCTTGACGGCGGCGTCGACGAAGCCGTCCCGTTTGCGGCGGGACGGCACATAGCGCTGCGGCCCGATGGCCAGGCCGACCTTGCGGTGGCCGAGTTCGGCGAGATGTCCGACGGCCATCCGCACGGCGGCGGAGTCGTCGGGCGAGACGAAGGGGGCGCTGATCCGCTCGTTGTAGCCGTTGATCAGGACGAACGGCACGCCGCGGTCGGTGAGCGCGGCGTACCGGGACGGGTCTGCCGACAGGTCGGCGTGCAGCCCGGAGAGGAAGACGATGCCGCCGACGCCGCGCTCGACGAGCTGCTCGACGAGCTCGTCCTCGGTGGCGCCGCCGGGCAGTTGGGTGCAGAGCACCGGGGTGTAGCCGTGCCCGGCCAGGACCTGCTCGACGGACTGCGCGAACGCCGGGAAGATCGGATTGGTGAGCTCGGGGGTCACCAGGCCGATCAGCCCGGCACTGCGCTGCCGCAGCCGTACAGGACGCTCGTAGCCCAGGATGTCGAGCGCCGCGAGCACCCGCTGACGCGTGGTGTCGGCGACGCCCGGCTTGCCGTTGAGGACCCGGCTGACGGTCGCCTCGCTGACCGAGGCCTGACCGGCGATGTCCGAGAGCCTCAGCGCACCGCCGGTCCTGGGCAGAGGGACGGTCACACCGTCCACCACACCGTGGTGTCCGCGGGCAGCTCGATCTCGGCGCCGTCGGTGACGACGGGGCTGCTGGACAGCAGCACCTGGCCGCGGACCGGGATTCGGACGGGCCGGCCGGTCGTGTTGACGGTGCAGACGAAGCCGGGGCGGGCGAAGGCCAGCAGCCCTTCGGGGGCGTCCAGCCACTCCACGGCGGTCCCGGCGCCGAGCCCCGGGTGCACCCGGCGGGCGGCGAGCGCGGCCCGGTACAGCTCCAGTGTCGAGCCCGCCCTGCCGGTCTGGGCCTCGATGCTCAGCTCACCCCAGCTGTCGGGCTGGGGCAGCCAGCTGCCGCCGTTGCCGAAGCCGTAGGAGCTGCCTTCGCGGGTCCACGGGATCGGCACCCGGCAGCCGTCGCGGAAGCCGTCCTGGCCGTCGGCGCGGAAGAACGACGGGTCCTGGCGGGCCTCGTCGGGCAGGTCGGTGACGTCGGGCAGGCCGAGTTCCTCTCCCTGGTAGACGTACGCGGAGCCGGGCAGCGCCAGCATCAGCAGGCTGGCGGCGCGGGCCCGGCGCAGGCCCATCTCGCGGTCGCCCGCGGTGCGGATCTGGGTGCCGAGGCCGGGCGGGTTGGCGAACCGGGTGGCGTGCCGGGTGACGTCGTGGTTGGAGAGCACCCAGGTGGTGGGGGCGCCGACCGGGCGCATCGCGTCGAGCGAGACGTCGATGACCTTGCGCAGCTCGGCGGCGTCCCAGTCGGTGGACAGGTACTGGAAGTTGAACGCCTGGTGCATCTCGTCGTGGCGCACATAGTTGGCGGTGCGCTCCACGGTCGGGGTCCAGGCCTCGGCAACGGCGATGCGGTCGCCGGGGTACTCGTCGAGGATGGTGCGCCAGGAGCGGTAGATCTCGTGCACCCCATCCTGGTCGAAGAACGGCATGACATCGTTTCCGAGCAGCTTGAGCTGGTCGTGGGCGCCGAGGTCGGGCAGGCCCTCGGCCTTGACCAGGCCGTGGGCGACATCGACGCGGAAGCCGTCGACGCCCATGTCGAGCCAGAACCGCAGGATCGAACGGAACTCGTCGGCGACGGCCGGGTGTTCCCAGTTGAAGTCGGGCTGCTCGGGCGCGAACAGGTGGAGGTACCAGTCGCCGGGGGTGCCGTCCGGGTCGGTGGTCCGGGTCCAGGCGGGACCGCCGAAGATGGACTCCCAGTCGTTGGGCGGCAGTTCGCCGTCCGTGCCCTTGCCCGGGCGGAAGTGGTAGCGCTCGCGCAGTGCGGAGCCGGGGCCCTCGGCGAGGGCGCGCTTGAACCACTCGTGCTGGTCGGAGGAGTGGTTGGGCACCAGGTCGACAATGATCCGCAGGCCGAGGTCGTGGGCGTCCCGGATCAGCGCGTCGGCGTCCAGCAGCGTGCCGAACATCGGGTCGATGGCGCGGTAGTCGGAGACGTCGTAGCCCGCGTCGGCCTGCGGCGACGCGTAGAACGGGCTGAGCCAGACCGCGTCCACGCCGAGGTCCTTGAGGTACGGAAGTCTGTCCCGTACGCCTGCGAGATCGCCCATGCCGTCGCCGTTGCCGTCGGCGAAGCTCCGCGGATAGACCTGGTAGATCACCGCGTCCTGCCACCAGCCGGTGCGGTGGCCCGGAGCAGCGTCGGACGTGCCGGTGGAGGGGGCAGCGAGGTGCTGGGTCATGTCGTCCCTGAGGTGTCTGGGTGGGGGCGGCGCCGGGACCGGGTCGGGGATCCGGCGCCGCCGTTCCTTGGTGCGTGCGGGTCGTGCTGCTGGGTGCGTCAGCCCTTGACGGCCCCGGCGGACATGCCGGTCACCAGGTGGCGCTGGGCGAAGAGGAAGACCAGGGCCGCGGGTATCGCGATGAGCACGGACGCGGCGGTCATCGGCCCCCACTGGGCTCCGTACTGGTTGACGAACTTCTGCAGTCCGCCGGCGAGCGTGAGGTTCTCGTCGCCGACCATGAAGGCGGAGGCGTACGCAACTTCGCCCCAGGCGGTGATGAAGGAGTAGAACGCGGTGACGGCGAGGCCGGGCTTGGCGAGCGGCAGGATCAGCCGCCAGAACGTGCCGAACGGGGTGAGGCCGTCGACCTGCCCCGACTCGTCGATCTCGCGCGGGATGGTGTCGAAGAAGCCCTTCATCATCCAGGCGCAGAACGGCACCGCGATGGTGAGGTACGTGATGACGAGGCCGGCGGGCTGGTTGAGCAGGCCCAGGCTCGACATGATGTTGTAGATCGGCACGATGAGGACGGCGACCGGGAACATCTGGGTGATCAGCAGCGTCCACATCAGCCCGCGCTTGCCGGGGAACCGGAAGCGGCTGACGGCGTAGCCGGTGGTGGCGGAGACGAAGACGCCGAGGACGGTGGTGAGCCCGGCGATGACCAGCGAGTTGCCGAACCAGGTCAGGAA
Organism: Streptomyces sp. NPDC002206; assembly: GCF_053593595.1. Taxonomy (NCBI): domain Bacteria; kingdom Bacillati; phylum Actinomycetota; class Actinomycetes; order Kitasatosporales; family Streptomycetaceae; genus Streptomyces; species Streptomyces sp. NPDC002206. Next base: position 150,589 of record NZ_JBSFCW010000007.1, read on the forward strand.
CTCGGTGTCCTTGATCAGGCCGGTGTAGTTCTCGAAGGTCGTGTCCTTGAAGAAGTCCGTCGTCGTCGCGTAGGCGGCGGGCTTCAGCGAGGTCAGCAGGACCCACAGCACGGGGAACACGGCGATCACGGACGCCACGATCAGCGTGAGGTGCAGTCCGGCGGAGGCGAGCGGCGAGCGCTCGCCGCGCGGCCGGACCTTGCGGGCCGAGTGGCGCGCGGCGGGGGCGGCGCGGCGGGCGGTGGGTGCGGGGGCGGTGGTCACCAGTTATCTCCCTGCGTGCGGAGGACTCGCCGGTAGACCGCGGCGAAGAGCATCAGGAGGACGAGGATCAGCACGCCCCAGGTGGAGGACTGTGCGAAGTCGCGCGGGCTGATCTCGAAGGAGAACTTGTACGCCTGGGTGACCAGGATCTGGGTGGCCTCGCCCGGTCCGCCGCGGGTCAGCAGGAAGATCACCGGGAACATGTTGAACGTCCAGATGGTCGACAGCAGGATCACGGTGGTCGACACCGGCCGGAGCCCCGGCAGGGTGATGTGGCGGAACCGCTGCCAGGCGGTGGCACCGTCCATCTCGGCGGCCTCGTACTGCTCGCTGGGGATGGACTGCAGACCGCCGAGCAGGGCGACCATCATGAACGGCACGCCGAGCCACACATTGACGGCGATGACGGAGAACTTCGCCCAGGTGGGGTCGTTGAGCCACGGAATGCCGTCGACGCCGGCACCGGAGAGGATCTTGTTGAGCAGCCCGCGGTCCTCGTTGTAGAGGAAGCGCCAGGCGAAGACGGAGACGAAGCCGGGGATGGCCCAGGGCAGGATCAGCGCCATCCGGTAGGCGGAGCGGCCGGCGATCCGGCGGTTGAGGATGTTGGCCAGGGCCATGCCGAGGACGAACGTGATGCTCACGCAGGAGACCGTCCACACCAGGGTCCACCCGAGCGTGCCGAGGAACTGGTTGCCCGTGAGCGCGTCGGCGTAGTTGTCCAGGCCGACGAACTTGTAGGTCGCGGGCATGTGGTTGACGCCGATGGACCGTTCGACGTTGCGCTCATTGGCGTCGGTCAGCGACAGGTAGATGCCGCGGACCAGCGGGTAGCCGATGATCACGCCGATCACGGCGACGACCGGGGCGACCATCGTCCAGGCGTACCAGTGGGTCGACAGAGTCCGCCGGAGCCTGCTCGGTGGTGGGGTACCAGTACCGCGGCTCCGGCCGCGGGCGACATTGTCGCCCGCGGCCGTTGCCACCGACTGGCTGGTGTGGACAGCCATCAGTCGGCCTGCCTTTCTCTGGCTACTTCCAGCCCTTGAGGAGCTTGCGGTAGGAGTCGCCGGTGGCCTTGGCGGCCTTCTCCGGCGTGGTCTGGCCGGTCAGGACCTTGGTGTACTCGGTGACGAGCGGGGCGAAGAGGCTGCCGGTCTCCGGGATCCAGGGGCGCTCGACGGCGGTCTCGACGACCGGCTTGAAGAAGCCGACGATCTCGTTGTCGACGACGGCTTCCTCCGAGTAGGCGGAGGTACGGGTCGGCAGGAGGTTCAGCTCCTTGGTGACCTGGGCCTGGGTCTTCGTGGACGTCATGTAGTCGACGAAGGCGTAGGAGGCGTCGAGGTTCTTGGAGCCCGCGTAGACGGCCAGGTTGTGACCGCCCTGCGGGGCACCCTGCGCTGCGGAGCCGGCCGGGACCGGGGCGACGCCCAGGTTGGCCTTGTCCTTGAACTCCGCACCGGCGTAGGTGTCGGCGACGGCCCACGGGCCGTTGATGATCATGGCGACCTTGCCGTCCTTGAAGGACGACTGCATGTTCTCCCAGCCGTCCGTCGCGTCGGTCTTGGCCGCACCGGAGTCGACGAGGTCCTTGACGACCTTCATCGCCTTGACGCCCTCGGGGTTGTCGACGGTGACGGACTTGGTGGACGCGTCGACGAGGTCGCCGCCCTCGCCGTACAGGAAGGACAGGAACCAGTACGCGTCGTCGCCGCGCAGGTAGAGGCCGGTCTTGCCGGTCTTTTCCTTGATCTTCTTGGAGACGGTCTTCAGCTGGTCGACGGTGGTGGGAACCTCGACGCCGGCCTCCTTGAAGATCTTCTTGTTGTAGAAGATGCCCATGGAGTCGATGACCTGCGGCACCGCGTACGTCTTTCCGTTGTACTTGGTGGAGGCGGCGGCCTGCTTGAGGAAGTCGTCCGCCTTCTGCAGGGCGGGGGTGCCGTCCAGCGGGGCGAGGTAGCCGAGGTCCGCGAACTCGGGGGTCCAGGCGACCTCGGAGCGGATCACGTCGGGAGCGCCGGAGCCGGACTGGGCAGCGTTCTTGAACTTGTTCTGCGCCTCACCGAAGGGCACGTTGACGTACTTGACGTCGACCTTCGGGTGCTGCTTCTCAAAGTCTTCGGCAATCTTCTTGAAGACCTTGTCCTCGCTGCCCACGGTGGAGGTGTCCCACCATGTAACGGTCCCGGAGAGCTCGCCGGAGCTCTTGCTCGAGCCGTCGGACTTGTCATCGCTGCCGCAGGCGGTCGCCGCAAGCGCCAGGGCCGCGACCAGGGCGGTGGCCGTTATGCCACGTCGCATCTGAACTCCTTCAACTGCCGTACCGCTCCATCGCGGCGCCGGGTCGACGAGGAACGTAACAAGGATGAAAGATGGCCGAAAGAGTTTGCGGAAGATTTCTGCAAGCTTCGACGATCGTTACATTCGCGTGTCCTCACGGTTGCCGTCAAGCCTCTTGACGGGAGCGTCTCACCCCTGACAGGAGAAGGGGCCGGTCGTGAATTCTCCGTGCGATGATCCGATTGCAGCCCGCAGTGCCGGCTTCGCAAGACCTTGCAAGATGTTGCGGCGGCACTGCCGATCAGCCCGCGGCGGTACGTACCGCCGCGGTACCGTCGGTCACCGCCACCCTCCGGACAGCACCGCAGTCGCCCGATTCCCGCGCATGGTGGGCAATCCGACACGCGCCCGGTACAGTCCACTCCCATGACCGCACGGCTTGCCGATATCGCAATTCAGGCGGGGGTCAGCGAGGCTACGGTCAGCCGTGTACTGAACGGCAAGCCAGGTGTTGCTGCAGCCACCCGCGAATCCGTCCTCGCCGCGCTCGACGTCCTCGGCTACGAACGGCCGGTACGGCTGCGCAGGCGCAGCGCGGGACTGGTCGGGCTGATCACGCCCGAGCTGGAGAACCCCATCTTCCCGGCGCTCGCCCAGGTCATCGGCCAGGCGCTGACGCGGCAGGGCTATACACCGGTGCTGGCGACTCAGACCCCCGGCGGTTCCACCGAGGACGAACTCACCGAGATGCTCGTCGACCGTGGCGTCTCCGGCATCATCTTCGTCTCCGGGCTGCATGCCGACACGTCGGCCGATATGCAGCGGTATGAGCAACTGCGTGCCCAGGGTGTGCCCTTCGTGCTGGTCAACGGCTTCTCGCCGAAGGTGCAGGCGCCGTTCATCTCGCCCGACGACCGGGCGGCGATGCGGCTCGCGGTGACGCATCTGGTCTCGCTCGGCCATCAGCGGATCGGTCTTGCCGTCGGGCCCAAGCGTTTCGTTCCGGTGCTCCGCAAGATCGAGGGGTTCCGTTCCACCGTGCAGGAGCAGTTGAACCTCACCTCGGACGAGGTGGAGGCGCTGATCCAGCACTCGCTGTTCACGCTGGAGGGCGGCCAGGCGGCCGCCTCGGCGCTGATAGAGCGCGGGTGCACGGCGGTGGTGTGCGCGAGCGACATGATGGCGCTGGGTGCGATCCGGGCCGCGCGCCGGCTGTCGATGGAGGTGCCGCGCGACCTGTCGGTCGTCGGCTACGACGATTCGCCGCTCATAGCGTTCACCGATCCGCCGCTGACCACGATCCGTCAGCCGGTGACGGCGATGGGCCAGGCCGCCGTGCGCACCCTGCTCGAGGAGATCGGCGGCACACCGGCCCCGCACAGCGAGTTCGTCTTCATGCCGGAGTTGGTCGTCCGCGGTTCAACGGCCGCGGGCCCCGGCCCCGATCCGGCCTCTGCTTCCGGAACGGAATCAGGGTCGCACGCGCGCCTTTAGGGGGCATGATGTGCAACCGGAACCCGACCGGAGGATGATCGGGAAGTGGGACGCAACTGAAAGAATCGACGCCTATGGGTGAAGTGAGCGTGAAGTCACAGGACGGCCGACCGGCGGCCACCCCGTCACCCATCGCGGACGAGGCGGCTCCCGAGGCGACGCGGAACGACAGGCTGGCGCGCCTCCGTTCGCTGCGGAACCCTCGCCGGCCGCGCATCTATTTCGAGGTTCTGCTGATCGCGGTGAGTTACTGGGTCTACTCGCTGGTGCGCAACGCCGTCCCCGAGCAGAAGGCCGCGGCACTCAGCAACGCCGACTGGCTCTGGTCGGTGGAGAAGTACCTGGGCATCGCCGTCGAACAGTCGGTCAACCATGCGGTGAACTCCGTGACATGGCTGATCGTCTCGATGAACTACTACTACGCGACACTGCACTTCGTCGTCACCATCGGTGTGCTGATGTGGATGTTCCGTCGCCATCCCGGACGTTACGCGGCAGCGCGCCTGGTGCTGTTCGCGACCACGGGCGTCGCGCTGCTCGGGTACTACCTGTATCCGCTGGCGCCACCGCGCCTGATGAACGGTGGCCACTTCATCGACACCGTGCTGGTGCACCACACCTGGGGTTCGATGGCCTCGGGCAACTTCAAGAACATGTCGAACCAGTACGCGGCGATGCCGTCGATGCATATCGGCTGGTCGCTGTGGTGCGGCCTGACCATCTACGCATTGGCGTCGGCGCCGTGGGCACGCATCGCGGGCCTGCTGTACCCGGCGACCACACTGATCGTGATCGTGTCGACCGCCAACCACTTCTGGCTGGACGCGGTGGGCGGCATGACCTGCCTGGCGTTCGGTTACGCGGTGTCGTTCGCCTGGTACGGGGCGCTGCCGCACCACCTTCAGAAGCGGGTCACGCGCCCTGCCGGGGCCAGACTCTCGGCGCTCGGCCCGGGAGCGCCGATCAGGGTCGGGCAGCCGGCCGCGGAGGCACCGGTGCGCCGGTAACCGGATTTCTCCCCCGAATCGCCGGACGGGCCGACATGGCCGCCCGGCCTCGACATCGCCGGCTGCCGTGGTTCGTCGACGCCCTCACGCCCCGTAGAACAGCTCCTCCACCACCGCCCGCGCCCGCCGGGTGATCCGCCGGTAGTCGTCGAGCATGTCGCCGACATGACCCGGTTCGTATCCGAGATAGCGCCCCACGGCCGTCAGCTCGCGCGGGCCGGACGGGAAGGTGTCCCCGGGGCGGCCGCGTACCAGCATCACCGCGTTGCGGACCCGTGTGGCGAGCACCCAGGCCTCGTCCAGGGTCTGCGCGTCCTCAGCCGAGATCAGTTCGGCCGCACACGCGGCTGCCAGCGCCTCGCGGGTGCGGGTCGTGCGCAGGCCCGGTTCCACCCAGCCGTGCTGCATCTGCATCAGCTGGACCGTCCACTCGACGTCGCTCAGCCCGCCGCGCCCCAGCTTCGTGTGGAGCGTCGGGTCGGCGCCGCGTGGCATCCGTTCGGACTCCATCCGGGCCTTGAGGCGACGGATCTCGCGGACCGCGTCCTCCCCCAGCCCTTCCATCGGGTAGCGCAGCGGAGCGATCAGCTCGATGAATTCGCGGCCGAGGTCCTCGTCGCCCGCCATCGGTTCGGCGCGCAGCAGGGCCTGGCTCTCCCAGACCAGCGACCACCGCCGGTAGTACGCCTCGTACGACTTCAGCGTCCGGACCAGCGGGCCGCTCTTGCCCTCCGGCCGCAGATCCGCGTCGATCATCAGCGGCGGATCGGCGGTGGGCAGCTGCAGCAGCCTGCGCATCTCGCCGACGACGGTGCTGGCGGCCCTGGCGGCCTCCTGTTCGTCGACGCCCTCGCGCGGCGCGTGCACGAACAGGACGTCGGCGTCGGAGCCGTAACCGAGCTCGTGGCCGCCGAACCGGCCCATGCCGATGACCGCGAACCGGGTGGGGAGGGTGTCGCCCCACTGTTCGCGTACGGCGGCACGCAGCGCGCCCGCGAGCGTGACGGCGTTCAGATCGGTGACCGCGTTGCCGACCCGGTCGACCAGTGCGCCGGGGTCGGGTTCGGCGGGGTTCTCCTCCGTGCCGTACGAGCCGATGAGGTCCGCGGCCGTCGTACGGAACAGTTCGCGCCGTCGCACCCCGCGGACCACCGCGACTGCGGACTCGGCGCCGTCCGCCCGCCCCACCGCGGCGAGGACCTCCTGCTCCAGATGGGTGCGGCTGCGCGGCTTCAGCCCCTGCGGGTCGCCGAGGATCGCCACCGCCTCGGGGGCCCGCAGCAGCAGGTCGGGGGCGAGCCGGCCGGCCGACAGGACGCGGGCGAGGTTCTCCGCGGCCGCGCCCTCGTCGCGCAGCAGCCGCAGGTACCAGGGGGTCTTGCCGAGCGCGTCGGACACCTTGCGGAAGCCGAGGAGCCCGGCGTCCGGGTCGGCGGAGTCCGCGAACCAGCCGAGCAGCACCGGCAGCAGAGTGCGCTGGATGGCGGCCTTGCGGGAAACCCCGGACGACAGCGCCTCCAGGTGCCGGAGCGCGGCGGCCGGATCGGCGTACCCGAGCGCTTCGAGCCGGTGTCCGGCGGCCTTCGCGCTGAGCCGGGTCTCGCCGGGCGCGAGCTGGGCGACCGCGTCCAGCAGCGGCCGGTAGAACAGCTTCTCGTGCAGTCGCCGCACCACGGACGCGTGCCGCTTCCACTCCTGGTTGAGCTCGGTGAGGGGGTCCGTACGCATCCCGAGGGAGCGCCCGAGCCGGCGCAGATCCGCCTCGTCCTCGGGGACGAGGTGGGTCCGGCGCAGCCGGTACAGCTGGATGCGGTGCTCCATGGCGCGCAGGAACCGGTACGCGTCGTCGAGCTGCGCGGCGTCCACCCGCCCGACGTAACCGCCCCCGGCGAGCGCCCGCAGGGCCTCCAGGGTCGAGCCGCTGTGCAGGGAGGCGTCGCTGCGGCCGTGCACGAGCTGGAGCAGCTGTACGGCGAACTCGACATCCCGCAGTCCACCGGGTCCCAGCTTGATCTCCCGGTCGACACGGTCGGCGGGGATGTTGTCGACGACGCGGCGGCGCATCTTCTGTACGTCACCGACGAAGTTCTCCCGGTCCGCGGCCTGCCACACCAGCGGCGAGACGGCGTCGACGTACTCGGCGCCCAGCTCGGGGTCGCCGGCCACCGGCCGGGCCTTGAGCAGCGCCTGGAACTCCCACGTCTTGGCCCAGCGCTGGTAGTAGGCGAGATGCGAGGACAGTGTCCGTACGAGCGGCCCGTTGCGGCCCTCCGGGCGGAGGTTGGCGTCGACCGGCCAGATGGTGCCCTCGACGGTCGTGTCCGAACAGATCCGCATCATGTGCGCCGCCAGTCGGGTGGCGCCCTGCACGGCCCTGCTCTCCTCGGCGCCGTCGAACGGTTCCGCCACGAAGATCACGTCGACGTCGGAGACGTAGTTCAGTTCGTGGCCGCCGCACTTGCCCATCGCGATGACCGCGAGGCGGCACACAGCGGCGTCCTCCGGGGCGGCCGTGCGGGCGATGGCGAGCGCCGCGCGCAGCGTCGCGGTCGCCAGGTCGGCGAGTTCGGCGGCGGTCTCGGCGACATCCGTCGTACCGCACACATCACGGGCCGCTATGGCCAGCAGGCACCGGCGGTAGGCGACGCGCAGCGAGTCCGGATCGCCGGCCCGGGCGAGCTCGTGCTCGAACTCGGCCACTCCGGGGTGCAGATCGGTGGCCTCGTACGTGACGAGCGCGTGCCAGTCGCGGGGATGGCGCGCCAGATGGTCGCCGAGCGCCTCGGACGCCCCGAGCACCCCGAGCAGCCGGTCCCGCAGCGGCTTGGCGGTGATGAGTGTGTCCAGCAGGACCCGCCGCTCGTCGGCGTCCACGGCCTCCACCAGCCGGACGAGCCCCTTCAGCGCCAGATCGGGGTCGGCGGTCGCCCCGAGCGCGTCGAGCAGGACCGAGTCGGTACGTACCGTCGACAGAGCCGGCAGGTCCAGCAGCCGCTCGGCGGCGGACGGGTCGGTGAAACCGTGCCGCAGCAGTCTGGTGAACATACTGCTCCTGCGCCCCGGCACCGTCGTCATTCCGTGCTCTCCTGCTCGCCGCCCGATCACTTTCCAGCTCTCCGAGCCTAGCCCCGCGCCCATGAATTCGGAGCGGGTGCGCGGTCCACACTTCGCAGGCACGATCGCTTTCAGGACCCGCTCAGGAGGAGGTCACCGTGTCCGGACACCAGCCCATCGCCGAGCTGCATCCCGGCTACAGCGACAAGGGCGCGACGGCCCGACCGTGGTCGGAGGCGGTTGCCGTGCTGACGCGGGCGGAGGTGTTCTGGCTGTCCACGGTCCGGCCGGACGACCGCCCGCACGTCACCCCGCTGATCGGGCTCTGGTCGGACGACGCGCTGCACTTCTGCACGGGCCCGGCCGAGCGCAAGGCACGGAATCTGGCGACGAACCCGGAGGTCGTGGTGACGACCGGCACCAACACGCTGCACCAGGGCTTCGACGTGGTGGTCGAGGGCCGGGCGGACCGGGTGACGGACGAGGCGCGGCTGACCCGGCTGGCGGAACTCTGGGAGGCGAAGTACGACGCGGACTGGCACTTCGAGGTCCGCGCGGGCGCGTTCGCCAACGCTGCGGGGGGCCGCGCGGAGGTGTTCGAGGTGGTCCCGCGCACGGCGTTCGGCTTCGGCAAGGGCGAACCGTACAGCCAGACCCGCTGGCGCTTCGGCTGAACGGTGTCCAGTGCGGTGTGCCGGGCCCGCACCACCGCCGTCCCCCCGCGAAGCCTGCCGAGGCGGATCCGCACTGCGGCTGAGTGGGGGGCCGCTCAGCCGCCCCGGGGCGGGCTACCTGACGTCCCCGGTACCGGGCCTGGTGCCGATGACGACGGTCGCGTACAGCTCGTCGGAGGTGACCACCCGCGCAATCAGTCCGCTCCGGGCGACGGTCTCCTCGGCCCGTGCCGCCTGCCGTTCGCTCGTCTCGACCAGCAGATGTCCGCCCGGCGCCAGCCACTGAGGCGCTTCGGCGGTCACTCGGCGCAGCACATCGAGCCCGTCGCCCCCACCGTCGAGCGCCACCCTCGGTTCATGGACCCGGGCCTCAGCCGGCAGGAGTTCGACGTCCTCGCTGGGGACGTACGGCACATTGGCGAGCAGAATCCCGACGCGGCCGCGCAGCGAGGCGGGAAGCGGTTCGAAGAGGTCGCCCTCGTACACCTCTCCCGCACCGGCGACATTGCGGCGCGCGCACCGCACCGCGGCGGGTTCGACATCGCTGGAGTGCAGTTCGACCCGGTCCAGGGCGGCGGCGAGTGCGGCGCCCAGCGCACCCGAACCGCAGCACAGATCGACGACGACAGCGGGTCCGTCCGCGGGGCGGGTGAGGTCGACGGCCTGGTCGACGAGGAATTCGGTACGGCGCCGGGGAACGAAGACACCAGGGTCCACAGCGATCCGCAGACCGCGGAACTCGGCCCAGCCGAGGACGTGTTCGAGGGGAAGTCCGGCTGCCCGCCGGTCCACCATGGCGGCGAGCTCGGCCGGGTCCGCGGCCGTGGAGAGGATCAACTCCGCCTCGTCCTCGGCGAATACACAGCCGGCGGCGCGAAGTCTGTTGACGATGACGGAGTAAGGGAGCGGTGTCGAGGAAAGCGACATGGAGCGGAGCCTTTCGGAATGCCGATGAGTGCTCCGCGGTCCGCCTATACCGGTCCGACCACGCAATCGCGAGAGGTGAGCACCCAGCCTGATACAGCGGTAATGGGTCTCACCTCCTCGGTATGTCCCCGTGCTGGGGTCGGCAACACTACCGGAATCGAGTCCCGGTGCCCGCCACGGGCCGGACGCCTGGACGGCCGGTCACGAGCGGCGGCCGCCACCGCCGTCGAAGAACCGGTTGTGGACCGACGCCGAGGTGTTGTTCGCGCGGGTGTGCCGGATCGCTTCGCGGGCCTGCCGCTCGATCTCCTGCCCGTCGAAGTTCTCGGTCCTGCGCCGCGCCTTCAGCTGCAGCTTGACGACGAGCGCGACGATCAGCGCCAGCAGCCCACCGAGCAGCACCAACACGTGTGCCATGAATCCCCCCGGGTCCGGGCCCACACCCCTGCCCTGGCCGCATTGTCGCCCGCAGGACACACCTCGTCCAGAGTCCCGGGCCGAACCTGCGCGTTCCCGCGACAGCCGTCAGGACCGGCAACCGGTCTGCCTCCGCCCGTTCCACCTGCTTCGCAGCGGTCGTCCTGCAGACGGCCCAGGGCGAGTGAGACGACTTCGGGCCGACGGTACGAGACCGTCGGCCCGAAGCCACATACGTTTTCGAACCAACGCTGACCTGGTCCTACAGCACCGGCAGCAGGGCCTTCAGCTCGAAGGCGGTGACCTCGCTGCGGTACTCCTCCCACTCCTGCTTCTTGTTGCGGAGGAAGAAGTCGAAGACGTGCTCACCGAGCGTCTCGGCGACCAGTTCGCTCTTCTCCATCAGCGCGATCGCCTCGCCCAGGTTCTGCGGCAGCGGCTCGATGCCCATCGCGCGGCGCTCGGCGTCGGACAGCGCCCAGACGTCGTCGTCGGCGCCGGCCGGGAGTTCGTACCCCTCCTCGATGCCCTTGAGGCCCGCGGCGAGCAGTACCGCGTAGGTCAGGTAGGGGTTGGCGCCGGAGTCGATGGAGCGGACCTCGACGCGGGCCGAACCGGTCTTCCCGGGCTTGTACATCGGGACGCGGATCAGGGCGGAGCGGTTGTTGTGGCCCCAGCAGATGTACGAGGGGGCCTCGCCGCCGGCGCCCGCGGCGCGGGCCGAGCCGCCCCAGATGCGCTTGTACGAGTTGACCCACTGGTTCGTCACGGCGGAGATCTCCGCGGCGTGCTTGAGCAGGCCCGCGATGAAGGAGCGGCCGACCTTGGACAGCTGGTACTCGGCGCCCGACTCGTAGAACGCGTTGCGGTCGCCCTCGAAGAGGGAGAGGTGGGTGTGCATACCGGAGCCGGGGAACTCCGAGAACGGCTTCGGCATGAAGGTCGCCTGCACGCCCTGCTCCAGCGCGACCTGCTTCATGACCAGACGGAAAGTCATGATGTTGTCGGCTGTGGAGAGCGCGTCCGCGTACCGCAGGTCGATCTCCTGCTGGCCGGGAGCGCCCTCGTGGTGGCTGAACTCGACCGAGATGCCCATGGATTCGAGCATGGTGATCGCCTGGCGGCGGAAGTCCATGCCGACGTTCTGCGGGGTGTGGTCGAAGTAGCCGGAGCTGTCGGCCGGGGTGGGCCGGCTGCCGTCGACCGGCTTGTTCTTGAGCAGGAAGAACTCGATCTCCGGGTGGGTGTAGAAGGTGAAGCCCAGGTCGGAGGTCTTGGCGAGAATGCGTTTGAGTACATAGCGCGGGTCGGCGAAGGACGGCGAGCCGTCGGGCATCAGAATGTCGCAGAACATCCGCGCGGTGCCGGGGGCCTCCGCGCGCCAGGGCAGGATCTGGAAGGTGCTGGGGTCCGGCTTGGCGATCATGTCGGACTCGTAGACCCGGGCAAAGCCCTCGATGGCCGATCCGTCGAAGCCGATGCCCTCGTCGAACGCCTGCTCCAGCTCGGCGGGCGCCACGGCAACGGACTTGAGGTAGCCGAGCACATCGGTGAACCACAGGCGCACGAAGCGGATGTCGCGCTCCTCGAGTGTCCTGAGGACGAATTCCTGCTGCTTGTCCATAGCCACATCCTTGCAGTTCAGACGGTCTGTGCACCACCGCCCGGGGTAGGGGACAGACTCCAGTATCACGACCCGGGATTTCACCCAGATTACGCACTCGACGTGAGATGGAGCACTCGGCCACCCACTACGATCTGCGCCCATGGAACCCGAGGGGTGGAGCGGCCTCGCAACTGCCCCGTGTGTACCGGATTCCTGACCTGTTCCTGCCCCCTCCCCTTCGCAGAAGGACCTGACGACATGAGCTTCGACCGCAGGACCCGCATAGAGCAGATGCGCAACGCCGACCGGGCGCGTGACCGTCGCAACCGTGTCCTGGCCATAGGGCTGAGCGTCGTCGTCGTCGCAGGTCTGGTCGGCTTCGGTACGTCCGTGCTGCTGGACAAGTCCGAGGCCGCGGAGAAGAAGCACGCGGACACGGCGCAGGACGCGAAGGCGGACGCGACGGAGAAGAAGAAGCTGGCCTCCGAGCCGATCAAGGGGCTGAAGACGTGGAATGCGAAGAAGCTGACCCGTAACCACGTCACCACGACCGTGACGTACCCGATGAAGCCTCCGGTCGGCGGTGACCACAGCCCCGTTTGGATGAACTGCGACGGCGAGGTATACAAAAAGGCGATCCCCGACATGAACGCCGTGCACTCGTTGGAGCACGGTTCGGTGTGGGTGACGTACACGGACAAGGCGTCGGACGCCGACGTCGCCGCGCTCGCGGAGCGGGTCGGGAAGACGCCGTACTCGCTGATGAGTCCGTATCAGGACCAGGCCGGCACGATCACACTGAGCGCCTGGGGCAACCAGGTCACCGTGGACAGCGCCGACGACCGGCGGGTGGACCAGTTCTTCGCCAAGTTCGTGCAGGGGGCACAGACACCTGAGCCGGGTGCCGCGTGCACGGGCGGAGTAGGGGCCCAGTGAGCGCTGCGCGAGGTACCCGCCGCACCCAGTGGGCGGCGGGCTCCGCCGTCGCGCTCGCGCTGCTCTTCGCGGGCGCGGCGACGGTCGCCGCGGCACGGGGCGACACGGCGGACGGGAAGCAGCCGCAGGCCGCCTCGGCGGCGGTCCGGGCGCCCGCCACCGATTCGGCCGACGCCGGGTTCGCGCGCGACATGGCGGTCCACCATCAGCAGGCCGTGGAGATGTCCTTCATCGTGCGTGACCGTACGCAGGACGAGGATGTACGCCGCTTCGCGTACGACATCGCCAACACACAGGCCAACCAGCGGGGCATGCTGCTCGGCTGGCTGGATCTGTGGGAGCTGCCGAAGGTGGCCGTCGCCGGGCAGGAGTCGATGGCGTGGATGGCCACCCACGGTGATCACGGTGGCCGCAGCGCGGGCGACGGCCACGACATGGCCGGTATGGATGGCATGGCCGGCATGGGTGACATGACGGCCGGGTCGGGCAGTGGGTTCACGGCGCACGACGGGGCTCTGATGCCCGGCATGGCCACCCGGACCGAGCTCGACCGGCTGAGGAAGGCCGACGGCAAGCAGGCCGAGATCCTCTACCTCCAGCTGATGACCGACCACCACAAGGGCGGCGTCGCCATGGCGCGCGGCTGCGCCGAGCTCTGTACGGTGAAAGCGGAGAGACGGCTCGCCCAGGGCATGGTCGAGGCCCAGCAGTCCGAGCTGGACGCAATGGCGCAGATGCTGTCGGCGCGCGGGGCCGAGCCCAGGTAGTCACCGGTCCCCCGGCGCCCGTGGCGCCGGGGGATGCACCCGAATGGGTGACCCCGGTCGCGTAACCCGAACGGCCGCATGACGATGGTTCTCTCGGGGTCGCAACGGCATGCCCACCGGCACCAGGAGGAATCCCCATGACCACCGCCAAGGACATCATGCACACCGGGGCCCAGTGGATCCCGGCGCACGAAACGCTCGACCGGGCCGCCCAGCTGATGCGCGAACACAACGTCGGCGCGCTGCCCATCTCGGCCAGCGGCGAGCAGGACCGGATGATCGGCATCCTCACGGACCGCGACATCGTGCTCGACTGCGTGGCGATGGGCCACGATCCGTCGAAGGTGACGGCAGGTGACCTCGCCCAGGGCACTCCCCGCTGGATCGAAGCCGACGCAGGCGTGGACCAGGTCCTGGAGGAAATGCAGAGCAATCGAATCCGTCGCCTTCCCGTGGTCGAGAACAAGAAGCTGATAGGCATGATCAGCGAGGCGGATCTGGCACAGCACCTCTCCGAGGAACAGATCGCGCTCTGGGTCGAGAAGGTCTACGCCCCCAGCTGACCGAACGGCGGCCCGGCGCCCGGGACGACGGGGGTGTCGGGCCGCCGTGCGGGGTATACCCGGCGGGGGTAGTGTGCTCGACATGGGCCCGAAGATGAGTGCGACGTACGGACAGTTGTTGCTGTTCGCTGCGCTGCTGTTCGGGATTTTCATCATGCATACCGTCGGGCATCCGACAGGACACCACGGCCGGGACACCGTGGTGACGACGGACAGCGGGGCTCACGGGGCAGGCTCAGTGGCTGAACCCTCGCCCGGGCACGCCTCTGTCCTGCCCGCGCCGAGGGGCGACGGCATGGACCCCATGGGGGTCTGTCCAGCGGTGCTGGGCGCCTGGGGTGTCACCCTGCTGGCCGTCTGGCTGATGGCGCTGCGGCCCGCGGATCATCTCCTCCGGGCCGCCGGGGCGCCGCTGTTGCGCTTCTTGCGGTCCCTTTCCCCACCCGAAATGGCTGCGCACGGCAGGTCGTCGGTGCTGCGGATATAAGGAGCGGCGCGCTCCGCATCCCTCCCCCTGCACCCCAACGACACCATGAGGTGTACCCAGTCATGCGCACTCAGCACACTCGACGCGCCGTGCTCGGCGCCGGAATCGCCTTGGCCGGAACGGGAGTTCTGGCCGCCTGTTCCAGCGGCAAGGACGTGGCCAAGCCCGTCGCGAACCCCGGCGGCATGAACCACAACGACATGACCCGGAAGCCGTCGTCCCCGGTGAAGAGCCACGGCGAGTACGTTGCGCCCAACGGCGAGGAGGTCGCGGCAGTCGAGGCCAAGCGGGGCTCCGGTCCGGTACGGAAGTTCCACCTCACCGCCACCCCGGCCCGCCTCGATCTGGGCGGCGGTCTCACCGTCCCCTCCTGGGCGTACGGGGACCGGCTGCCCGGCAAGGAGCTCCGGATCACCGCGGGCGACACTCTGGCAGTCACTCTCGCCAACCATCTGCCGACGTCGACCACGCTGCACTGGCACGGCCTCCATGTGCGCAACGACATGGACGGCGTCCCCGGTCTGACACAGCCGGGCATCAAGGCGGGCGCGGAGTTCGCCTACCGCTTCGCGGTGCGACAGACGGGGACGTACTGGTTCCACCCGCACGTGGGCGTGCAGCAGGACCGTGGCCTGTACGCTCCGCTGATCGTCGAGGACCCGAAGGAGCCCCTGTCGTACGACAAGGAGTGGGTCGTCATGCTCGACGACTGGGTCGACGGGGTGGACGGTTCCACGCCGGACGCGGTGCTCAACGAGCTCTCCCACGGTATGGGCAGCATGGAGGGGATGGATCACGGGGCCTCCGGGTCCGATGACAAGTCCGGTTCCGGGTCCGGGCCCTCGCGGGTGCTGATGGACGCCAGGAGCGAACTGCTCCGCGGCGCAGCGAGCGATGTCGCCTACCCGCACTACCTGATCAACGGCCGCATTCCGAAGGACCCGACCACATTCACCGCGAAGCCCGGCGACCGGATCCGGGTGCGCATCATCAACGCGGGCGGCGACACCCCCTTCCGCGTCGCGCTCGGCGGCCACCGGATGACCATCACGCACGCCGACGGCTTCCCGGTCCGGCACACCACGACGGACGCTCTGCTGCTGGGCATGGGCGAGCGGTACGACGTGCTGGTCACCGCCGGGGACGGGGTGTTCCCGCTGACGGCGGTCGCCGAAGGGAGGGACATGTCGGCGCTGGCCGTGCTCCGTACCGGCGGTGGCGCGGCGCCGAAGGCCTCCGTACGGCCGAAGGAGCTGAACGGGCAGCTGGTGTCGGCCCCCGAGCTGAAGGCGGACAAGTCCGTGGCACTGGCCGCCCGGGAGCCCGACCGGACGATCCGGATCAAGCTGACCGGCAGCATGAGGTCGTTCGACTGGGGCTTCGACCACAGGAGGTACGACCCCGATTGGCGCCATCCGGTCAAGGCGGGCGAGCGGGTCCGGCTGGAGTTCTACAACATCACGGAGATGTGGCACCCGGTCCACCTGCACGGGCACACGTTCGCACTCGCGGGATCCGCGGGACCGCGTTCGGTGCTCGACAGGGCTCCCGGGGCGCGCAAGGACACGGCGGTCGTCCTGCCCAACAGCTCGGTGGCCGTGGAGTTCGACGCGGACAACCCGGGGCTGTGGATGCTCCACTGCCACAACGTCTACCACTCGAACGCGAACATGATGACGGTCCTCGGCTACCGCCGGTGACCCGGCCCCGGCGGGCCGCGGCTGCGGTGGCGCGGCCCGCCGGGACATCGCGTCAGAAAGACGATTAGACTGAGCCGCGTGCCTCAACTACGCCTCGCACTGAATCAGATCGACTCGACCGTCGGTGACCTCGCCGGCAATGCCGAGGCGATCGTCCACTGGACCCGGCACTCCGCCGAACAGGGCGCCCATCTGGTGGCATTCCCCGAGATGGTGCTGACCGGTTACCCCGTCGAGGACCTGGCCCTGCGGCCGTCATTCGTCGAGGCGTCGCGGGAAGCGCTGCGTGCGCTCGCCGCCCGTCTCGACGCGGAGGGCTTCGGGGAGCTGCCGGTCGTGGTCGGATATCTCGACCGTTCCGAGAAGGCCCAGCCCCGCTACGGCCAGCCCGCCGGGGCGCCGCAGAACGCCGCCGCGGTGCTGCACCGCGGGCAGATCGCCCTGAGCTTCGCCAAGCACCACCTGCCCAACTACGGCGTCTTCGACGAGTTCCGGTACTTCGTGCCGGGCGACTCGATGCCCGTCGTGCGGGTCCACGGTGTCGATGTGGCACTCGCGATCTGCGAGGACCTCTGGCAGGACGGCGGCCGCGTGCCGGCCGCCCGGGCCGCCGGGGCCGGGCTGCTGCTGTCGATCAACGCCTCGCCGTACGAGCGGGACAAGGACGACACCCGGCTGGCACTGGTCCGCAAGCGGGCCCAGGAGGCCGGCTGCACCACCGCCTATCTGGCGATGATCGGCGGCCAGGACGAGCTCGTCTTCGACGGCGACTCGATCGTCGTCGACAAGGACGGCGAGGTGATCGCCCGGGCCCCGCAGTTCGCCGAGGGCAGCGTCGTCCTCGACCTGGACCTGCCGGCCGCCTCGCCCGAGGCGCCGTCCGGGGTGGTCAACGACGGCCTGCGGATCGACCACGTGGTCCTCTCCGACAAGCCCGTCCCGGCCTACGAGGCGGAACTGACCGGCGGCTACGCGGAGCGGCTCGACGACGACGAGGAGCTGTACTCGGCACTCGTCGTGGGATTGCGCGCGTACGCCGCGAAGAACGGTTTCAGCAGTGTGCTGATCGGGCTCTCCGGCGGGATCGACTCGGCGCTCGTCGCCGCCATCGCGTGCGATGCGCTGGGTGCGCAGAACGTGTACGGGATCTCGATGCCGTCGAAGTACTCCTCGGACCACTCCAAGGGCGACGCGGCGGAACTGGCGCGGCGCACCGGGCTGAACTTCCGCACCGTACCGATCGAGCCGATGTTCGACGCTTACATGGAGTCGCTGGGGCTCACCGGTCTCGCCGAGGAGAACCTGCAGTCGCGGCTGCGCGGCACGATGCTGATGGCCGTCTCCAACCAGGAGGGCCAGATCGTCCTGGCGCCGGGCAACAAGTCGGAGCTGGCGGTCGGCTACTCGACGCTGTACGGGGACTCCGTCGGCGCGTACGGGCCGATCAAGGACGTCTACAAGACGTCGATCTTCCGCCTGGCGAAGTGGCGCAACCGGGCCGCGGAGGAACGCGGCCGGACGCCGCCGATCCCGGAGGCCTCCATCACCAAGCCGCCCAGCGCCGAGCTGCGGCCGGACCAGGTCGACACGGACTCGCTGCCCGACTACGACGTACTGGACCGGATCCTGGAGATGTACGTCGACCGGGACCTGGGGCTGGACACGATCGTGGCAGCCGGGTTCGACGAGGCGCTGGTGACGAAGACGCTGCGGCTGGTGGACACGGCGGAGTACAAGCGGCGGCAGTACCCGCCGGGTACGAAGATCTCGGCCAAGGGGTTCGGCAAGGACCGGCGGCTGCCGATCACGAATCGGTGGCGCGAGTCGGGCTGAACGGTGCGGGGCGGGCCGGTTTCGATGAGAGCCGGGCCGCTCCGGCAGCCGTTTCGTCCTCAAGCCCCCATGGCCCGAAGGGCACGGGCCCCCTCGACGGGCTTGATCCGGGCCGAGCGCCGCCCTCAGACCACGTCCGCGTGGCTTCCGTCCCGCGCACCCCGCGTACCCGCGCCCGCCACCACCCGGGACTCGCCCGGCCCGCCACGGTCCAGCACGCCCGCCGTGACCGCCACTGCCAGGCCCGCCACCGTCAGGACCGCGCCCACCAGCGCCGGGGACGTCCAGCCCCAGCCCGCCGCGATCGCCGCGCCGCCCAGCCAGGCGCCGCCCGCGTTGGCGAGGTTGAACGCCGAGTGGTTGGAGGCGGAGGCCAGCGTCGGGGCGTCCTTCGCCTTGTTCATGACGAGCATCTGCAGCGGCGTCGTGGTCATGAACCCGACCCCGCCGAGCAGGACGACCATCACCAGCGCCGCCCACTTCACCTGCACGGCGAACGGGAAGACCGCCAGGACCACCGCAAGCGCGGCCAGGGAGCCGTACAGCGTGGGCCGCAGCGCGCGGTCGGTCAGGGGTCCGGCGGCGAGTGCGCCGAGTGTCATGCCGATACCGAACAGCGCCAGCACCAGCGTCACCGAGGACTCGCCGAAGCCCATCGCCTCGGTCGTCATGGCCGACAGGTACGAATAGACGGCGAAGACCCCGGCGAAGCCGAGGACGGCGGTGAGCAGGCCGAGCAGCACCTGCCGGTTGCCGAGGGCGCGCAGTTCGTGGCCGAGACCCTGGTGCGCGCCGACCGGTATGTGCGGAACGAGCCGGGCGAGCGCGGCCATCGAGCCGAGCCCGATCACCCCGACGACCAGGAAGGTCGCGCGCCAGCCGAGGTGCTGGCCGAGCAGCGTGGCCGCCGGTACGCCGACGATGTTGGCGACGGTGAGGCCGAGGAACATCGTCGCGACGGCCCTCGCCTGCCGCCCCTCGCCGACCAGCCGCGCGGCGACGACCGCGCCGACGCCGAAGAACGCGCCGTGCGGCAGCCCGGCGAGGAACCGGCCGGCGACCAGCCAGCCGAAGCCGGGGGCGAGCGCGGAGGCGAGGTTGCCGAGGGTGAACAGGGCCATCAGCAGCAGGAGCATCCGCTTGCGCGGGACCCGGGAGCCGATGGCGGTGAGCAGGGGGGCGCCGAGGACGACACCGAGCGCGTACGCCGATACGAGGTAGCCCGCGGTGGGCACGGATGTGCCCAGGTCGTCCGCGACATTGGGCAGCAGGCCCATCATCACGAACTCCGTGGTGCCGATGCCAAAGGCGCTTATGGCCAGCGCTAGAAGAGCCAGCGGCATGAGGAGAGACCTTTCCGCAGGAGATCCCGGCCCGCCGGCGCTCTCGCCGGCCGCTCCTTGTTCCCGATTGGAACAAATACTCTCAGACGGTTTGTGCCACGAGGTGAACGGACCGTTTCGTCAGAGTGCGACGCGGGCGGCGATCGGCAGGTGGTCACTGTCCGTCGCCGGAAGCGTCCAGGACGACATCGGCTCGACGCCCTTGACCATGATCTGGTCGATCCGGGCCATCGGGAACGACGCCGGCCAGCTGAAGCCGAAGCCGTCGCCTGCCGCGCCCTGGGTGGACCGCAACTGGGAGGTGACCGCGTTCAGCGAGCGGTCGTTCATCGTGCCGTTGAGGTCGCCGAGCAGGATCACCCTGCCGAGCCGTTCGTCGGCGATGGCCTCACCGAGCGCGTCCGCGCTCTCGTCCCGCTGGCTGGCGGTGAATCCGGCGTTCAGCTTGACCCGCACGGACGGCATATGGGCCACATAGACCGCGACCTCGCCGTCGGGTGTGGCCACCGTGGAACGCATCGCCCGGGTCCAGCCCATCCTGATGTCGACGGGCCGGGTGCTGCTCATCGGGTACTTGCTCCACAGGCCGACCGTCCCCTCGACCGCGTGGTACGGATAGCGGGCGGCGAGCGCCGACTCGTACGCCGGAACCTGGCCGGGCGGCAGCTCCTGCAGGGCGATGACGTCCGCACCGGAGCCCGCGACCTGCCGGGCGGTGCCCGCGGGGTCGGGGTTGTCCGCGTTGACGTTGTGGGTGGCGACGGTGAGGTCGCCACCGCCGCCCGACTTGTCGGTGAGCAGCCCGCCGAAGATATTGAGCCAGACCACGACCGGCAGCAGCAGGGCGATCAGCGCGGTCGCGGAGCGGCGCACCAGGCCCAGGATCAGCAGCAGGGGAATGAACAGGCCGAACCACGGCAGGAACGTCTCGGAGAGGCTGCCCAGGTTGCCGATGGTGTTCGGGATCTCCGCGTGGAAGATCATCACGAGGGTCAGCAGGACCGCGCAGACGGCGAGGACGATGCCGCGCCACCACATGCCCTTGCCGTCGGTCCATCTGTCGCGCAGGCCCTGGAACCGGGATCCGGTGCGCTGCGGTTCCGCGCTGCCGATCTCGGTGTCCGCCCTGTACGCCTGCACCATCGCGCTGTCCTCACTGCCTTGCCGTGCACATCGCCGCGCCCCTGACCCTAGGGGATGAGCGATGTCTTTCCTGCCGTCGACGACGGCTGTACTGCCACGAGGACGAAGGACATGGACCGGCAAGTTCCGGCCGGAAGGACTCTGCGGGGCCTTGTGACAGAACGCGCACACTCGGGCGGATCCGGGCGAGTCAGCCGTGGCCTGCGCTTTTGCCGGATGTGGCGGGGGCCCGTGCGGGTTCGGGGGCAGCGGCGGCCCGCGGTGCCAGGCCCTCCACCAGGGCCCCGATGATGCGGTCGGCGAGATCCTCCGGCAGTGGCGCATCGGGTCGGTGAATGGTCCGTACCAGCATGGGGCCGACGAACAGGTCGTCCATCAGCTCCACATCCAGGTCCGCGCGGAGCTCCCCCGCGTCGACCGCCCGCTGCACGGCGGCCCGCATCGCTACGCGGCGGGGTTCGATCACCGTGGAGTGGTACTCGGTCCACAGCTTGGGGTGGCTCTTCATCTGCACGAAGACGTTGTGGAGGAAGACCGATGAGCGCTGGGCGAGTCCGCGCCTGCGCAGCGACTCCAGCATCAGCCGCAGATCGGTGAGCCCGGCAGTGCCGGAGACGGTCGGTTCCGGGGGTTCGATGTCGCGCAGTACGTCGACGAAGAGCTCTTCCTTGCCGCTCCAGCGCCGGTAGATGGTGGCCTTGCCGACCTTCGCGGTCCGGGCGATGCGCTCGATGGACAGACCGGCCAGCGGTTCACCGGCCTCCAGCAGTTCGACGACGGCGTCCAGGATGGCCCGTTCGGCAGCCACGCTGCGCGGTCGGCCGCGCCGCGGTTCCAGCTCCTCGTCCTGCATCTGCACGTGGTTCCACCTCTCGCCGCACCCGTCCGCCCCCCCACCCCGATTCTCGCCGACGCGGGAGGTGTCCTGCTCGACGCCCCGGGCGCCCGGGAGTGTCCTGGGCCGCCCGCGGCGTCCGTTCTCAGTTGTCGGCGGCCGTGGTCGTCATCGGCCCGCCCGCGGGCACGGTCCGGTCGCCCTCGCCCTCGCCGGCCGGCTGCCCGGCGGGCGGCCGGCCCGGCAGGAACAGGCCGACCACCAGGGCGCCGAGCAGGGCGACGGAGGCCGAGCCGACGGCGGTGACGTGCATGGCGCCGAGGAACGCGTCGTTCGCCGCGGCGACCAGCGGGCGGCCCGCCGGGCCGAGCTTCTCCGCGACGGCGAGCGTCGCCTCGATCGACTCCCCCGCCGCGTCCCTGGCCGGGGCCGGCAGCGTACCGAGGTGGCCCTCGATGTCACCGCGGTAGACGGTGGACAGCACCGAGCCCAGGACGGCGATCCCGAGCGCCCCGCCGACCTGCCGGAACGTGTTGTTGATGGCCGAGCCGGAGCCGGCCTTCTCGCGCGGCAGCGCCTGCATCACGGCGACGGTGACGGGAGGCATGACGTGCGCCATGCCGGTGCCCTGGACGAAGAAGACCACGCACAGCACCCAGACGGGGGTATCGGCGTCGAACAGTGTGAAGGCCAGCAGTCCGGCCGCGACCAGCAGCATCCCGACCGTACACACCGCACGGGCGCCGAACCGCTGGACGACCAGCCGGGCGCGCGGCGCGAAGATCATCTGTGCGGCGGCCAGTGGCACGATCAGCAGCCCGGACTGCAGGGCGCTGTAGCCACGCACGCTCTGCAGGTAGAAGGCGGAGAAGAAGGTCACCCCCATCAGCGCGAAGAAGACCAGCGCCACAGCGGCGACGGCGGCGGAGAACGCCCCGTTCCTGAAGTACGAGACATCGATGGCCGGGTGGCTGCTGCGCTTCTCGTGCCAGACGAAGCCGGCCAGGACGACCAGGCCGCCGATGATCGACAGAAGCACGACGGGGTCGGCGAAGTCGGCGAGTTCGCCGCCGCGGATGATGCCGAACACCAACAGGACCAGGCCGACGATGGAGAGTACGACGCCGAGCGGGTCGATCCGGCCCGGCTTCGGGTCCCGGGAGTCCGGCACCAGCACCACCATCGCGATCAGCGCGACGATCACCACGGGCACATTGACCAGGAAGATCGAGCCCCACCAGAAGTGTTCGAGCAGCAGTCCGCCGGTGATCGGGCCGATGGCGATGGCCAGGCCGACGCTGCCGGCCCAGATTCCGATCGCCTTGGGCTGCTCGTCGCGCTCGAAGACGTTCATCAGGATGGCGAGGGTGGCGGGCATCACGAACGCGGCGCCGAAGCCCATCACGGCGCGCCAGGTGATGAGTTCGCCGGGCGAGCCGGACATCGCGGCGAGGGCCGAGCCGATACCGAACAGCAGGATGCCGAAGAGCAGGACCTTCTTGCGTCCGATGCGGTCGCCGAGCAGACCGGCGGTGAAGAGCAGTCCGGCGAAGACGAGCGTGTAGGAGTTGATCGCCCACTCCAGCTCGCTCTGGGTGGCTCCGAGCCCGGTGGGCGCCGGGGATGCGATGGTCTTGACCGCGACGTTCAGGATCGAGTTGTCCAGCACCACGATGAGCAGGCTGAACATCAGAACGACGAGGATCGCCCAGCGGCGACGGTGGATCGCTTCGGGAACTTGGGACGCGGCCGCGGGAGGGCCGGACGGTATCGACATGGCAGGGAGCCTAGCCCTTTTTCGATACGAGACCGTCTCGTATTGGAAAGTCTTTGCCGAGAGGGCCCACTTCCCGAGGACGGCCCGGGATGCCACCATGGAACCGGTCCGGGGACGCCGTCAGGGCGCCTCGAGATGACGAAGGAGCCGTTGGCAATGACGCTTCAGGCTGCGCAGAACCAGCCCGCAACCCCCGCGGGGGCCCTCACCGACAGCAGCAAGGCGCTGTACGGAGGCAAGAGCACCCGCCGCATCACCGTCCATGACATCGCCGCCGCCACCGAGCGTGGCGAGAAGTGGCCCATGCTGACCGCCTACGACGCGATGACCGCGTCCGTCTTCGACGAGGCCGGCATCCCGGTCATGCTCGTCGGCGACTCCATGGGCAACTGCCATCTCGGCTACGAGACCACCGTGCCCGTCACGATGGACGAGATCGCCATCCTCTCCGCCGCGGTCGTACGGGGCACCAAGCGCGCCCTCATCGTCGGCGACCTGCCCTTCGGGGCGTACCAGGAAGGGCCCGTCCAGGCCCTGCGCAACGCCACCCGGCTGGTCAAGGAGGCCGGCGTGGGTGCGGTGAAGCTGGAGGGCGGCGAGCGTTCGCTCGCGCAGACCGAGCTGCTGGTGTCGGCCGGCATCCCGGTCATGTCGCACCTCGGGCTGACCCCGCAGTCCGTGAACACCATGGGCTACCGGGTGCAGGGCCGCAGCGACGAGGCCGCGCACCGACTGATCCGGGACGCCAAGGCGGCACAGGACGCGGGGGCGTTCGCCGTCGTCCTGGAGCTCGTACCGGCCGAGGTGGCCGCCGAGATCACCCGCAGTCTGCAGATCCCGACCGTCGGCATCGGCGCCGGTCCGGACACCGACGCCCAGGTGCTGGTCTACACCGACATGGTCGGGCTGACCGGCGGCAAGGTACCGCGCTTCACCAAGCAGTACGCGAACATGCGCAAGGTGCTCGGCGACGCGGCGAAGGAGTTCGCGGACGAGGTCGTCGGCGGCACGTTCCCGGCGCCGGAACACACCTTCCACTAGGGCCTGTCCCCTCCGGGGGATCACTGACCACTGCCCGCACCACGACAGCCCGCCGACTTCCCCCATCGGCGGGCTGTCGGCGCGTATCGGTGGCCTGCAGGTGCCACCGCAGGCCCCCTGTCGGCAGAATGTCGGTGGACTGTCGGTGGCGGATGTTCCCATAGTGGGCATGACGCGAATCGACAAGAACCCCAGGACCGGCGGCAACGCCGTCGAGGTGCGGGGGCTGGTCAAGCACTACGGCGAGACCAAGGCACTGGACGGCGTGGACCTCGACGTGCGCGAGGGCACCGTCCTCGGTGTGCTCGGCCCCAACGGCGCCGGCAAGACCACCCTCGTACGCTGCCTCTCCACCCTCATCGTGCCGGACGCCGGCCACGCCACCGTCGCGGGCTACGACGTGCTGAAGCAGCCCCGGCAGCTGCGCCGCATCATCGGCCTGACCGGCCAGTACGCCTCGGTCGACGAGAAGCTCTCCGGCTGGGAGAACCTCTATATGATCGGGCGCCTCCTCGACCTGCCCCGCAAGACCGCGCGGGCCCGCGCCGACGAGCTGCTGGAGCGGTTCTCGCTCACCGAAGCCGCCAAGCGGCCCGCGATGAACTACTCCGGCGGCATGCGGCGCCGGCTCGACCTGGCCGCCTCGATGATCGGCAGCCCGGCCGTGCTGTATCTGGACGAGCCGACGACGGGACTCGACCCCCGGACCCGTAACGAGGTCTGGGACGAGGTGCAGCGGATGGTCGCGGAGGGGGCGACCGTGCTGCTCACCACCCAGTACATGGAAGAGGCCGAGCAGCTCGCAAACGAGCTCACCGTCATCGACAAGGGCCGGATCATCGCCAACGGCGGGGTCGACGAGCTCAAGGCGAAGGTCGGCGGCCGCACCCTGCAGATCCGGCCCACGGACCCGGCCCAGCTGCCCGCCATGGTCCAGGCACTCGCGGAGGCCGGTCTCGACGGGGTCGCCGGTTCGCAGGCCGTCCCGGACGAGGGAATGCTGT
Organism: Streptomyces sp. NPDC002206; assembly: GCF_053593595.1. Lineage (NCBI taxonomy): Bacteria > Bacillati > Actinomycetota > Actinomycetes > Kitasatosporales > Streptomycetaceae > Streptomyces > Streptomyces sp. NPDC002206. The sequence continues at coordinate 175,747 of NZ_JBSFCW010000007.1, forward strand.
ACGTACCGATCCTCAGCGACGAACAACTGACCGCCGTCATCGGCTTGTTCGCGGGTCGGGGTCTCTCCGTCGCGCACATCGCCACCGCGCTGCCCAGCCTGGACGAGGTGTTCCTTGCCATCACCGGTGAGAAGACCTCGCTGTCCGTGACCGACACGATCCCCGAGGAGGTCCCGGCATGAGCACGGCGACTCTGACCCCCGACGCCCCGACCGGCTCCGCACCGGCGAAGGTCCTCCACGACGAGGGCCGGATCGGGCTGCGCAGCAATCTGCGGCACATCGGCGCGCTGGTGCGGCGCAATCTGCTCCAGATCAAGCAGGACCCGGAGTCGATGTTCGACGCGCTCCTGATGCCGATCGTCTTCACGCTGCTGTTCGTGTACGTCTTCGGCGGCTCCGTCGGCGCGAGCCTGGGCGGGGACCGGCAGACGTACATCAACTACGTGATCCCCGGGCTGATGGCGATGATGGGCATGAACATCGCCATGGCGGTCGGCACCGGTGTCAACGACGACTTCCGCAAGGGGGTCATGGACCGGTTCCGGACGATGCCGATCGCCCGTTCCTCGGTCCTCATCGCGAAGATCGTGGTCGAGCTCGGCCGGATGATGGTCGCCACGGTGATCCTGCTGGGCATGGGCTTCCTGATCGGCATGCAGCTCAAGACCTCGGTGTTCGGTCTGCTCGCGGCTGTCGGTCTCTCGGCGGCGTTCGGCGTCGCCATCATGTGGATCTTCATGCTGCTGGGGCTGTCACTGAAGACGGCCCAGGCGGTTCAGGGAATGGGGTTCCTGGTGATGATGCCCCTGCAGTTCGGTTCCTCGATCTTCGCGCCGCCGACGACGATGCCCGGCTGGCTCCGGTCGTTCACCGACTACAACCCGCTGTCCAATCTCGCGGACGCGGCGCGTGGACTGATGCTCGGCGGTCCGGTGGCGCACTCGGTGTGGCTGACGCTCGGCTGGGCCGCGGCCATCACCCTGGTGACGGCGCCGCTCGCGGTCTCCAAGTTCCGCAAGAAGACCTGAGGACGGGACCTCCGGGGTCAGTCCCGATACGCGTCCACGAGGGCGGCGGCCTCCTCCAGTGTGAGGCCGCCGCCCTCGGCGTACGCGGCGGCGTAGGCGGCCTCCCCGAGGACGCCGCGGACCAGTTCCACCGCCCGCGCGTGGTTGTCACGCTCCAGCGACGCCTCGACATGACCGGACGGCAGCAGACCCTCCCGGGCACCCAGCAGCCGAGCCGCGTCCGCCGCCCGGCGCTCGCCGCCGAGTCCGCCGAGGGCCCAGGCCACGGTGACGAGATGAAGGGCGGACATCTGGGGTGCCACCATCTGCGACAGCGGGTCCTGGGACCTGACCAGAGCCTGCCGGCCCCGGTCGAGGGCGTCGGCGTACAGGCCGTCCTCGTTGTCCAGCCACGCCATGCCGCCCAGCACGAACCCGTCGAAGATCGCCACCGTCTCGGACCGGAACTCCTCGCGCAACTCGATGAGTTGCTCCCGCGCCTCGGCCGTACGCCCGGAGCGGCCCAGCCACATGGCGAGATGGAGCCGGGCGGCCGGCATCGCCTCGTGCCCCGCCTGACGGCCCTCGGTGAGCACCTCACGGAGGATCGTCTCGGCCTCGGCGCCACGGTCGAGCTCGGTCAGCACGGAGGCGTACCGGGTACGCAGGAGCGACACCTGGGAGCGGGCCCCCAGTTGCTCGGCCCAGCCGATCGCAGCGAGGAAGTCGTCCGCCGCGCTGGTGTAAGCGCCCTTCTTCTCATAGGCCTCGCCCCGGCAGGAGAGCGCTTCCGCGGCACCCCAGGCATCCCCGAGCCGATTGAAGATCTCCAGGCTCTCGTCGGCGTCCCCCCGGGCCTCGCCCGCCCAGTCGGGGCGATTGGCCAGCACATTGGCGCGCATCTGAAGAGCGGCGGCGAGCTCCCATTCATAGCCGAACTCCCGGCAGGAACGGACCGTTTCGTCCAGCAGTTCGCGCAGCCGGCCCACGTCCCCGGTGAGCAGGACTGCGAAGAACCAGAGCGACGCCGGGGCGCGGCAGGTCTGCGGCTGACCCGCCCGGTAGGTGCCCGCGATGACGCGCAGCCGCTCCATGCTCTTCTCGGTGGTCCACTCGTCCATCGCATGGTCCATGCTGACCAGCTGGATCAGCCGCGCCCCGCGCCGCGCCTCTTCGAGCAGCTCGGGCGACATGGGCGGTGGCGCGTCGGTGCACCGCTCATGGAGCGAGGGCGCGGGCCGGGCGGGCGGGGCGAACGGGTCGGGGCCGAGCTCGGCAGCCGCGTCGGACCACTGGAGTGCATCGGTCCGCAGGTCACGCATCTGCCAGTACCAGGCGAGGGAGAGGACCAGGCAGAGCACCTCCTGCTCGTCACGGGCGGCGACGGCGCGCCGCAGGGCCGTGCGCAGGTTCTCGTACTCGCGCTCCAGGAGCTCGATGGCGGCCCGCTGTCCCGAACCCCGGAGCTCGGGGTCGGTGGTACGTGCCAACTCCCGGTAGAAGACCAGGTGTTGCCGCTCGACGGCGGTCCGCTCCGCTGCCTCGTCGAGCCGCCCTGCGGCGTACTCGCCCACGGTCTCCAGGAGCCGGTAGCGCATCTCGCCGTCGTCGGCGGGCGCGGCGACGACAAGAGACTTGTCGACGAGCGAGCCGAGCAGGACGGCGACGTCACGCGGATCGACGGGCTCGACCGGATCGTCGGGGACGACCGGGGCGTCCGGGGCGGGGTGGGCGCAGACCGACTCCGCCGCGGCGAGGGTGCAGCCGCCGGCGAACACGGACAGGCGGCGCAGGACAGCGCGTTCGGGCGCGTCGAGGAGGTCCCAGGACCAGTCGACGACGGCACGCAGGGTCTGCTGGCGCGGCAGAACGGTACGGCTGCCGCTGGTCAGCAGCCGGAACCGGTCGTCGAGCCGGTCCGCGATCTGGCGCGGGCTGAGCATCCGCAGCCGGGCGGCGGCGAGTTCGATGGCGAGCGGCAGGCCGTCGAGTCGACGGCAGATCTCGGCGGCGGCAGCCGCCGTCTCCTCGTCGCTGTCCGTCCGGAAGCCGGGCTGCGCGGCGGCGCCGCGGTCGGCGAGCAGGCGCAGCGCCATCGGGTCGGGCAGCGGGTCGACGGGGCGGACGAACTCGCCCGGTACACCGAGGGGTTCACGGCTGGTCGCCAGGACGGTGAGGTCCGGGCATTGGACGAGCAGATGGTCGGCGAGCGCCGCGGCGGCCTCGATGACGTGCTCGCAGTTGTCGAGGAGGAGCAGCATCCGGCGCCGCGAGCAGTGCTCGGTCAGCCGGACGAGCGGATCGCCGGTGCCCCGCTCGGCGGCCCGCAGTTCCTCGGCGCCGGCGCCGCGCAGCACGGTCTCGCGCGCACCGAGTGCGGTCAGTACCGCTTCGGGCACGGCCTCGGGGTCGTCCACGGGGGCGAGCTCGGCCAGCCAGATGCCGTCCGGCCAGGCGGACGCGGCGGACTCGGCGGCCTCCTGGGACAGCCGGGTCTTGCCCGCGCCCCCGGGCCCGAGAAGGGTGACGAGCCGGGCCTGCGCGAGGTCGTCCCGGAGCGCCTCGATATCGGCCTCGCGCCCGACAAAGCTGGTGAGCCTGGCGCGCAGGTTGCCGTGGGGGGCGGCGGGGGCGTACGGGGCCGGGGGGCCGTCGAGGGTGAGGGCAGGGGCGGGCGCGGGGATACGGGCCGGCACGGCGGCCGGGTCCGCCAGCGGCGGCCGGTTCGGCGCAGGCGCATGGCGCGACGCGGCGGCCGGGCCCTGTCCGTGCGCCCGGTCGAGTCCGGGCGTGCGCCCCGGCGCGGGCGCCCGGCCGTGTCCGGCCCCTCGGTTCGACGGCGCCAGCGCCGGTTCCTGGTGGAGCAATTCAGCGTGCAGAGAACGCAGTTCGGGGCCCGGGTCGGTGCCGAGGCGGTCGGCGAGTACGGTACGTACCTCCTCGTACGCCGCCAGCGCCTGCGCCGCACGTCCGGCGTCCCGCAGCGCCCGCAGGCGCAGCGTCTGGAGCGGTTCGTCTATCGGGTGGTCGGCGCAGAGCGCGACCAGTTCCGGCAGGACCTCGTCGGCGCGGCCCAGCGCCAGCGCCGCGGCGAGCCGGGTGCGCCGGGCGTCCAGTCGGCGGGCCGTCCAGCGGGCGGCGACGGCGCCGCGGTCGGGCAGATCGGCGAGGACCGGGCCCCGCCACAGGGCGAGCGCATCGTCGAGGACGGTGACGGCCTTGGCCGGATCGCCCGAGTCCAGGGCCCGCACCCCCTCCCCCGTGAGCCGGTCGAAGCGGTGCAGGTCGACCGCGTCGGGATCGGCGGCAAGCCGGTAGCCGCTCTCGGCGGAGGTGATGGCCTCATGGCCGAGAACCCGCCGGAGCCGGCCGACGAGCGCCTGCAGGGCGCCCACCGCGTCGGCGGGCGGCTCGCCGTCCCACACCTCGTCGACAAGCACCGCGGCAGGGACCGCGCGGCCGGGGCTCAGCGCCAGAACGGTCAGCAGGGCGCGCAGTCGCGCCCCACCGATGGCGACGGCCGTGCCGTCGTCGTGGAGTGCCTGCGTGGTGCCGAGGATGCTGTAGCGCACGCGCCTATTCTCCGTGACCGGAATCGGGAATCGGACAGGCGCCCGGCAGCGGCGGTCCATTCCGGTGCTCGGCGTTGCCCAACGGTTCCCCGGTGTTGCTCGTCATGTGTCCACCCTGTCCGGAACCACCACCCGGATGCGAGTCGTTTCCGCCGTGTCGACTGTACGGTCGGGACTCACCCTGCCCGTGACGCGCTCCACCCCCTGCCCCCGAGCCACTTGGAGTCCACTGATGACCACCGCAGTTGCCCGCAGCGACCGGCGAATCAGTCCCATCTTCCTCGGGATCGCCGCCGTCATGGCGGTCTCCGGCTGGGCGGTGTGGACGGACTTCGCCGAGCTGCCGGGGCTTGCGATCTTCCTCTTCGTCACGGCGGCCTGGGTCGTCTCGCTCTGTCTGCACGAGTACGCGCACGCGCGCACCGCACTGCACAGCGGGGACGTCTCGATCGGGGCGAAGGGCTATCTGACGCTGAACCCGCTCAAGTACACGCATGCGCTGCTGAGCATCGTGCTGCCGGTGCTGTTCGTGATCCTGGGCGGGATCGGGCTGCCCGGTGGCGCGGTCTTCATCGAGCGGGGCCGGATCAGCGGCCGCTGGAAGCACAGCCTGATCTCGGCGGCGGGCCCCCTGACGAACGTACTGTTCGCGGTCGTCTGCACGGCGCCGTTCTGGCTGCACGCGCTGGACGGTGTCCCGTTGGGGTTCCGGTACGCGCTGGCGTTCCTGGCGCTGCTCCAGGTCACCGCGTCGATCCTGAACTTCCTGCCGGTCCCGGGGCTGGACGGGTACGGGGTGATCGAGCCGTGGCTGTCGCACCGGATCCGCCGCCAGGTGGAGCCGTTCGCGGCGTTCGGCCTGTTCGCGGTGTTCGGGCTGCTGTGGATCCCCGAGGTCAACATCGTCTTCTTCGACACGATCCACAGCCTGTTGCAGTCGCTGGGCGTCAGCGAGTCCGACACGTACTGCGGCTTCGACGCCTACCAGTTCTGGCAGAAGTCGAATCCGTCCTGCGTCGCCGGTTAGGGGTGTCCGGCCGCGGTCAGCGGGCGGCGGTCTCTGCGCGGTGCTTGCGCAGGTAGTACCACGCCATGTTGGAGGAGAGTCCGGCCAGCAGCACCCAGATGATCCCGAGCCAGGTGCCCTGGACGAAGGAGATCACGGCCGCACCGACGGCCAGGACGCAGACGGCGAGGGCGTAGAGAGCGAGGCGGGGCATGGGGGGCAGCTCCTGTCCGGGGTGGCGCATGGTCCCGTCCAGTGTCCCTCATGCCCCATTCCGCTCTCCGCAGGGTGCGGCCGTGGGCGCCCTCGGGCTCAGACGTCCGTGGTACGCAGCCCGGCGTGCGCCTTGTAGCGGCGGTTGACCGAGATCAGGTTGGCGACCAGCGACTCGACCTGGTGGGCGTTGCGCAGCCGGCCCGCGAAGATGCCGCGCATGCCGGGGATCCGGCCGGCGAGCGCCTGCACGAGATCGGTGTCGGCGCGGGCGTCGCCCAGCACGAGCACATCGGTGTCGATCTCCTCGATCGCCTGGTCCTGGAGCAGCACCGCCGAGAGGTGGTGGAAGGCGGCGGTGACCCGGGACTCGGGCAGCAGGGCGGCGGCCTGCTCGGCGGCACTGCCCTCCTCGGGCTTCAGGGCGTACGCGCCCTGCTTGTCGAAGCCGAGCGGGTTGACGCAGTCGATGACAAGCTTCCCGGCGAGCTCGTCGCGCAGCGACTCCAGGGTCTTGGCGTGCCCGTCCCACGGCACTGCGACGATCACGACGTCGCTGCGGCGGGCGCACTCGGCGTTGTCGGCGCCCTCGACACCGAGACCCAGCCCGTCGGCGGCGGTCCGGGCGCGGTCGGCGACGCGGGAGCCGATGATCACCTTCTGCCCGGCGCGCGCGAGCCGGTAGGCGAGACCGCGGCCCTGCGGGCCGGTGCCGCCGAGCACGCCGACAGTCAGCCCGGATACGTCGGGAAGGTCCCAGGGGTCCTTGGCGGGGGGCTTGGGCGCGCTGCCGCTGTCATTCGTAGTCATGGTCCCGACACTACTGCGCGCCATGGAGGGGAACGCAGCGTGTCACCCCAGCGACATCCATCACTGCACCTGCCCCGTTCGGCTGGTTCGGTGCCGTTCGCCGGTGCGGGGGACGGGTCCTGCGGCATGATGCCGGGCCATGGATGCCGTACGCGTCGCCCTGCTCCGTGAAGTGCTCGCCGGGACCGAGTGGCCCGCGGCGGCCCGCCGGTTCGCGGGGACCCTCCGGTCGTCCGTCGTTCCGCACGGCGGCGGGCTGCTGCTGGTGGGGACGGCGGCGTACGAGCCGTGGCACCTGGCGGCCCATCTGGTCGACGAGTCCACCTGGTCCGGACTGCCGGAGCTGGCGCCCACGCTCGTACGCCACCGGGTGGAGCCGGGCGATCCGGCGCATCTGGCCGTCGGTCTGGGCCGGATCGAGGCGGCCGGGCGGGGCGAGACGCTGTTCCTGGTGGCTCCGGAGCGGCCCGGGGACGGGCTGCTGGAGCGGGTGCACGACGCGCGCCGGGCGGGGGCGACGGTGCTGTCGCTGGACAACGGCGACCCGGAGGTGCGGGGGCTCGCCCATGAGACGCTCGCGGTGACCTGCCGCGACGATGTGGACCTGGACACCGTGCAGCATCTGGTGAGCGCGGCGGCCGGGGAGAACAGCGTCCCCGCACCGCGCGGCCGCCATCGCTTCCGGGACCGGCTGTCCCGGCTCGCCGACCAGCTGACCGCGCCTCCGCCCGCGCGATGGTGACGGGGACGAGGCCGCCGCAGGCCCGGGCAAAACCGGTTGCACAGGGCACGTACGGCGCCGGACCATGACCCTTCGTGACCTCTGCCACCGCCCTGCCCGCCAGGCTCTCCGCGCTCCTGCCCGACCTCTCGCCCTGGCGTTCCTCGGCCGACTTCCGGCTGCTGTGGGTCCAGGGCCTGGTCACCTACTTCGGCAGCTTCATGGCGCTGATCGCGTTGCCGCTCCAGATCAAGGAACTCACCGGTTCGCCGCTCGCCGTCGGCGCGATGGGTGCGGTCGAGCTGGTGCCGCTGGTCGTCTTCGGTCTGTACGGCGGGGCGCTCGCCGACTCCGCGGACCGCCGCAAGGTGATCCTGGGCACCGAGGCGGGGCTGGGGCTGCTCGCGCTCGTCCTCCTGGTGAATGCCGCGCTGCCCGACCCGATGCTCTGGCCTCTCTATCTCGTCGCGGGCGGCGTCTCCGCGCTCGCCGGTCTCCAGCGGCCCGCGCTGGACTCCCTGATCGCCCGGATCGTGCCGCACGACCAGCTCACCGCTGCCGCCGCCCTGAACTCGCTGCGCTGGCAGTTCGGTGCGATCACCGGCCCGGCGGTGGCGGGTCTGGTGGTGGCCTATGCGGGGCACGCCACGGCGTACACGGTCACCGTGGTCACGTTCACCGTCTCCGTGCTCCTCTGTCTGCGGCTGGCGCCCGCACCGCCCGCCGAGCACGCACGGAAGCCGTCGCTGCGCGGCATCGCCGAGGGGGCGAGGTACGCCTGGAGCCGGCCGGTGCTGCTGGGGACGTACGCGATCGACCTGGCCGCGATGTTCTTCGCCTTCCCGAACACGATCTTCCCGTTCCTGGCGGACGAGCTGGACGCCGAGTGGTCACTGGGGTTGATGTACGCGGCGGGGTCGGTCGGCTCGCTGGTACTGGGCCTGACCAGCGGCTGGACGTCACGGGTACGGCGGCACGGGCTGTTCGTGGTGTTCGGGGCGGCGGCCTGGGGGCTGGCGATCGCCGCGGCCGGGTGGTTCAGCAATGTGTGGCTGGTGCTGGTCTGCCTCGCGGTGGCGGGCGCGGGCGACATGCTCAGCGGTCTGGGCCGCTCCACGATCTGGAACCAGACCATCCCGGAGGAGCTGCGCGGCCGGCTGGCGGGCATCGAGGTGCTCTCGTACAGCGTCGGGCCGCAGCTGGGACAGGTGCGGGCGGGCGCGATGGCGGGCTGGACGGGCACGCGGTCCGCGATCTGGACGGGCGGGGTGGCGTGCGTGGCCTCGGTCGCGCTGCTGGCTGCGGCGCTGCCGAAGCTCCTCACGTACGACTCCGAGACGGACGCGGACGCGGTGCGGCGCCGGCAGTCCAGCCCCTCCGGCGTGTGAGGAGCAGGGTCCGGGGCCGGAGCCCCGGGGCAGCTGCCGGACGGGCCGGAACCCTACGCGTCGGCCTCCGGAGGCGTGGCCTTGTCGTGCCACTTGGGGTCGTTCTCCCACTCCAGATTCCGCTCGCGCGCCGTGTCCATCGCGTGCTGTGCCTCCTCACGGGAGGTGTAGGGGCCGAACCGGTCCTTCGCGGGGCACTCGGGGCCTTCCTCGACCTTCTGGTGCACCAGGCAGTAGTACCACTCGCCCGGCTTGCCGACCGTGCGCTTCTTGAACAGGGCCATCATCGGCTCCTTTCCTCGGAGCCATGCTGCCCCAAGCTCGCTGGTTAGACTCGCTGACATGTCTGGCCAGTCGCTGCTCGCACCAGGGGAGATCACTCCCATCCGTTCCGTACCGGGAAATATCCGGCGCCCCGAGTACGTGGGTAAGCCGGCTCCTGCGCCGTACACCGGCCCGGAAATCCAGGACGCCGACACCGTCGAGCGCATGCGCATCGCCGGCCGGATCGCCGCACAGGCGATGGCCGAGGCCGCGAAGCACATCGCTCCGGGCGTGACGACGGACGAACTCGACCGCGTCGCCCACGAGTTCATGTGCGATCACGGCGCCTATCCGTCGACGCTCGGCTATCGCGGCTTCCCCAAGTCGCTCTGCTCGTCGCTCAACGAGGTCATCTGCCACGGCATCCCGGACTCCACGGTGCTGCGCGACGGCGACATCGTGAACCTCGACGTCACCGCGTACATCAACGGTGTGCACGGCGACAACAACGCCACCTATCTCTGCGGCGATGTGGACGAGGAGTCCCGGCTGCTCGTGGAGCGCACCGAGGAGTCGCTGAACCGCGCCATCAAGGCGGTCCGCCCCGGGCGCCAGATCAATGTGATCGGGCGGGTCATCGAGTCGTACGCCAAGCGCTTCGGGTACGGCGTGGTCCGGGACTTCACCGGGCACGGGATCAATTCCTCGTTCCACTCCGGCCTGATCATTCCGCACTACGACAGCCCGCACGCGACCACCGTGATGCAGCCCGGCATGACATTCACCATCGAGCCGATGCTGACGCTCGGGACGCACCAGTACGACATGTGGGACGACGGCTGGACCGTGGTGACGAAGGACCGCAAGCGCACCGCCCAGTTCGAGCACACACTGGTGGTGACGGAGACGGGCGCCGAGATCCTGACCCTTCCCTAACACTTCGTACGCGATCCGCAACCCCGGCGAACGGGTGGAACCGGGCGTATCGTTTTTACCGACGGACCGTCGGGAAGCTGTCGACTTAGGTAAGCCTAAGTTGGAAGATCGGAGATGTCGACAGTGGCTGCCGAGCGCAGTTGCTGTCGGCTTTTCTGTCTTCTTCCGGACTTCCCTCCCTCCTCGGTCCCCGGAGGCCCGCCTTGGACGCAACAGCCGCCACCACGCCCTTCTCGACGCTGATCCGCACGGCGTCGCACGAGCAGCACACCGAGGCGGAGACCTCGGCCTTCATGAGCGACCTGCTGGGCGGGCGGCTCGGAGTGGTTGCGTACACGCGCTACACCGAGCAGTTGTGGTTCGTCTACCGGGCGCTGGAGGAGGGCGCGGAGGCGCTCCGCACCGACCCGGTCGCCGGTCCGTTCATACAGCCGGAGCTGATGCGCACCGCGGAGCTGGAGCGCGATCTGGCGCATCTTCGCGGTGCGGACTGGCGCAGGGGCCTGGAGCCACTGACCGCGACGGCCACGTACGCCGACCGGGTCACCGAGTGCGCACGCACCTGGTCCGCCGGATACATCGCGCACCACTACGCCCGCTATCTCGGGGATCTCTCCGGCGGCCAGATCATCCGCGACCGGGCGGAGAAGACCTGGGGCTTCGCGCGCAAGGGTGACGGTGTCCGGTTCTATGTCTTCGAGGGGATAGCCAACCCCGCCTCGTTCAAGCGGGGTTACCGGGAACTGCTGGACGCGGTGGACGCGGACGAACTGGAGAAGAAGCGGATCGTCGACGAGTGCAGGCGCGCGTTTGCGCTGAACACGGCGGTGTTCCGGGAGCTGAGTGAGGTGTTCCCCCGCAGTGCGTAGGCCCCACGGGGTGCGGAGGGCGGGGTGGCCGGGTTCTGACGGTGAGCCCGGTCACCCGTGCCGCTCTGCCCTCAATCGCCGGACGGGCTTGAATTCGCCCGTCCGACGTCACGCTTGAAGTCGCCCCTCCGACGTCACGACGCCGACGTCACAGCGCCGGCGACAGGCTTGCATCCGCCAGCAGGACGCGGCCCCCGATTTCCACCGTGCCGTCCGGTGCGGGTGCGGTGAGGATCTGCGAGCCGCGCCCTTGTGTGATGTTGAGGGCGCGGCCCAGTTGCGCGCTGAGCAGCAGCGCCGCCGCACCCGTCGCCTCGTCCTCGACGATTCCACCGGGGCGGCTGACACCGCGCTCATGGATGCGCCGCGGGAAGGCCCGCGCCCTGACCCGTCCCGCTGCCTCGTCCTCCCACGCCCATACGTACAGCCAGCCCTCCCCCGGGGGCGGCCCGGTCAGCGCCTCGACCTCGGCGACGGATGCGTACTGCTCCAGCGTGCGCGGCGGCACCCATTCGGGGCGGGCCGCGATCCAGCTGAACTCGCCGTCCTGACGGGCGTAGATGTCGCCGACCGGCAGCTCCAGGATCTCCAGGTCCAGCAGCCAGGCGGCGCCCACGAGCGGATGCCCGGCGAACGGCAGCCGGAGTCCCGGCGTGTAGATGTCGACGTGCCCGCGCTCGGGATCGTCGACGAACACCGTCTCGCTGAAACCGAGTTGCCCGGCGAGCGCCTGCCGGGACGCCTCGTCGGGGTACGTACGCCCGTCGCGTACCACCCCGAGGGCGTTGCCGTGTCGTCCGTCCGGACCGCAGAACACGTGCAGTACGTCGATGCCTGCGGGTACGTCGTAGTCACTCACGTGCGCATTCAAGCATCGTGCGGCCCGGTGGTGCCGCAGGAGCGGATCGGATGCGACATCGGCGGGGCCGCGGCGACGGCTCCGGCACCGAGGCGCCCCTCATTCGCGCCACCAAGAACCGGTTGACCATTTCTTTGCCTTTCCATGGGGCGCCCATGGGGCGCCTGTGATCGCCCCGTTCTCCGGCACCCCAGGTGAGATCTGAATCACTGCACGGGTGGGTGCCGGTGAGGTAAGCCTCGGTTAAGTTAGGTCCGCCTCACCCGCCTGTTTCCGGCCCTGTTCATCCTCTTCAGCCTTTGTGGAGCCCGTATGCGAGCCGTTCGTTTCTCCGTCGTCACCGCTGTCGCCACCGCGGCAGCTCTGACCGCCGTCACGGGCTGCGCCGAGAAGAGCGACGGCAAGGGTGACGGCGCGGTGAAGGTCACCGCGAAGGACGACTCCTGCTCGGTGTCGAAGAAGAAGCTCCCGGCCGGTCACATCGCACTCGCCGTGGAGAACAAGGGATCCAAGGTCACCGAGGTCTACGTGCTCTTCCCGGACGACCGCATCGTCGCCGAGCGCGAGAACATCGGCCCCGGCACCAAGGCCACCATCACCGCCGAGGTCAAGGCCGGTTCGTACGACGTCGTCTGCAAGCCCGGCATGAAGGGCGCCGGCTTCCGGCAGAAGATCGAGGTCACCGGCGGCACCGCGGTCAAGCGCAGCCCCGAGATGGACAAGGCCGTCGCCGGCTACCGCACCTATGTGCAGGCGCAGGCCGACGAGACGCTGCCGAAGGTCAAGGTCTTCACGGACGCCGTTGCCGCGGGCGACATCGAGGCCGCGAAGAAGGCGTACGCCGACTCCCGCATCGGCTGGGAGCGCACCGAGCCGGTCGCCGAGTCATTCGGTGACATCGACCCCAAGGTCGACGTCCGCGAGGACGGCCTGGAGGACGGCCAGAAATGGACCGGCTGGCACCGCCTGGAGAAGGCGCTGTGGCAGGACAAGAAGCTCGGCTCCGAGGAGAAGGCCCTCGCCCCGGTCCTCTACAAGGACCTCGTCGACTGGCAGAAGCGGGTCGGCAAGGCGGAGATCACCCCGACCTCGATGGCCAACGGCGCCAAGGAGCTCCTCGACGAGGTCGCCACCGGCAAGGTCACCGGTGAGGAGGAGCGCTACAGCCACACCGACCTGATCGACTTCAAGGCCAATGTCGAGGGCGCGCAGAAGTCGTACGAGCTCCTGAAGCCGATCGCCTCGAAGAACGACGCGGCGCTGACCACCACCCTGGACAAGCAGTTCGCGGCGCTGAACACGCTGCTGGACAAGTATCGCGAGGACAAGAACTCCTACGAGTTCACCTCGTACGACAAGGTCGGCAAGGCGGACCGCAAGGAACTGTCGGACGCCGTCAACGCGCTGGCCGAGCCGCTGTCGCGGCTCGCCGCCGCGGTGACGAAGTAACGGGCGGGGAGGCACCGGTCATGTCCGAGGAAAGTCAGAACACCACCGGAACGGACGTCGCCGACGCAGGCGCCGCCGAGGCGGAGGCCACCGGCGGCCGCGCCCCGTCGCGCCGTGCGCTGCTCGGCTGGGGCGGTGCCGGGCTGGCGCTCGGCGCGGTCGCGGCCGGTGGCGCGGTCGCCGCGGTGCGTACGGAGAACGACGCCGTGCCGGCCGCGGACAGCGGCGCCGCGGTGCCGTTCCACGGTGCGCACCAGGCCGGTATCGCGACCGCCGTCCAGGACAGGCTGCACTTCGCCGCCTTCGACGTGACGACGAAGGACCGGGCCGAGCTGATCGCGCTGCTCAAGGAGTGGACGCGGGCGGCCGAGCGGATGACGGCCGGTCATGCGGTCGGCGACGGGGCGTACGGCGGTCTCGCCGAAGCACCGCCGGACGACACCGGCGAGGCGCTGGGGCTCAAGCCGTCCCGGCTCACCCTGACCATCGGCTTCGGTCCCTCCCTGTTCGCCAAGGGGAGGTTCGGCCTTGAGGACCGGCGCCCGGAGGCGCTCGTCGATCTGCCGAAGTTCCCCGGCGACAATCTCGACGCGGCCCGCAGCGGCGGCGACCTGTGCGTCCAGGCGTGCGCGGACGACCCGCAGGTCGCGGTGCACGCCATCCGCAACCTCGCCAGGATCGGCATGGGCCGCACCGCGATCCGCTGGTCGCAGCTGGGCTTCGGCAAGACGTCGTCGACGACGCCCGACGCCCAGACCCCGCGCAACATGATGGGCTTCAAGGACGGCACCCGGAACATCTCCGGCACCGACACCGCGGCCCTCGACAAGCATGTGTGGGTCGCTGAGAAGGACAAGGCCGACTGGATGACCGGGGGTTCGTACCTGGTGGCCCGGCGCATCCGCATGCACATCGAGACCTGGGACCGGACCGGACTCCAGGAGCAGGAGGACGTCTTCGGCCGGGACAAGGGCGAAGGCGCCCCGGTCGGCAAGGCGAAGGAGCGCGACGAGCCGTTCCTGAAGGCGATGCTGCCGACCGCCCATGTGCGGCTCGCCCACCCGGACAGCAACGACGGTGCGAAGATCCTGCGCCGCGGCTACTCCTTCACGGACGGCACGGACGGCCTGGGTCGGCTGGACGCCGGGCTGTTCTTCCTGGCCTACCAGCGCGATGTCCGGAAGGCGTTCATTCCGTTGCAGCGCCGCCTCGCGGCACACGACGCACTCAACGAGTACATCCAGCACGTGGGTTCGGCGCACTTCGCCGTCCCGCCGGGCGTCCGCTCCAAGGACGACTGGTGGGGCCGGGCGCTCTTCTCGTAACGGGACTCGAAGCGGAAAAAGGAGAACCGAAACGTGTTCAGCAACTTTCTGATCGGCCTGCGCGAGGGCCTTGAGGCCAGCCTGGTCGTCTGCATCCTCATCGCCTATCTGGTGAAGACCGGCAACCGGAGCAAGCTGCTGCCGATCTGGGTCGGGGTCAGCATCGCGGTAGTCGTCAGCCTGGCGTTCGGCGCGGGTCTCGAATTCGGCTCGCAGGAGATGACGTTCAAGGCGCAGGAGGCGCTCGGCGGTTCGCTGTCGATCATCTCGGTCGGCCTGGTCACCTGGATGGTGTTCTGGATGCGGCGCACCGCGCGGCATCTGAAGGCGGAGCTGCACGGCAAGCTCGACGCGGCGCTCGCGATGGGCACCGGCGCGCTGGTCGCCACGGCGCTCCTCGCCGTCGGCCGGGAGGGGCTCGAGACCTCGCTGTTCGTCTGGCGTGCGGTGCATGCCGCGGACGACGGCTGGCATCCGATGATCGGTGCGCTGCTCGGGATCGCCACGGCCGTGGTGCTGGGCTGGCTGTTCTACCGCGGTGCGCTGCGGATCAACCTGGCGAAGTTCTTCACCTGGACCGGCGGCATGCTGGTGGTCGTCGCGGCGGGCGTGCTCGCGTACGGCGTCCACGATCTCCAGGAGGCCGAGTTCCTCGGCGGTCTGCAGAACCGGGCGTTCGACATCAGCGCCACGATCCCGCCGGACAGCTGGTACGGCACGCTGCTGAAGGGCACCTTCAACTTCCAGCCCGATCCGACCGTTCTTCAGGTCACGGTGTGGGCGCTGTACCTGATCCCCACTCTCGCGCTGTTCCTCGCCCCGGTAGGGTTCGGACGGTCAGTGGGGGCGACGGATCAGAAGGCGCAGAAAGCAACGGATGAGAAGTCTGAGGCCGATTCGGCTGGCGACGGGGCTCGCGACAGCGACGGTGCTGAGCATGACGGCGAGCGGGTGCGTGACGGTGCACGGCGAGCTGGAAGTCGTACCGGGGGCGACGAAGTCTGAGGCCGCGAAGGCCCTTACGGACTTCACCACTGCGTACAACGCGGCGGACAAGGCCTACGACCCTGCGTTGGACGCGGACCGGGTCACCGGATCGCTCGGTGCGATCAACCAGGCCGGTCTGCGGGCGCGGCAGAAGAACAACCCCAACGGCAACGCGAACCACCGGCCGCTGGAGCTGACCGACGCCACGTATCTCATCCCGAAGAAGGCCGGCTGGCCGCGCTGGTTTCTCGCGAACACCGACTCCAACCGCGACCAGGACAGCGGGAAGCAGGACACCAGCTGGCTGATCCTCTTCGTCCGGACCGGTCCCGACGCGGTCTGGAAGGCGTCGTATCTCGCGGTCGTGACGCCGTCCGAGCTGCCCGCGTTCGCGAAGGACGGCGACGGGCGGGCCCGGCCGGTCACCGCGGACAGCACGGAACTGGCCGTGGCTCCGAAGGACTTGAGCACGCAGTACACGCAGTACCTGCAGAAGGGCACGCCGGACGTGTTCGCCCCCGGGGTCGCCACCTCGGCCTGGCGGATCGAGCGCAGAAACAGCCGACGGGCAGGCTTCTCCTTCCAGTTCATCGACCAGCCGCTGGACAGCGGTATGTTCGGTCCGCTCGGCCTGGAGACGGAGGACGGCGGGGCGCTGGTCTTCTTCAGCAGCAAGCACTTCGAGCAGCAGACCGCGGCGAAGGGACTGCGTCCGTCGGTCAACGCGGATGTGCAGGCGCTGCTGACCGGCGAGGTGAAGACCACCCTCACCAAGGAGCGGGTCTCCAGCCAGCTGGTGTACGTCCCGAAGAAGGGCGCCGGGAACGGCGCCAAGGTGATCGTGCTGAACCGGCTGCCGGGACTCACGGCGGCAAAGGGCTCGTAGGCGCGGTCGCGCGCTGCCGTGGGCGGCGTCCTGTTCTGCCGGGAGCCGTCCCCCGCTACCCGTGATAATGGGTTCGCGCTGCTCGTGGCGCAGGGCTCGTGAGGCCCCGCGTCCCGGGCTCCCCCGTCTTCCGCTGCGGGGAATCTCAGCGGCTGAGCGGCCAGGCCACCGAGTCGTGGTCGAGATCGCTCTGGTCCGCCGTGTCCGCGTACTGGGCGCAGGCGTCGGTGAGCGTCTCCAGCAGCGTCAGCGGGTCCGGCAGCGGGTTCTCCGGGCCTCGGACCCAGTGCACGTCCAGCTCACCGGGGAGCATGGCGGGCGGCAGGAGTACGTAGCTTCCGCGGCAGTGCCAGCGCAACCCCGGATGCTCGTCCATGGTCTCGGGATGGCAGTCCAGCTCGCAGGGCCACCACTCGTCCTCGTCCTCGGGAGTGCCGCGGGTGGCGGTGAAGAAGAGCATCCGGTCGTCGCCGGAGACGGCCACCGGGCCGACATCGATGTCCGCGGCGAGGAGCCGCTCCAGAGCCTGCTTGCCCGCGGTCAACGGCACGTCGAGGACGTCATGGATCATGCCGGTCGCGGTGATGAAGTTGGCCTGTGGCTGACTGCGGGCCCAGCGCTCGATCTGGGCGCTGTCAGTGGTGGACTGCGTCTGCCAGGCGAACGAGATGGGGTGCCGGGCGGGGGTGGGACAGCCGATGCGTTCGCATGAACATCGGTAGCCGACCGGGTGGGCGGCGGGTGCAATGGGCATTCCGGCTTCGGCGACAGCCAGGAGCAGCGCCTCCCGGGCGGTGTCGTCGACGTCGCTGTGCTGCGGTTTGGGTCGTCGGCGAAGCCATTGGGAAAACTTGCTCTCTGTGCCGCGAGAACGGCCGAAATCGGCGCCCATCAATCCCCTTACCTCAGCGTTGCCCCTGCCTATGGTCCCACCATCCTGCGCCTCGGGTGGCCAGAGTTCTCAAGCGGGGTGCGAGGACCGGCGCACTGAGCTGGGCACTATGCCAATAATTGGCCTGAAATGGCAGGTGTGGCTCAGGAGATACCCGGCAGCGGAGCGGGACGGGACGTAGCACATCGGCGCCTCTGCGTAATCGTTACCGAGCCGCCTGTACAACCACCCGATCGGTTTACTGCGCGGTCGCCCCGCACGGCGCACCATGGGCTCACGCACAGACCCGTGCGAGCCCCGACTGTCCGCAGGCCACCCCTGCTGTCCGTGAGGAGCCCCCATTGCCTCGTGAAGCCACACCCTCATCGCTTCGTGAAGCGACCCCGCGCCGCTACCTGATGTGCGCCCCGACCCATTTCGAGGTCACGTACTCCATCAACCCGTGGATGGACCCGAGCAAGCCGGTCGATCTGCAGCTGGCCCAGGCCCAGTGGGAGGACCTGCGCGACCGCTACCGGGCACTCGGCCACACCGTCGAGCTGCTCACCCCGCGTCCCGACCTGCCCGACATGGTCTTCGCCGCCAATGGCGCCACCGTCGTGGACGGCCGGGTGCTGGGCGCCCGGTTCGCGTACCAGGAGCGGTACCCCGAGGCCGAGGCACACCGGGACTGGTTCCGGGACCACGGCTTCACCGAGATCCATGAGCCGGCCCACGTCAACGAGGGCGAGGGCGATTTCGCGGTCACCTCGTCGTACCTGCTGGCCGGGCGCGGCTTCCGGTCCAGTCCGCTCTCGCACGACGAGGCGCAGGAGTTCTTCGGACGGCCGGTGATCGGGCTCGACCTGGTGGACCCGCGCTACTACCACCTGGACACGGCACTGTGTGTGCTCGACGAGGCGGGCGACGAGATCATGTACTACCCGGGCGCCTTCTCGCCGGGCAGCCGCTCCGTGCTGAGGCGGCTCTTCCCCGACGCGTTGACAGCCGAGGAGGCGGACGCCGCGGCGCTCGGGCTGAACGCGGTCAGCGACGGCCTCCATGTGCTGGTGCCCCAGGGCGCCGCGGGTCTCTTCGACCCGCTGCGGGCACGCGGCTTCGAACCGGTCCCGATGGACCTGAGCGAGCTTCTCAAGGGCGGCGGCAGCGTGAAGTGCTGCACCCAGGAGCTGCGTGGCTAGGGTTCCTCTTCCGGCCTGATCCGGAAGGAAGGCTCTAGGCGTCGTCACCGGGGGGCGGCCAGGCGTCGCCCCACGCGATGTCCCGGGCGGCCCGGTACAGCTCGCCGTGCCGCTTGGTGACCGTGGAGCGCTTCAGTGCCTCGTCGCGGGTGCAGAGGTCCAGCAGCACCTGCCCCTTGCGGATCTGCGGCTTGCGGGTGACCCGGGCGAGTACCGGCTCGGTGGCGAAGCGGGTCGCCACGACATAGCTGAACTTCTCGTCCTCGTACGGCAGCGATCCGCCCTTCACCTGCCGGTGCAGCGAGGAGCGGCTGACCCGGGCCGAGAAGTGGCACCAGTCGGTGCCCGGCTCGATGGGGCACGCCTCGCTGTGCGGGCACGGCGCGGCGACCGTCAGCCCGGCGGCGATCAGCCGGTCGCGGGCCTCGATGATGCGGGCGTACCCGTCGGGGGTACCGGGCTCGACGATCACGACGGCCTGCGCGGCGGCCGCGGCCGTGTCGACGAGGGCGGTGCGGGCGGCCGCCGTCAGCTCCCCCAGTACGTAGCTGACGGTCACCAGGTCCGCGGGGTCGAGCTCCAGGCCCGCACCGATCCGGGCCCGCCGCCAGTCTGCGGTGCGCAGGGCCTCGATGCCTGAGGCCCCGGCCAGTTCCCGGCCGAGGACGAGGGCGGGCTCGGCCCAGTCGAGGACGGTCGTCCGGTGCCCCTCCCAGGCCCCGGCCACGGCCCAGCTCGCCGCGCCGGTGCCGCCGCCGATGTCGGTGTGGGTGGCGGGTGCCCACTCCGGGGCGGCCTCGCGCAGGGCGGCGAGGGCGGACCGTACCGCTTCGAAGGTCGCGGGCATCCGGTACGCGGCGTACGCGGCGACGTCCGAGCGGTCGCGGAGCACCGGGGCATCGGTCGGGGTGGTCCCCCGGTAGTTGGCGATGAGTCGGTCGACAGCCTGCGCGGCCTGCTTGGGCGGCAGTCCGTCGAGGAGTCCGGCCAGCGCCGCGCGCAGGGCTTCCGCGGTGGAGAGGGTGACGTTCACCGAAAAAATTGTAGGCGGATACGACGCGCCGTTCTCCGGCCGGTGCCCGTCCCGTCCGGCGCACCGGCGCCCGCAGTCGGTCCCCGCACCACGGCCGCCGAGCTGAACTCCCTGGGCACTTGGGCCAGTTGCTACGCTGATCGGCGCGAGGTCAGGAATGCTCACGTGAGGTCGGAAATGCTCATCGAGGGGACCATGCGACAGAAGATCGTGCGCCTGACTCTGGTCGCCGGGGTGCTGGTGCTTGCCCTGCTGCTTCTGCTGGCCACCTGCGGTGCCGGGGGGAGAGGGAACAAGGGCAAGGGCGACGGCGGGCCGAAGAAGCCGGTCCGGACGGGTACGGGCCCGGCGACGCAGCTCACCGTTCCCCCCGCGTACACGACCCGACGCGGCTGGGAGCTCATCAACACCTCGCCCGACTACGCGATCTCCCAAACGACGGGGCGCCTCGCCTATCTGCTGCGGGTCTCCGACAACCAGTACCGGCTGGAGACCATCGACTCGGAGACCGGGAAGGCCGGCTGGAAGGGCGAGAACTGGCGGCCGCCGGCCTCGAAGCACTTCCCGAAGCTGCTCCTGGTCACCAAGGACGACGTGGAGTACTTCGTCACGTGGGCGTACGGGAAGGTCGGTGTGAACGCGCTGACCCCGGCCGACACGATCGTCTCCCTCGATGTGTACAACGCGACGGACGGCTCCCGGCAGCGCATCGAGGTGCCGTGGAACTCCGCACCGACCGTCGACACCAGCGGACCCGGCATCCTGATCAGCGACGGCCGCACCAACAGCGTGCTGGTCGACCCGGCGAGCGGCCGGATCACGAAGATCGCCCCCACGGCGCTGAAGTACCCGAAGGGCTGCCCGTCCTGCAGGCAGCTCACCGAGGTGTTCGGACTGACCACGAAGGGCCTGCTGGTCAGCGGGGCACGTGAGTTCTGGGTGCAGGGCGGCTGGTTCAGCCGGAACGTCGCCCCGAAGGGCACCGACCGTTCCAGCGGGATCCCGACGTCGGTGGCCCCCGGCTGGGTGCTGGCGAAGTGGCAGCTCGCGAAGGGCCAGAAGCGGGCGACGACCCATGACCTGTGGGCGGTGCACGACGCGGAGACGGGGAAGCCGGTGGCCACGGTGGAGTGCCACAAGGTGGCGATCAAGCCGGGCCAGTATCCGCAGGCCGTCATGTCGCCCTCGCGGACGTACCTGGTGGCCGGGAACCTCGCCTTCGACCTGGAGACGAGGAAGGGGTTCTGTCTCGAAGCGACGGACGGCTCAAAGCCGCTGACCCTGGTCTCCGTGACGGACGAGGGCATCGCGTACGGCGCGACGCCCGGACGCAACGCGGCGGACGTGCTGGCCGGCCGCGGCCGTCCGGCCCAGGTCGAGGTCACCAGCGGGGTGCCGGAGGCGCTGCCCGCGAATGTGCGGCTGCCGGCCACGGAGGCCGCGGCGGGGGTCGGCGTGTTCCGCTGGACGGACGAGCTGGACCGGCTGCATCTCCTCGGCTACCCGCGCGCCGACCGCTAGAGGGTGCCGGACGGATCACGGCCGGACACCCCCTGGGCGAGTGGCTCGAGGGTCTTTGCTCAGACCCTTGCGCCACCGCGCTGCCAGGGCCGGCACAGGCCCAGGAAGCACGCCATGGCGCCGACCGCGCACACCAGCTGGACAACCGCCATGGGTACGGCCGTCGCGTCCCCCGCGATACCGACGAGCGGTGAGGCGACGGCCCCGATCAGGAACGCCGACGTACCGAGCAGTGCCGAGGCGGAACCCGCGGCGTGCTTGGTACGCATCAGAGCCAGGGCGTTGGTGTTCGGCATCGCCAGCCCCATCGCCGACATCAGTACGAAGAGACCGGCGGCGACCGGCACCAGACCGACGTCGCCGAAGACTCCGGACGTCATCAGCAGCAGCGCGGTCGCGGCCAGCACGATGACCCCGAGCCCGAAGCCGAGCGCCTTGTCCAGGCTGATCCGGCCCACCAGTACCTTGCCGTTGATCTGGCCGACGGCGATCAGGCCGATCGAGTTGATGCCGAAGAGCAGGCTGAACGTCTGCGGCGAGGCACCGTAGATCTCCTGCACGACGAACGGCGAGGCGCTCACGTACGCGAAGAGGGCCGCGAAGGCGAGGCTGCCCGCGACCATGTAGCCGGTGAACGTGCGGTCGCCGAGGAGCCCGCGCATGGTGCGCAGCGCGTCGCCGACGCCGCCGGTGTGCCGTTCCTCCGGCGGCAGCGTCTCGTGCAGCCACTTCCGGACGACCAGGGTGAGCAGCACGCCGACGACCGTGAGGACGGCGAAGATGCCCCGCCAGTCGGTGAACCGCAGCACCTGTCCGCCGATCAGTGGCGCGACGACCGGTGCGACGCCGGAGATCAGCATCAGGGTGGAGAAGAACCGGGCCATCTCCACGCCGTCGTACATGTCACGGACCACGGCCCGGGCGATGACGATGCCGGCCGCACCGGCCAGCCCCTGCAGGAGGCGGAAGCCGATGAGGAGTTCCGTGGTGGGTGCGAAGACGCAGAGCGCGGTGGCGAGTACATAGACGACCATGCCGAGCAGGAGCGGCCGGCGCCGACCCCAGCGGTCGCTCATCGGTCCGACGACGACCTGGCCGAGCGCCATGCCGCCGAGGCACGCGGTGAGGGTGAGCTGGACGGTGGCGGCGGGGGCGTGCAGGGCGTCGGTGACCGCGGGGAGCGCCGGGAGGTACATGTCCATGGAAAGCGGCGGAAGTGCGGTGAGACCGCCGAGGACGAGGGTGACGAGGAGTCCGGTGCGCCGGGCCGCGGCAGTGGCGGTCGGACCGGACGCGGTCCGGATGCCGGTCCCGTCGGTCGGTATGTGGGTGTGCTGGGCTCGGCTCACGCCGCTCTCCGGCATTCTCATCTCCAAATAGTTGAATCCGCACTCTATGCTCTCAGCTCAGCCGGAGTGGTCGAGACCTTTTTGGGAGCAGGCATGAGCAGGACCGTGCGTTGGGGCGTGCTGGCTACGGGTGGCATCGCCGCGGCCTTCACCGCCGACCTGCAGGCGGTGCCCGGCACGGAAGTGGTGGCCGTGGCCTCGCGCACGGACACGTCGGCCAAGGCCTTCGCCGAGCGGTTCGGGATACCCAGGGCGTACGGCAGCTGGGCCGAGCTCGCCGCGGACGACGAGGTCGACGTGGTGTACGTGGCCACACCGCACTCCGCGCACCGGGAGGCCACCGCGCTCTGCCTGAAGGCCGGAAAGCACGTGCTGTGCGAGAAGGCGTTCACGCTCAATTCCCGGGAGGCGGAAGAGCTCGTGGCGCTCGCCCGGGACCGTGGCCTCTTCCTGATGGAGGCGATGTGGACGTACTGCAACCCGGTCGTCAGGCTGCTGACCGCGCTGATCGCCGACGGTGCCATCGGCGACATCCGCACCGTGCAGGCCGACTTCGGGCTCGCGGGCCCGTTCGGCCCCGACCACCGGCTGCGGGACCGGGCGCTGGGCGGCGGTGCGCTGCTGGACCTGGGCGTGTACCCGGTGTCGCTCGCGCAGCTGCTGCTGGGTGAGCCGGACCGGATCCAGGCCGATGCGCTGCTCTCCCCGGAGGGCGTCGATCTGAACACCGGCATGCTGCTGGGCTGGGAGTCGGGCGCCACCGCGCTGCTCAGCTGCTCGCTGGTCGCGGACACCCCGCAGACCGCCTCGATCACGGGCACCCGGGGGCGGATCGACTTCCCGCGCGGTTTCTTCCACCCGGACCGGTTCGTGCTGCACCGGCCGGGACACGACCCGGAGGAGTTCACCGCGGGGTCGTCGGGCGAGGGGCTCAGCGGGATGCAGTTCGAGCAGGCCGAGGTGGTACGGGCACTGCGGGCGGGCGAGACGGAGTCGCCGCTGGTGCCGCTGGACGGTTCGCTGGCGGTGATGCGGACGCTCGATGCGGTACGGGACCGCATCGGCGTCCGCTACCCCGCGGACGGCATCGGCTGACCGGGACGTAGGCAGGGCTTCACGCAGGCGTGAGGCCCTGGTTACCCACCTCCGTGACGAACGATCCGGCCGTCGCGACGGGCGCACCGGGCGTGGTGACGGCCGACACCGTGCGGAAGTCGGCGCGTGCCTGCTCCTGGCCCAGCGTGACGACCGCGTACCCGCGCCGTCCGTTGAAGAACTTCATGTGCGGGTTGGCCTGCATCTGGTTGTTCCAGCTGGCCGGCTTGTCCGAGCCGTCCTTGCCGCTGGTGATGGACGTGGCGACGATCTCCGTGCCCAGCGTGCGGGACGACGGGTCGTCGAAGTCCTTCTTCAGGTCGAAGCCGTAGCCGACGTGCACATCGCCGGTCAGCACCATCAGGTTGTCGATCCCGGCGGCCTCCGCACCCTTCAGGATCCGGTCCCGGGAGGCCGGGTAGCCGTCCCACGCGTCCATGGACAGCTTGAAGGCGTCGGTCGGCACGTCGCGCCGCTGGGCGAAGGTGACCTGCTGCGGTACGACGTTCCAGGTGGCCCGCGAGGCGTGCCAGCCGTCGAGCAGCCAGCGCTCCTGGGTGGCGCCGGTCAGGGTGCGCGCCGGGTCCTCGGACTCCGGTCCCGGCTTCTGCCAGCCGTCCCCGTACGCCTGGTCGCTGCGGTACTGACGGGTGTCGAGGATGTCGAACTGGGCGAGCCGGCCGAACTGCAGACGCCGGTAGAGCTTCATGTCGGGGCCGGTCGGCCGCTGCGGGGTGCGCAGTGGCTGGTTCTCCCAGTACGCGCGGTACGCGGCGGCGCGGCGCAGCAGGAACTCCTCCGGCGGGACGTCGTTCTCCGGGGTGCCGCCCGCGTAGTTGTTCTCGGTCTCGTGGTCGTCCCAGGTGACGACGAAGGGGTGCGCGGCGTGCGCGGCGCGCAGATCCGGGTCGGACTTGTAGAGGGCGTACCGCAGCCGGTAGTCCTCCAGGGTGACCGTCTCCCGGTTGAAGTGGGCGGGGAGTGGACGGTCCGTGTAGTTACGGGCTCCGCCGGTCGCGGTCACGGCGTACTCGTAGAGGTAGTCGCCGAGGTGGAAGACGACGTCGACGTCCTCCTGCGCGAGGTGGCTGTACGCGGTGAAGTAGCCGTCGTGGTAGGCCTGGCAGGAGACGGCGGCGAGGGTCAGCGCGCTGTTGCGGGCGTGCGGGGCGGGGGCGGTGCGGGTCCGGCCGACCTGACTGATCCACTTCCCGGCGCGGAAGCGGTAGTAGAGGACGCGGTCGGCGTCGAGGCCCTTGATCTCGACGTGGACGCTGTGGTCGAACTCCGGGTGGGCGGTGGCGGTTCCGCGCCGGACGACCCGGGTGAAGTTCTCGTCGCGGGCGAGCTCCCAGCGCACCTGGACGCGGGCGTTCGGCAGTCCGCTGTCCGGCTCGTACGGGCGGGGTGCGAGTCTCGTCCACAGCAGGACCGAGTCGGGCAGCGGGTCACCCGAGGCGACTCCGAGGGTGAACGGGTCCTCGCTGATCGTCCTGGCGTCCAGCTCGGCGGCGCTCGCGGCGCCCGCGGCCGGCAGGTTGACCGAGAAGGCGAGCGCGGCGGCGGCACCGGTGACGGTGAGGAAGCGGCGGCGGCCGCCGTGGCGTGCGGCGTCGCGCATCTCCTGCGGGTGCGATGAGTACGTCATCTGTCCCTCCCCTGACTGGCGGTGTACGCGGGGAAGTCCACCGGTCCCGCACATCGAGTGGCTGTCGTGTTCGCGTCGCGCAGGCGTCGCGCTGATGAGAAGTGCGGCGGGATCGCCCCTCGGGGGACGAATTGCGCTGGGGCACCACAGACACAGAGGTACGCAGACAGAGAGGTACGCAGTCGCAGAGGCAGGCAGTCGCAGGAACATGATCACCGTCAAGCGGCCCCGACGGCACCGGAATCGCCGACGAATGATCAAGAAATCATTCCGTCGAACCCGAACCGGCCGCCCGCCGGGGACCTTTGACCCGGGAGGCGTACGCTGCGGCGCCATGAGCAACGAACTGTTGAACTCCGATACGAAGACGGCCGTCGTCACGGGCGCGGGCTCCGGGATCGGCCGTGCGGTGGCTCTTGCCCTGACCGGCGCCGGCTGGTCGGTGGCGCTCGCGGGCCGCCGCCCCGGACCTCTCGCCGAGACCGCGGAACTGGCCGGGGAGAAAGCCAGGGTGATCACCGTCCCCGCCGACGTCTCCCGCCCCGAGGACGTGACCGCGCTGTTCTCCTCCGTACGGGAGTGGGTCGGCCGGGTCGACCTGCTGTTCAACAACGCGGGCACGTTCGGCCCGCGCTCCGTCCCGGTGGAGGACCTGTCGTACGACGACTGGCGCACCGTGGTCGAGGTGAATCTGACGGGGGCGTTCCTGTGTGCGCAGGCGGCGTACCGGCAGATGAAGGAGCAGGACCCGCAGGGCGGCCGGATCATCAACAACGGCTCGATCTCCGCCCATGCGCCGCGCCCGCACTCGGTGGCGTACACGGCGACCAAGCACGCCATGACGGGGCTGACGAAGTCGTTGTCTCTGGACGGGCGCCCGTACCGGATCGCCTGCGGCCAGATCGACATCGGCAACGCGGCGACCGAGATGACCGACCGGATGCAGAGGGGCACCCTTCAGGCCAATGGCGAGCTGGCGGTGGAGCCGGTGATGGCGGCGGACGACGTGGCCCGGACGGTGCTGCACATGGCGGAGCTGCCGCTGGAGGCGAATGTGCAGTTCGCGACGGTCCTGGCGACGACGATGCCGTACGTGGGCCGCGGCTGACAGCCGAGGCGCTGTCGAACCCTGGGCCGCATCCGACCGCTTTCGACACCTTCCGGACGGGCGGGTGTGCGCTTCCCCGGCTCCTGCTCCTGCTCCTGCTCCTGGACGGAGACGGGCAACGGCATCGAGAACCGCCACGGGGCCGACGCCGTGGCCGCGGTTCGGGGTGCCCGCCGTCCCGGCCGGGAATGCCTTGAACCGCAGTGCGGTTGACCTGCGTCATGACTCAGATTTCAGGCACCGAGGTCCTGCGCTACACCGCGTTCTCCGCCGATCCGGAGGGCGGCAACCCGGCGGGTGTCGTCCTCGACGCATCCGGTCTCGACGGCGCGGCGATGCTCGCCGTCGCGGCCGAGCTCGGCTACAGCGAGTCGGCGTTCCTGACCGGGCCGGGCGAGTCGGGCGGATCGACCGGTCGTGGTTATACGATCCGCTACTTCAGCCCGAAGGCGGAGGTCCCGTTCTGCGGCCACGCAACCGTTGCGACGGCCATCGCCCTCGCCGAGCGCAACGGCCCCGGTGATCTGGTCTTCACCACGCAGGCGGGCACGGTCCCGGTCACCGTCGCCCAGGAGGGCGCCGAGCTCCGCGCCACCCTCACGAGCGTGGAGCCCCACGTCACGGATGTCGCTCCGGACGACCTGGCCGAAGCGCTGGCCGCCCTGGACTGGCCGGCCGCCGACCTGGACCCGGCCCTGCCGCCGCGTATCGCCTATGCGGGCGCCCGCCACCTGGTGCTGGCCGCAGCAAGCCGCGAGCGGCTCGCCGACCTCGACTACGACTTCGCGCGCCTCGAAGCGCTGATGCACCGACTCGACCTGACGACCGTCCAGCTGGCGTGGCGCGAGTCGCCGGCCGTCTTCCACGTCCGCGACCCGTTTCCGGTCGGGGGCGTGGTCGAGGACCCGGCGACGGGCGCGGCGGCGGCCGCCTTCGGGGCCTACCTGCGCGAGCAGGCCCTCGTCCCGGACGCCGCGGTCCTCACCCTCCACCAGGGCGAGGACATGGGCCGCCCCGGCACGCTCACGGTCGAACTGCGTGCGGGCGACGCACGGGTGCGGGTGAGCGGGACGGGGACGCGGATCCCTGCGGCGGAGTGACGCAGCGGGCGGCTATCGCCCCAGGAACTGCCGGTACCAAGGGGCGTGCCGGGCGAAGGTGGCGGCGAAGCCCGCGCCCGGCTCGCAGTCGACGTCCTGCCAGACGCGCTCGTCGGCGAACCAGTGGTCCACCGCGAGCATGTCGAGATGGTGCAGGGCATACGGGACTTCGGCCAGCCGGGTACGGGCGGCGTCGACGCCGATGCCCGTACCCGTCCAGGGCAGCCCGAGTTCGCCGATGACCGTCGACAGCAGTTCCGAACAGCCCACCGGGTCGGGGTGGTTGACGTGGTAGACCCCCGTCGGTTCCTTCGGGGAGAGCGCCGCGCCGAGCAGCACCCTGCCCAGCGTCTCGACGTCGATGAGCGAGTGCCGCGCCTCGCACCCGATCAGTCCTGCCCTCAACTGCCCCAGCAGGGCGACGAGTCCGGGCACCGCCCAGCGATCCCCGACCCCGTGCACGATGTGCGGGCGCAGTACGGCACCGCCCGCCGCGAGGACATGCTGCTCGGCGGCGGCGCGGGTCAGGCTGGTGGCCGAGGCGGGGGCAGGCTCCGCCCGGCCCGGCAGCAACTCCGCGAACGGGCCTCGCCCGTAGACCGATGCAGTGCTCAGGTGGACGATCCGGGCGACGCGGCTGCGGGCAGCCTCCTCGATCAGGGCGCGGGTGCCGTGGTCGTTGACGGTCGTGGCCGCCTTTGCGTCGCCGCCGATCTGCGAGGCGCAGTGGATCACGGCGTCGATCCCGTCACAACTGCCGTGCAGGGAGGTGGGATCGGCGAGATCTCCGTACACGGTCTCGACGCGGGTACCGATGCCGGTCACGACGCCGCCGCCGCTGTCGGGCGCGGTCCGGTGCGTCATCAGGCGCAGCCGGGCCCCGGGGACCCGGCGCGCGGCGGCCACGACATGGCTGCCGATGAATCCGGTCGCTCCGGTGATGAGGATGCGCGGCGCCGTCATGACCGTGTGCCCTGCGCCTCTTCGGTGCGGTCCGGGGAGTCGAGCGTGCTGGTGAAGACCGGTTCGCCGTCCTGGGTGGCCCGGACCTGCACCCTGGTCGTCGACGGGGTGTCCGCCGGGACGATACGGGCCTCGATCCAGCAGGGGCGGTCCAGTTCGACGTAGCGGAGGAAGGCGGTCTCCAGCGACACCGGCAGGAAGGAGCGCCCGGAGCAGACGACATTGGCGGCCTGCCGGGCCGCCTCCAGCAACAGGATCCCCGGCACATGATCATTGGGCCGGCCGAAGAGAGTCGGATGCCCGGTGTCGAGCCGCAGCTGCCAGACACCCTGATGCGGAGTCGGTGCCAGCACGACATCACGCTCCGAGGTCCGGCCCGCCTCGCGCGGAGCGACGGCCGGAAGGAGGGGGACGGGTACGCCGATCAAGGCGTGGCGGTCCCCCCGCAGCCGCTCGTACACCTTGGCCGACGTACAGCTGATCCGTCCGCCGCCGGTTGCGATCCGGCTGCCGTTGCGATGCAGGAGCAGTTCCAGGCTCATGGAGCCGAGGCCCCGGCCCCGCCGCTTGATCCGGGAGCACGAGACGTCCACGGTGATGTCCCAGGATCCGTCGGGGTGGTCAGGGTGCTCGGGGCGCGCGCCCAGGGCGAGGCTTTCGGGCGAGGAGGTGTATCCCAGCTCCCACATCACGAACTGGTCCCCGACCAGAACGTCGAATTCCGCGTGAGCGAGGAGCATCGTCGTCTGCCGCATCGTCTCCGCGATCAGCAGTGGGTCCTGGTAGCGGCCCGCCACGGGGGCAAAGAAACGGTGCGCACGCGGCCAGCGGGCCGACACCGAGAACTGGGTGTCGGTCTGTCTGGTCCAGCCGGTGGGGAAGACGTCCTCCGGATCGGACCGGTGGACCAACTGCCGTGGAAATTCGGCCTGTCTGCCTTTGGGTGACACCGAAGCGGTGCGTGAGATGAGCTGAACCATGAAGTTCCCCCCCAGAGGATCCATGCAAGAGGCCGTCCACCCCCGCAGTAAGATACTGACAGCCCGGTTTTCCTTTCCAGCCAGAACCCTGTGGCGCTGACCACGCCACGACTAGAGAGACACGTAGCTGATGGCACAGCAGGCGCGCGCGATCCAGACTCGGCGGTCGATCCTGGTGGCGGCCGCCGCCGTTTTCGACGAGCGCGGCTACAGCAGCGCCACCATCAGCGAGATCCTCGCGCGGGCGGGGGTGACCAAGGGCGCGCTGTACTTCCACTTCAACTCGAAGGAAGAGCTGGCGCTCGGCGTGATGGACCTCCAGCTGGACACCGTTCCGCTGCCGCCTCAGCTCACGAAACTCCAGGAACTGGTCGACCAGGGCATGCTGCTCGCCCACCGGCTCCGCCATGAACCGCTGGTGCGGGCCAGCGTCGGACTGGCGATGGACCAGGCGGTCGAGGGCCTCGACCGGGGCACCCCGTTCCGGGCCTGGATAGACCGGCTCGAACAGCTGCTGAGCGCGGCGAAGAACCAGGGCGAGCTCCTGCCGCACGTCCAGCCGGGCGAGACCGCAGAACTGCTGGCGGGCGCCTTCTCCGGCGTTCAGGTGATGTCCCAGGTCCTGTGCAACCGCGAGGACTTGGGGCGCCGGATCTCCGTACTGCTGCACTACATCCTGCCGAGCATTTCGACGCCCGCCGTACTGGCCACCCTCGACATGGCCGAAGACCGCGGCGAACGGCTGCTCACCTCTCTCGAAACCGTACCGAGCCAGGCCGCCGCCACCGGCTGACCATCGGGAACTGGCCCGTCCGGTGCGGAACCGTACCGAGCGGTCTTCAATGACGGCCTGGCAGCAGAGCCTGTGGAACGGCCCCCGGCACCGACCTCGACTGGGCCGATCGGGCGTAATCGATGTCAACGGTCCGATGATTCGGGGCAGCGGCGGGAGTCTTGGCTCCGACCGCACGAATCGAGAAGGTGGACCGATGACGACCGACTTGCACGACATCCTGGATGCACACGTCGGCAAGGGGGCGGTGCCGGGCGCGGTGGGCCTGGTGGCCCGGGGCGACCGGACCGAGGTGCAGGCGGCCGGCTCGGCCGACGTCGAAGGCACAGTCCCGATGGCCCGGGACTCGATCTTCCGCATCGCCTCGATGACCAAGCCGATCGTCGCCGCCGCGGTGATGATGCTGGTCGAGGAGGGCCGGATCGCGCTGGACGAGCCGGTCGATCGATGGCTGCCGGAACTGGCTTCGCCGAAGGTGCTCCGCACGCCGTCAGGTCCGCTCGGCGACGTGGTCCCGGCGACCCGGCCCATCACCGTGTTGGACCTGCTCACCTTCCGTGCCGGGTACGGCTTCCCGTCCGATTTCACGCTGCCGGGAGTCGCCCCGCTGTTCAGCGAGTTGAAGCAGGGACCGGAGCCGGCGGACGTCCCGGCGCCGGACGAATGGATGGCGACGCTGTCCCGTATCCCGCTGCTGAACCAGCCGGGCGAAGCCTGGCTGTACAACACCTGCTCGGACATCCAGGGTGTGCTGATCGCCCGGGTCTCGGGCTGTTCACTGCCGGAGTTCCTGGACGAGCGGCTGTTCGGGCCGCTGGGCATGGTGGACACCGGTTTCGCGGTGCCGGCCGCCGAGCTCGACCGCTTCACCAGCCTCTACCGCATCGATCCGAACGGCGATCCCCAGCTGGTGGATGCCCCCGGCGGCCAGTGGAGCAGCGTGCCCGCGTTCCCCTCCGGCGCGGGCGGTCTGGTATCGACCCTCGACGACTGGCTGGCCTTCGCCCGCATGATGCTCGCCGACGGGAGGTTCGACGGCCGCCGGCTGCTGTCACCCGCATCGGTGCGCCGGATGACCACCGACCATCTGACCCCGGCCCAGCGCGAGGCCGGCGAACTGTTCATCGAGGGCCAGGGGTGGGGCTTCGGTGGCTCGGTCGATGTCGAGACGACCGAGCCGTGGAACGTACCGGGCCGCTACGGCTGGATCGGCGGCACCGGCACGACGGGGCACTTCGTCCCGTCCACCGGAACGGTCACGATCATGCTCAGCCAGCTGGAGATGACGGGGCCGACGCCGCCCGCGCTGATGCGGGACTTCTGGCGGTACGCGGCGAACGCCTGAGGCCGCCGGCCGCGGCCGTCTTCCGGACGGACCGGGCGCCGGCGTTTCGCCACCCACGAGTAGCCGGCGCGGCGCCCGGCTCCCGACGTCACCTACCGGACACCGGTCAACCTGCCGTGACAGGGTGGCATCCGGAACCTGAACAGCAAGCGACTACGATCACGGGCACCGCAGCGAGCCCAGGAGTGCTGACCTTGTCCGAACCGCGCATCGGCGTATCCATCGTGACCATGGGCGACCGCCCGCAGCAGGTCGAAGCCCTGTTGGCCTCGATCGCCATACAGGACGTGCTGCCCACCCGTCTCGTGATCGTGGGCAACGGCACCTCGCTGCCGGACTTCACCGCCGTCGCCGGCCTGTCCGACCTGGCCGGCGGTGTGACCACGATCGAGCTCGACGAGAACCTCGGCTGCCCCGGCGGCCGTAACGTCGCCATCCGCCGACTCTCGGAACTCGGTGACGTGGACGTCGTCGTCGAGTTGGACGACGACGGACTCCTCGTCGACAACGGTGTGCTGCGCAAGGTCCAGGAGATGTACGCCGCCGACCCGAAGCTCGGCATCGTCGGCTTCCGTATCGCCGACGAGCACGGCGAGACGCAACGCCGCCATGTCCCCCGGCTGCGCGCCACCGACCCGATGCGCCGCGGCCCGGTCACGGCGTTCCTGGGCGGCGGCCACGCCCTCTCCATGAAGATGCTTGCCGAAACCGGCCCGTGGCCCGCGGAGTTCTTCTTCACGCACGAGGAGACGGACCTGTCCTGGCGGGCGCTCGATGCGGGCTGGAAGATCCTGTACGAACCCGACCTGCTGCTCCAGCACCCCAAGACATCCCCGGCCAGGCACTCGGTCTACTACCGGATGACGGCCCGCAACCGGGTCTGGCTGGCCCGCCGTAACCTGCCTCTCCCCCTGGTCCCGGCCTACCTGGGCACCTGGACCCTCCTCACCGTGGCCCGCACCCGTTCGGCCACGGGTCTGCGCGCCTGGGCCGGCGGCTTCGCCGAGGGGGTCCGAACCCCGTGCGGCCGACGGCAGCCGATGCGGTGGCGGACGGTGTGGCGCATGACGATGCTGGGGCGGCCGCCGGTCATCTGAGGGGCGCCGCAGGCCCGCCCCCACCCCGTGGGTCGGAGCCTTACGGCACGTGCCGGCGCGCGCGCCGGACCGACTACGAGTTGCTCGTCGGACTCCCCACGCCGGTAACGGACTCGCGGCCGCCGGGCGCTCTCATGCGAATCCCTGCCAGGAGGCCGTGGGGGCGGTTGAAACCTGCCACTGGTCGAGGATGCCGTCCCAGTCGTGCATCGGTGCGGAGCCGAACGTGGTGGATGAAGACTGCTGGTCCCATACCGCCTCCTGGTACGGCGGGCGAGGCTGGCTGGGGTAGTACCACTGCCGGGGCTGGGGCATGGCGGGCGCCTCGGCGCCGTCGACGCGCCGATGACGGCCGGAACGGTCCAGCGACGGCGATGCATGTGTGAGACGGCCCTGTGCCTCCAGATACCGGGTGCGTGCGACGAGGCGGGGGAGATCGAGACCGAGCTCGCTCGCCAGCACGGCGAGGTCGGTCCCGGTGCTCCACGCTCCTACCAGGACCGCGTCCACGGCCGTCGACGACGCCGTCACGTGGACCGGTTCCTCAGCTACCGGAGCATGAGGGGGGCTCGGAGGTGCGGCCGGAGTCTCGTGGGACACGTGTCTCTCCTCCGGTTCCGGGTACGGCGGGCATCCGTCCGCGTCTTCGGGAGGGGGCTTGTACGCATCGGCAGCGTGATGGTCCAGGAGCGCCTTGGCGATGGCCCGGGCGTCGTCCTTTCCCACGGTGCGGCGGGCCAGGCGTACTTCGCGTTCATGGAGCCCGAGGAGTTCCGCGACGGTCCCGTCGCTTCCCAGCGTCACCGCGAACGCGGCCAGCGTCCGCATGCGGTCCGCATTTCGTTCGTCAAGGTCCCCCTGCGCACGGCGTACATCCTCGTCATTCCCGAAATAGGCCCGCGCCAGTACGGCATGGCGTTCCCACATCTCCCTCGGTTCCATGCCTAAAGCAACGTCTCTGTTACGGATTTGAAGCGATATTCGACCTAAAGGCATCAAGAAAGGTGAAACGCCATCTAATCATTCTGTGTCGCACTCTAGTTACCCATATGGGTGCTGATCGTTACCACCGTCATGAACGCACCCACATCCGCCACCGCAACCGCTACCGGCAGAGGCACCGCGACATCCATTCCGCACCCCTCACAGGCCCCCCGCGCATCTCATGCCCGGCCGCGTCCGCGGCCCCAGCTGGATGCGCCGCACGGAGCACACACATCACGGGGGCAGCTTGCCGGCGCGTTCGTAGCGGGTCAGACGTACACCGAGGCGGCGAGCGAGACACCGCTGTACGCCGAACTGGTCGCAAGCTGGACGGCAAGTGCCGCCACGGTACCCGGCATCCCCGACTCCGAATGGCAACGCCTGACCTCCTACCAGTCCTTTCTCCGTGAGGTCGAGTCGGTCCTCAGGGACCTTCGCCCCCACCGCGCCCCCGACATGCTGTGCAGATGAAGTGCGATGCGGCCAAATGCCCGTCGCTCCCGCCACCGCGAAACGGAAGCGGCAACGGGAGCGACGGAACGGGTGACGCAAGGGGTGACGGGCAGGATCAGGGGGCGGTGCCCCAGGTGAGGGTGGAGCCCACGTAGACACCGATCTTCGACGCGTCGGCGTAGGCCGTGTTGGTGGTGCGGCTGTAGTCGTCGGCCTCGTCGAAGTTCGACCAGTCGCTCTTGTTCAGGCGCAGCTGGATCTCCCCGGCGGAGGCTCCCGCCGCCAGGCTGCCGCTGCCGAAGCCGACCTCCAGGTAGTGGCTGGCCCCGGCGGCCGAACTTCCGGAGGCCGTCACACCGGTGGTCACACTGCCGCAGCCCAGCACCGCGTAGTCGCAAGCGGTGCCGAAGGTGCTCGCGCCGGCCTCGGGGGTGAACCAGTAGCGCACCTTCACCGTGAACAGGTTCACCGCGGTGCTACCGGTGTTGACCAGTTGCAGGCCCATCCGGATCTGGTTGTCGGTGGCCGAGGAGTCGTTGTTCTTGTACTGGACCTTGAGGGTGCCGGTTCCGCCGCCCGCGGACGTGGTCGCCGAGACGGCAGCGGAGGCCGCCGAGACGTTCCCGGCCGCGTCCCGGGCCTTGACCGTGTAGCTGTACGCCGTCGAGGCGGTGAGCCCCGTGTCGGTGAACGAGGTGTGGGGAGCAGAGGGTAAGGAAGCGTGCAAGTCTTGATGGTGGGAGCGCTCCCAAGGTGGCGTGGTGATAGGCACCTGTCAAGTGTTGAATCACAACTGCCTTACGTACTCGTTAACTTGAACGCATGCCGCCTGGCCCTTCGCGACACACAACAGTAGGTCCGGGCCGGGGCGGCGATCCGGAATCACATGCGGACCCACCGCGCGCCCGGCGACTGCCGCCTGCACCGCATTCCGACCGGACGATTCCCCTCTCCGGTGACCACCCGCCCGGACCCATGCGCCCGCCCCGGAACGCCACTACCGGAACACCTCCCTCCGGAGGTCGTCACCCGGCCCGGGACCGTGGCAACCCGCCGGCCGAAAATCGCCCGCCGAAGACCACCGCGCACGACATCCGCACACCGACCGGAATGCGCCACCGGGCCGGACGCGGTCGAGCCCGATCGACGCCGGACTGCTGCGGACGGGCCAGCAACGACCCGCCTCCGCACGGAGGTTCGCGTGGAAGAATCCCGATGACGGGCAGCTCTCGATCAGGCGTCGGCGTACAGGTCAGGGTGCACAGCCGGGTACTCCGCGGGCATCCTCGGTGCCGGGTTCACGACATGGGGAATGAGACGGTCACGGCATGAGAATCACAGCGCGAGAGCTCAACCGCTCCACGCTCGCCCGGTAGTTGCTGTTGGAGCGGGAGACGCTCGGCGTCGCGGATGCGGTACGGCGCGTGGTCGCACTGCAGGCGCAGCAGGCGGCGTCGCCCTACCTCGCGCTGTGGAACCGGCTCACCGACTTCGACGCCGCCGACCTCGATACTGCCTTCGCCGGCCATGAGGTCGTCAAGTCGACTCTCATGCGGATCACGTTGCACGCGGTCCACATCGACGATTTCCGGGCCTTCCATGAGGCCGTGCAGCCGTCACTGCGTGCCGCCAGGCTGGGCGACCGCTTCACGGTGTCCGGGCTGACCGCCGAGGATGCCGACACACTGGTTCCGGAGCTGCTGGCGTTCGCCGACCGGCCCCGCACGGCTGCGGAGTGCGAGGCTTGGCTCACACAGCGGCTGGGCGCACCGCCGAAGCCCGGCGCGTGGTGGGGGCTGCGGCAGTACACGCCACTGCTGCACGCACCCACCACACCACCGTGGTCGTTCGGCCACCGTCCGTCGTACGTCGCACCCCCGACCCGGCCTGCGCCGGCAGACCCGGAGATGTCCGCCGCGTCCCTGCAGACGCTGGTCCTGCGCTATCTCGAGGGGTTCGGGCCGGCATCGGTGGCGGACGTCGCCCAGTTCTCGCTGGTCCAGCGAGCCAGGGCCAGGGCGGCACTGCAGGCTCTCGCCGGTGACGGTGACATCGAGCGGCTCGAAGGGCCGAACGGCGTGGAGCTGTTCGACACCCCGGACGCGTCGCGTCCGGACGAGGACACGCCTGCACCGCCCCGGCTGATGGCCATGTGGGACAGCATCCTGCTGGCCTACTCCGACCGCAGCCGTGTCATCCCACCGGACTACCGCACGCTCGTCACCCGCAGGAACGGCGACGTGCTGCCGACCCTGCTGGTCGACGGGTACGTCGCCGGCATATGGCGTCCGGCCGAGGGAGGGATCGAGGCGACCACCTTCCACCGCCTGCCGGACGACGTCTGGGAGCAGCTCGCCGCCGAGGCACGGTCACTGACAGCCTTCCTCGCCGACCGCGAACCGGAGGTCTATCACCGTTACGACCACTGGTGGAGCAAGCTGCCGAGCACCGAGGCCCGACTGCTCCCCGGGGACTGAGACGGTGCCCCGGACATGCACCGGGCTCACCCGGCGCGGGACCATCGGTCCACACCGGTGCCCCCACGGTCCGCGGCGGACAGGGACGACCGGGCGAAGGTGACCAGCACCCGATGAGGGGGATGCAGTGGCGTGCTGTCGGCCGCCGCAATCCGTCCCTCCGGACGGTGGACCGGTACTCCCCCGGTGCGACCGTCAGACGCCCGCCGCTCGGGCTGCCTGATACACCTCGGCCGCCACGTCGACGAGTTCGACGGCGTCACGCGTCGTTGCCTGGAGGTCCAGCAGGATCTCGGGTACGCCCGTTGCGGCATGTGCCGCCAGGTCCTCGACGATCTGGGCCACGCTGCCCCGGAAGGGCTGTCGGTCCGCGCCCTCGAACGGCTTGGCGCTGTACCTCGCGTTGGCGCGGGCGCACACGCCGATCGGCCGGTCCCTGCCGCGCTCGGCAGCCAGGTCCTGCACCTTCCGCCACTGTTCGGCCAGTGTCGTGGCGCCCATGGCGACGGGCATCCAGCCGTCCGCCCGGTCCACCAGCCGGCGGGTGGCGCGCGGGCTGGTGGCCGGCAGATAGACCGGGATGGGGCGAACGGGCTTGGGGCCGACCTCAGCCGGCGCGATGGTGGTCAGCTCGCCCCGGTACGAGACCGGGTCCGGGCCCCAGACGGCCGCGCAGACGTCGAGCAGTTCGTCCAGGACCGCGCCGCGCTTCTCGAAGGGTGCGACCGAGGCGGCCGCGTACTCGTCGAGTGACCAGCCGGTTCCGAGGCCCGCGATCACCCGGCCACCGCTCGCGGCGTCGAGCGAGGCGAGCGAACGGGCCAGCTGGAACGGTACGTGGAGCGGGGCGATCAGGACGCTGGTGCCGAGCCGGGCCCGGCCGGTGGCCGCGGCGGCCAGTGTGAGGGTGACCAGCGGGTCGGCGACGCTGCGGTACCCGTCGGGCCACGGCAGCCCCGGTACGTCGTACAGCCCCTGGGTGGCCGGCTCGGGAAAGAGCACGCGCTCGAAGACCCACAGACTCTCGTACCCGGCATCCTCCGCCGCGCGTGCCACCGTGGCCACGTCGCGGCCGATGTCGTACTGCTTCATCTGCGGAAGACCGAGACCGAGCGAGACCGGCATGCGTGCACTCCTTCACGAGGACGACAGGACAACTACCGTATGTCACCCTCCGATTGCCTGCGGTCAACGAGGCGGGCATCGGCAGGTGAATGTGTGCGCCACCGACACGTGGTCGACGCGTGGCCCCGAGGCTTGACGGCCGGAACACGGACACCGTCGCCGATGGCCCGCGACCCGTGACAGCGTGCACCGCCTCGTGCAGGTTGCCCCGGAGCGGTGTACGGGACGACTCTGGAGGAGGCATCGCCTGCGGCTCGGGAAACCCGGCATCAGGCTGTGCATCCGGAGACGACGGAGAGGCGCCGACCGTGGACGGTCGGGAACCCGTGGGGAAGCAGCCGGGCGCGAGTGGACACGGGGCTGTGCCACACACCGCGGACATGCGGGTGGAGGCGTGGTCGCCGACCGCCGAGGGGTGCATCGGCGAGGCGGTGCGCGCCATGGTGGAGGGCTTCGCCGACACGTCCGGGGCCGCGGTTGTCGGTGAACGCGCATACGTGGTCACGGCGGCGTCCGACGAGGATCTGCTGGTGTCCGTCCTGGAGGAGGTCGTCTACCGGATGGATGCCGACGGTGAGATCCCGCTCGATGTGGAGGTGGGGTCCATCCGGCCGGCCGGAGCCGGCCGGGGCCTGTCGGTCCGCTTCCGGATGGTCGACGCGGGCACCGCCGTGCCGGTCGGTGCGGTACCGAAGGCCGTTTCGCTGCACGACCTGCACCTGCGCGGCGGCCCCGGCGGCTGGACCTGCCGGGTGACCCTCGACGTCTGAGTGCAGGACGGGGAAGGGACGGATCATGGCGCTCACGGTGGCACTGGCCGGCGACACCATGCTCGGGCGCAGCGTCGCCGAGGAGCTGCGCCGCTCGCCGACGCCGGGGACGCTGGTCTCCGCAGGGGTCAGGGAGGCGATCGCGGAGGCGGACCTGTTCGTGCTCAACCTGGAGTGCTGTGTCTCCGACCGCGGGCACCGCTGGCCCGACCCGCAAAAGGCCTTCTTCTTCCGCGCTCCCTCCGCCGCCGCGAAGGTGCTGGCCGAACTGGGCGTGAACTGTGTGACGCTCGCCAACAACCACGCTCTCGACTACGGGTTCGACGCCATGGCAGACACCCGCACCCTGCTGGCCGGGGCGGGCGTGCACGCGGTCGGCGCCGGGGCGACCGTGCGCGGGGCCCGGGAGTTCACGGTGCTGGAGGCGGGCGGTGTGCGGCTTGCGGTGGTGGGCGTCACGGACCACCCGCAGGATTACGCGGCCGGGGCGGACAGTCCCGGTGTGGCCTGGGCCGATCTCTACGCGTGGGTGCCCGACTGGCTGACGGAGTCGGTGGGCCGGGCCGCCGCGGCGGCGGATGTCGTGCTGGTCACTCCGCACTGGGGCCCCAACATGACCTCGCGGCCGCCGCGTCACGTCTCGGCCGCGGCCCCGGAGCTGCTGGCGGCGGGAGCGACGCTGGTCGCCGGGCACTCCGCCCATGTGTTCCACGGGATCGCCGACCGGATCCTGTACGACCTGGGCGACTTCGTCGACGACTACGCCGTCGACCCGGTCCTCCGCAACGACCTGGGGCTCCTCTTCCTGGTGACCCTGGACGGCCAGGATGCCGCGCACCTGGTTCCCGCCCGGGTGGAGGCGGTGCCGCTGGCCCTGGACTACTGCCACACCCGCCTGGCGCGTGGCGAGGACCGGGAGTGGATCCGCGAGCGGCTCACCACCGCCTGCGCCGAGTTCGGCACCACCGTCGCCGATCGGACCGGTCGGCTGACGGTCGACTGGAGGTGAGGGACGTGGACATCGCACTGGTGGAGAAGGGCCCGTACCGCTTCCGTATCGAGCAGCAGGAGCCGATGCGCGTACCCGGGATTGTGTTCGCCTCGCGGGCGCTGCTGCCGCAGGCGGCCGGGGACAAGGCGCTGGAGCAGGTGGCGAACGTGGCGACGCTGCCCGGCATCGTCCGCGCCTCCTTCGCCATGCCCGACGTCCACTGGGGCTACGGTTTCCCGATCGGCGGGGTGGCCGCCACCGACATCTCCCACGGCGGGGTCATCTCGCCCGGCGGCGTCGGGTTCGACATCTCCTGCGGCGTACGGCTGCTGGCCGCCGACATCGACCATGAGGCGCTCGGCCACGACCGGCTGCGGCGGCTGATGGACATCCTCGACGGCACCATCCCGCGCGGCATGGGGCGCGGCGGCCTGTGGAAGCTGTCGGGCGCCGGGGAGATCGACGAGCTGCTGGTCGGCGGCGCTCGGTACGCGGTCGAGCACGGGCACGGTGTGCCGCGCGACCTCGCGCGCTGCGAGGACTACGGCGTCCTGGACGGCGCGGCCCCGGGGCAGGTGAGCAGGCGCGCCGTCGAACGCGGCCTCCACCAGGTGGGAAGCCTCGGCTCGGGCAACCACTTCCTGGAGGTCCAGGCGGTCGACCAGATCTTCGACACGGCCACCGCGGCGGCCTTCGGGCTGCGGGTGGGCCAGGTGTGCGTCATGATCCATTGCGGCTCGCGCGGCCTGGGGCACCAGGTGTGCACCGACCACGTCCGCCTGATGGACCAGGAACTGCACCGGCACCACATCCAGGTCCCGGACCGGCAGCTGGCCTGCACGCCCGTCGAGTCTCCGCGGGGCCACGCCTACCTGGGGGCGATGGCGGCAGCCGCCAACTACGGCCGGGCCAACCGCCAGCTGCTGTCCGAAGCCACCCGCC
This sequence comes from Streptomyces sp. NPDC002206, assembly GCF_053593595.1. Lineage (NCBI taxonomy): Bacteria > Bacillati > Actinomycetota > Actinomycetes > Kitasatosporales > Streptomycetaceae > Streptomyces > Streptomyces sp. NPDC002206. Next base: position 215,888 of record NZ_JBSFCW010000007.1, read on the forward strand.
GCGCCTTCGCGACGGCTGCGGGAGTCGGTCTGGATCTGGTCTACGACATCTCGCACAACACGGCCAAACTCGAGACCCATGAAGTGGACGGTGAGGCACGTCCACTGTGCGTCCATCGCAAAGGCGCGACGCGGGCGCTGCCACCCGGCGACCCGAGCCTGCCCGAGGACCTCGTCCGGGCGGGCCAGCCGGTACTGGTCCCCGGGACGATGGGCACCGCCTCGTACGTGATGGTCGGCCTGCCCGGCAACGAAGCCTTCCACTCCGCCTGCCACGGCGCCGGCCGGGTCTGGAGCCGTCATCACGCGCTGCGCATGGTCCGCGGGGAGCAGCTTCGCGGCGAGCTGGAGGCCCGGGGCATCGCCGTACGCCCCTCCTCGTGGCGTGGTCTCGCCGAGGAGGCGCCGGAGGCGTACAAGGACGTCGACGCGGTCACCGCGGTCACCGAGGGCGCCGGACTCGCCCGGCTGGTCGCCCGCCTGGTGCCGCTGGGCGTCGTCAAGGGATGAGCCGGTACGGAGCGGGAGAGCGGGGCACGGCTTCTCCGGAGGCCGGGACGGCGGCCGCGGTGGGATCCGGCGGTGAAGTCGTCCGGCGCTCGCACCTCGGCGGAACGCGAGTAGCGTGGAGTGCAGGTGCAAGGTGGCCAGGAGTCCGGTCGTGAGCCGGAAGCAGTGACGACAGACGGATGTCCTGGCCTACGGACAACGTCGGGCGGAAGAGCCCACCTTCTCGGGGGAATCGAGCAGCGGCACGAAAACGCAGCAACCTTGGGAGCTGCGGGAGGAGCGGGGATGGCGGCCGCGGGTGTCGTCGTGCAGGCTGGACCGGTCCGGCTCGGCGGAGAGCTGACGGTCCCCGAAGGGGCCACGGGCATCGTGGTGTTCGCCCACGGCAGCGGCAGCAGCCGGCACAGCCCGCGCAACCGCTCCGTCTCGACCTCACTGAACAAGGTCGGGCTGGCCACGCTGCTGTTCGACCTCCTCACGGCGGAGGAGGAGCTGGACCGGGCCAACACCTTCGACACCGCCCTGCTGGCCGGCCGCCTGACCGACGCCACCCGCTGGCTGCTCGACCGGCCCGAGACCCAGGCCCTCGCGGTCGGCTACTTCGGCGCCAGCACCGGTGCGGCCGCCGCGCTGTGGGCGGCGGCGGAGCCGGACTCCCCGGCCGTGGCGGTCGTCTCGCGCGGCGGCAGGCCCGATCTGGCCGGGCCCCGCCTGCCGGCGGTGACCGCGCCCACGCTGCTCATCGTCGGAGGTGATGACGAGGTGGTGCTGGACCTCAACCGCCAGGCCCAGGCGCTGCTGCGCTGCGAGAACCGTCTCGCCGTGGTCCCTGGCGCCACTCACCTGTTCGAGGAGCCCGGTGCTCTCGGGAAGGTGGCGGAGCTGGCCAGAGAGTGGTTCGCCGGACACCTGGGTCGTCGGGCAGGACCGGAAGGCTGACCACCGGCTCGCCACCCGGCCGACGAGCCCCTCGTCGATGCGGAACGAGGCCATCTATGCAACCCGCTTGTCTACGCGCATCATTGGGTTGCTTCGCTCGCACAACCACCCCCGGTCGCACCACGGGCATCCCCGCTTCACATGTGCTTGTCGACGGCCGGTCCAGTATTTGTCATGCACTTGTCACTTCCTGGGAAGGGCAACACGATGGCTTGCGGATCAACCAGCCTGTGGGCCGGTGAAACCAGCTGGTTCTGCTGCGGCAACGCCTGGGGGCCATGCTCCAGTGCCGGCGGCGGCGCCTGCGGGAACTGCCAGTCCAGCGCACACCACGGCGCGTGGCCCAACGCCTCACAGGCGTGCTGGAACATCACCCGGCCCGACCTCTGCGGCGAGAACATCCCCAGACGCGGCTGCGGTGCGGTGATGAACGTCAAGCACCAGTGCTCGGGCGCGACGGTGTGCATCACGATCACCGACTGCGGCCCGCGCACCAAGGACTGGTGCGGCGAGGCGACTTGCTGCAACGGCACCTGTCGCACCAACCGCGTCCTCGACCTGACGCCGGCCGCATTCTCGGCGATCGGCAACCTGAGCTCGGGCAAGCTGCCGGTCTACATCTACGAGTGAGGGGGACCGAGATGACCGTACGACACGACCGGGCCGACGGGATGCGCCGCCGGCGCTTCCTCACCAATGCCGCCCTCGGCGGCGCGACCATCATCGGCGCCACCGCGCTCGGCGGCCTCGACGCCGAGGCCGCCTTCGCCGCGGAACCCTCGCTCGACCCCGCGATAGCCAAGTCCACCTTCGTGGAGGGCCGCATCACGGGCATCACCGGCAGCATCCTGGAGGTGGCCGGATCCAATGGCGGCCGCTCCCGGGTGCAGATGACCAACGTCACCAGCGTGTGGAAGGTGCGCGCCACCACAGCAGAAGTGATCGAGGTCGGCGACGGGCTCTACGCACGTGGCGTCAAGATGCCCGATGGCACCGTGGCCGCCGACGCGGTGTGGGTGAACATCGTGAATCTGGACACGCAGATCCGCGGCATCGCGAAGAACCGGCTGCACCTCGCCCACGGGCAGCATGAGCTGGTCGGCTACGTCGCCCCGGATGCCAGCGCCTCCTACGCGGGCCGCGCACTGACGTCCGACCTGTCCCGGCTGCGCATCGGGCAGAGCGCCCAGGTACTCGGTGCCTGGCGGCCGTCCGACAACTCCGTGGACGTCGTCCGCATCTCCGTCGGGCACTGATACAGGCCCAAGGACACAGAGAGAGGAAGAGATGCTGTCACTGACAACGGGCCTCGCCCCGCTGGTCCTCGCGGGCCTGCTCGGGTGGACCGGAGCGGTCAAGGTGTTCAGCCGGGGCACCGCACAGCAGGCGCCGAAGACGGCGCTGGCCCGCATGCTGCGCAGCAGTGAGCGGGCCACCACGGTGCTGCGCGCGACCGGCGCAGGTGAACTCCTGATCGCCGCAGGTCTGCTGGTGGTCCCGGCGAACCCGGTGCCGGGGGCCGCCGCCGCGGTCCTCGGGGCGGGCTTCCTCGGCTACCTCGGCTACGGCCGGGCCGTGGCACCGGAGTCCTCCTGCGGCTGCTCGGCAAGTGAGGGCACCCCCATCACATGGCGGGCGTTCGCGCGGGCGGCGGTCGTGCTCATCGGCGGGGCCACGGTGGCGGTGGCACAGGACACCTGGTGGCCGGCGGTCTCCGAGCGGCCTGCCGGTGCCTTTGTCCTCCTGGCCGGGGCGGCGGCGCTTCTGGTCGCCCTCTCGGCCGACCTCGACCGGTGGTGGCTGCTGCCACTGCGCCGGACGAGGCTGCGTGTCTTCGGACACCCGCTCCTCGGCACCGCCACCGGCCAGGTGCCGGTCGCGGCGAGCGTCGAACTCCTGGAGAACTCCCTTGCCTGGCAGGCCGCCGCACCAGTGGTCCGGTCCGCCTTGCTGGACCACTGGGAGGATGACGGCTGGCGCATTCTCCAGTACTCGGGTGTGTACGGGGACCGGGAGAACGCGCGCCCGGTCGCGGTGGTGTTCGCACTCGACGCCACGGCCGGCCGCGACACCGGTGACGACCCGATCGTCCGTGTCAGCTATGTCGACGCGGACAGCGGGGAGGCGGTGGCCGTGGACGAACTGCGCGCGGCGCCGTCGCGACGGATCCTGCCGATGGCGGGCTGACGCCACGGATGAATCGCCGCCCGCGCAGGCCTCCGGAACACAACGCAGCAGCAGCGCCGGACCGAAAGCCGGGTCCGGCGCTGCCCGGGGGCTCGCCCCCCGGTTGCCGTCGTCGAGAAGCTAGTCCCTCACCAGCCGCCGGAGCTGATCTCGACGCGGGCGTTGAGGCCGCCCTTGCCGGTGCCCTTGTAGAAGTAGAGCTTTCCGGTGGCACCCGACTCGGACTTGACGGCTACCAGGTCACCCGTACCGTCACCGGTGAAGTCGGCGCCGGCGTAGTCCGAGATGCCGTTCCAGCCACGGGAGCCGATCTCCGTGCGGGCGGGACCGGAGTCGATGGTGCCGTTGCCGTGGCCCTTGTAGAGGTAGAGCTTCCCGGTGGACTTCTCGGTGGCGACGATGTCGTCCCTGCCGTCCTTGTTCATGTCACCGGGACTGACGATCTTGTCCATGCCGTTCCAGCCATGGGAGCCGATCTCCGTCCGGGAGGGACCGGAGTCGATGGTGCCGTTGCCGTGGCCCCGGTAGAGGTAGAGCTTCCCGGTCGACTTCTCGACACCACCGAGGTCATCCCTGCCGTCACCCGTGAAGTCACCGACGAAGATGTTGCTGATCCCGTTCCAGCCGCCGGAACCGATCTCCTTACGACTGCTCAGCCCGCTGCCGGTACCGCGGTAGAGGTAAAGCTTTCCGCTCGCGACCGCGGTGCCGACGAGATCGTCCCTGCCGTCCGAGTTGAAGTCACCGACGGCCAGATTCGCCATGCCGTTCCAGCCACCCGTGCCGATCAGCAGCGGCGAAGTCAGGCTTCCCTTGCCCGTACCGGGGTACAACCAGAGGTTGCCCGTCGCCACCTGGACGGCCACCAGGTCCTTCTTGCCGTCCCCGTTGAAGTCACCGGCCGTCAGATTTGTCATACCCGGGTCGCCCGTGGTCGCAGCCGCGCCGACGTCGACGTAGTTCCGGTCGATGTTGATCGTCGCCCCGCTGTACGACTCGGTGACATTGCCCGCGTACTGGTGAACACGCTGATGGTTGGACCAGTATCCGGCGGGGATGTTCACGTCGGCGGTGTTGGCCACACCGTTCCAGTTGCCGGACCAGACCACGTCCGGACGTACCAGCGTCGTGGACGAATAGACGGAGGCCAGGTCCTTGATGCCACTGGAGGAGGAGCTGTACACGCCTGACCGATAGCGCAATTCGTGCAAACGGGCGGACCAGCCGGAGAGATAGTTGAGGACGTTGGTGCGGTAGCCCGAGGAGTACGCCTCCATGTCGATGTAGAGCACCGTGCCGGGGACGAATCCGAGCGCTTGTGCCAGATCGACAGCCGCATCGGCGGCCGACCGGCCCTGGCTGGTCGCGCTCGAGGAGGAGATGCTCCCCGCTTGGAGGCCCGCGTAGATGGGGAGCAGATGCCAGCCACGGTTGCTCTGCTCGGCCACCCATGAAGCGGTGAGATTCGGCTGGGAGCAGGCCCGGCTCGGTCCGCCCATGTAAATGCCCACCCCTCGGTAGGGCGAGGACGCCCAGTCCGCCATGGTGCCCGAGGAGGGTGCCGAGCAGGCGTCGAAGGCTTTGCCGGTGTAGCCGGTGCTCGGGATCGCGGAAGCGGCGGCCGAGAAAGCCGGCGCCCGGGGCGCCGGAACCGTCTGCGGCTCGGCCGTGCTGCTGGTGGTGGCGGAGCCCAGGATCTCCTCGATCGCTGCCGTCGACGAGCCGTAACTGACAGTTGCATAGACGCCGGCGCCTTCGAAGGCCAGCCGTACTTCGCGGGAGTCGCCGGCCGGGAGGACTCTGGGAGCGGGGGAGCCCGTCGGGACGTTCACGGTGGGCACATCCTCTCGGGGCGCAGCTCCGGTGAACGGCTCCAGCACAATCGCTTCGGTCTTCGCCGCGATCAGGTGGGTGGGGCAGGACTGCCGGGCTCCCGGATGCCCCAGGTACACGGTGTGCTGATCGAGTCGTACACAGGTGTTCGGGTCCTTCTCCAGATCCACCAGCCCCCACCCGGCCGGAACGTCGATGGAGAGTCCCCCGTACTCGACGTGGGTGAGCGATTCCGCCGCCGAAGCGGTGGCGGAGGACTGGAACGTGGCGGTCAGTCCGATGGCGGCAATGAAGGCAGAGGCTGAACGGCGCAGATGTCGGATCTTCATTCTCTCTTCTCGGAGTTGGGCCGATGTGGCACGGCCGGCGCGGTCGGGGCACGGGAGCGCACAGAGGCAGGGCAGGGCCGCAGTGAACTCGGACCCGCCTGGTGGGGCGCCACCAGCCGCCGATGCCGATTTCGATGCGGACGCTGAAGCCGCCTGTGCCGTCGACCTTGTAGAGGTAGGGGTTTTCCGGTGGCGCCCGGCTGGGACTCGACAGCTGCCGGTCACCCGTACCGTCACCGGTGAAGTCACCGCCGGCGCAGTCCGAGATCCCGTTCCAGCCACCGGAACCGATCTCCCCACGGGGGAACCGCCATCGATGGCGCCGCCGCCATGACCCTTGTACAGGTAAAGCATCCCGATCGACGCCTCGACACCGCCGAGGTGATCCCCACCGTCACCCGTGAAGTCGACGACGAAGGTGTGAGGAAGGCGTATCGAGGTGATGATGCGCCGACCAGGGAGAAGGACCTGATCCGCCGTCAGGACGACCTGGCAGCCGTGAATCCGGCCGCCGCCGGCGCGATCACCGCGCCTGCGGAATGGCGCCCGGCGCCAGGGTCACGACAACGACGCGGCAGCTGCTCGGGCTCGACACCGTTCAGTCCCGTCCGGAGATCCTCGCCGAAGGACTGATCGAGCCCCCTCGACGAGGAAGCCATGCCCCGCGACAGAACTGTCCTGACTCTCTGTCAGGTCGGTGTCCGCGCCGATCGGCGCCCTTCACCTGTGCGCGGGGGTTGTCAACGGCCGTCGGCGGTCGAAGGCGAGCAGCCCAGGGGGCAGAACGCGCGCCGTCCGTACGTGGCCGCGGGGCTGACACCGTCCTGGCTCTCGACAGCGCCGACGGGAGTCTCGCTGCGCACCGTCCGACGCCGGATGTCCCCCGCTCAGGGAACGACTCATCGCAGGCAGCCGCTTGGAGGCCGGCCAGGCCGCACAACTCGGCCTGGCCTGACGGCCCCTCAATGCCCGGAAGAAACACGTCCTGACTTGCGGCAGACAGAGACGGCAGACGAGTCGGCCTGTACGCCGGGTTCTGTCACCCGGTCGCCTCGCGGCGGCCGGGGAGACGGCCATCCATCTAGGACCGGCATTGCTGTCGGCCTCATGCGGTCTACCCGCGAACTCGGGCGGGCAGCCCTCGAACGTTCGCGCAGGACCGTCTTGCGACGGCCCCTCTTGACCTTGCTCCGGGTGGGGTTTACCTAGCCGCCTGAGTCACCTCAGGCGCTGGTGGTCTCTTACACCACCGTTTCACCCTTACCGAGGACCGAAGTCCCTGGCGGTCTGTTTTCTGTGGCACTGTCCCGCGGGTCACCCCGGGTGGCCGTTAGCCACCACCCTGCCCTGTGGAGCCCGGACGTTCCTCGGGAGGATCCGAAGATCCTCACGCGGCCGTCCGGCCGGCTCGTCTGCCGTGTCGACCATGCTACCCGGCGGGACGGGGCCGGTCGGACGAGGCCCGACCGGCGGGCAGGTCAGAGGCGGACTGTGCCGAAGGCGGCGATGCCGGCCGACCAGGCAGCCGACAGGTCGGCGCCCGGAGGGAAGCGGCCGTTGAGTTCCAGGACCACCATCCCGTGCGCAAAGGCCCAGGCGGCCCGGGCCCGCTCCTGGTCCCCGGCGACGGCCCGGAAGAGCGGGGCCGCGGCGCGTTGCTCCAGGCCCGGCGGGAGGGAAGTCCGGTCCACGGGGTGCTCGGTGGTGAGGCGGTACAGATGGGGGTGGGCCAGGGCGTAGGCGCGGTACGCGGTGGCGAGGGCCGGGAACGACCCGGGGGCCACGGACTCCGCCGCTTCCAGCGTCTCGGCCGTCTCCCGCAGCACCTCGCCGGCCAGGGCCGTCAGCACGGAGGACTTGTCCGGAAAGTGCTTGTAGAGGGACGGTGCCGTGATCCCGATGCTGTCGGCGAGCCGGCGCATGGTGAGGGCTTCCGGGCCTTCCGTCTCCAGGAGGGCGCGGGCGGCGGCGATGATCTGCCGGGCCCGGTCCGTCACACGGCCCGTGACGCGGTCCGTCGTGGGAGCGGTGACACGTTCAGTCACGCTGGAAAGCCTTCCTTCGTACGGAGTCCGCCGGGGTGCGCCGGAAGTCCGTGGGGCCCGTCGGAGCCCGTGGCCGAAGGCGTGATCCTACGAGATGGGGAGGTCCGGCGCGGCAACCGGTCCGGGCGTGTTCGCCGTGCCGCCGCGTCACGGTTTCCACGGTGCCGGGCGCGGTTCCGGGGAACGCCGAGGCCCTGGTTCCGGCCGCGCCCGTTCTGGAGGCCGTCGTCCTGCGGCGGCTGTGCGCCGCGGGTCGGCGGCCCGCGCGCCGCCGCCGTCGGGCTCACGCGGGGGCGAACAGTACCTTCGCCGCACCCGGGTCCGCCTGGGTGAGGCGGACCCGGAGCCGTTGGCCCAGCGGGAGCTTCGTCGTGCCGCCGTCGATGCGGGCGACGACGGCCGGGTGCTCGATGTGGACCGTGCCGATGGTGGGTTCCTGGTCCTGTACGTCGACCACGTACGCGTCGAAGACCTCGCCCACCTGGTCGCTGAGGAGTGCCGCCTCGACCAGGTCGACGCACTCGCGCTCCACCGTGTTGGCCCGTCGGGTTCCTTCGGCCATTTCCTTCGGGAGACCGGGGATCGCGGCCATCACCCACTCGGGCGGTTCCCGGTCCGCGACCGTCGCGAGGCACAGCTCCGCCGCGTACCGGTCGACGAGACGGCGCAGCGGCGCGGTGCAGTGCGTGTAGAGGTCGGCGACGGCGGCGTGGACGGCGGGGGTGGGAAGTTCGCCGTGGTCGAAGACCGTGTAGCCGGCGCCGCGCAGCAGGGTGGTGCACTCCTGGAGGAACGCGGCGTCGCTCGTCCTCTTCGGGTCGAGCGACCTGACGACCTGGGCGTACGGGACATGGTGCGGCCAGTCGATGTGCAGAGCCTCGGCCGAGCGGCGCAGACGGGCGACGGCGCCGTCCGGGGCGACCGGGAGCGTACGCAGGATGCCGGTGCCCCCCTCGGTCATCAGATGGGCCGCGGCCATGCCGGTGAGGAGGGAGATCTGGGCGTTCCAGCCGTCGGCGGGCAGCGGGGCGCGGTACTCCAGGCCGTATGCGCCGTCACGCCGGACGATCTCCTGCTCGGGCACGTCGAGCGAGATCCCGCCGCGGGCGACCTCCTGCTCCTCGCGGAGCCGGCCGATGTCCCTCAGCAGGGCGAGGGGCTCCTCGGCGGTGCCCGCGTCGATCTGCCGCTGCACGCCCGCGTAGTCCAGCTTGGCCCGGCTGCGGACCAGGGCCCGGCGTACGTCGGTGGCGACCGTGCGGCCTTCCGTGTCGAGGTCGATCCGCCAGAGCAGGGCGGGGCGGGTCTGCCCGGGGAGGAGGCTCGCTGCGTCTTCGGAGAGCACGGTGGGGTGCAGCGGCACCTTGCCGTCGGGGAAGTAGAGGGTCGTCACCCGGCGGTGGGCCTCGGTGTCGAGTGCGCCGCCGGGGCGGACGAAGGCGGCGACGTCGGCGACGGCGTAGTGCACTCGGAAGCCGTGCGGGCGGCGTTCGAGGTGCATCGCCTGGTCGAGGTCGGTGGACGTGGGCGGGTCGATGGTGAAGAAGGGGAGGTCCGTGGCGTCCTGGTGTCCGCTCAGGACGAGGGCCTTCGCCACCTGTGCCGCCTCCGCGAGGACCTCGGGCGGGAAGTGGGCGGGCAGTCCGAGCGAGGTGCGCAGATCGCGCAGGGCCGCCCGCAGCGGGGTGTCGGCTGCGCCGGTCATGTGGAGATGGCGGCGGGGCATGGACCGAGCGTATGGCGGGGCGGGGCGACCGGCATCCCGGGTGCGGGCGGCCCTGCGGACCGGGTGCCGGGCCTGGGCGGTCCGGGCGTCCCCGTACGCTGGCAGGCGGGGCCTTGGGCAGTTGTGGGGGCCGCTTCCCTGTTCGTACGAAGGAGAACCGCCGTGCTCGTGCTGTTGCCGCCCTCCGAAGGAAAGGCCGCCTCGGGGCGCGGAGCACCTCTGAAGCCGGAGTCGCTGTCGCTGCCGGGGCTTGCCGAGGCCCGGGCCGCGGTCCTCGACGAGCTGGTCGAGCTGTGCATGGCGGACGAGGAGAAGGCCCGGGAGGCGCTCGGTCTGAGCGAGGGGCTCCGCGGCGAGATCGCGAAGAACGTCGAGCTGCGGACGGCGGGGACGCGGCCCGCCGGGGAGATCTACACCGGGGTGCTGTACGACGCGCTGGACCTGGCGTCGCTGGACACGGCGGCCCGGCGGCGGGCCGGGAAGTCGCTGCTGGTCTTCTCCGGGCTGTGGGGCGCGGTGCGGGTGGGCGACCGGATTCCGTCGTACCGCTGCTCGATGGGGGTGAAGCTGCCGGGTCTCGGTGCGCTGGGCGCGTACTGGCGTGCGCCGATGGCCGAGGTCATGCCGGAGGCGGCCGGGGACGGGCTGGTACTGGATCTGCGGTCGTCCGCGTACACGGCGGCGTGGAAGCCGAAGGGTGCGGTGGCGGAGCGCACGGCGAGTGTGCGGGTACTGCACTCCCGGATGGTGGACGGGGTGGAGAAGCGGTCAGTGGTCAGCCACTTCAACAAGGCGACGAAGGGGCGGATGGTCCGCGACCTGCTGCAGTCGGGGGCCCGGCCGAACGGGCCCGCGGAGCTGGTGGACGCGTTGCGGGGGCTGGGGTACGTGGTGGAGGCGGAGGCTCCGGGGCGGGCGGGACGGCCGTGGGCGCTCGATGTGGTCGTGACGGAGATCCACTGACGCAGGATGATTGCAACATGTGCAACGCTCGTTGCGTACGGTGCGGTGGGCGCGGCAAGATGAGGCCATGACCTCCTCCTCCGTGCTGGACCTTGCCCCCGTTGTCCCCGTTGTCGTCCTGGAGGACGCCGCTGACGCGGTGCCGCTCGCCCGGGCCCTCGTCGCGGGCGGGCTCCCGGCCATCGAGGTGACGCTGAGGACGGCTGCCGCACTGGATGCGATCGAGGCGATCGCGGCGGAGGTGCCGGGTGCGGTGGTGGGGGCGGGCACGGTGATCTCCGCGCGGAACGTCTCCGACACGGTGGCGGCCGGGGCGCGGTTCCTGGTCAGCCCGGGCTGGACGGATCCGTTGCTGGACGCGATGAAGGCGTCGGAGGTGCCGTTCCTGCCGGGGGTCTCGACGACATCCGAGGTCGTGGCGCTGCTGGAGCGCGGGGTCAGCGAGATGAAGTTCTTCCCGGCGGAGGCGGCGGGCGGTACGGCGTACCTCAAGGCGCTGTCCGCACCGCTCCCCCAGGCCCGGTTCTGCCCGACGGGCGGCATCTCGCTCGCGTCGGCGCCGTCGTACCTGGCGCTGCCGAACGTCGGCTGCGTGGGCGGCAGTTGGATGGTGCCGGGAGATGCGGTGGCGGCGAAGGACTGGGCGCGGGTGGAGAGGTTGGCGAGCGAGGCTGCGGCGCTTCGCGGCTGATCTCCCCCTGCCCGGGCCTTCCCCGGACCCCGCTGGGTGCCGACCGGGGTGCGGGGGTACCCCCGCACCCCGGGGAGCGGCAGCTGCACGCCGCCGGGGAGTCGCTCCGCTGCCCCCGGAGCGCCCCACACCCCCGCAGGAGCTTCCGCTCCCTACCGCAGGTGCGACGTGTCGTTCAGCAGTCTCAGCGACGCGTTGCCGTCCGCGTAGTACGCCACTGCCGACAGCGACGCCGCCGAGAGTTCCATGCGGAACAGGGACTCCGGTGGTGCACCCAGGGCCAGTCGGGCCAGGGTCTTGATCGGGGTCACGTGGGTGACCAGGAGCACCGTGCGGCCGGCGTGGCGGGTGGTCAGGCGGTCCCGGGTGGCCGAGACCCGGCGGGCCACCTCGGCGAAGCTCTCTCCGCCGCCCGTGGGGGGCGTTCGCGTGGAGGCGAGCCAGGCGTCCAGGTCGGGGCCGTACCGTTCACGGACCTCGGCGAACGTCAGGCCCTCCCAGGCCCCGAAGTCCGTCTCGCGCAGGCCGTCCTCGATCTGGACGGGCAGGCCCAGGCGGGCGCCCACCGTCGCCGCTGTTTCGCGGCAGCGGCGCAGCGGGGAGCTGATGATCTCCTGGATCGTGCCACGGGCGGCGAGGGACTCCGCCACCCGTTCGGCCTGGTGGCGGCCGGCCGCCGAGAGTTCTGGGTCGCTGCCGCCGCTGCCCGAGAACCGCTTCTCGGGCGTAAGGGCTGTCTCGCCGTGCCGGAGCAGGACGAATGTGGCCGGCGCTCCGAGGTCGGCGGCGCCCCAGCCGACCTGCGGGGTGGCCGCGGTTTCACGGCTGGTCGACATCGCCGCCCGTGCCTTCGCGGCGCCCGCCGCCGCGTCCCCGGGCGGACCGGAGACCGCGGGCAGGCCGAGGGCGGCCGTCGATGCCGACGGCTCCCACTGCTTGCCCCTCTTGCCCGCGTCCATCGCCTCGTTGGCGAGACGGTCCGCGTGCTTGTTCTTCTCGCGCGGGATCCACTCGTACGTGACCGCGGACGCCGGAAGGATCCGCGCCGCCTCCGCCGCCAGCGGCTTCATGTCGGGGTGCTTGATCTTCCAGCGGCCCGACATCTGTTCCACGACCAGCTTGGAGTCCATCCGGACGCGCACCTGCAGTGCGCCTTCCGCCGACGCGTCCGGCACCAGTGCCTTCGCGGCCTTCAGGCCCGCAATGAGGCCCTTGTACTCGGCCACGTTGTTCGTCGCGACACCGATGTACTCGGCGGCTTCGGCGAGCGTCTCCCCCGTCACCGGGTCGATCACGACCGCGCCGTAACCGGCGGGCCCCGGGTTGCCCCGGGACCCTCCGTCGGCCTCGACGACGAACTGGCGGGGCTGCGTCATTACAGGCCCGACTCCGCCGTACGGACCAGAATGCGGTGGCAGTTCTCGCAGCGCAGCACGGTGTCCGGGGACGCCGCCTTCACGTCGTTGACCTCGGTGATGTTCAGCTCCAGCCGGCAGCCCTCGCAGCGTCGCTGGTAGAGGCGGGCGGCGCCGACCCCGCCCGACTGGGCGCGGAGCCGGTCGTACAGCTTGAGCAGGTCCGCCGGTACGGAGCCGGCGACGAGCTCGCGCTCCTTCGTGACGGTCGCGGTCTCGTCGTCCAGAGCCTGCGTCGCGGCGTCCCGGCGGGCCGTCGCGTCGTCGGCCTTGGCCTGGACGGCCGAGACCCGTGCAGTGAGCTCGGTGACGCGCTCCTGCGCGGACTCGCGGCGCTCCATGACTTCGAGGACGACGTCCTCGAGGTCGCCCTGGCGCTTGGCCAGCGAGGTGATCTCGCGCTGGAGGCTTTCCAGGTCCTTCGGCGAGGTGATCGCGCCGGAGTCCAGTCGCTGCTGGTCGCGGACGGCGCGCTGGCGCACCAGGTCCACGTCCTGCTCCGCCTTGGTCTGCTCGCGGGCGGTGTCGCTCTCCTCGGTCTGCGACGCGACCAGCAGGTCACGCAGTTGTGCGAGGTCGGCCGTGAGCGACTCGATCTCGGCGTGCTCGGGGAGCGACTTGCGCTTGTGCGCAAGCTGCGACAGCCGTACGTCGAGGGCCTGGACGTCGAGAAGTCGGATCTGGTCGGCGGGCGCGGCGTTCAGTTGGGGGCTCCAGAAGAGTGGTGGGTGGTCCAGGGGTCGGTGACCTGCTTCGAGACATGGACCCGCAGGCCCCATCCGTGGCGGTCGGAAATCGCGTCGAGCTGCGCGGCGGCCTGTTCGCACCAGGGCCACTCGGTGGCCCAGTGCGCGGCGTCGATCAGGCCGATCGCGGACTGCTGAACGGCCTCGGAGGCCGGGTGATGGCGCAGATCCGCGGTGAGGAAGGCGTCGACGCCCGCGGCGCGCACCGCGTCGAAGAGGCTGTCGCCGGAGCCGCCGCTCACCGCGACGGTACGGACGACGGCGTCCGGGTCGCCGGCCATGCGGATGCCCTGTGCGGTGGCGGGCAGCCGGGCGGCGGCGCGGGCGGCGAGGTCGCGGAGGGTTTCGGGGTGGTCCAGCTCGCAGATCCGGCCGAGGCCGCGATGGCCCTTGGGGTCGGTCGGGTCCGGTACGAGGGGCCCGGTGACGCGCAGGTCCAGGGCGCCGGCGAGGGCGTCGGACACGCCGGGGTCGGCGGTGTCGGCGTTGGTGTGCGCGACATGCAGGGCGATGTCGTGCTTGATGAGGGTGTGCACGACCCGGCCCTTGAAGGTGGTGGCCGCGACTGTCGTCGTACCCCGCAGATAGAGCGGGTGATGGGTGACGATCAGCTGGGCGCCGAGCTTGATCGCCTCGTCGGCGACCTCCTGGACGGGGTCGACGGCGAAGAGCACACGGTCGACCTCGGCGGCCGGGTTGTCGACGTCTCCGCAGACCGTCCCGACCGCGTCCCAACCTTCGGCCCGCTCGGGAGGCCAGAGGGCGTCGAGCGCGGCGAGGACTTCAGACAGACGGGGCACGGAGGAAAGGCTACCTTCCGTCCGTGCCCCGCCGCCCATGACTGCGGTGACCTGTGAGGACTCCACGAACAACCGGCAACAGCCGGTCACGGATCCTCACACGCAGTTGGACCCGGGCCGTCGCTCGATCCGGGCCCCTGCTGATCCGGTCCGCTACTTGACGAGGTCCGCGCGCAGGTCGTCGAGGACCAGGTTCGCCGCCGTGACACCGAGGCCGAGGTACCAGGTCTCGTCCGGGACGTCCTTCGCCCGGCCCTCCTTGACCGCCTTGAGGTTCTTCCACAGCGGGTTGGACCGGGCGGTGTCGCGCTTGGTCGCCTTCGGGTCGCCGTAGACGCCGGTGAAGATCCAGTCGGCGTCCGCCTCGTCGATCTTCTCCGGGCTGATCTCGGCGGCGAGGTCGTTGATCTGCTGGTTCTTGGGCCGCGGCAGGCCCGCGTCCTCAAGGATCGTGCCGATGAACGACGCCTTCGCGTAGAGGCGGATGCGGTCCGGCAGGTAGCGGACCATCGAGATGGTCGGCTTGTCGGGGCCGATGTCCTCGCCGAGCTTCGCGGCCTTCTTCTCGTACGCCTCGAGCTCGCTCTTCGCCTTGGCGGTCTTGTCCAGCGCCGCGGCGTTGAGGAGGTAGTTCTCCTTCCAGGTGAAGCCCGGACGGATGGAGAACACGGTCGGCGCGATCTTGGAGAGCTGGTCGTACTTGTCGGCGGCGCGCAGCTGGCTGCCGAGGATCAGGTCCGGCTTCAGGCCCGCGATCGCCTCGAGGTTGAGGTTGTTGATCGTGCCGACGTTCTTCGGGTTGCCCGCGTCCTTCTTCAGGTACGAGGGGATGGCCGCGTCACCCTCGGAGGGGGCGTAGCCGACCGGCTTCACACCCAGCGAGACGACGTTGTCGAACTCGCCGACGTCCAGCACGACGACGCGCTTCGGCGCGGACTTGAGCTCGGTCGTGCCCATGGCGTGCGTGAGGGTCCGGGGGAACTGGCCCGCCTTGGCGTCCGTCCCGTACGCGGCCGTCTTCTTGGCCGCGTCGGCGAAGTCCTTGCCGCCGGTCGCGACGGCTGCCTTCTTGTCGCTGCCGGCCCCGGACTTGGCCGAGTCGTCCGATGCCCCGCTGCCGCAGGCGGAGAGGGAGAGAGCGGCGGCCACTGCCAGGCCGACGGCGGCGGTGCTGCGGCGTCGTATGGACATCACGTACTCACTTGCTCCAGTTGAGGGAATCAGACTCACAAGAAACGCTTAGGGATGCCTAACCTTAGCTGTGGGCTTTGCAGGGAGCACAACCGCCCCCTCTCCTCAGGTGAATCCGGGCATCACCATCCTTATGTGTGAAATGGCGGGTCTCGTGTTGTTCGGCAGGAAGTGCGAAAACTAGCGTCGGTGACCGGAGGTGACGATTCCATGACTGTCCGTGCCATCGAGGGTGACACCGCCGGGGCCGCCGCGACGGTGGGCCCCGTGTCGGGAGAAGCGGGAAAAGCGGGAGAAGCGGAAGGGCCCGGGGGCCGGGAGGAGCCGGAGGAACCCGAGAGGCCGGAGACAGCACGGGGGCCGGAGGGAGCCTGGGGGCCGTACGAACCGGCGGAGTCCCACGGGGTCGTTGAGCCGCCCGTGCCTGATGAGTCCGGTGCGCCGGTTGGTGACGTCAGGGCCGCCCCACGTGCGGTCGCGTTCACCATTGCCGCCGACGGTTCGTACGCCGCACGGCTCACACTCTCCGGAGCGGCGGACGCCGCGGCCTGGTTCCCCGAGCGCTGGACGCTCGACGGGCATGAGCCGTACGCCGTGCCGCTTCCGCTCGACCAGCCGGAGGAGCCCGACTCCGATGTGCTGCCGCTCGCCGACGGCCGCGTACTGATCCGCCGCCAGGTGGCGGACCGTCACACCTTCTCGCTGCTCTATCCGACCGGACCCGGCACCGGCGAACTGCCGCTCGGCGCCCTCGAGTGCGCGGACGGCGCGCACCTGACTCTGCTGCCCTCCTCGCCGGACGGTGCGAGTGCGTACGCCCTTTCGATCGGGGAACATTCCACCGCCGTCTGGCTGGTGGCGGGCGGGGCGTTCGGACCGGTTCGTGTCGCGGATGTGCCGGGGCGGTGCTCCGGCGGGGTCTGGCTGGACCGGGCGGGGCGGCTGCTGGCTCTGGACCGGGAGCCCGTGGGCGGCGGTCCGGTGAAGGCGGTCGCCGTGGACCTGGGACGGGGCGGCGAGGTGACGCCGCTGCTGCAGATCGCGCCGGACAGCGACGACCGGCTGCTGCTCGCCGATGCGGACAGCGGGCTGCTGCTGATCCGCTCCGACGCGCCGGGCCACGACCGGCTCGGATGGGGAGTGCTCGGCAGCTGTCTGCCGGTGCGTTTCCCGGAGTGCCTGCGTCCGGCGGACGTGGCGGTGACGCCGTTCGCCGTGCAGCCGGGGCAGATGCTGATGCCGGAGAACTGTGCGGTGGCGCTCCGCATCGACGGGTCGGCCGGCAGCTGGGTCGGGGTGTGGCGGCCGACAGGGCGCCGGCTGCATCAACTCCCCGCCCCCGAAGGGTGGCTGGCCGGCTCCGGGCTGTGGACCAGGGACGGTGTGCTCAAGCTGCCGTACGCGAACGGGGACGTGCCGTGCGGGGTGGCCCTGGTGGAGGCACCGGCGGACGAGGAACGCGGCGTCGGGCAGACATGGGCGACGGTGACGGAAAGCGGTATGCAACCTTCCGCGGCCGGCGCGCCTCCTGCAGTGTGCAAGCCGGTTCCACTGGGGCAGGCGCCTCTCGTGGGGCGTACGGCTCCTGGTTAAGATTCCGGGCCTGGGAGCTACGCAGCCAATCGGCGCGGTTGCCGACGGTGACCGCGTCGGGTGGTCGTGGCGCGATGGTCCCGGTGACACACACGTAAGCGATCACAACGGGGTGACTTCCCACATGTCTGAAGCCCGAACCGACACGACCCAGACGCGCCCGCCGGGGGCGGACGCCGAACGGGCCGAAGCCGGCGGCTCCGGAAAGCACCGAGGGGATGTGTCGATGGACAGCACGGACGCGCAGCCGCACGGTCGCCACCGGCGCCCCTCCGAGGGGGGCCGCAGGGCGGCCTGACCGCATCGAAATCGACGAGGGAAGGAAGGGCCTCCGCAGCACCATCATGTGCTGCGGAGGCCCTTCCTTGTGCGCTGCCCCCGGAGCGTCAGTCCCGCTTGAGGCCCAGCACCTCCGCCGCCGCGAACGTCTCGTTCGCCGGGCGGTACTCGTAGTACGGGGAGATCAGCTCGTCCAGTTCGTCGAACGAGAAGGCCTCCTTGGACGAGTCGAACTTCGCCGCCACCCTGGGGCGTTCCACGATCGCGACCATCCCGCCGTGCACCACGAGCAGTTGCCCGTTGACCTTGGCGGCCGCCGGCGATGCCAGATAGCCGACCAGGGGGGAGACATGCTCGGGGGCCAGCGTGTCGAGCCGGCCGTCCGTCGGTTCCTCGAAGCCCGCGAAGACGTCCTCCGTCATGCGGGTGCGGGCCCGTGGACAGATCGCGTTGGCCGTGACGCCGTATTTGGCGAGGGCCAGAGCGGTGGAGGTGGTGAGGCCGACGATGCCGCCCTTGGCCGCCGCGTAGTTCGGCTGGCCGGCCGAGCCCGCGAGGAACGCCTCGGACGAGGTGTTGACGATCCGGCCGTAGACCGGGGAGCCGGACTCCTTGGATCGGGCACGCCAGTGGGACGCGGCGAAGTGGGTGGTGTTGAAGTGGCCCTTGAGGTGGACCCGGATGACGGAGTCCCACTCGTCCTCGGTCATCGAGAAGACCATTCGGTCGCGCAGGATCCCCGCGTTGTTGACCAGGATGTCGAGCTTGCCGTACGCACTGACGGCCAGTTCGACCAGGGCGCGGGCCTGCTCGTGGTCGGAGACGTCGCCGAGGTGGGCGACCGCACGGCCGCCGGTCGCGCGGACCTCCTCGGCGACCTCCTCGGCGGGTGTCGCGGACGCCTCGCCGGAGCCGTCGCGGCCCGGCTGCCCGTAGTCGTTGACGACGACGGCCGCACCGAGCCGGGCCAGTTCCAGCGCTTCGGCGCGCCCGAGACCGCGGCCCGCGCCGGTGACGATCGCGGACAGCCCGTCCAGGGGAAGGGATTGTGACATCGGAACCTCGGAGTCCTCTCGGAGCACGGCGGCTGACAGCCAGTCAGAGTTCGATGCAGGTACGGAGCGCCTCACCGGTCCTCATCTGGTCGAGTGCGTCATTGATCTCGGCGAGCTGCACCCGGTGGGTGATCATCGATTCGAGGTCGATCCGGCCCGCCCGCCAGAGCGCGATGGCCCGTTCGTACGACCGGAGCACGTCCCCTCCGCCGTACATGGAGGGCAGGATCCGCTTCTCGTCGAAGAACAGCTCGAACATGTTGACCTGGAAGTTGTCGTCCATCGCGCCCGCGCCGACGATGCAGAGCGTGCCGCCGCGCCGGGTGTTCTCGTACGCAGTGCGGGCCGTGACCGACTTGCCGACGACCTCGAAGACGTAGTCGAAGCCCTCACCGGCGGTGATCCGCTGCTTGGCGTCGGCGAGTCCGTCCGGTGCGACCGCCTCGGTGGCGCCGAACCGCAGAGCCGCCTCGCGCCGGGACGCGACCGGGTCGACGGCGACGATCTGGGCGGCGCCCTGCACCCTGGCGCCCTGGATGGTGGAGATGCCGACGCCGCCGCAGCCGATCACGGCGACCGACGAACCGGCCTCCACCTGTGCGGTGTTGATCGCTGCGCCGAGCCCGGTGGTGACGCCGCAACCGATCAGCGCGGCGATCTCGAAGGGCACGTCGTCGGGGATCGGCACCGCGCAGCCCGCGTCGACGACGACCTCCTCGGTGAAGGTGCCGGTCCCGGCGAAGCCGAACACATCGCCGCCGGGGCGCTTGAAGTTGGGCGTACCCGCGTTCATGAAGCCGGCCAGACAGAGCTGCGTCTGGCCGCGCCTGCAGGCGGGACATGTCCCGCAGGCGGGCAGCCAGCAGACCAGCACCCGGTCCCCCGTGCTCAGCCCGGTCACACCGTCGCCGATGTCGATGACCTCGCCGGCACCTTCGTGGCCGGGGATGAAGGGGGCGGGCTGCGGCAGCACGCCGCTCATCGCCGAGACGTCGGAGTGGCACAGTCCGGTGGCCCGGACGCGGAGCTTGACCTTGCCGGGGCCGAAGCCCACCGCCTCGACGTCATCGAGGACTTCCAGTTTGTCCTGACCTATCTCGTGCAGTACGGCTGCGCGCATGGTGCGGCTCCCCTCACGTCGTGGCGTGTGTCGGTCCTTCGGTGATTCAGGAGTGTTCGACGAGCGTGTCGGTCAGGACCGGCGCCTCGTCCCGCTCGACGGCGGTCACGGCGACCCGGACGTGGCCGTCCCCGGTCCACATCCGGATGCGGAGGGTCTCGCCGGGGAAGGCCACCCCGGCGAATCGGGTGCGGTACGAGCGGATGCGGGCCACTTCACCGCCGAGCAGCGTGTCGGCCACGGCCTTGAGCGTCATGCCGTAGGTGCACAGCCCGTGCAGGATGGGGCGGTCGAAGCCGGCCTTCCGGGCGAACTCGGGGTCGGCGTGCAGCGGGTTCCGGTCCCCGGAGAGCCGGTAGAGCAGCGCCTGGTCCTCGCGAACCGGCCGTTCGACCGTGTGGTTCGGGGCGACGGCTATGTCGGCGTGTCGCCCGGACGGCCCGCGTTCGCCGCCGAAGCCTCCCTCACCGCGGACGAAGATCTCGGCGTCGTTGGTCCACAGGGGGCCCTCGTCGTCGGCGGCCTCGGTGCGCAGGACGAGGACGGCCGCCTTGCCCTTGTCGTACACCGCCGCGACCTTCGACGTCTGGACGGCCCTGCCCTCGGCCGGGATCGGCCGGTGCACCCGTACGGTCTGGCCGCCGTGGAGCACGGCCGCCAGGTCGACGTCGATCCCGGGCGAGGACAGTCCGCCGACGACGCCCGTACCCGCTCCCGCGACGGTGGCGAAGCTGGGCAGGACATGGAGCCGGGATTCGAGTGTGTAGCGCAGTTCGGCGGGGTCGGTGGCGGGGGCGCCCGCACCGAGTCCCAGGTGGTAGAGCTGGACGTCCTTGTGGTCCCAGGAGATCTCGGCGGTCCGGGGTTCGGCGGCGACCGCCTTTGCGGCATCAATGGGCATGGGGAAGCTGCTCCTTGATGGTGGGAGGACCTCGGCACGGCCGTCCGCACCGTCGGCCGCACCGAGGTCGTGCGGGGCCGGCCGCAGCGCCCCTTCTAGAACGCGTTCTAGCCGGTTGGCCCTATGTATAACGCAGCTACCGGTAGTTGTGAAGACTGCTGACATCTCGTCAGATACGGTGCCGGGCAACGCGTGACGACGGGCCGGCGATGACATTTGTCACCCCGGAGTCCGTACATGCGCATCTGCCGGAACAGCCACCCGGCTCCGTAGCGTCGGGGTCATGGAAAAGACAACGGGGAGCGGGCCCGCGGTGATCTTCACCGGGGCAGTCAAGACCTTCGGCCGGGCGGAGCAGACCGTACGCGCCGTCGACGGGATCGACCTGACCGTCGAACGCGGCGAGACCGTCGCCCTGCTCGGCCGCAACGGTGCGGGCAAGTCCACCACCATCAGCCTTCTGCTCGGACTCGACGAACCGGACTCCGGCGGTGTGCGGCTGCTCGGCCGGACCCCCGAGCAGGCCGTACGGGCGGGCCGGGTCGGCGCCATGCTCCAGGACGGGCGGCCCATCCCCCGGGTGACGGTCCGCGAGCTGATCACCTTCGTCGCCTCCACGTACCCGAGCCCGATGCCGGTCGCCGAGTCGCTGGCCCTGGCGGGTGTCACCGCGTACGCGGGCCGGCGGGTCGACAAACTCTCCGGCGGGCAGATCCAGCGCGTCCGGTTCGCCGTCGCGCTGGCCGGCAATCCGGAGCTGATCGTCCTGGACGAGCCGACCGCCGCGCTGGACGTCGAGGCCCGGCGTGCGTTCTGGGACTCCATGCGGGCCTACGCCCGGCGCGGCAACACGGTCCTCTTCTCCACGCACTATCTGGAGGAGGCCGACGAGAACGCCGACCGGATCGTCGTCATCGACCACGGCCGGATCGTCGCCGACGGCAGCGGCGAGCGGCTCAAGGAGTCGGTCGGCGGCAACCATGTCTCGTTCGACCTGGCGGGCGGCGGGACGGAGGGCCTGGAGCTGCTGCCCGGCGTCGTCGCCGTCGAGGTCCGCGGGGACCGGGCGCTGCTGCGTACGGACGACTCGGACGCCACGGTGATCGAGCTGGCCCGCATCGGCCGGGTCCGCAACCTCCAGGTCTCCCGGGCCACCCTCGAGGACGCGTTCCTCGCCCTGACCGCCCCTGCCACCCTCTCGGAGAAGGAGACCGTCTGATGCTGCCCTACATCGTGCTGGAGATCCGCCGTACCCTGCGCGACGGCGCCTTCATGATCTTCGGGATCGGGATGCCGGTGCTGATGTACCTGCTCTTCACCAACCTCGGTGGCGGCGGCGACGGCGCGGCCGAGTGGAAGGTCGCCTCCATGGTCGGCATGGCCGCGTACGGGGCACTGGGCGCCGCCATGTCGATCGGCACGGGGGTCGCGTCCGACAAGTCCCTCGGCTGGCTCCAGCAGCTGCGGATCACTCCGCTCGACCCGTCCCGGGTGGTCGCGGGCCGCGCGATCAGCGGTTCGGTGACCGTGCTGCCGACCATCCTGGTGGTGCTGCTGGCCGGAGCGGTGGTCAACGGCGTACGGCTGGAGGTCTGGCAGTGGACCGCCCTGACGCTGCTGCTGTGGATCGGCGCGCTGCCGTTCACCCTGCTCGGCATCGGCAACGGCTACCGGCTCACCCCGCAGGCCACCGGGGTGGTCAACGTGGCCGCCCTGATGGGCTTCGCGATCGTCGGCGGGCTGTGGTTCCCGCTGTCCGAGTTCCCGTCGTGGGTACGCAGCATCGGCGCGTACACCCCCGCGCACCGGTTCGCCGACCTGGGCTGGGCGACCACGCAGGGCCACGCGCCGTCCGCGGGGACGATCACCGTGCTCGCCGGATGGCTTCTGCTGTTCGGTGCGTACGCGGTCGTCTCGTACCGTCGGTCCGCGAGGACGGCGTGACAGGAGCGAGCATGTCCCGGAACGGATCAGGATCGTGGCGGGAACGGCGCCGGCGGCGCCGCGAGGAGGGGCGCCCCGGGCCGCCCGGCCCGTACGCCCTGCTGCCCTGGCTGCTGATGGGTCTCGGCGCCTTCTCCAACCTCTTCCAGGGGAAGACCCCGAACCCCTGGATCGGCGGTATCGGGCTGTTCGTCTTCAACTCCCTCTACATCTCCGTGGTGTTCCGGGGGTTCCACAAGAAGTCGCGCGAGAGCCCCGTGACGTACGTGACGCTCGCCGTGATGGCCGTGGTCACATTCGGGCTGGCGATCGGCTACGGCGGCAGCTGGCTGCTGTTCTTCCCGCTGCTCTCACTGGCCTGCGGCACCGTCCTGCGCCGCCGGCAGCTGGTGGTCGGCCTGCTCGGACTCGCGGTCGTCGCCGTACTCGTCACCGTCCGGCGCGGGGACAACGTCTCGGACCCGTGGACCATCGGATACGGCACCTTCATCTCGGGTGCGGTGACCGCCGCGATCCTCACCCTGTCGGAGACCGTGATGGAACTGCGGGCCACCCGGCAGGAACTGGCCCGGACCGCCGTGGAGAAGGAACGGCTCCGGTTCTCCCGCGATCTGCACGACCTGCTGGGGCACACGCTCTCCGTGATCGTCGTCAAGTCGGAGGCCGCGCGCCGGCTGGCCCCGCGCGACATGGACGCGGCGCTGCTCCAGGTCGCCGACATCGAGTCCGTCGGCCGCCAGGCCCTCACCGAGATCCGGGAGGCCGTCACCGGCTACCGCGAGGGGAGTCTGGCGACCGAACTCGACCGGGCGAGGTCCGCACTGACCGCCGCCGGGATCGCACCGGTGGTCCGCCGATCGGGACCGCCGCTCGCCCCGCAGGCGGAAGCGCTGCTGGGCTGGGTGGTGCGGGAGGCGGTGACCAACGTCGTACGCCACAGCGATGCGACCACCTGCTCGTTCAAGGTCGACGGCACGGCCGAGCGGGTCCGGCTGACCATCACCGACGACGGCCGCGGGCAGGCCGCCGAGCCGCCCGCTCCGGGCATCGGCGGCACCGGTCTGAAGGGCCTCACCGAACGCCTCGCGGCGGCCGGCGGCTCGCTCACGGCGGGTCCCGGTCCGGATGGCGGCTTCGGGGTCACGGCGGAACTGCCGGTGGACGCGACGGACGCCGCGGACGGGATGGATACCGCCGACGGCTCGGTCCCACCCCATACGCTGGGCCGGTGAACGAGATGCCCCGGAATCACCGGCCGACCAAGGCCGTACGTGTACTGCTCGCCGAGGATCAGGGCATGATGCGCGGCGCGCTCGCCCTGCTGCTGGGTCTGGAACCGGACATCGAGGTGGTGGCCCAGGTGGCCGCCGGGGACAAGATCGTGGACGCCGCGCTGCTGTCCCGTCCCGATGTGGCACTCCTCGACATCGAACTCCCTGGCCGCAGCGGACTGGACGCCGCCGCCGATCTGCGCGAGGAGGTGCCGGACTGCCGGGTGCTGATCCTCACCACCTTCGGCCGGCCCGGCTATCTGCGCCGCGCGATGGAGGCCGGGGCCGCAGGCTTTCTGGTCAAGGACGGTCCGGTCGAGGAGCTCGCGGCGGCGATCCGCCGGGTGCTGACCGGCGAGACCGTCATCGACCCCGCCCTCGCCGCCGCGGCCCTGAGCGCGGGGCCCAGCCCGCTCACCGCGCGGGAACGGGACGCGCTGAACGCCTCGGTGGACGGGGCGACCATCGCAGACATCGCGGCCAAGCTGCATCTGTCGGAGTCGACGGTGCGCAACTATCTGTCGTCCGCGATCGGGAAGACGGGGACCCGTAATCGCATGGAGGCGGTGCGGGCGGCGCGGCAGCAGGGGTGGTTGTAGGCAGTCGGCTCCGGGGACCGGCCGCCTGCTGCCTCGTCCTCAGTCGCCGGACGACCTCGACATGCCCGACGCGCTTGATGTGCCGGACGGGCTCGACGTGCCCGACGTACCCGACGGGCTCGGGGTACCCGACGGGCTCGGGGTACCGGAGCGCGGCGAGCGGTGACGCGGTAGCCACAATGTCATCAGCAGCAGCCCGCCGAGCAGCACCGAGCCCGCCGTGCGGAACGCCAGCGCGAAACCGGCGGTGAGGTCCTCCGCCCCGGTTCCGCCCCCGGTGCGCGCCGCCGCGACGGTGGAGAGCACGGCGAGTCCCAGCGCACCGCCCATCGTCCGCGAGGTGTTGACCAGTCCGGAGACCAGCCCGGCATCCCCGGGCGCCGCGCCCGAGGTGGCGAGGGAGGCGAGCGGGGTGGACGCGAATCCCGCACCGGCCATCATCAGGATGCCGGGCCCGCAGATCGACGTGAGGTACGAGCCGTCGGCGCCCATCGTGGACTGCCATCCGAAGCCAGCGGCGGTGACCGCCAGACCGATCAGGACAAGATTCTTCGCACCGACCCGTGCCATCATCCGCGGCGCGAACGTCGAGCCGAGGACGACCGCCAACGAGGTGGGCAACAGCGCGAATCCGGCCTGCATCGGCGTATAGCCCAGCACCGACTGTGCGTACACGGTCATGAAGTACCACATCGAGAAGGTCGCGGACCCCATCACGATCATCGCCACGTTCGCCGCCGCCACCGCCCGCGTGCCCAGCACCCGCAGCGGCATCAGCGGCGCCGCCGTCCGGGCCTCCACCAGGACGAAGAGCGCGAGCAGCGCGAGTCCGCCGAGCAGCGGCACCAGGGTGGCCGGTGCGGCCCAGCCCTCCTGCTCGGTCTGCACGATGCCGTAGGCGACGGCGGCCAGGCCCGCCGTGACGAGCACGGCGCCCAGCAGGTCGATACGGTGCCGCTCGCGCGCCCGGCTCTCGGCGAGCCAGGCGGCGGCGCCGATCAGGACGAGCACGCCGAACGGCACGTTGATCAGCAGGACCCAGCGCCAGTTGAGGACGTCGGTGAGCACCCCGCCGACCATCCCGCCGGCCGCGCCGCCGCCCGCGCCGACGGCCATCCAGGTGCCGATCGCCCTGGTCCTGGCGTGGCCTTCGGGGACGGCGGCGGTGAGAATGGTGAGGGTCGCGGGGGACAGTACGGCGGCGCCGAGACCCTGCGCCGCGCGGGCGGCCAACAGCTGCCAGCCCTCCTGCGCAAATCCGCCGGCCAGCGAGGCGGCGGTGAACAGGCCGAGTCCGACCAGGAACATCCGCTTGCGGCCGTACAGGTCGGCGGCCCGCCCGCCGAGAAGCATGAAACCGGCGAACGCGATCGCGTAGGCGTTGAGCACCCACTGCAGCTGCGCGGCGCTCAGCCCCAGGTCGGACCGCATGGACGGCAGCGCCACATTGACGACCGACACATCGAGGACGACGAGGAACTGGCCGACGCAGGCGGCGAGCACCACCGCCCAAGTGCGGGGTGTTCGCCGGTTCTGCACATGCGCGGGGGTCGTGACGTCTGCCATGGGCGTCATACTCGCAGGCGCTCTGCGCCCCGTACATCGGTATATGGTCGGGCCCCGCCTCCGACTAGCGACGGAGCAGCGTGACCACCGCCGCGCCGCCGAGCCCGATGTTGTGGGCGAGTCCGACCCGGGCATCGGGCACCTGCCGGGGGCCCGCCTCGCCGCGCAGCTGCCAGGTGAGTTCGGCGGCCTGGGCGATGCCGGTGGCGCCGAGCGGGTGGCCCTTGGAGATCAGCCCGCCGGACGGGTTGACGACCCAGCGGCCGCCGTAGGTGGTGGCCCCGGACTCGACGAGCTTGCCGGATTCGCCCTCGCCGCACAGGCCGAGCGCCTCGTAGGTCAGGAGTTCGTTGATGGAGAAGCAGTCGTGCAGCTCGATGACGTCGAGGTCCGCGGCCGAGAGCCCCGAGGCGTCGTACACCTGCTGGGCGGCGGCCCGGGACATGGGCCGGCCGACGGCGTCGATGCAGGTGCCGGAGGCGAACGACTCACCGGTGTCGGTCGTCATGGCCTGGGCAACGATCTCGACGGCCCGGTCGCCCAGCCCGTGGCTCTCGACGAACCGTTCCGATACGACGACGGCGGCGGCCGCCCCGTCGGAGGTGGGCGAGCACTGGAGCTTGGTCAGCGGGCGGTGGATGGTCCGGGCGGCGAGGATCTCGTCGACCGTGTACGCGTCCTGGAACTGGGCGTACGGATTGTTCACCGAGTGCCGGTGGTTCTTGGCGCCGACCGCTGCGAGCTGCGCCTCGGTCGTCCCGTACCGCTCCATGTGTTCGCGGGCCGCGTTGCCGAAGATCTGGGCGGTGGGCGGGGACATCTCGAAGCCGTGGGCGGCGGCCATGATCCCGTAGTGCCGGGCGACGGGCGACGTCCGGAAGTCGGCGGCGCCGCCGTCGGATCCGCCATCGCCCAGTGCCCCGCGCGCCATCTTCTCGAATCCGAGCGCGAGCACGCAGTCGCTGATGCCGCCCTCGACGAACTGGCGGGCCATCATCAGCGCGGTGGAGCCGGTCGCACAGTTGTTGTTGACGTTGTAGACGGGTACGCCGGTCAGTCCGAGTTCGTACGCGGCGCGCTGGCCGGCCGTGGAGGCCTGGAAGCAGTAGCCGACGGGGACCTGCTGCACCTGCTCGTAGCGGATCCCGGCGTCGGCGAGCGCCGCGCTCCCGGCTTCCTTCGCCATGTCCCAGTACTGCCGGTCGCGCGTCTCGGGCTTCTCGAACTTCGTCATCCCGACACCGACGATGTACGCCTTCATGGTCTTCCTCCCGGGCCGCTGCCACGCTCCAACTTATCTGACGATGCGTCAGATAATGACAGCGGGGACCGGTCGGCGGAAGGCTGCGTGACCGGTGAGCGCCTGGCCGGGAGCCAAGGTCGACCTCGGCGACCGACCCGTTGGTGATCCACATCTTCCGCCGCCGATGATCCGGTCGCCGCCGTCCCGGCGGACCGGGCCGGGCCGGGCGTCACGGATCCCGGGGCAGGCCGAGGATGCGCTCGGCGACGACATTGAGCTGGACCTGGGTGGTGCCGCCCGCGATGGTCAGACAGCGGGACATCAGAAATCCGTGCAGGGCCCGCGCCCCGGCGCCCTCGCCGGTCGCACCGTCCGGTCCCAGAAGTTCCAGGGCGAGCTCGGCGACCTTCTGCTGGTGGGCGGTCTGCACGAGTTTGCGTATGGATGCCCCCGCGCCCGGCTCCAGGCCGGAGACCTGTTGCATGGTGGTCCGCAGCCCGATGCAGGCGAGCGCGTGCGCCTCGGCGGCGAGTGCACCGATCCGTGCCCGGTACGTGCCGTCGAGTGCGCCGGAGCAGGCGATCAGCGCTTCCAGGCCGGTATCGAAGGTCATCTGGTCGGCCATGTGGACGCGTTCGTTGCCGAGGGTGTTGCGGGCGACCCGCCAGCCTTCGTCGATGCCGCCGACGACGGCATCGGCGGGCAGCAGGACGTCGTCGAAGTACACCTCGTTGAAGAGGGAGTCGCCGGTGATCTCCTTCAGCGGGCGGATGTCGATGCCTGCGGTGTTCTTCATGTCGACGAGGAAGTAGCCGATCCCCTGGTGCTTGGGGGCGTCCGGGTCGGTCCTGGCGAGCAGGATGCCGTGGTCGGCCCATTGGGCTGCGCTCGTCCACACCTTCCGGCCGTTGATCCGCCAGCCGTCGGCGGTCCGCTCGGCCTTCGTGCGGAGCGAAGCGAGGTCGGAGCCGGCCCCGGGCTCGGAGAACAGCTGGCACCACAGGAGTTCGCCGCGCAGGGTGGGCAGGAGATAGCGGTCCTGCTGCTCCGGTGTCCCGTGAGCGAGGAGCGACGGCACCACCCAGGTCGCGATTCCGAGGCCGCTCACTGTCACGCCCTGTTCCTTCAGCTCCTGTTGCACGGCCAGCTGTTGCACCGGTCCGGCGTCCAGGCCGTACGGGGCGGGCAGGTGCGGGGCGGCGTAGCCGGTCGGCGCGAGGGCGCGGCGGGCCTCCTCCGGGCCGAGGCCCCGGGCGGCGGCGATGGTCTCGCGCGCCTCGGCGCGGTGGCGGGCAGCCTCGGCGGGGAGTTCCAGGGAGAGCTCGCGGCGCGCCCCGCCTTCGGCCAGCCGGGCGGCCCGCAGCCGGTGGGCGTCCCCGGCCCCGAGCAGCTGGCGCGCCACCAGAGCCCGGCGCAGGTGGAGGTGGGCGTCGTGCTCCCAGGTGAAGCCGATACCGCCGAGGATCTGGATGCAGTCCTTGGCACAGCTGTAGGCGGCGTCGAGCGCGGTGCCCGCGGCGAGGGCGGCGACCAGTGCGCGTGTCTCCGGGGCTTCGTCCGCCGCGCGGGCGGCGTCCCACACGAGCGCGCGGGCCTGCTCGACCCGTACGAGCATGTCGGCGCAGAGGTGTTTGATGCCTTGGAACTGCCCGATGGGGCGGCCGAACTGTTCACGGACCTTGGCGTACGCGACGGCGGTGTCCAGCGCCCAGGCAGCGGTGCCGCATGCCTCGGCGGCGAACAGGAGAGCGGCGAGGTCGCGGACGGTCCCGGAGTCGATGCGCACGGCACGGGCCGTGGGGACGAGTACGCCGCCGGCGCGGACCGCGGCGGTGCGGCGGGTCGGGTCGGCGCCGCGGTGCGGGCGTACGGTCAGCCCATCGGCGGCGGAGTCGACGGCGAACCAGCGGGTGCCGCCGGCCGATACGGCGGGGAGGATGAGCAGGTCGGCGTCCGCGCCGCAGAGCACGGGCGGGGCGGCGCCGTCGAGGAGATGGCCACCCTCGCACTCCACGGCGGTGAGGGTGCCGGGGCCGAGGGCGACGGCGCCGATGCGGGTGCCGGCCGCAAGGGCGGGTGCAAGATCACTCGCGCCCGCCCCGCCGAGCACCGCCGAGGCGAGTGCGGTCGCCAGGTAGGGGCCGGGGAGCGCGGCCCGCCCCGTCTCCTCCAGGACCACGGCGAGGTCGAGGAGTGCGCCGCCCCCTCCCCCGTACTCCTCGGGCAGATGGAGGGCGAGCAGACCCTGTTCCGCGAGGCCGTCCCAGTAACCGGGGCGCACGCCGGGCGCAGAAGGGGCGCTCGCGTCGAGGAGCTTGCGGATCTCCTCCGGCGGCACGACACGCGCCAGCCACCCCCGTACGGACTGCGCCAGCTCCCTCTGTTCTTGGGTGATTGCGATGCCCATGTGCGGATCCTCGCCGGTCGCGGCCACTGGAACGGCGCAAGAGTAGAACACGTTCCAATCTGATGGAAGGTCAGACAACCGTACGCTTCCCGCCGGGTACGGCGTCGCGTCCCATTCGCCCGGCGTTCACAGGAATACGGCGGACATCCGGAAGTGTTCAACCTGCACGCACTTGGCGGTCACTGCTGCCCGCCGCCGGACCGCACTCCACCTCCACCCCCTTTTCTTCCGCTGCCCGGAGGCCGCACGTATGCCACAAGCGACGCACGATCAGCACGCCGGGGAGCAGCCGCTCCCCGATCCGCGGACCCACCGTGCGGGTGGCGGTGTCGTCCCCGTTCTCGCCTTCGCGGGTATCACCGTCGCGGTCATGCAGACCCTGCTCGTCCCCGTCATCAAGGACCTGCCCGCCCTTCTCCACACCGATCCGTCCAACGCCACCTGGGTGCTGACCGCGACCCTGCTCGCGGGCGCCGTCGCCACACCGATCATGGGCCGGCTCGGCGATCTATACGGCAAGCGGAAGATGCTGCTCACCAGCCTCGCCGTCATGGTGATCGGCTCGCTGATCTGCGCCTTCACCGATCAACTCGTGGTCATGATCGCCGGGCGCGCGCTCCAGGGCTTCGCCATGGGCGCCATCCCCCTGGGCATCGGCATCATGCGCGACGAGCTGCCGCGCGAGAAGCTCGGCTCGGCGATGGCGCTGATGAGCTCCTCGATCGGGGTGGGCGGCGGGCTCGCGCTGCCCGCCGCCGCGCTGGTCGCCCAGCACGCCGACTGGCACACGCTGTTCTTCGGCGCGGCCGGCCTCGGGGTGCTGTCGATGGCGCTGACCGTCCTCGCCGTACCGGAGACCTCGCTGCGCGCGCCCGGCCGGTTCGATCTGCCCGGCGCGCTCGGGCTCTCGCTCGGCCTGGTCTGCCTGCTGCTGCCGATCACCAAGGGCAGCGACTGGGGCTGGACCTCGGCCACCACCCTCGGACTGATCGCCGCGTCCCTGCTGATCCTGGTGCTGTGGGGGCTCTTCGAGCTGCGCAGCCCGGCGCCGCTGGTCGACCTGCGGACCTCGGCCCGGCGCGAGGTACTGCTCACCAACCTCACCTCGGTGATGGTCGGCGTCGCGTTCTACGCGGTCTCGCTCGTCCTGCCGCAGCTGCTCCAGCTGCCGGTGTCGACCGGTTACGGCCTCGGGCAGTCGATGGTCGTGGCGGGGCTGTGCGTGGCGCCGCTGGGTCTGACCATGATGTTCGTCGCCCCGCTGTACGCACGGCTGTCGGCCCGCCGCGGCCCCAAGGTGTCACTGATGCTCGGCATGCTGGTCATCGCGATCGGTTACGGGGCAGGGCTCGGCCTGATGAGTGCCGCCTGGCAGACCGTGGTGATCGCGGTGGTGCTCGGGGCCGGTATCGGGCTCGCGTACTCCTCGCTGCCCGCACTGATCATCGGGGCCGTCGATCCGTCGGAGACCGGCGCGGCCAACGGCCTGAACACCCTGATGCGGTCGATCGGTACGTCGGTGTCGAGCGCCGTGATCGGCATGGTGCTGGCCAACACCTCGGTGCGTATGGGTCCGGTACAGGTGCCTTCGATGGAGGGATTCCGGACCTCGTTCATGATCGCGACGGGTGCGGTGCTGATCGGTCTGGTACTGGCCGCGTTCCTGCCGTCGCAACGCGACGCGCTGCGGCCGGTGCTGCTGGCCAGCAGCACGGACGCGACGGCGTCCGACCGGGAGGCCTCGCGCCCCGTCGCCGGATCGGACGGCTTCCGGGGCAGGGTGCTGGATGCGGACGGTACGCCGGTGGCCCACGCCAACGTCACGCTGATCGACCGGATGGGGCGGCAGGCAGGGCTCACCGTGACGGACGAAGCCGGCCGGTACACCCTGGCCGCCCCTTCCAACGGCAATTTCGTCCTGGCCGGTTCCGCCACCGGATACGCGCCGCGCGCCTGCCCGGCGACGTACCCGGCGAACGGCCTGCCGGCCGAGGTCGACCTCGTACTGACGGCCGGCGCACCGGAACGTCGCACCGCGGTGCGCAGTGAGCGGTGCTGACCCCCGCCGAGACCGCCGACCAGGCCATACGGCACCATGGGGCGCCGTTCGATCCCCGTACCGCCAGGAGGAACCCCGTGGCCGCCGAGCCCAAGCCCGAGATTCTCGCCGCCTTTCAGGCCGCCAAGGGGTTCATGCCGGTGGTCGAGGGGCTCGCCCTCCACACGGCCGCCACCGACGCCTCCACGCTCGGTCTGCCGCTGCTGGAGGTCGGGACGTACTGCGGGCGGTCCACGATCCTGCTCGCCGATGCCGCCCGGGCAGCCGGTGTGACGGCGCTCACCGTCGACCATCACCGTGGCAGCGAGGAGCAGCAGCCCGGCTGGGAGTACCACGACCCGACCGTCGTGGACCCGGAGGTCGGCCGGATGGACACACTGCCGACGTTCCGCCGCACCCTGCACGCGGCCGGGCTCGAAGACCATGTCGTGGCACTCGTCGGCCGGTCCCCGCAGGTCGCGGCCGTCTGGGGCGGGAATCTCGGCTTCGTCTTCATCGACGGCGGGCACACCGACGAGCATGCGAACGGCGACTACGAGGGCTGGGCGCCGCATCTCGCCGAGGGCGGGCTCCTCGTGATCCACGACGTGTTCCCCGATCCCGCGCACGGCGGCCAGGCCCCGTACCGGGTGTATCTGCGAGCGCTGGAGTCCGGGGCGTTCACCGAGGTGTCGGTCACGGACTCGCTACGCGTCCTGCGCCGCACGGGAACGGGGATCTGAGCCGCCCCGGTAGCATCGCCGGGTGCCGTACGACGACAGCGTTTCCCCCACCCCGCACCGCAGGCCCCTGTTCGTCGCCGCCGCGCTCGCAGCCGTGTGCCTGAGTGCCGCGGGCTGCGGCGCGGGCGGTGACAGCGCCGGGACGCAGGCCCGGCCCCGGCAGGGCAGCAGCGCCACCTCCGCCGCGCCGCCGTCGGTCTCCCCGTCGAAGAGCGCTCCGGCGCCGGGAAAGGCGTCCGCATCGCCGCCGTCCGCGTCGCCCTCGAAGCCCACGGGCGGCCGGGCGTCGGGACCGCTGTCCGGGAAGACCGTCGTCATCGATCCCGGGCACAACCCGAACAACCGTCTGCACACCCGCGAGATCAGCCGCCAGGTGGACATCGGCACCACACACAAGGAGTGCGACACCACCGGAACGTCCACCAACTCCGGCTACGCGGAAGCCCAGTTCACGCTGGATGTGTCGCACCGGCTGCGCGCACTGCTCCGGGCTCAGGGCGCGAAGGTGATCCTGACGTACGACAACGACCGCCCGTACGGGCCGTGCGTCGACGAGCGGGCCCGGATCGGCAACAACGCCGAGGCCGATGCGGTCGTCTCGGTGCACGCGGACGGTTCCGCGGTCGGCAACCGGGGGTTCCATGTGATTCTTCCCGCACTCGTGCGCGGCGGAGCCGCTGACACCTCGAAGATCGTGGATCCGTCGCACGATCTCGGCACCCGTATCGCGGGGCTCTTCGTCCGCGCCACCGGAAGTGCGCCTTCCAATTACGTCGGCGGCAATACGGGGTTGGACACCCGCAGTGATCTGGGTGGGCTGAATTTGTCGACCGTTCCCAAGGTGTTCATCGAGTGCGGCAATATGCGTGATCCCAAGGACGCCGCTCTGCTCACCAGCGCGGGTTGGCGCCAGAAGGCCGCACAAGGCATTGCGGACGGCATCAGCTCCTACTTCAACGGGTAAAGCAAGGGAGCTGTGCGGTAGTTGTGCGGTGGTATTCCGGGGATGACCGCCCAACGTCCGGGCCGGGACGCAACCCGTCCGGGCAGACGATAGATTCATCCGTACGGTGGGGAGCCGCCTCCGAGCTTCGCGCCGTGCCCGCCGTACCGGCGGCAGCGACGACCGCCCCGACGAGACGACCGACTAAGGACCTTCACGTGAATATCCGCTCCCTCACTCGAGGCGATGGCGTGGTGATCGGCGCAGCGGTGGTGCTGTTCATCGCCTCTTTCCTCGACCTCGCCGGCTTCGATTGCCCTGCGGGCCTCAACTGCTCCAGTTACGAGACCCCGAATGCCTGGGACGCCCTCGGGGTCCTCATGAGCGTCTTCCTGGCCGGAATCATCGGTGCGGCGCTGGTGGTTGTGGGCCGTGCCATGCCGGGCCGCAAGGTTGTCGGCCTCGACCTCGGTCAATTCGGCGCCGCCTTCTGTGTCTTCGCGCTGTGGACGGCCTTCTGGACGATCATCGACGCCAGCAACGCGGGTACCGGCCTGATCCTCGGCCTGCTCGCGGCCCTCGTGCTCGCCGGCGGTGCGGTCGCGACGCCGCTCGTCCCGGCGCTCAAGGCTCCCCTGATGGGCGCCCCGCGTCCGCAGGCCGTGCAGCCGCCGTACGGTGGCCAGCCGCAGCCGGGCCAGGGTTACGGCTACCCCGGCGCCCAGCAGCAGCCGTACGGTGCCCAGCCCGGCCAGCCGCAGCCGTACGGTGCGCAGCCGCAGCCCGGTCAGCCCGATCCCGCCATGGCGCACGCGCCGCAGGCCCAGCAGGCCCCGCAGGGCGGCTCGGCGCCGGCCGGTGACTTCACGCCGTTCTGGTTCGCGGTGCCGGTGGCCCGTCCGCTGTACGGCGAGGACGGTTCGCCGAGCCCGCTCGCCGAACTGGCGCCGGGCACCTGGTACCTCGCGGTGGAGCAGCGCGGTCCGGGCCTCATCGCCCAGACCCAGGACGGCCGTCGTGGTGTGCTTCAGGACACCACGGGCATCCAGCGCGGCTGACCACAGCCCCCTCCTGCCAGCCCCTCGCCCCTTCCGGGCGGGGGGCCGCTGTCGTACCCTCCGTCCGTGCGGATTGATCTGACACACAGTCACACATGGTCGGAGGGACTGTTATGCGGCTCGGACTCGCTCTCGGCTACTGGGGCCGCGGCCCGAACCCCGCCCATCTGGAGCTCGCCCGCGAGGCGGAGCGGCTGGGCTACGGCTCGGTGTGGACGGCGGAGGCCTGGGGCTCCGACGCCTTCACCCCATTGACCTGGATCGCCGCCCACACCTCCCGCATCCGGCTGGGCACCGGCATCGCGCAGATGGCGGCGCGCACCCCCACCGCGACCGCCATGCACGCGCTGACCCTCGACCATCTCTCCGGCGGCCGGATGATGCTCGGGCTCGGGCTCTCCGGGCCGCAGGTGGTGGAGGGCTGGTACGGGCGCCCGTTCCCGAAGAGTCCGCTGACCGCCACCCGCGAGTACGTCGAGGTCATCCGTCAAGTGCTCAGGCGTGAGGCCCCTGTTGAGCTGGCCGGGCGCTTCCACTCTCATCCGTACACCGGTCCGGACGCGACCGGCCTCGGCAAGCCGCTGAAGCCGATCACCCACCCGCTGCGAGCCGGACTGCCCGTGCTGCTGGGCGCGGAGGGGCCGAAGAACATCGCGCAGACGACGCGGATCGCGGACGGCTGGCTGCCGCTGTACTGGTCGCCGCTGCGGACCGATGTGTACGAGGCTTCGCTGGCCGGTCTCCCCGACGGCTTCATGATCGCGCCGATGGCCCGCGCGCACGTCTGTGACGATGTCGCGGAGGGGCTGCTGCCGGTGAAGGCGATGCTCGGCTTCTACATCGGGGGTATGGGGCATGCCGCCCGCAACTTCCATGCCGATCTGATGGCCCGGATGGGCTTCGAGGAGGAGGCGCGGCGGATCCAGCGGCTGTTCCTGGAGGGCCGCAAGGAGGAGGCGGTGCGGGCCGTGCCGGACGCGTTCGCCGACGAGATCTCGCTCGTCGGACCGCGTGAACGCATCGCGGAGCGACTGGAGTTGTGGCGCAAGGGCCCGGTGACCGACCTGCTGGTCACGGCGCCGGACCCCCACACGCTGCGCGTACTGGCAGAACTCAACAACGACTGAGCGCCGGCCTCATGCGAACGTCGCCCGCTCCAGCCAGAAGTCCAGCAGCTCCCGCTCCCCCAGCACCTCGACGCGCCCGCTGTCCACGCCCTGCCGCCGGTTGAACACCAGCATCAGATCGGTCAGCGGCCCGCGCACCGCGACCGTCGCCTTCTCGTGCGCCCGCCGCCAGGTGAAACGGTCGTCGCCGAACTCGATCAGCCACTCCGCCCCGGGCGTGTCCGTGGCATGCAGATGAAGGGACCTTCCGGCCCCCCGGAGCTCCACGGCCTCCCTGTCCCCCTCGGACTGCGCGAAGGAGACGATCTCCAGCCATTCGTCGATCGTGTCGGCCGCCAGCTCGGGCGCCACCTCGTAGTCGGCGTTCACCGTGACGGCCGCATCCGCGCGGTGGACGGCCGTCTCGTGGGCCATGCGCCGCGCCCAGAATCCGGTGCTCCGGTCCCATGCCCAGGCCCAGACCGGCTGCCCGGCACCGGCCTCGCGCAGGGCGGCGACGGTTTTCGCGGCCCCGTCGGCCAGCCACGCGTCGAGCACCGCGGGGTCGTCACCGTCCGGCGTGAACTGCGGCACCCGCTCGTCCGGGACCGCCTCGGTCGCCCGGGTACGGACGATCTCGTCGACCCAGCGGTGGGCGCCGCCGACGTGGACGGCGAGGTCGCGCAGTGTCCACTCGGGGCAGGTCGGAACCTTCGCGTCGAGGTCCGCGCCGTTGATCAGGGCTCTCAGCCCGTCGGTCTGACGGAGGATCTCTTCGCAGTAGTGGTCGTGTGCCAGAAGCGTCATGGCGGCACCCTATTGCTCGTGTGACGCCTCCCCATGCGGTTATCCGCCGAGCTGGGAGGCGGACGGCACCTTGTCCTTCACCTCGGCGCCCGCACTCTTGCCGGCGTCCTTGATGTTGGTGATGACGTCTTCGAAGGCGCCGACGTCCCCCGCGCCCGCCTGGCCGTTGCGGAGCTTGGTGCCGAGTCCCTTGAGCGACTCGATGCCCGCCGTCAGGGGTGCGACCGCCTTCGACAGCAGCGGGTCGCCCTTGGCGTTCTCCGCTGCCGCCTTGAGCCGGTTGTAGGCGAAGCCGCCCGCGAGCCCGGCCTTGACCAGTGCGAATGTCCGTCCGTCCGCGCCCTTCTTGAACTTGCCCGCACGGTACGGCTTGATGATCCACTGGTACGTCGCGCCCGCAGCGAGCCCGGCGTTGGCGACGAACCGCGTCTTGGCGAGCTTCTGCCTCTCCGCCGACGCCGTACCGCTCGGTGACGCGGAGGCGCTCGCGCCGGTGCCGGAGTCGTTGCCGCACGCCGTGGCGCTCACCAGTACGGTGCAGGACAACAGCAGCGCCACGAACAGACGGCGGAGCGGTACGGAACTGGGCACAGCGGGCCTCCCTGACGGGGCACATCAACGGTGAGTTCTACGGCGGGCGCCGCAGTGCGGCACGCCCTGCCAGGCTCACCCGGGTCAGGGTGCCGCGCCACTCAAGGGGTGCCGACCGGGTTTCGGACCGCGGAAAACGGCAACTCGATATCCATGTCTCCTGGAATGGGCACGAGAAGCAGCACCGCCGCACGTGTCATAGCCGTGGTGGCCGATGTCATGGCCTTCATCATCGGCTTGTGGATCCTGATGTACCTGCTCGACGCGAACCGGGGCAACGAGCTCGTGGCCTTCGTCAAGAACGCCGCCCACTGGCTGGCCGGCTGGTCGTACGACCTGTTCACGTTCGACGAGGCCTGGGCCCGGGTCGTCTCCGGATACGGCCTCGCCGCCGTCGTCTATCTCTTCATCGGACATGCAGTGGCAGGCCGAATCCGCCGTCCGTAACCTCCCGGCCCGGCCGTTGGAGCCCTAGGGGGCGCAGCAGTCCGGCTCCAGGCCCGTCGGCAGCCGTTCGCCGCTGAAGACTGCGATGGTCGCCTCGTCGCCCCCCAGGGCGGCCACGGCGAGCAGCAGCGATCCGGCGGTCCAGGTCGTGAGCTCCTCCGGCCAGAACGCCCGGTTGCCCTCGAAGACGTACCCCGTCCAGTACATGCCGCCCTCGGCGCGCAGATGCTGGATGGACTGGAGGATCTCCAGCGCCCGGTCGGACTCCCCCATCACCCAGAGAGTCAGGGCGAGTTCACAGCTTTCGCCGCCCGTCACCCAGGGGTTGGGCAGCACGCAGCGCACCCCGAGGCCCGGGACGACGAAGCGGTCCCAGGCTTCCTCCATCCGCTCCTTGGCGGCCGCTCCGGTGAGCGCGCCGCCGAGGACCGGGTAGTACCAGTCCATCGAGTAGCGGCTCTTGTCGAGGAAGCGTTCGGGGTGGCTGCGGATCGCGTGCGCGAGCGCGCCGGTCGCCAGCTCCCAGTCCGGCTGCGGCTCTTCGCGCTGCTCGGCGATGGCGAGTGCGCAGCGCAGTGCCTGGTGGATGGAGGAGCTGCCGGTCAGCAGGGCGTCGTCGACGGGGGTGCCGTCGGGTTCGCGCTTCCAGCCGATCTGGCCGCCGGGCTGCTGGAGCCGCAGGACGAATTCGACGGCCGCGTACACGGTCGGCCACATCCGGTCGATGAACCCGTCGTCGCCGGTGGCGAGGTAGTGGTGCCAGACGCCGACGGCCACGTACGCGCAGAAGTTGGACTCCTGGCTCCGGTCGGTCGGCCGGTGCGGGTCGCCGTCGTGGTAGGCGGCGTACCAGGAGCCGTCCTTGTTCTGGTGCCGGGCCAGCCAGTCGTACGCGCGTTCCGCGGCGGCGTGCTCGCCCGCGGCGTCGAGGGCCATGGCGGCCTCGGTGTGGTCCCACGGGTCGAGGTGGTGGCCTCGGAACCAGGGCAGCGCACCGTCCTCGCGCTGCACGGCGAGCAGCGCGGCGACAGTCTCCGTCGCCTGCTCAGCGGTGAGCACTCCGGGCAGCACGAGGTGTTCGGTCTGCTCGGGAGTTGTCACGCCTCAGCCTTCGAAAGGTCATTCGCGGCAGCGGCAGCGGCCTTGGGCAGGTGTGGCTTGGTGGCGTACGCGACGAAGCTCTTGCCGACGACCGGGTTGAGCAGTTGCTCGGCGACCCGGGTGACGGCGGGCTTCTTCATGATGTCCCAGACCAGCAGCTTGTGGTACGCACGGACCGGCAGCGCTGCGTCCTTGCCGTCGCGGCCGACTCCGAATGCGCACTTGAGCCACCAGTACGGGGAGTGCAGCGCGTGCGCGTGGTGGGTGCCGTACGGCTTGAGGCCGGCACCGCGGATCTTGCCGAGGAGTTCGTCGGCCCGGTAGATGCGGATGTGGCCGCCCTCGACCTCGTGGTACGCGTCGGAGAGCGTCCAGCAGACCTTCTCGGGGCCGTACCGCGGCACGGTGATCGCGATCCGGCCGCCCGGCTTGAGGACCCGGACCATCTCGGCGAGCACGCCCTTGTCGTCGGGGATGTGCTCCATCACCTCGGAGATGATGACGACGTCGAAGGACTCGTCGGGGAACGGCAGGTTGAGCGCGTCGCCCTCCATCGCGGTGGCGGTGGCGCCCGCGGGGGCCTCCCCGGCCTCCTTCATCGCCGCGAACCACTTCGCGACCTCGCGGATCTCCTCGCCGTTCCGGTCGAGTGCCACGACCTGGGCGCCGCGCCGGTAGCACTCGAAGGCGTGGCGTCCGGCGCCGCAGCCCAGGTCGAGCACCCGGTCGCCTGCGGCGAGCGGGAAGCGGGTGAAGTCCACGGTCAGCACAAGTGCCTGCTTTCGCGGTCGAGGGGGGTTCAGGGGGCGGGGACAGCGGGGGCGGACTGCGGGGTCACCGTCGGCCGCCGGGTTGTGTGGTGGCGGCGCGGGCGGCGATCGCCTGCCGGTAGAGCTCCGCGGTGCCGATGGCCGCCTGTTTCCAGGTGAACCGGGCCAGCACCCGGGCGCGGCCCGCGGTGCCGAGCCGGGCCCGCAGCTCCGGGTCGCCGAGCAGCCGGGCGAGCGCGGCGGCCAGGGCCCCGGCGTCGGCGGGCTGCACGGCCAGACAGGTCCCGCCGTCCGGACCCGCGACCTCGGGGATCGCCCCGCCGGTGGTCGCGACGAGCGGGGTGCCGGTGGCCATGGC
Organism: Streptomyces sp. NPDC002206; assembly: GCF_053593595.1. NCBI lineage: Bacteria > Bacillati > Actinomycetota > Actinomycetes > Kitasatosporales > Streptomycetaceae > Streptomyces > Streptomyces sp. NPDC002206. Next base: position 255,202 of record NZ_JBSFCW010000007.1, read on the forward strand.
CTCGGCGGCGGGCAGCGAGAACCCTTCGTACAGCGAGGGGACGCAGGCGACCTCGGCGCTGCGCACCAGGTCGACGAGTTCGGCGTCGCTGATGCCCTTGACGAACCGGACGGCGTCCTGGAGTCCGTACCGCTCGATGGCCTGCGCGACGGGTCCGTCCTCGGCCCGCTTGCCGACGACCACGAGGTGCGCCTGCGGGTTCTCGGTACGGAGTTTGGCGAGCGCCTCGACGAGGTGGACGAGGCCCTTCAGCGGGACGTCGGCGCTGGAGGTGGTGACGATCCGGCCGGGCACCTCGGCGACCGACGGGTCGGGCGACCACAGTTCGGTGTCCGCGCCGATGTGCACGACATGGATCCGGTCCTGCCGCACCCCGAGATGGTCGACGATCTCCTGCTTGGAGGAGCCGGAGACGGTGAGCACCGACGGCAGCCGGCGCGCCACCCGCTTCTGCATGCGGGTGAAGGCGTACCAGCGGCGCACGGAGGCGCGGCGGCGACGGCTGTCGGCGGCGTCCAGCTCCAGCTGCCGGTCGACGGTGATGGGGTGGTGGATGGTGGTGACGAGCGGGGCACCGAGGTCCGCCAACAGCCCGTACCCGAGGGTCTGGTTGTCGTGGATGACGTCGAACTCACCGCGACGGGCGGCGAGATGGCGGCGGGCACGGAGGCTGAAGGTGAGCGGTTCCGGGAAGCCGCCGGTCCACATGGTGGCGACCTCGGCGGCGTCGATCCAGTCCCGGTACTCGCCGCGCTTCGGGGTGCGGAACGGGTCGGGCTGGCGGTAGAGGTCCAGGCTCGGCAGCTCGGTGAGCGGGACGCCCTCGTCGAGTACGGGATAGGGCTGGGCGCCGATCACTTCGACGCTGTGACCGAGGCGGGCGAGCTCGCGGCCGAGGTGGCGTATGTACACACCCTGGCCGCCACAGAAGGGGTTGCCCTTGTAGGTGAGGAGTGCGATGCGCAACGGCCGCCCGTCGGCGATGGCGGCCGACGTGTCACTGCCCGTGCGGGGGCCCGTCTCTATGGCCTCAGCGGTCACACTCGGCCCCCTTCTCACTGCGTGTTCGCCGGAGCGTAACCGCTCACGCTAATCTAGAACAAGTTTCAGACTGGATCGTGCAATGAGCTACGAATCTACCGGCAGGTAGCGTCGGCGCAACGGCCGGATCAGGTGATTCGCGCCACGACCGGCACCCTGGCATGCTGTGCGCCGCCGGGAGCCCGCGCCTCCTCCGGTTGTGGACAGAAGCCATGGATGGGGACACATGACAGCGGAAGCCAAGCCGGCATCGCCGCCCCTGACGGAACGGCAGGAGGCCCGCCGCCGCCGCATCCTGCACGCCAGCGCCCAGCTCGCCAGCAGGGGCGGGTTCGAGGCGGTGCAGATGCGCGAGGTGGCGGAGGCCGCCGGGGTCGCCCTGGGCACGCTGTACCGGTACTTCCCGTCCAAGATCCACCTGCTGGTCGCCACCATGCAGGACCAGCTCCAGCACATGCACGGGACGCTGCGCAAACGGCCCCCGGCCGGGGACGACGCGGCGCAGCGGGTCGCCGACACCCTCATGCGGGCGTTCCGCGCGCTGCAGCGTGAACCGCATCTGGCGGACGCGATGGTGCGGGCGCTGACCTTCGCGGACCGCAGCGTGAGCCCCGAGGTGGACACCGTCTCGCGGCTCACGACGGCGATCATCCTGGACTCGATGGGACTGGAGCACCCGACGCCCGAGCAGCTGTCCGCGGTCCGGGTCATCGAGCACACCTGGCACTCGGCGCTGATCACCTGGCTGTCGGGACGGGCGTCGATCGCCCAGGTGAAGATAGACATCGAGACGGTGTGCCGGCTGATCGACGTGACGACACCCCCGGAAGCGTCCTGAGGGCCGTCCCGTAATCCCTGGCGGGCACGACGACAGGACCCGGGCCCGGCACGGTCCGGGCGATCTGTACCGACGGGCCACGGCCCGGGTCATGTCCCCGCAGATGACGGGGTGTTGACGGTTCCCTGCCTGCGGGCGGTGTCCGTTCACCCCCGGCCCCGGCCCATGTGCGGGCCGCACATGCACACCGCCTCAGGTGGGGCGTCCTGCACCATGTCGACGGCGCCACGGTGTTCATACGGTTCGGCGACATCACAGGAATCCCGCCGAGGAGCCGGTCACCATGCGTCGCAGAGCCACAGGCACCGTCCACCACCGCAGATCCCTCTCCGCCGTCGTCACCCTGGCCGCCGCAGGACTCCTGCTGGTCGGCTGCACCGCCGCCGGGAAGGCGGGTGAGGCGGACTCCGCGTCCGGCAAGGGCGCGAAGGGCCAGACCGTCAAGGTCGGGCTGGTCTACTCCCGGACCGGGCTGCTCGCGGCCTACGGGAAGCAGTACCGCGACGGGTTCATGGCAGGCCTGGACTACGCGACGAACGGCACCGGCAAGGTCGCCGGGCACCGCATCGAGGTCACCGAGCAGGACGACGCGGGCGACCCGGGCAAGGCGGTCTCCGCCGCGAAGAACCTGATCGGCAAGGGCTACCAGGTGCTCGCCGGGACCACGGACTCCGGGGTCGCCCTGCAGATGGCGCCGCTCGCCGCGCAGAACAAGGTCCTGTACGTCAGCGGGCCGGCCGCGACCGACGCCGTGACCGGGATCAACGACTACACGTTCCGCTCCGGCCGGCAGTCCTACCAGGACATCCTCACCGCCGGGACGATGCTGGGCGAGGCCGAGGGCAAGAAGGTCACCGTGCTGGCCCAGGACTCCACCTTCGGCCAGGCCAACGTCGCTGCGGTGAAGGCCGTTCTCGGTGGCAAGGGCGCGACGGTGGGCTCCGTGCTGGCCCCGCCGAGCGCCACGGACCTGACCCCGTTCGCCCGGCAGGTGAAGGCCGCCGGTCCGGATCTGGTCTTCGTGGCCTGGGCGGGTTCCACCGCCCCCGCGCTGTGGACCGCGCTGGACCAGCAGGGTGTGCTGGGCGCGTCCAAGGTCGTCACCGGGCTGGCCGGCACGGCCTCGTACCCGATCTTCGGCGCCGCCGGTTCCAAGGTCTCGTTCCTGGCGCACTACTTCCCCGGTGCGGGCGGCGGCAACGCCGTGGAGAAGTCGATGCTCGACGCGGTGACCAAGGCGGGCGGCACCCCCGACCTGTTCACCCCCGACGGCTTCACCGCCGCACAGATGATCGTGCACGCGGTGGAGGAGGGCAGCGCCACCGATCCCGCCGCCATGGCGAAGGCCCTGGAGGGCTGGACCTTCGACGGGGTGAAGGGCAAGGAGCAGGTGCGGGCCGAGGATCACGCCCTGATTCAGCCGATGTTCGTGGCGAAACTGATCGGGAAGGGCGCCACCGCCGAGCCGAAGCTGGTGACCACCGAGCCGATGGACAAGGTGGCGCCGCCCGCGAAGCCCTCGGCGGGCTGACCGATGGCCGCACCGGGCATCACGACGGAACACGGGAGCGGGGCACGGACCACCGCCCCCGTGCTCCGGCTGGCCGGCCTCGGCTGGGGCGTCGGCGGGGCGACCATCGTCGAGGACATCACGCTGGACGTCCGCGAGGGCGAGTTCCTCGCCTTCATCGGCCCCAACGGGGCGGGCAAGACCTCACTGTTCAACCTGATCAGCGGGTTGACCACGGCCACATCGGGCACCATCGCGCTGGACGGCACGGACATGACCGGCCGGCCCGCGCACGCCCGGGCCCGGCGCGGGATCGGCCGGACGTTCCAGACGTCCAGCCTCTGGCCGGGGATGAGCGTGGCCGACCATGTCCGGCTGGCCGCGCAGGCCGCCCGGGGCGGTTCGTACCGCGTGTGGCGGCGCGCTTCCCCGTACACCGACGACGTACACGGCGTACTGGAGCGCACCGGGCTCGGCCACCGCACCCGGGCCCTGGCGTCCGAGCTGTCGCACGGCGAGAAACGGAAGCTGGAGCTGGCGGTGCTGCTGGTGGGAGAGCCGCGGCTGATGCTGCTCGACGAGCCGATGGCCGGGGTGAGCGCGGAGGAGGTCCCTGCGCTCACCGAACTGATCCGCACCCTGCACCGGGACGAGGGTCGCACCGTCCTCATGGTCGAGCACCACATGGACGTCCTGCTGGGGCTGGCCGACCGGCTCGCCGTGATGCACCACGGCCGGCTGCTGGCGCTGGACACCCCCGAGGCCGTGACCGCCGACCCGACCGTGCAGCAGGCATACCTCGGGGAGGGGCTGTGACGACCGGAACGCTTCTCACCGTGCGGGACCTGCGGGTCCTCATCGGCGGCCGGCACATCCTGCACGGGGTGGACCTGGATGTCGCCCGGCACGGGGTGACCGCGCTCCTCGGCCGGAACGGAGCCGGAAAGACCACGACCGTCCGCGGCATCCTCGGCCTCGTTCCGCGCACCGGCAGCGTCCGGCTCGACGGCGAGGAGACCGTGGCGCTGCCCACCCACACGCTGGTCCGGCGGGGCATCGGCTACGCCCCCGAGGACCGCGGCGTCTTCGCCGGCCTGACCGTGGCGGAGAACCTGCGGCTGGCCGAGCGGCGCGGGGCGGGCGAGCCTGCGTACCCGCTCGTCCATGAACTCTTCCCCGAACTGAAGCTCCGGGAGAGGCAGTTGGCCGGGACACTCTCCGGCGGTCAGCAGCAGATGGTCGCCATCGGTCGCACCCTGCTCAACGGCAACCGGCTGATCATCGCCGACGAACCCACCAAGGGACTGGCGCCCAAGGTGGTCACCGAGGTCGCCGAGGTGCTGGAGCGGGCCGCCGAGGCGGTGCCGGTGCTGCTCGTGGAGCAGAACCTCGCGGTCGTACGGCGCCTGGCCGCACACTGCACCGTGCTCGCCGACGGCCGAACCGCCCACCATGGTCCGGCCGGTGAGCTGCTGGGCGACGCGGAGGCGGCACGCCGGCTGCTGGGCGTGGGGCGCGGCCCGGCCACCGAAGCACCTTCCGTGGAGGCGGATTCCTGATGTCCACCGTCGTTCTTCTCACCATGACCGGACTCGGTCTGGGAGCGCTCTACTTCCTGATCGCCTCCGGGCTCTCACTGATCTTCGGCCTGATGGACGTGCTCAACTTCGCGCACGGCGCGCTGCTCTCCATCGGCGCGTACGGCACCTGGTGGGCGGCGTCCGGGAACCTGCCGGGCGCGGGCCCCGGCGGCGCGGGCTTCGTCCTCGCGGTCCTCTTCGGTACGGCGGTGGGCACCGTCGCCGCCGTGGTGCTGGAGCTCGCCGTCGTCCGCCCGCTGTACACCCGGCCGCGCGAGCAGGTGCTCGCCACGGTCGGGGTGGGGCTCGCCGTCCCGGCGCTGCTGTCGGGCATCTGGGGCTCGGACGCCCTCCGCTTCCCCGGGCCCGAGGCACTGTCCGGCACGTTCTCCCTGCTGGGCGCGGAAGTTCCGGTCAACCGTCTGGTGCTGGTCGCGGCCGCGGCCGTGGTGCTGGTCGCGCTGCGGCTCTTCCTCGGGCGGACCCGGCACGGACTGGTCGTACGGGCGGGGGTCGAGGACCGGGCGATGGTGACCGCGCTCGGCATCGACGTACGGAAGGCGTTCACCCTCGTCTTCGCGATCGGTGGCTCGGCCGCCGCGCTCGGCGGGGCGCTCGGCGGGCTGTACTTCGGCTCGGTCGACCCCCGGCAGGGCACCTCGCTGCTGATCTTCGCGTTCGTCGTGGTGGTCACCGGCGGCATGGGTTCGGTGACCGGCGCCGCCGCGGCGTCCGTCGTGATCGGCCTGGTCCAGCAGTTCGCCAACTACTACACCGCAGCGGGCCTCGGCGACCTGGCCGTCGTCGTCCTGCTCGCCGCGCTGCTGCTCGTACGGCCGCGCGGACTGACCGGGAGGCTCGCGTGAGCACCGTGACCGGGACACCCGACCGCACGAGCGGAACACCGGCGGCGCCGTCCGGCGCACCGGCCGGCGCCGACACGGCCCGGCTGCTGCGCTGGTGGCCGGCCGCCGTGCTGGTGGTGCTGATCGTCGCGCCGTACAGCGCACTGCCGCTGCCGGGCCTGCTCGACGGCCCCGTCGGAAGTGCGGGAAGCCTGCAACTCCTCGCCACCTGCCTGCTGTTCGGCGCCCTGGCCACCGGTTACGACCTGCTGCTCGGCCGTACCGGGCTGCTCTCCTTCGGCCATGCGCTGTACTTCGCCGCGGGCAGCTACGCCACCAACACGATCATGCTGGAGGCCGGTCTGCCGTTCGCCGTCTCGGCCCTGGTCGGCGTCTGCTTCGGGATCGCGCTCGCTCTGGTGCTGGGGTCGGTGAGCCTGCGGGTCACCGGTATCGGCTTCTCCATGGTGACGCTGGCCTTCGCCCAGGCGGGCTCGATCCTGGTCTCCCGCAACCCCGGCGGCTTCACCGGCGGCGAGGAGGGCCGGGCCGCCCCCGCCGAGCTGCTGCCGTCCGGGCTCGTGGGCATCGAGCACACGGCCAACCTGTACTGGGTCGCGCTCGGCTATCTGGTGCTCACCCTGGCCGTCGTCCACTGGGCGGTCTGTTCCCCGACCGGGCGGGTCTGGGAGGGCATCAAGGAGAACGAGCGCCGGGTGGAGGTGCTGGGGCTGAGGCCGTACGGGTTCAAGCTGACGGCCTTCGTCCTGGCCGGTGCGCTGGCAGCGCTCGGCGGACTCGTCCATCTGCTGCTCACCGGCGGCTCCACACCCCAGACGACGACGTCGGACTTCACACTGTCGCTGCTGGTGATGGTGGTGCTGGGCGGTTCGGGTACCCGCTGGGGGCCGATGGTCGGCGGCATCCTGTACACCTGGGCCGATCACCGGCTCGGCGATCTCGCCGGCTCGGGTGCGGTCGCCGACCTGCCCGCGGTGCTGCGGGTACCCCTCTCCCAGCCGCTGTTCCTGCTCGGTGTGCTCTTCGTGGCCGTGGTACATCTGCTGCCGGGCGGGCTGGCACGGCTGCCGTCCCGGCTGGGCTCCGCACTCCGTGCACCCAGAGGCGCAACCAGAGCGGGCGCAGCCGCCCGGAAGGAGTACCGGCACTCATGACCCCGTACGAAGAGATAGGTGTCCCGGTCGCCGGGGGCGAGCTGACGGCGCTGCGCTGGCCGGCCGGGGAGCCCGGTGCGCCGGTGGTCGTGGCCCTGCACGGCATCACGGCCAACGCGCTCTCCTGGGGCACGGTGGCCGGCCTGCTGGCCGGACGCGTCACGCTGATCGCCCCGGATCTGCGCGGCCGGGCGGCGAGCGCCGGGCTGCCCGGCCCGTACGGGATCGCGGCACACGCCGATGACGTCGCCGCGCTGACCGAGGCGCTCGGCCTGGATCGGGTGGCGCTGGCCGGTCACTCGATGGGCGCGTTCGTGGCGGCCCTGGCCGCCGTACGGCATCCGGACCGGTTCGGTCCGCTGCTGCTCGTCGACGGCGGGGTCGGCTTCCCGGCCCCCACCCATCTGTCCCCGGACGAACTCATGACAGCGGTGATCGGCCCGGCCATGGACCGGCTGTCGATGACGTTCGCCGACCGCGCCGCCTACCGGGCGTTCTGGCAGGCGCACCCCGCGTTCGCCGGGGACGCCTGGTCGCCGGAGGTCGATGCGTACATCCAGCGCGATCTGACGGGCGAGGAGCCGGCGATGCACTCCACCTGCCGGATCGAGGCGGTGCGCACGGACGGGATCGGCCTCTTCGACGACGAAGTGCTTTCGGCCGTACGGAAGTTGCCGGTACCGGCGACGCTGCTGTGGGCGGCGCGCGGCCTGATGGACGAGGAGCAGGGGCTGTACGACGAGAAGCGACTGGCGGCGGCCGGCCTCGGGGACACGCGAGTGGAGCCGGTGGCGGTACCGGACGTCAACCACTACACGGTGCTCACGGGTGGCGCGGGCGCGCAGGAGATCGCCACACGCCTGGTGGCACTGGCGAACACGCCCGGCCGTCCGGCGCTCGAGGACACCCTTCAGGCCCGGGCACAACCCAGCCCGTCCGGCGCTTGAGGGCAGAACGGCAGTAACCGGCCGCCCGGTTCACAACCGCTCCTGGCCCCCGGCCAACAGGTTCAACCGCAGCGCCAGCTGAAGCTCCAGCGCCCGGTCCGGCTCGTTCCAGTCCCGCCCCAGCAGCACCTGGATCCGCTCCAACCGCTGCACCACCGTATTGACGTGGACGTGAAGCTCGTCCTTGGCACGAATGAGACTGCCACCGGCACCGAAGTACGCGCTCAGCGTGCGCACGAGATGGGTGCCACGCTGGGTGTCGTACCGCAGCAGCGGCCCCAGCGTCGCGTTGACGAAACCTTCGACATCCTGCGCGTTGCCCAGCACCACGCCGAGGAAGCCGAGTTCGTCGACGCAAGCCCCCTCACCCGTACGCCCCAGCACCCGCATCGCGCGCAGGCAGCGGGCGGCCTCCCGGTGGGCGGCGGCCAGCTCGCGCGGGCCGCGGGCCGGCCCGGTGGCGGCGACGGTGACGGGGGCCTGGACGAGCTGGCCGAGCTGGGCCGCCGCCGCCCGCGCCGCGGCACCGCCGCCCGTATCCTCGTCGTCACATGCGACCAACAGCACCACTGTGCCCGCGTGTTCGGCGCTCACCCCGTGGATGTCCCCGCCGAACAGGTAGCGCAGAGCAGCGGCACACAGCTTCTCCCGGGCGCCGGCCTCGGCCACCAGCAGCAGATGCGGGCGGTCCAGGTCGATGCCGAGGCGGCGGCCGCGCTCGGCGAGACCGACCGGGTCGCGTTCCGCGTCGGTCAGCAGGTCGGTGATCAGCTCGCCGCGTATCCGGTTCTCGGTCTCGGCGACCGTGCGCCGCAGCAGGAGAAGGAGGCCGGTGACCACGGCAGCGCGTTCGAAGAGCCGCCGGTCGGAGTCGTCGAGCCGTCGGCGCTGGTGCAGAACCAGTTGGGCCAGGAGTTCCTGCCCGGCGAGTACGGCGCAGATCCACCGGCCGTCGCGGTGCACGGCGCGCGCTCCGGTGCGGGACTCCTCGGCGGTCTCGGCCAGCCATCCGGCGTCCATGCTGTCGGCGGCGAGGTCCGCACCGTCGGGCCGGACGGCCGCCAGCGGGCGCCCGCCCGGGTCGTGAATGGTGAGCGGGGAGTCCAGCAGCCCCGCGACGGCCGTCGCGACGTCCTTGACGTCACCGCCGCGCAGCACCAGGTCGGTCAGCCGGTCGTGCGCCTCCTCGGCCCGCTGCATGGCGGCCGAGTGCTCCCGTACCGCAGCGTTGGCCTCGGCCAGCTCGGCGTTGGCGCCGGCGAGTTCGTCGAGGGCCGAGCGGGTGTCGGCGAGGGCGCGGGCGGTGTCGATCGCGATTGCGGCGTGGGCGGCGAGCGAGCAGAGCAGAGCGACCTCGTCGGGGCTGAAGACGCGCGGCGCACGATCGGCGGCGAAGAGGACTCCGATGACTTTCCCCGTACCGCCGCGGCTGGAGCCGAGGAGCAGAGGCACGCCCAGAATGGCGACGAGCCCCTCGTCCAGGACCCCTGCGTTGATGTTGCGGGTGTGACGGAAGCGGTTGTCGGTGCGGTAGTCGGGCGTCGCGTACGGGCTTGCGGTCTGGGCGACCAGACCACCGAGCCCCTCGCCGAGCTCCAGCCGCAGCCGCTGGAAGAGGACCGACACCGAACCGTCGGTCACCCGCATGTAGGTGTCCCCTGCCTCCTCGTCGGGGAGGGTGAGATACGCCGTGTCCGTGCCGAGCAGCATCCTGGCCCGCCGGACGATCGCCTTGAGTACGTCGTCCAGATCGCGGGAGGCCGCCAGATCGCCCGCGGTGTCGAAGAGCGCGGTGAGCTGGAGCTCGCGGCGCCGGTGCTGGCGCAGGGCGCCCCTGATCCGCAGTGCGGTGGCGGTGGCCCGCTCCACCTCGGCGAGGTCGCCCGCGGGCACACCGGCGGCCCGCGCCTCGGAGGAGACGGCGCCCAGCGCCTCGGCGGGAGCGTCCTCGGTCAGCAGGTCGAGGAGGCGACGCAGGTGGGGCGCGGCGGAGGGGGGCGGTGCAGACATGGGCGGCCATCGTTCGTCGGGGATTCGATGTGTACCTGGAGAGTGTCAGTGAGCGGTCCAGCCACCGTCCATCGCGAGCGAGGTGCCGGTGATGTGCCCGGTGTGCGGTCCGCACAGCCACAGCACCGCCTCGGCGACCTCCCGGGGTTCGATGAGGCGCTTGATGGCGCTGCGTTCCAGCATCACCTTGCCCACCACTTCCTCCTCCGAGATGCCGTGCGTACGGGCCTGGTCGGCGATCTGGTTCTCGACGAGCGGGGTGCGCACGTAGCCGGGATTGACGCAGTTGCTGGTCACCCCGTGCGGTGCTGCCTCGAGAGCGACCACCTTGCTGAGTCCTTCCAGTGCGTGCTTCGCCGATACGTACGCCGATTTGTAGGGGCTGGCGCGCAGCCCGTGGACGGACGAGATGTTGACGACGCGCCCCCAGCCGCGTTCGTACATGCCGGGCAGGGTGCGGCGCAAGATGCGGAACGGTGCTTCCACCATGACGCGGTGGATCAGTGCGAACCGGTCCGGCGGAAACTCGTGCACGGGAGCGACGTGCTGCAGCCCCGCGTTGTTGACCACCAGGTCCGCGTCGTCCGGCAGTGTGTCCACCGCCTCGGGTACGGACAGGTCGACCACCCAGGCCGTTCCGCCGATCCGCTCCGCCAGGCTCTTGGCCGCGTCGGCGGCCTTGTCCACCACGTACACGTGGGCACCCGCGGCGGCGAGGGCCTCCGCGCAGGCCTGCCCGATGCCACTCGCCGCTCCGGTCACCAGGGCGGTGCGCCCGGCCAGGAACGGATCTGCGGGCGACGGCGACGGAGCGGCGGCACGGGGCGGGGGAACGGTGAGCGGCGCGGGCCCGTGGACCGGGCTCTGGGGAGTCTCCATGGTCGTCACCGTAAGGAGGTCGAAGCCCACGTCACACGGGGTCGGTGCACACACCGTCGCACGTCGCCATGGTGGCGGCGTACATGGTGCGGATGGTCAGTGGGCGGCGTCCAGCGTCGCCCGCTGCTCCGTCGTCAGCTCCAGGTCCACCGCCGCCAGGCTCTCCTCCAGCTGCGCCACCGAGGAGGCGCCGACCAGCGGGACGACCGGGACCTCGCCGCCGATCAGCCAGGCCAGGACCACCTGGTTGACGGTTGCCCCGGTCTCCTCGGCCACCGTCCGCAGTGCCGCCAGCCGCGCCCGCGTGCCCGGGTGGTCGAACTCCGGGCCGAGCGGCTTGTCCGCCCGGACGTAGGACCCGGCCAGCAGTGGCGAGTAGGCGACCGGTACGAGGGCGGGTTCGGCCCGCAGGTAGCTGAGGAGGTCCCCGGCGGCCACGCCCTCCTGGCCGTCCGGTGAGCGCAGGCTCGGCAGGTCCGTGCGCTGCCGCAGATAGCTGTGGTGGTACTGGAGGATCTCGTACCCCGGCAGTCCGGCGGCCTCGGCAAGGGCCCGGGCCCGCTCCACCTGCCACGTCCAGTGGTTGCTCACACCCAGCAGTCCGACGGTCCCTTCGGTCACCAGCTCTGCGAACGCCTCGACGGTGTCGCGCATCGGCACGCCGTGGTCCTGGACGTGCGCGTACAGCAGGTCCAGCCTCTCGACGCCGAGGTGTTCCCGGCTCCGCTCCGCGGACTCCCGGATCACCTTCGGCGAGAGTCCCTCGATGTCGCGGGTGAAGCCGGTGGCGGGGGCATTCGGCCGGGCACCGAGTTTGGTGGCGATGACGATCTCGTCGCCGACGCCACGGCTCCGGCGCCAGCGGCCGAGCAGCTGCTCGCTCTCCCCGCCCTGACTGCCGTCGGCCCAGAACGCGTAGTTGTTCGAGGTGTCGATGAAGGTCCCGCCGGCCTCGGCGTACCGGTCGAGGACGGCGAACGAGGTCGCTTCGTCGGTGAGCGTGCCCATCAGCATGGCGCCGAGGCTGAGCACACTCACCTCGCGGCGGGTCTTCGGGTCCGTGCCGATCGTGCGGTAGCGCATTCCTGTCTCCCTCCCAACAGCCCTTCGCGGATACGGGCGTTGCTGACCCGGAGTCTGCATCTTCGAGCGCACTCGATGTCAACGCCCGCTCCCACCGGTGCTCGCGGCGCAAGGGCGGCGCCGCACACAGCGGTTCCCGAGGGATGTCAGCCCGCCCCATGGGCCGGGGCGGCCCGGACTCGTAGGTTCCGGCAGCAGTCCGTATGTCCGCACGCCCGCACGTTCCGAACAGGGAGGCCCCCCGTGCGCCCATCGATCCTGCGACGCCTGCTACGGCGCGTCGCGTCCACGGCTGTCCTCGGCGTCGTCGCGGCGACGCTGAGCACCGTGGGCGCCGCCCAGCCCGCCGCTGCCGCCGGCGGCCTGCAGCAGGTCACCGGCTTCGGCACCAACCCCGGCAACCTGCAGATGTACGAGTACGCCCCCGCCGATCTGCCCGCGGGCGCACCCCTGGTGATCGCCCTGCACGGCTGTACGCAGACGGCCAACGACTACTACACCAACTCGGGCTGGCCGAAATACGCCGACCTGTGGAAGTTCGCCGTGGTCTTCCCGCAGACCACGTCCGCCAACAACTCGCTCTCCTGCTTCGGCTGGTTCGATCCGGCCGAGGACACCCGGGGCAAGGGCGAGGCCGCCTCCATCGTGCAGATGGTGGAGCATGCGAAGCAGCAGTACGGCTCCGACGGGCGGCGGGTGTACGTCACCGGCCTGTCGGCGGGCGGCGGGATGACCGCGGACCTGCTGGCCGCCTATCCGGACGTGTTCGCGGGCGGTTCCGTGGCGTCCGGCCTGCCCGCGCAGTGCGCCACCAGCCAGGCCGCCGCCTCCGGCTGCCAGACGGGCCCGCAGAAGCTGACCCCCGCCCAGTGGGGCGACAAGGTCCGCGCCGGCTACCCCGGCTACACCGGCCCATGGCCGCGGGTCGCCATCTGGCAGGGCACGTCCGACTACACGGTGTACCCGGCCAACGCCACCGCGCTGCGTGACCAGTGGACCGATGTGTGGGGCATCGGCCAGACCCCGTCGAGCACCGACACCCTCCCCGGCAACACCACCCGGAGCGTCTACAACGACGCCTCCGGGAAGCCCGCGGTGGAGACGTACTCCATCTCCGGCATGGGCCACGGCCTGCCCGTCTCTCCCGGCTCGGGGACCGATCGGTGCGGGTCCACGGCCGCGTACTTCCTGAACTCGATCTGCTCCTCGTACTACACCGGCGTCTTCTGGGGGCTGGACCAGGGCGCACCCGGCGGCGGCGAGAACCCGCTCCCGGCCCCCTCCGGTCTGACGGTCACCGGTGTCACGGGCACCAGCGCCTCGCTGTCCTGGAGCGCGGTGACGGGAGCCTCCTCGTACGCCGTCTACCGCAACGGCACCGAGGTCGGCCGGCCCACGTCGACGGCGTTCACCGACACGGGGCTGTCCGCCGGGACTGCGTACCGCTACACGGTCGCGGCCGTCGACGGATCGGGCGCGGTCGGTACCGTCTCGGCCGCGGTGACGGCGACCACGACCGGCGGGACGGGCGGCGGCGCCTGCTACACGGCGACCAACTACGCCCAGGTGGCGGCGGGCAGGGCGCACACCACGGGCGGCTATGTGTACGCCAACGGCTCGGAGCAGAACATGGGGCTGTACAACGTGTTCGTCACGCACACCCTGCGGGAGTCACCGGCGGGCTACTTCGTGATCGCCGACACCGGCTGCACCGCGTAGCACCCGGCCATCGGAGGTGCGGCCCGACGGTCCCGTGTCGGGCCGCACCTCGCGCTCACGTTCCCGCCGCAGGGCAGGGGCCTCAGTCCTCCGGCGGGAACACCACCTCGCCCGAGTCGAGCAGCGTCAGCGTGATCGCCTCGACGGGACACCCCTCCGCCGCCGCGAGCACCTGCTCGTTGGCGTCGGTCTCCGGGGCGTCCGGGTGGGACTGCCGGGCGGAATCCAGCCGGAAGCCGTCCGGAGCGTGGTTCACGCACATCCCGGAGCCGATGCAGACGCTCCGGTCGACCTCCACGTGCCAGCGGTCCCCCATCACGCCTCCTGCGGTCCGGGCTGCACGGGCTGGTACCCGGCGGGCAGATGGATCATCTTGTGCTCGAAGTACTCGCCATACCCCTCGGGGCCGAACTCCCGTCCCAGACCGGAGTTCTTGTAGCCGCCGAACGGGCCGAGCATGTCGAGACTGAACGTGTTGACGCTGTACGTGCCGGTCCTGACCCGGCGGGCGATGTCGATGCCGCGCTCGGTGTCGGCGGTCCAGACGCTGCCGCTGAGCCCGTACTCCGAGTCGTTGGCGATCTTCACCGCCTCCGCCTCGTCGCCGTACGGCAACAGGCAGATGACCGGGCCGAAGATCTCCTCGCGGGCGATGCGCATGGAGTTGTCGACGGACCCGAAGAGGGTCGGCTCGACATACCAGCCACGTTCCTGGGAGGCCGGCCGGCCGCCGCCCGTAAGGATCTTGGCGCCTTCCTCCTGGCCGATCCGGATGTAGTCGAGGGAGCGCTGCTGCTGACGCCGTGCGACCAGCGGGCCGAGTTCGGTGGTGGGGTCGAGCGGGTCGCCGACCTTCAGCGCGCCCGCCGCGGCGGCGAACGCCTCGGCGATCTCGTCGTAGCGGGAGTGCGGGACGAGAATGCGGGTCTGGGCGACACATGCCTGGCCGTTGATCATCCAGGCGAACGGGACGATGCCCGCGACGGCCGCGTCGAGATCGGCGTCGGGGAGGATCACGGCGGCGGACTTGCCGCCCAGTTCCAGGGTGACCCGGGTGAGGTTGCGGGAAGCGACCTCCATGACCCGGCGGCCGGCCGCGACGGAGCCGGTGAACGACACCTTGTCGATGCCCGGATGCCCGACCAGGTACTCACTGACCTCGCGGTCCGCCGGAAGGATCGACAGCACGCCCTCGGGGAGCCCGGCCTCGGCGGCGATCTCGGCCAGGATGTAGGCATCCAGGGGCGATTCGGGCGAGACCTTGAGGACGGCCGTGCAGCCTGCCAGCAGCGCGGGCGCGAGTTTGGCGGCGGCGGTGAACTGCGGGACGTTCCACGGCACGACGGCCGCGACGACGCCGACCGGCTCCCGGCGCACCAGCAGCGGCCCGAGGACGCCGTCGCGCCGTTCCTCGTACGGGAAGGTTCGGGCGACGGTGATCGCCGCGTCCCACACCATCATCGCGGCGAGCGCCTGCACCATGACACTGGAGCTGTACGGGGTTCCGTTCTCGGAGCTGATGACGCGGGCGATCTCCTCGTACCGCACGGCGAACGCGTCCTTGATCCGCGTGATCACCTCGATCCGCTCGTCGAGGGACGCCCGCGGCCAGGACCCTTCGTCGAAGGCCCGGCGGGCGGCGGCGACAGCCCGGTCCACGTCCGCCTCACAGGCGTGCGGCACCCGGCCGATGACCTGCTCGGTGTGGGGCGATATCACCTCGATGACGTCCCGGCCGAGCGGATCGACCAACTCCCCGCCGATGAACAGTTTTCCGTGTTCGACAAGCTCGGTCATGGCTGCTGCCTCCCGCGACCCGGCACGTACCGACTCCGCACCTGACTCCACACCTGACTCCGTGTCAGAACTGATACCAGTTCCAGTTCCAGGAGTCCACGGATCCGACAGCGATCGACCTCGGACGAATAGTCGACCGGGGCTACTACTGGAACGAGTTCTCGTTACAGTGGATGCGGCGCAGCACGGCCGCATGCCGGGACGAGAGATGGGGACCTCATGACACAGGTGACCGAGCACGGCGGCGGCGTGTGGTCCATCAAGGTCCCCATCCCGGACAACCCGCTCGGCCACACCCTGGTACACGTCCTGGACACCGGCCGCGGACCGGTCCTGATCGACACCGGCTGGGACGACCCGGAGGCCTGGGACACCCTGACCGCAGGCCTCACCGCCATCGGAGTCCGCATCACCGACATCCATGGCGTGGTCATCACCCACCACCACCCCGACCACCACGGCCTCTCCGGCCAGGTCCGCGAATCATCCGGGGCCTGGATCGCGATGCACGCCGCGGACACCGCGATCGTGCGCCGCACCCGCGAGTCCGAACCGGGCACCTGGCTGGCCTACCTGGCGGCGAAACTCACCGCGGTCGGCGCCCCCGAGGACCACCTCGCCCCACTGCGCGCCGCCCGCGCCACCGGCCGGATGCGCACCCTGCCCGGCCTGCGCGCCGCCCTCCCGGACCGCGAGATCGTCCCCGGCGAGCTGCTCGACCTGGCGGGCCGCCGGCTCCGGGCGGTCTGGACGCCGGGCCACACCCCCGGCCATGTCTGCCTGCATCTGGAGGAGGACCACCCGGCGAACCTGCCCGGCCGCGGCCGGCTCTTCTCCGGTGACCATCTGCTGCCCGGGATCAGCCCGCACATCGGGCTGTACGAGGACCCGGACGATGCGACGGTCACCGACCCGCTGGGCGACTATCTCGACTCGCTGGAGCGCATCGGCCGGCTGGGGGTCGCCGAGGTGCTGCCCGCCCACCAGCACGCGTTCCCGGACGCGGCCAGGCGCGTACAGGAACTCCTCGACCACCACGAAGAACGGCTGACCGGCCTGCTCGCGCTGCTCGCCACCCCGCTCACGCCGTGGCAGCTGGCCGAGCGGATGGAGTGGAACCGGCCGTGGGAACAGATCCCGCACGGCTCACGGAACATCGCAGTCTCCGAGGCCGAGGCCCACGTCCGCCGACTGGTGAAGCTGGGGCGCGCGGAAGTGGTGACGGGGAGCACCCCCGTGACGTACATCGCAGTGTGACGGGTGCGCCCACCGGCGACCTCTTTCGGCGCCGATCGGGCCGCTCAGCGGCCCTGGCACACCGCGCGGAGCCTCTGCAGGAGACCCCTCCCGCGTGCGGTTTTGCACGTCCATAGGGTATTGACTTCATTAATTCAAACCGGTTTAGTGACGCTCACTGGATCACTTAAACCGGTTTAGAGCGGGCTCACCCGCTGCCGGTCGGATTCCCTCGAGGAGGCGTCATGGGGCAGCGGCCCACCATCGCTGATGTCGCGCGTCGTGCAGGCGTCTCCCGTAGTTCCGTGTCCTTCGCGCTCAACGACCGCCCCGGTCTGGCCAAGGAGACCAAGGCGCGCATCCTGGCCGCCGCCGAGGAGCTCGGCTGGACGCCGAGCCGTCCGGCGCGGGCGCTGTCGCTCGGCAAAGCGGGTGCCGTCGGACTGGTGGTGACCCGCGAGCCGGGACTCATCGGCGCGGACCCCTTCTTCCCGGCCTTCATCGCCGGCGTGGAGTCCGTCCTCGCCGGGCGCGGCGACGGCCTGGTCCTGCATGTCACGCCGGCCGACAAGGAACACAGCGTGTACGAGCGGCTCGCGGCCGGCCGTCGCGTCGACGGCGTCCTGCTGACCGACGTCCGCCAGGACGATCCGCGCCCGGCCCTGCTGGCCGCACTCGGTCTGCCCGCCGTCGCCGTGGGCCGCCGCGGCTGGGCGGACGGGCTGTGCGCGGTCGAGCTCGACGACCGGCCGGCATTCGTCACCGCGATCCGGCGCCTGGCCGAACTGGGCCACCGCAGGATCGCCCATGTGGAGGGCCCCCAGGAGTACCGGCACGCACAGCGGCGCCGCGCCGCCTGGGCGGACACCCTCCGCGAACTCGGTCTGCCCGAAGGTCCGTTGCGCCCCGGCGGATTCACCGCCGAGGGCGGAGCCGCGGCCACCCGCGAGCTGCTGGCGCTCGACGAGCCGCCCACCGCGATCGTCTACGGCAACGACCTGTCGGCCACCGCCGGTCTGGCCGTGGCCCAGGAGCTCGGAGTCCCGGTCCCCGACCGGCTGTCCATCGTCGGATACGACGACACCATCCTCGCCCAGTACACCCACCCGCCCCTGACCTCCGCCCGCGCGGACGCACAGGGCTGGGGAGCGGCGGCCGCCCGTGCACTCGACGCGGTGATCGCCGACGGCAGCGCCCCCGATGTGGAGCTGCCGCCCGCCGAATTCCTTCCACGAGGCTCGATCGGTCCTGCCCCGCGCGACTAGGCGCGAGCGGTCCGGTCCAAGAAGTGGCGGGGTATCCGCCCGGCAACGAAGCCGGGCACGCACAGTTCGGAGACACTCATGCTGAGGAGAACGGCGTACGCGCTGCTCGGGCTCGCATTGTCGGCCACGGTGACGGCATGCGCCCGGTCGGGGCCCGACGCGGCCACCGCTGCCGCGTCGCGCGGCCCGATCACCGTCTGGCTGTCCAACAACGCCCAAGAGGTCGAGTGGGGCAAAAAGATGGTCGCCGACTGGAACGGTCAGCACCCTGATCAGAAGATCACGGCGCGGAACATTCCGGCGGGCAAGACCTCCGAGGAGGCGATCAGCGCCTCGATCATTGCCGGGAGCACTGCCTGTCTGGTGTTCAACACACCACCGGCGTCCGTTCCGCAGTTCGAGAAGCAGGTCGGACTGGTCCCGCTGAGCGACTTCCCCGACGGCAACAAGTACATCGACGGGCGCAGCGGCTCGCTGGCCGCCCAGTACCGCTCCGCGGACGGCTCGTACTACCAGATGCCGTGGAAGAGCAATCCGGGGATGATCCTCTACAACAAGAAGATCTTCAAGAAGGCCGGCCTCGACCCGGAGCACCCCCGGCTCGCCACGTATGACGAGTTCCTGGAGAGCTCCCGGAAGATCGTCAGGAGCGGCGCCGCCAAGGCCGCGATCTGGCCCGCCCCGAGCAGCGAGTTCTTCCAGTCGTGGTTCGACTTCTACCCCGCCTTCATCGCCGAGAGCGGCGGCAAGCAGCTGGTCAAGGACGGCAAACCGCAGTTCGACACGGCAGCGGGCCGCAGGGTCGCCGACTTCTGGCGGCAGCTGTACGTGGAGAAGCTCGCCCCGCAGGAGTCCTACCCGGGCGACGCGCTCGGCGAGCAGAAGACCGCGATGTCGACGGTCGGCCCCTGGGCCGTCGCGGCCTACAAGGACAGCCTGGACTGGGGCGTCGTCCCGGTCCCGACCTCCGACGGCCGGCCCGCGAGCGAGGTCCACACCTTCAGCGACGAGAAGTCCATCGGGATGTTCAGCTCCTGCGAGAACCGTGCCACCGCCTGGGACGTGATGAAGTTCGCCACGTCCAAGGAGCAGGACGGCAAGTTCCTCGCCACCACCGGCCAGATGCCGATGCGGGAGAACCTGACCTCCGCCTATCCCGGCTTCTTCGCCGAGAACCCGTCCTACAAGGCCTTCGCCGACCAGGCAGAACGCGTCGTCGAGGTCCCCAACGTGCCCGGATCGATCGACATGTGGCAGGCGTTCCGCGACGCCTGGACGAAATCAGTGATCTTCGGCCGTCAGTCCACCGAATCCGCCCTGCACGACGCCGACGTCAGGATCGCCAAGATCCTCGCCGAGTACTGAGGCCTGCCATGACTCTCCTGCACACCAAGGCCCCCGCCCGGCGCAGCACCTCCCGGATAGGCGCGCTCTTCGTCACCCCGTACGTCCTGTTCATCCTCGCCGTGTTCGCGATCCCGCTCGGCTACACGGTGTGGATCTCCTTCCACCGCTTCTACTTCACCGCCCCCGGTGCGGACGCCGACACCCCCTGGGTGGGGCTGGACAACTACCAGGCGGTGTTCACGGATCCGGTGGTGGGGCGCGCCTTCCTCAACATCCTGATCTTCCTGGTCATCAATGTGCCGCTCACCGTGGGCCTCTCCCTGGTCCTCGCCTCGGCACTCAACGCCAAGCTGCCGTTCCGGTCCTTCTTCCGGGCCGCGTACTACGTGCCGTATGTCACCGCGAGTGTGGCCCTGGTCGCGGTCTGGCAGTTCCTGTTCGGCGGCGACGGGCTGGTCAACAACCTGCTCGGCGGGCTGGCCCCCGACCCGTCCTGGCTGGTCAACTCGGAACTCGCGATGCCGGTGATCGCCTTCTTCGTCACCTGGAAACAGCTCGGATTCTTCGTGATGCTCTATCTCGCCGCACTGCAGAACGTCGGCAAGGAGCTCTACGAGGCCGCGTCCGTCGACGGGGCGGGCCGGATCCGCCAATTCTTCTCCGTCACCGTGCCGGGTGTCCGCCCCGCGACCACCCTCGTCGTCATCTACGCGATCATCACCGGCGCCAACCTCTTCAGCGAGCCCTATCTGCTCACCGGAGGAGGCGGCCCCGACCACGCTTCCGCCTCCCCGGTGCTGATCATGTACCAGAAGGGCATCGAGCAGGGGCACCCCGACTTCGCCGCTGCGCTCGGCATCGTCCTGGTGGCCGTCGTGCTCGCCGTCTCGCTGGTCGCCCGCAAGCTCACCGAGAGGGGCAACTGACGCCATGAGCACAACCACTGCCACCGCGCCCCCGCGGCTCTGGGGCCGGCTGAGCCGGACCGTCCGGCTCGTGATCCTCCTGACCGGTGCCGTCGCCTTTCTCTTCCCCTTCTACTACATGGTGGTCGGGTCGCTTCGGGGGACCACCACCGGCGATCTCTCCTCCGCCGTCCCCGGTGACCTCACCGGCGGCAACTACGCGGCCATCAACAGCGCCATCTCGCTGGGCCGTTCGCTGCTCAACTCGGGCATCATGACCGGCGGCGTACTGCTGTGCACCCTGGTCTTCGGGCTCCTCGCCGGATACGCCCTCGCCCAGCTGCATTTCCGCGGCCGCGGCAGCCTCTTCGCCACCCTGCTGCTGGTCCAGATGATCCCGTTCCAGCTGCTGATGCTCCCGCTGTACGTCCTGGTCGTCCGCGACTACGGCCTCGGCGACAACTACCTCGGCATGATCCTGCCGTTCGCGATCAACTCGACCGCGGTCTTCCTCTTCCGCCAGTTCTTCATCCAGATGCCCGCCTCGCTCTTCGAGGCGGCCCGCATCGACGGCGCCGGCGAACTGCAGATCCTCACCCGGATCGCCATTCCGATGGCCCGGCCCGCACTGCTCAGCGGCGTCCTGCTGACCTTCATCGGCCCGTGGAACGAATTCCTCTGGCCCTTCCTCGTCACCAAGAACACCGATATGCAGCCGCTGGCAGTCTCCCTGGCCGGCTTCCTCAGCAACCTTCAGGGCACGGTCGCCAACCCGACCGGCGCGCTGATGGCCGGCGCCTGTGTGCTGGCCGCCCCCGCCGTGGTGCTGTTCCTTCTCTTCCAGCGCCACTTCACCTCGACCGACATCGACTCCGGAACAAAGGGCTGAACCCCGTATGAGCACCACCACCCCCACCCACATTCCTTTCCGTCTGGTCCGCAAGGGCGTCGTGATGTCGCCGCTGCCGGGCGAGTCCACGGAGGTCGAGGGAGTCCTCAACCCCGCCTCCGGCCGCACCCCCGACGGCCGGCTGCATCTGCTGCCGCGTCTGGTCGCCGACGGCAATGTCTCCCGCGTCGGCCTCGCCGAAGTCACCTTCACCGACGGGGTCCCCTCCGGCGTCGAGCGCCGCGGCGTGGTCCTCGCCCCCGACGAGGGCTGGGAGCGCGGCAAGAACAACGCCGGTGTCGAGGACCCCCGCGTCACCTGGGTCCCCTCCCTCGGCAAGCACGTCATGTCGTACGTCGCCTACGGTCCGCTCGGCCCCAAGCCGGCTCTCGCCGTCTCGGAGAATCTCACCGACTGGACCCGGCTCGGCCCCATCCAGTTCGCGTACCAGCCGGACCTCGACACCGACCTGAACCTCTTCCCGAACAAGGACGTCGTCCACTTCCCCGAGCCGGTCCCGGGCCCGGACGGCGAGATGGCGTACGCGATGCTGCACCGCCCCATGTGGGACCTCGGCTGGTTCCGCCCCGGCGAGGGCGTCCACCTCCCGGCCGGAGTGACCGATGAGCGGCCCGGCATCTGGATCTCGTACGTTCCGGTCTCCGAGGTCGAGCAGGACATCCACGCCCTCACCCGCCCGCGTCAGCACCGTCTGGTCGCCCTCTCCGAGTACCCCTGGGAGTCCCTGAAGATCGGTGGCGGTCCGGCGCCGATCCGCGTGGACGAGGGCTGGCTGCTCATTCACCACGGTGTGTCCGGCTCCATCGAGGACCCCTTCGCGCAGAACCAGAAGGTGTCCTACGCCGCCGGGGCGATGATCCTCGACCCGGCCGACCCGTCGCAGGTCATCGCACGCTCCGACCAGCCGCTGATGGCACCCGAGACGGAGCAGGAGCGCTCCGGCACCGTCCCGAACGTCGTCTTCCCCACCGCCATCGAGGAGGTCGACGGCAAGCTGTACGTCTTCTACGGCATGGCCGACGCCCACATCGGAGTCGCTCTCCTGGAGCGCACCTCGTGACGGTGCCGTCCCTCGGCCTCGGACTGGTCGGCTGCGGATCGTTCGGGGCGTATGTCCTGGACGCCGTGGCCGGCCTGCCCGGTCTGCACATCGCTGCCGTCGCCGACCCCGAGCCGTCGCGCGCGAAGCCGCTCGGCGACCTTCACGGCGTCGCCGCCCTGGACGGATTCGACGCCCTGCTCGGCACCGAGGGCGTGGACATCGTTGCCCTCGCCACCCCGCCGGCCACCCACGCGGGGATGGCCGTCGCCGCCCTGCGCGCCGGCAAGCACGTCTTCTGCGAGAAGCCGCTTGCCACCACCACCGAGGACGCCGCCCGGGTGCGCGACGAGGCGGACCGCTCGGCCGGCACTCTCGTCGTCGACCACGTCCTGCGCTACAACCCCCTGCTGCGCACCGTCCAGCAGCTCATCGCCGAAGGGCTGCTGGACCCGCCCCGCCGCTTCCTCTTCGAGAACGACGCGGCCGACCAGGACCTCGGCCCCGACCACTGGTTCTGGGACCCGGAGCACAGCGGCGGCATCTTCGTCGAACACGGCGTCCACTTCTTCGACGCGGCCCGTGCGCTGCTGGGCAGCGAGCCCGAATCGGTCCGCGCGACGGCGGTGCGCCGCCCCGGCGGCCCCGTCGACATGGTGATCGCGGACGCCGTGCACCCGGGCGGAGTGCTCGCCACCCATCTGCACTCCTTCACCCACGCCCACCGCTGCGAACGCCAGCTGATGCGCCTGGACCACGGCTTTGCCGAGACCCGTATCACCGGGTGGATCCCGACGTACGCCACCATCACGGCCTGGGTGGACGATCAGGAAGCCGCGCGGTGGGAGCAACTCCCGGACAAGTCGAGTCAGTTGCTGACCGTTCCGGGATTTCGTCCGCACGGCGGCGAGCGCATCACGGTCACCGTGCACCGCGGTGCGGGCGACGCCGCCCCGGCCCGCGGCAGGGGCACGGAACGCACCGTCCCGCACCGCGTCGAAGCCGTGATCGACCTCGGCGGCGAGCCCCGCAAGCCGTATGTGTACACGGAGAGCGTGCGGGCCGCCTTCGCCGATCTGCTGCACAGCGCCGACGGGGGCGGCGCGCCGGTCGCGGATGCCTACGCGGGCCTGACCGCCGTGGCCGTGGCCCGGGCAGCGACGCGCGCAGCCGAGACCGGCACGGAGCAGAAGGTCGTACTTCCCGGGCGGCCCGCCGCTGTTCCCGGGCCGGCCGTCGCCCTCTCCGAGGGAAGCGCCGCATGACCTGGTGGCGGCACGCCGTGTGCTACGAGGTCTATCCCCGGTCCTTCGCCGACTCGAACGGCGACGGAATCGGGGACCTGCCGGGTGTGACCGAACGCCTCGGTCACCTCAGGGATCTGGGTGCCGACGCCGTATGGATCACCCCCTGCTACCCGTCCCCGCTGGCCGACGGCGGCTACGACATCGCCGACCACACGGGGATCGCCCCGGACCTCGGCACGCTCGACGACTTCGGCACGCTCACCCGGCACGCCCACGGACTCGGCCTGAAGGTCATCGTCGACCTGGTCCCCAACCACACCTCCGACGCGCACCCGTGGTTCCAGGAGGCGCTGGCGGGGGGAACGGGGTGCGCGGCCCGCGACCGTTACCTCTTCCGCCGCGGACAGGGGCCGGACGGCGGGTTGCCCCCGAACGACTGGCAGTCGGCGTTCGGAGGCCCGGCCTGGACCCGTGTCACCGACGGCGACTGGTACCTCCACCTGCACGCCCCCGAACAGCCCGACCTCAACTGGCGTAACCCGCAGGTGCGTTCCGACTTCGCCGACGTCCTGCGGTTCTGGCTGGACCACGGCGTGGACGGCTTCCGCGTGGACGTGGCCCACGCCCTCTTCAAGGCCGAGGGCCTGCCCGACGCGGGCCCCGGCCAGCACCAGGACCCGCTCCGTAACCACCTCATGCCCTACTACGACCAGGAGGAGCTGCACCCCCTCTACCGGGAGTGGCGCGCTCTTCTCAGCACCCATCCGGCCCCGCCGGGCGCCGTCGCCCCGACGGACCGTGTGCTGGTGGCCGAGTCCGCCGTCTTCGCACCGGAACGCCTCGCCCGGTACATACGCCCGGACGAAATGCAGCAGGCCTTCAACTTCGCCTTCCTGGAGGCCCCTTGGGAGGCGCAGGCGCTGCG
This sequence comes from Streptomyces sp. NPDC002206, assembly GCF_053593595.1. NCBI lineage: Bacteria > Bacillati > Actinomycetota > Actinomycetes > Kitasatosporales > Streptomycetaceae > Streptomyces > Streptomyces sp. NPDC002206. Next base: position 279,500 of record NZ_JBSFCW010000007.1, read on the forward strand.
CGGCGTCATCGACGACTCCCTCGCGGCGACCGCTTCCGTGGACGCACCCGTCACCTGGGTGCTCTCCAGCCATGACGCGGTACGCCCCGTCACCCGCTACGGATCCGAGCTGCGGGCCCGTTCCGCAGCCCTGCTGATGCTGGCCCTCCCCGGAGCCGCCTACCTCTACCAGGGTGAGGAACTCGCCCTGCCGCAGGCCGCTGTCCCCGACGACCGCATACGCGACCCGCTCTGGGAACGCTCCGGTCACACCGACCGGGGACGCGACGGCGCCCGCACCCCGATCCCCTGGTCCGGCAGCCGGCCGCCCTACGGCTTCAGCACCGCAGCCCCGGACGACTGCTGGCTTCCCCAGCCGGAGGGCTGGGCCGCCCACACGGTGGAGGCCCAGCTGGCCGACCCGCACTCCGCCCTCGCGCTCTACCGCGCCGCGCTGCTCCTGCGCCGCGAGCACCCGGCCGAGGCCCACGCAGCCCTGCACTGGTACACCGCTCCCGGCAACCACTGTCTCGCCTTCCGGCGGGGCGAGTTGGGGTGCGTGGTGAATCTCGGGCCCGACCCGCTGTCGCTCGACACCCTCGGCCTGCCCGGCCGCCCTGTACTGAGCAGCGCTCCCCTGCAGGGACGCACCCTCCCGCCGGACACTGCCGTCTGGCTCACCACCAAGGAAGAAAGCGGTCATTCCCATGGCTGATCTGTCGCAGCTCGTCAAGGCGTACGACGTACGAGGGGTGGTTCCGGACCAGTGGGACGAGTCACTGGCCGAGCTGTTCGGGGCGGCCTTCGTGCAGGTCGTGGGCGCTGAGGCGATCGTGATCGGGCATGACATGCGGCCCTCGTCGCCCGGGCTCGCGGCCGCCTTCGCGCGGGGTGCGTCGAACCGCGGCGCAGCGGTGACACTGATCGGGCTGTGCTCGACGGATCAGCTGTACTACGCGTCGGGGGCGCTGGATCTGCCGGGAGCGATGTTCACGGCCTCGCACAACCCGGCCCGGTACAACGGCATCAAGATGTGCCGTGCGGGCGCGGCCCCGGTGGGCCAGGACACCGGCCTGTCCCGGATCCGGGAGCTGGTGGAGGCATGGCAGGAGTCGGGCGCCCCGGAGCCGGTCGCGACGCCGGGCGCGGTCGGCGAACGGGAGACCCTGCAGGACTACGCCGCCCATCTGCTCTCTCTGGTGGACGTGACGTCGATCCGGCCGCTGAAGGTGGTGGTGGACGCGGGCAACGGAATGGGCGGGCACACCGTGCCGACGGTCTTCGCGGGCCTCTCGCTGGATCTGGTCCCGATGTACTTCGAGCTGGACGGGACGTTCCCCCACCACGAGGCGAACCCGCTCGATCCGGCCAACATCGTCGACCTGCAGCAGCGGGTGCGCGACGAGGGCGCCGACCTCGGTATCGCGTTCGACGGAGACGCGGACCGCTGTTTCGTCGTCGACGAGCACGGCGATCCGGTCTCGCCGTCGGCGATCACCGCGCTGGTGGCGACCCGGGAACTGGCCCGCCATGGCGGCTCGGGCGTGGTCATCCACAATCTGATCACCTCGTGGTCGGTGCCGGAGGTGGTCCGTGAGCACGGCGGCACCCCGGTGCGTACGCGCGTCGGGCACTCCTTCATCAAGGCGGAGATGGCCCGGTCCGGGGCGATCTTCGGGGGCGAGCATTCCGCGCACTACTACTTCCAGGACTTCTGGAACGCCGACACCGGGATGCTCGCTGCCCTGCATGTGCTGGCGGCGCTCGGGGGGCAGGACGGTCCCCTGTCCGCACTGGTCGCGGGGTACGACCGCTATGCCGCTTCCGGCGAGATCAACTCCACGGTCGCCGACCGGGCCGACCGCCTCGCCGCGGTCACCGCTGCCTACGCCGGCCGTGAGGGAATCACCCTCGACGAACTCGACGGCCTGACCGTCACGGCAGCGGACTGGTGGTTCAACGTCCGCCCCTCCAACACCGAGCCGCTCCTCCGCCTGAACGTCGAAGCCCGGGACGAGGCCACCATGGCCAGGGTGCGCGATGAGGCACTGGCGGTCATCAGGGACTGACCTCCTCTCCCACCGCTCCGTCCCGACCCTGCCCACAGGTGACGTACGTCGCTGTTCCGGGCGCCCCTCGGCCCGAAGGGGCGGGCTACGCCCCGGTAGAGTGTGCGAGTCGTCATCATGCCCGTTCAGGGGGAAGCCGGTGCGAATCCGGCGCTGACCACGCAACCGTGAGCCGCTGACACAGCGGTAAGCCGGAATGCCCTGTCCGCGGTCGTGACCGGCTCGCGTCACCGGAACCCCGGTGACCGGCACCGTCGAGGCATACGGGGCCGGAGCCTGGTGCCTGAGTGTGCCTGTGCCCGGTTCCCACCGCAGGAGAGGCCCAGCCCACCATGACCGTTCGCCGCACCGCAGCAACGCTCGCCGCCACCGCCACCGTGCTCTGTGCGGCCGCTGCCCCGGCCGCGGTGGCGGCGCCGTCTCCGTCGCCCACCCCGTCCGTCGCGCTGCCGTCCGGGCTGTACGGCACCAAGGACCCGACGTACGACGGGGTCTGGAGGCAGTCGCTGGCCTTCATCGCCCAGCGGCTCGAAGGGGTCACGCCCGCGACCGCGTCCGTCGACTGGCTGGTCGCCCAGCAGTGCGACAGCGGCGCCTACGCCTCGTACCGCGCAGATGTCGGCAAGCCGTGCGACGCGAAGACCATGACGGACACCAATGCAACCGCCGCTGCGGTCCAGGCGCTGGCCGAGGTCGGCGGGCACGGCGATGCCGTCGACAACGGGGTCGACTGGCTGAAGTCCGTTCAGAACGAGGACGGCGGCTGGGGTTACAACCCGGGCTCGCCCAGCGACGCCAACTCCACCTCGATCGTGATCGGCGCGCTGGCCAAGCAGGGCCGGCGGCTCGGCGACGTGACGACCGAGGGCGGCAGGACGCCGTACGACGCGCTGCTCGAGCTGGCGATCCCGTGCGGCGGCAAGGACGGCGGCGCGTTCGCGTACCAGCCGGACAAGGCCGGCAAGCTCGCCGCCAACGCGGACGCCACCGCGGCCGGCGTGCTCGGTTCGATGGGCAAGGGGCTGGCCGCCTGGAACAATTCCGCGTCCGAGGACAAGGCGCCCACCTGCCACAAGGGTGCCGTCGTCAAGCCCGAGCAGGCCGCCCAGAACGGTGCCCACTATCTCGCGGGCGCCCTCGCGAAGACCGGCCACCTGAACCAGCCGCCGATGCCGGGCGCCACCGACACCACCGAGCAGCCCGACTTCGGCAACACCGCGGACGCGATCGTCGCCCTGGCCGCCGCGGGCCACCAGGACAAGGCGGCCGGCGCGCTCGGCTGGCTGAAGAAGAACGCCGCGCCCTGGGCGGCGGAGAACGGCCCCGCCGCCTACGCCCAGTTGGTCGTGGCCGCGCACACGACCGGCACCGATGCCCGCGACTTCGGCGGTGTCGACCTGGTCGAGCGGCTGAACGCGACCGGCCCGAAGCCGGCCGCCGTCCACACGCCCTCGCCGGCCACCAGCGACTACGCGGCGCAGGACGGCACCAGCGACGACGCCGGTCTCGGGGTGTGGTGGCTCGTCGGTATCGGTCTCGCCGCCGGTGCCGGCGTCGGCTTCCTCATCAGCAGCCGCCGGAAGACCCCGCAGCTGTGAACCGAGCGGGGAATCGATCCGGGTGGCCGTCGGCGGGCGCCCTGCTGCTCGTTCTCGGCGCCGTCCTGACCGTGCTCGGTGCGGGCACCGCCCACGCGGCCGGTTACCGCTACTGGTCGTTCTGGGAGGGCAAGGGGACGGGCTGGGCGTACGCCACCCAGGGCCCGTCGCTGGTCCGGCCGGACGACGGTGCGGTGCAGGGCTTCCGGTTCTCGGTGAGCGAGGACTCCCAGGACTCGGCGAAACCGCGCCGCGCCCCCGACTTCGCGGCGATCTGTGCGGACACCCCCGCCAAGGACGGCACCAAGCGGGTCGCGCTCGTCATCGACCCCGGCACGGCGGCGGACGCCCCGGACGGGGAGACGCCGCCCGCGCCGCGTACCGCATGCGCGCAGGTCGCCGAGGACGCGAGCGCCGCGGAGGCCCTCGCCTCCGTGGCCAAGCCGCTGCGCTACAGCAGCGAGGCACTGCTCTGCGCGATCTCCGGCTATCCGGCCTCGGGCTGCGGTGAGCAGGTCTCCGGCACCGGGCACGCCGACGGTACGCCGCAGGCGCCCGCGAGCCCGTCCGCCTCGGCCCACCCGGGGAGCGGCCGCGGCGGTCCGTCCGCCGGGGTTCTCGCCGGTCTCGCCGCCGTCCTTCTGCTCGGCGTCGCCGCAGTCGTGCAGGCCCGCCGCCGCGGATGACCGTCTCTGCCCGCACGGCCCGGCCGGGCCGTGCCCTGCGCGCCCCCGAGGCGACCCGCAGCAACGCCCTGCCCGCCGGGGCCTGGTGGCTGTGGGCGCTCGGGCTGGCCACCGCCGCCTCCAGGACCAGCAATCCGCTGCTGCTCGGGCTGCTGGTCGGGGTGGCCGGCTACGTCGTGGCGGCGCGCCGGACGGATGCGCCGTGGGCCCGTTCGTACGGGGCGTTCATCAGGATCGGGCTGTTCGTCGTCGGCGTGCGGCTGCTGTTCTCCGTCTTTCTCGGCTCGCCGATCCCCGGTACGCACCCGGTGTTCACCCTCCCCGAAGTCCCACTGCCCGACTGGGCGCAGGGCGTCAGGATCGGCGGCCGGGTCACCGCCGAACAGCTGCTCTTCGCGCTGTACGACGGGGCGAAGCTGGCCACCCTGCTGATCTGCATCGGCGCGGCGAACTCGCTCGCCAACCCGGCCCGCCTGTTGAAGTCGCTGCCGGGCGCACTGTACGAGGCGGGCGTCGCGGTCGTCGTCGCGATGACGTTCGCACCGAACATGGTTGCCGATGTGGTGCGGCTGCGCACCGCACGGCGGCTGCGGGGCCGCCCGGCGGGTGGCATCAAGGCCGTCCTGCAGATCGGACTGCCGGTGCTGGAAGGTGCGCTGGAGCGGTCGGTGGCGGTGGCTGCGTCGATGGACGCGCGCGGATACGGGCGTACGGCCCAGGTGCCGCGCGCCGTCCGGCACACCACGAACGTCCTCACGCTCGGCGGCCTGCTGGGGGTCTGCGCCGGCACGTACGGTCTGCTGGCCTCGCAGGGTGCGGTGTACGGGCTGCCGCTGCTGTTCGCCGGGCTCGTCGCCGCGATGGCCGGGCTCCGGCTCGGCGGTGCCCGCTCGGTCCGCACCCGCTACCGGCCCGACCGGTGGGGAGCGAGGGCCTGGCTGGTGGCCGGGTCGGGTGCGGTGGTCGCGGCGGCGATGATCTGGGCGGGCAGTGCCGACACGGAGGCGCTGCATCCCGGAGTCGTACCGCTGACGGCGCCGGTGTTCCCGCTGTGGCCCGCGGCGGCGGTGCTGATCGGGCTGTTGCCCGCGGTGGTGGCGCCCGCGCCACCCGTTGTGGCCGTCGCGAACTCCGAGGAGAGCCAGTGATCCGGTTCGAGCAGGTCTCGGTGCAGTACGAGGGGGCGGCGCACCCGACCCTGTCCGGGGTCGATCTGACCGTCCCCGAGGGCGAGTTGGTGCTGCTCGTCGGCCCGTCGGGGGTCGGCAAGTCGACGCTGCTGGGCGCCGTCTCCGGTCTCGTACCGCACTTCACGGGAGGCACGCTGCGCGGCAGGGTGACGGTCGACGGCCGTGACACCCGTACCCACAAGCCGCGCGAACTCGCCGATCTGGTCGGCACGGTGGGACAGGACCCGCTCTCCCACTTCGTCACGGACACCGTCGAGGACGAGCTGGCGTACGGCATGGAGTCGCTGGGACTTGCCCCCGACGTGATGCGGCGGCGGGTCGAGGAGACCCTTGACCTGCTGGGCCTCGCCGGGCTGCGCGACCGGCCGATCGCCACGCTCTCGGGCGGCCAGCAGCAGCGGGTCGCGATCGGCTCGGTGCTGACCCCGCACCCCAAGGTCCTGGTCCTCGACGAACCGACGTCCGCCCTGGACCCGGCGGCGGCCGAGGAGGTCCTCGCGGTGCTCCAGCGACTGGTGCACGATCTGGGCACGACGGTCCTGATGGCGGAGCACCGTCTGGAACGCGTCGTCCAGTACGCGGACCAGGTCGTCCTGCTGCCGTCGCCGGGCGCCGCACCGGTGATGGGCGCCCCCGCCGACATCATGGCGGTCTCCCCGGTCCACCCGCCGGTGGTGGCCCTGGGCCGGCTGGCGGGCTGGGAGCCGCTGCCGCTGTCGGTACGCGATGCGCGGCGCCGCGCGACGGATCTGCGGGAGCGGCTGGCCTCGGCCGAACCACCGCCGCCCGCTCCGTCGGCGCCCGCCGCCCCGGCGCCGCTGCCCGCGGCCGCTCCCGTACGCCGTGGTCTGTTCGGGCGCGGTCGCGGGCCCGCTCCCCGATCCGCCCCCGAAGCTGTGGCGGAAGCGACCACCCGGGTCGAGGGCCTGGGGGTGCGGCGCGGGCGTGTCGAGGCGCTGCGCCGGGTGACGCTCTCCGTCGCACCGGGCGAGACCGTCGCCCTGATGGGCCGCAACGGCGCGGGCAAGTCCACGCTGCTCGCCGCCCTCGTCGGCATGGTCGAGCCCACGACCGGCACCGTCCTCGTCGGCGGCCGGGCCCCGCACCGCACGCATCCGCGCGACATGGTGCGCCGGGTCGGGCTCGTACCGCAGGAACCGCGCGATCTGCTGTACGCGGACACGGTCGCCGCCGAGTGCGCGGCGGCCGACGCCGACGCGGGCGCGGCGGCGGGCAGCTGCCGGGCCCTGGTCTCCGAGCTGCTGCCCGACGTACCGGACGACACCCACCCCCGCGATCTCTCCGAGGGGCAGCGGCTCGCCCTGGCGCTGGCCATTGTGCTGACCGCACGGCCTCCGCTCCTGCTGCTGGACGAGCCGACCCGCGGTCTGGACTACGCGGCGAAGGCCCGGCTGATACGTGTGCTGCGCGGCCTGGCGGCCGGGGGGCATGCGATCGTGCTGGCCACGCACGACGTGGAACTCGCCGCCGAGCTGGCCCACCGGGTGGTGATCCTCGCGGACGGCGAGATCGTCGCGGACGGCCCGACCCGGCAGGTGGTGGTCTCGTCACCGGCATTCGCACCGCAGACCGCGAAGATCCTCGCCCCGCAGGAGTGGCTGACCGTGACGCAGGTGCGCGGGGCACTGGAGGCCGGCGCATGAGCGACCGCCGAAGCCGTCCCGTACGACTGGGCCCCCGTGCGATCGCCGCACTTCTCCTCGTCAGCGCGATCGGCGTCGCCTCCATCGGCTGGCCGCTGCTCGCGGACGCCGACTCCGGTCTCGCCCACTCCCAGGACGCACCGTGGCTGTTCGCCGCACTGCTCCCGCTCCTGGTCGGTGTGGTCGTCGCCACCATCGCGGACTCCGGCCTGGACGCGAAGGCGGTGGCGATGCTGGGCGTGCTCGCCGCGGTCGGTGCCGCGCTGCGTCCGCTCGGCGCCGGTACGGCGGGCCTGGAGCCGATGTTCTTCCTGATGGTGCTGAGCGGCCGGGTGCTCGGCCCCGGCTTCGGCTTCGTGCTCGGCTCGGTGACGATGTTCGCGTCCGCCCTGCTCACCGGCGGGGTGGGCCCGTGGATGCCGTTCCAGATGCTGTCGATGGGCTGGTTCACGATGGGCGCCGGCCTGCTGCCGGCCCCGGACCGGCTGCGCGGGCGGGCCGAGCTGCTGATGCTGGCGGCGTACGGCGGGGTGGCGGCGTTCGCGTACGGCACGGTGATGAACCTGTACGGCTGGACGATCGTGCCGGGCCTCGGCTCGGGTATCTCGTTCCACCCCGGTGACCCGCTGCCCGAGAACCTGGTCCGCTTCTTCGCGTACTGCCTGGCCACCTCACTGGGCTGGGACCTGGGCCGGGCCGTGCTGACCATGGCGCTGACCCTCACCATCGGCTCCACGCTGCTGAAGGCGCTGCGACGGGCCACGCGCCGCGCATCCTTCGAGGTCCAGGTCACATTCGAGGGTCCCGAAGGCGTGAAGGCGCCCACAGGACCTTAGTCCTCCACTACCGGGAGTAGTAGCGCTTCCACCCGCACAGGGAACCCGCTTCACCCCCTCCGACCTGCTATTGAACCTTTTGAGGCAATTCGGGACCTTTGGTCCTTGATGCGAAGCAAGGCCGTATCAGGGGTCATTGCCACGGTTGAACGCCGCGGCTAACACTGGTCACGTCGCCGAGCACCGCAAGCGTTCACGGGAACGGAACGCGGTCAACGAGCACCGGCCCCCGCGCTGTTGGGCCCGGTCCGCGACTCCCCCGTCCCCAACGGTTAGGTTCCCCTGTGTCGTTCGTGCGCAACATCCTCGCCCAGCCCCGCACCGCTCGCCGCAAGGCCGCCGTCGCCGGAGCCGCCGCGGTCCTCGGCGCCACCGGTCTGGCCCTCGGCGTCACCCCGGCCATGGCCGCGCCGGCGTCCGTCACCACCGGCGCACAGGGCACGGCGCGAGCGATGATCGGCAACGAGGCGCAGTTCCAGTGCTTCAGCAACATCGTGTCGCACGAGAGCGGCTGGAACCCCAGCGCCACCAACGCCTCTTCGGGCGCCTACGGCCTGGTCCAGGCACTGCCCGGCTCGAAGATGGCCTCGGCCGGTGCCGACTGGAAGACCAACCCCTCGACCCAGATCAAGTGGGGCGTGGACTACATGAACTCCCGCTACGGCAGCCCGTGCGCCGCCTGGACGTTCTGGCAGGCCAACCACTGGTACTGAGTCGGTGGCAAGCAGCTTCACACGAAGGCCCCGACCGGGTTCCGGTCGGGGCCTTCGCCCTGCCCGGACGGCGTGAACCCCGGCCGGGGTGCACCTGACAACCCCCCGGCCGGGGTCATCCTCAGAGTCGCTGGATGATCGTGCCGGTGGCCAGCGCGCCGCCCGCACACATGGTGATGAGCGCGAACTCCTTGTCCCTGCGCTCCAGTTCGTGCAGTGCCGTGGTGATCAGCCGGGCCCCGGTGGCGCCCACCGGGTGACCGAGCGCGATGGCCCCACCGTTGACGTTGACCTTCTCCAGATCCTGTTCGAAGACCTGCGCCCAGCTCAGCACCACCGACGCGAACGCCTCGTTGATCTCGACGAGGTCGATGTCCCGCAGCGACATCCCGGCCTTGCCGAGCACCGCACGGGTCGCGTCGATGGGCCCGTCGAGGTGGAAGTGCGGGTCGGAGCCGACCAGCGCCTGGGCGACGATCCGGGCGCGCGGCTTGAGCTTGAGCGCCCGCGCCATCCGCTTGGACGCCCACATGATCGCGCAGGCGCCGTCGGAGATCTGCGAGGAGTTGCCCGCGGTGTGGATGGCGGTGGGCATGACCGGCTTGAGCCGGGCGAGCCCCTCCATGGTGGTGTCCCGCAGCCCTTCGTCGCGGTCGACGAGGCGCCACATGCCCTGCCCCGCCGCCTGTTCCTCCTCGGTGGTCGGCACCTGGACCGCGTACGTCTCCCGTTTGAAGCGTTCCTCGGCCCAGGCCACGGCCGCCCGCTCCTGCGAGATCAGCCCGAGCGAGTCGACGTTCTCCCTCGTGAGGCCCCGTTTGCGGGCGATGCGTTCGGCGGCCTCGAACTGGTTGGGCAGATCGACGTTCCACTCGTCCGGCCAGGGCTTCCCGGGGCCGTGCTTGGAGCCGCTGCCCAGCGGTACGCGCGACATGGCCTCGACACCGCAGCTGATGCCGACGTCGATGACTCCGGCGGCGACCATATTGGCGACCATGTGGGAAGCCTGCTGCGAGGAGCCGCACTGGCAGTCCACGGTGGTGGCGGCGGTCTCGTACGGAAGTCCCACGGTGAGCCAGGCGTTGCGCGCCGGGTTCATGGACTGTTCGCCGGCATGGGTGACCGTGCCGCCGACGATCTGCTCGACGCAGTCGGCATGGATACCGGTGCGGCCGAGGAGTTCACGGTAGGTCTCGCCCAGCAGATAGGCGGGGTGCAGATTGGCGAGCGCGCCTCCGCGCTTGCCGATGGGGGTGCGTACGGCTTCGACGATGACGGGTTCCGCGGCCATGAGCTCGTCCTCTCCTCGCACTTCCGCAGGGGGCGTCCCGGCGCCCGCGGAAGGAACTAGTACGCGTTCTAGTTCTGCAAGCAGTCTTATGAGGCTTACCCCCGGTACGCAAGAGCCGTGCACGCACCTTGCACCCACTTCCTGCCTGGCACACCCAGTCCTCACGCAACAGATCCGGCCATGACCCTTGCGAGTTGTAGAACTCGTTACTACCTTTCCGGCAACTTCTGATGGGTCGTCAGACGTCGCTCGGACGGCCCTCGGACCGACCTGGAGTTGCCGATGCCCTGCCCCCATCTGCCCGAAGGGTTCGACTTCACCGATCCCGACCTGCTCCAAGCCCGCGTCCCGTACCCGGAGTTCGCCCGGATGCGGGAGACCGCCCCGGTCTGGTGGTGCACCCAGCCGGCCGGTATCTCCGGTTTCGACGACGAGGGCTACTGGGTGGTCACCCGGCACGCGGACGTCAAGTACGTCTCCACACACCCTGAACTGTTCTCGTCCCACACCAACACGGCAGTGATCCGCTTCAACGAGTCGATCAGCCGCGACCAGATCGAGGTCCAGAAGCTGATCATGCTGAATATGGACCCGCCCGAGCACACCCGGGTCCGCCAGATCGTCCAGCGCGGCTTCACGCCCCGTGCGATCCGGTCCCTGGAGCAGGCTCTGCGCAGCCGCGCCCGCTCGATCGTCGAGACGGCGCTCGCCACCGCCGACGACGACGGCTCCTTCGACTTCGTCACCAATATCGCCGTCGAACTGCCGCTCCAGGCCATCGCCGAGCTCATCGGCGTACCGCAGGAGGACCGGTCAAAGATCTTCGACTGGTCCAACAAGATGGCCGCGTACGACGATCCCGAGTACGCGATCACCGAAGAGGTCGGCACCGAGGCGGCCATGGAGATCGTCTCGTACGCGATGAACCTGGCGGCGGATCGCAAGGAGTGCCCGGCCAAGGACATCGTCTCCCAGTTGGTCGCCGCGGAGGGCGAAGGCAACCTCTCCTCAGACGAGTTCGGCTTCTTCGTGATCCTGCTCGCCGTCGCCGGCAACGAGACCACTCGCAACGCCATCAGCCACGGCATGCACGCTTTCCTGACCCACCCCGACGAATGGGAGCTGTACAAGCGCGAGCGCCCGGAGACGACCGCCGAGGAGATCGTGCGCTGGGCCACCCCCGTGGTCTCCTTCCAGCGGACCGCCACCCAGGACGTCGAACTGGGCGGGCAGCGGATCAAGAAGGGCGACAGGGTCGGGCTGTTCTACTCCTCCGCCAACAACGACCCCGAGGTCTTCGAGAACCCGGAGAGCTTCTCCATCTCCCGGGACCCCAACCCCCATCTCGGCTTCGGTGGCGGCGGACCGCACTTCTGTCTCGGCAAGTCCCTCGCCGTCATGGAGATCAACCTGATCTTCAACGCGATCGCGGACATACTGCCGGACCTGCGGCTGGTCGGCGACCCGCGGCGGCTGCGCTCCGCCTGGCTCAACGGGATCAAACAACTCCAGGTCAGCACGGCCGGCAGGGCGGACAAGGCCGGTACACCCGCAGCCTGACCGGTTCGCGGATTTCGGGCGGCGGGGGCCTTCCCCCTACGCCCCGGCCCCCGCCGCCCGTCCGCGTCCCGCGTCCTGTCAGCGCCCGCTGCCGATCCGCACCCCACGGCCTGCCCGCACCCCGCTCCGGGAGGCGCAGGGGCGTACGAGGATCATGGCGTCCATGCACGCCCTGCTCTCCGGCTTCGCCCCCATCTGGACGCTCACCGGCATCGGTTACGTGGTCGGCCGCAGCGGCCTCCTCGGAGAGCAGGCGGAAGCCGTGCTCGGCCGGTTCGTCTTCCACGTGGCCATGCCCGCAGCTCTGTTCATCATGGTCTCCGGCGCACGGCTGGACGCCTTCGCCAACTCCTCGATGGTGGCCTTCGGCACGGGCACAGCGCTCGTCTGCGCCCTCGGCTTCGTCCTGGCCCGACGCCTGTTCGGCCGCAAGACCGCCGACCAGACGATCAGCAGCATGGCGTCCGGTTACGTGAACTCCGCCAATCTCGGCATCCCGGTGGCGGTTCAGGTGCTGGGCGACGCATCGTTCGTCGCGCAGATCATCCTGTTCCAGGTGCTGCTGGTCTCCCCCGTGATCCTGACACTGCTGGACACGGGGACGGGGGCCGGCTCCGGAAAGGGCGTCACCTTCCGGCGGATGCTGACCATGCCGGTCCGCAACCCGATCATCATGGCCTCGATGTTCGGCGTCGCCGTCTCCGCGATCGGGCTGCGACTGCCGACCGCCCTCACGCACTCCTGCGATCTGCTCGGCGCGGCAGCCGTGCCCACGGCCCTGATCACCCTCGGCCTGTCGCTGAACGGACGCCCGTCGGCGGCCGGCGCATCCTCGGAGACGGTGGCGGATTCCGGGGAGCGTGCGGAGGTCGGGGTCGCCGTCGTGCTGAAGACGCTGGTCCAGCCGCTGATCGCGTTCCTCGTCGGCGGCCCGCTGCTGCGGCTGCCGGACCATCAACTGCTGGCCGTGGTGGTGTGCTCCGCGCTGCCGACGGCCCAGAACGCCTTCATCTATGCCCGCCAGTACGGTCTGGACACCAGGCTCGCCCGCAACTCCGTCGTCGCCTCCACGGTCGCTTCCATGGCCACCTTGTCGTTCGCCGCCTGGGCGCTCGGGCCGTCCCACTGACCGCCCCTTGGGCTGTTCGACTGAGGGGTGAGCTGTTCGAGTGGCGGGCCGCCCGGGACAGGCGGATGCTGAGTAAGCGGCGATCCACGCCGAAGGGGTGCCGGACGATACAGGTCGTTCCGACACCCCTTCGGCACACGTACAGCCAGTCGCCACTCAGGTCTTGCTGCCCACCGTCTCGCCGGTCGCCTCCGGGGAAGCGGCCCGGTCCGCCGCGGGCGGGTTCCGTTCCGCCCCGGCTGCCCGGTCCACCACCGGTTGCAGCTTCCGCGGTCCCGCGAGGACGTACGTGAGCACGAAGCCGAGCCCGATGACCAGCGCCCCACCCACCGCGTCGAGCACCCAGTGATTGGCCGTGGCGACGATCGCCGAGACGGTGAACAGCGGGTGCAGCAGTCCGAGCGCCTTCATCCACAGCTTCGGGGCCAGCATCACGATCATGACGCCGCACCAGAGCGACCAGCCGAAATGCAGCGAGGGCATTGCCGCGTACTGGTTGGTCATCGAGGTGAGCGTCCCGTAGTCCGGCTTCGCGAAGTCCTGGACACCATGGACCGTGTCGATGAAGCCCAGTCCCGGCATCAGCCGCGGCGGCGCCAGCGGGTAGAGCCAGAAGCCGAGCAGCGCGACCAGGGTGGCGAAGCCGAGAGTGGAGCGGGCCCAGCGGTAGTCCGCGGGGCGTCGCACGTACAGCACACCGAGGATGGCCAGCGGCACGATGAAGTGGAACGTCGAGTAGTAGTAGTCGAAGAAGCTCTTCAGCCAGCCGATGTGGACGACCGCGTGGTTGGCCCAGTGCTCGATGTCGATGTGCAGCCACTTTTCGAGCGAGTGGATCTGCCGGCCGTGCGCCTCGGCGGTGCCGCGGCCGGCCGTCGCCGCCAGCCTGACGTGCGCATACCCCGAGTAGACGACCCGGATCAGCAGGAGTTCGAGCAGCAGGTTGGGACGGCTGAGCACCCGCCGCCAGAACGGCAGCAGCGGTACGCGGCTCCAGCGGGCCGGGACCGGGATGGCGTAGTCCGTGGGGATCGGCCGCTGCCAGTACGGCGAGGTGCGCGGCAGGAACGGCGCGGCGCAGGCGGCGCCCAGCGCAGCGAGGAGCAGCACGTTGTCCCGCACCGGGAAGGCGACCGGGGTGTTCGGCAGAAGTATCTTCCCGGGCAGCGTGATCACGAGCACCACAATGGCCGGCCACACCAGCCGGTCGGAGGCCCGCTCGCCGGCCCGGCCGACCACGGCAAGGAGCACCCACAGCAGCTGGTGCTGCCAGGCGGTCGGCGAGACGGCGACGGCGACACAGCCGGTCACGGCGACGGCGAGGAGCAGCTGGCCGTCGTTCGCGTACCGCACGGCGCGCCGCAGCCCGACGTAGCAGACGGCGGCGGCCAGCAGCAGGAACAGCCCGACCTCGAGCGGGCCCGCCAGGCCGAAGCGGAGCAGCGCACCGTGCAGGGACTGGTTGGCGAGGCTGTCCGCGCTGTCGCCGAGTCCGGCGCCCGCGACATGGTGCACCCAGTACGACCATGAGTCGTGCGGCATCGCGGCCCAGGCCAGCGCGGTGCAGGCGGCGAATGCGGTGCCACCGGTCACGGCGGCCCGGCGGCGGCCTGTCAGCCAGAGCAGGACGGCGAAGAGCAGCACGGTCGGCTGGAGCGCGGCCGCGATCCCGATCAGTACGCCGGACGCGCGTTCTCCCCGGGCCACGAAACAGCCGAGGAGCACCAGCAGGACCGGCAGGATGCTGGTCTGGCCGAGGTGGAGGGCGTTACGGACCGGCAGGGACAGCATCAGCAGGCTGATCGCGACGGGGGCGGCCAGCAGGGCGGTACGACGGGAGACGGGCCCTGGCAGGGCGCGGGCCGCGACGAGGCCGAGTGCGGCGACAAGCAGCAGCGAGCCGAAGGTCCAGGCGACGCCGAGGCTCTGTTCGGCCGTCCGGGTCAGCGGCTTCAGTACCAGCCCGGCAAAGGGGGTGCCGGTGAACCGGTCGCTGTCGTAGAGCGATCCCGTCACATGCAGGACACCGTTCTCACCGATCCACGTCTCCAGATCGGTGAGCCGTTCGCCCGGCGGCTGCCGCAGCACCACCGCCATCTGCCGTCCCGCCAGCAAGGCCACAACCAGCCAGAGCACAGCCCGGGCTGCCCCGGTCCTCGCCCCCGTCGCCGCGTTTCCGCGCACACTGTGCTCCGCATTCGCCACGCTGCGCCGACCCTCCCACTGTTCATCCGCCGTCCTCGTCCCAGGACGTGCTGTGAAACCTTCGCATTGCGCTATGAGGTAGACACAATCAACCCCCTCTTCGCCTGGCTGTCACCCCGCTTTTGTCCGAAAGAATGCTCGGATCGCCGATCGGCCCCGGACGCAACGGCCGGAACCGGATCCTTCGCCCGTTCCCGTGATCGACGGACGCACGGTCACGACGGTCTCGGTCTCGGGGGAGGAGCAGGAGTCATGCGGTACGGGTGCGGCCGGGGCCGCACCCTCCGCGACCGCACCGCCGGTGACGGTCGTCGGCAGGGAGCAGCTCGGCCCGTTCGACGTGGCGCGCCTGGAGCGACCACCCCCGACGCGCTGCAGACGTGGCTGAATCAGAACGGTTTCGAGCTGCCCGACCGGCCGGCGACCGCGCTGCGGCCGTACGTCGATCAGAAGTGGGAGTACGTGGCGGTCCGCCTCGCCCCCCGGAACAAGGACGTGCTTCTGCTGGGCGAGCTCGCCCCACTGCGGCTGAGCTTCGCCGGCGCCCGGCTCGTCCACCCGATGCGGCTTCCGAAGCTCGCCTCGACGCCCCGGTCGCTGGGCCCGTACGTGCCGGCCGCTCACCGGATGGAACCGAGCGGTCCGATCGGCGGGGAGGCGCCCCGGGTGACGTACGCGGAGAAGTTCACCCCGTCCGCTTCCACGCCCGCCACCTCGACGGAGGCGATCCGGAAGCCGGCGGGCGGCCGACCGGTGTTCATCACCGCCATCGAGCAGTCCTTCCCGCGCCCGGAGCTGATCGACGGCGATCACGAGCTGCACGCGACCGCCGCCGGTCACCGTGCCGCCACCGTTGGCGTGAGCGCCGGCCACGAGAGGGGTCGCGAACAGTTGTGCGCAGAGTGAAGCGCGGTACGGAGATCCGGCACCGACCGATCCGCGAGGCGATCCGTGTCGGCCGGTCCGCCGGTCAATCCGTTTGGCTTCCAATCATGCACAAGTCACAATCACGCACATGACCTGGACTGTTGCCCCGGATCGCTTCGACTCCCCCGACTCCACCGCGCTGCGCCGGGACTACTACGACGAGGTCGCCAGCCGGTACTGGGGGCGGCCCGCGACCGCCCGGGAGATCGACGAGGGGCTCGCCGACGACGGTGTCGACCGGCTCACCCCGCCGACCGGTGAGTTCGTCGTCGGCAGGTTCGACGGGAAGCCGGCGGCCTGCGCCGGGCTGCTCCTGGTCGACGCGGACGTGGCGGAGCTGACCCGGGTGTTCGTCCGCCCGGAGTTCCGCGGCACGGGTGGCGGCGGGCTGCTGCTGGCGGCCGTCGAGAGCGCGGCGCGTGGATTCGGCATACGGCAGATCCGGCTGGACACCCGCCACGATCTGGTGGAGGCGCGCGGGCTGTACGCCAAGCACGGTTACGCAGAAGTCCCGGCGTTCCACCACCGGAGCCCGTACGCGGAGCGCTGGTTCGCCAAGGAGCTGTAGACCGGCGAGGCTGCCCCGGATCGGGCGGCGTCGGGCGGCGTTTGTCGGGCCGCGCGGATCGGGACGCCCGGCTCAGGCCGCGTGGTCCCGTTTCGGCTCCGGACCGTGCGGCTGCTCCTCCCTCGATCCGCACGTCTCGGCGGTCAGCTCCGCCACGAGTTTGCGCAGGTCGCTCGGCCGTTCCGGCCCCCACCAGTCGCCCAACAGCTCGGCCAGCGATTCCTCGCGGGCCTGCGCGAGCTTCATCACGACCTCCGAGCCCTTGTCGGTGAGCACCAGCTGCACCCCTTCGCGCCGGGCCAGACCTCGCTCCTCGAGCTGCCTCGCCGCGTCGCTGATCACGCGCAGCGGCACCGGGACGGTGTCGGCGAGAAGCCCGGGTTCGACGGCGCCGTGCCGTTTGATGCGCAGCAGCATCCAGCTGGCCGCGGGCAGCAGGTCGTACCCCGCACGCTCGGTGATCTTCACATAGGCATCGCGTCGCCCCTCGCGGGTGGCGAGCACCGACAGGGCCCGTGCACATTCGTCGTACGAGGACCGCTCGACCGGGTTCGACGCCAGGGTCTCGGTGGTGTCGGGGGCCGTCACCGAACCGCGCAGCTTGTCCTCCTTGAGGAACCAGGCGAAGGCGAAGGCGACCAGGACGACGGGGGCTGCGTACAGGAAGACATCGGTGATCGAGGTCGAGAACGCATGGAGCACCGGGGGTCGCAGTGCGGGCGGCAGTTGGGCGACGGCGCGAGGGTCGGCGGCCAGCCGGCCGGCGTCGACGCCGGGTGGCAGGGTGATGCCGGTGAGCGCCGCACCGAGTTTGTCGGTGAGCCGGTTGGTGAAGATCGTGCCGAAGATGGCGACACCGAACGAGGCGCCGATGGAGCGGAAGAACGTCGCCCCGGAGGTGGCGACGCCCAGGTCCTCGTACGTGACGGCGTTCTGCACGACCAGCACGAGGACCTGCATCACCAGACCGAGCCCGGCACCGAAGACGAAGAAGTAGGCGCTCATCTGTCCGGTGCTGCTGAACTCCGTGAGCCGGTGCAGGAGCATCAGGCCGATCGCGGTGATGGCGGTGCCCAGGATCGGGAAGACCTTCCAGCGGCCGGTACGGCTGACGATCTGGCCGGACAGGGTCGAGGTGAGGAACAGGCCGACGACCATCGGCAGCAGGTGCACACCGGACAGGGTCGGCGTGATGTTGTGCACGACCTGCAGGAACGTCGGCAGATAGGTCATCGCACCGAACATCGCGAAACCGATGACGAAGCTGATGACGGCGACGAGGCTGAACGTCCGGATCCGGAACAGCTTCGGCGGCAGTACGGGTTCGGCGGCGCGCCGCTCGACGTACACGAAAGCGATCAGCAGCAGCACGCTGAGGACGGCCAGCCCGATGATCTGTGCCGAGCCCCAGGCCCAGGTGGTGCCGCCCAGTGAGGCGACCAGGACCAGACAGGTGGCCACAGCGGCGATGAGAAAGGTGCCCAGGTAGTCGATGGTGTGCTTGGCCGCGCGGACCGGGATGTGCAGCACGGCGGCGATGACGAGCAGCGCGACGACGCCGATCGGCAGGTTGATGTAGAAGACCCAGCGCCAGCTGAGGTGCTCGGTGAAGAGGCCGCCGAGCAGCGGTCCGAGGACGCTCGTCATGCCGAAGACCGCACCGAACAGGCCCTGGTACTTGCCGCGTTCCCGCGGGGCGACGATGTCTCCGACGATCGCCATCGAGAGCACTATCAGACCGCCGCCGCCGAGGCCCTGGAGAGCGCGGAAGCCGATCAGCTGCGGCATGTTCTGGGCCATGCCGCAGAGTGCGGAGCCGACGAGGAAGATGACGATGGCGATCTGGAAGAGCTTCTTGCGCCCGTACTGGTCGCCGAGCTTGCCCCAGAGCGGGGTCGCGGCGGTCGACGCGAGCAGATAGGCGGTGACCACCCACGACAGGTGCTCCAGGCCGCCGAGATCACTGACGATGGTCGGCAGGGCGGTGGAGACGATGGTCTGATCGAGTGCGGCGAGCAGCATGCCGAGGAGCAGGGCGCCGATGGCGACAAGGACGGTCCGCTGGGAGCGGGCTTCGCCGGGGGCCAGGGCCGGGGTGCTCAGCTGGTTGGCCATAAAACTCTCCTCGGATCCGCTACATCCCCATCCTGGCTGCAGTGGACCGTTATGGCCTGTTGGGGCGTCACCGCGGCGGACTGCATAATCGCAGGCAGTTCAAGGGGAGGGGACCCACAATGACCGGACAGGTCTGCCCGGAGTGCGGTACGGACAACGGATCGGCGGAGAGACCCGACGGGACACCGGAGGGGAGACCCTCCGCCGGGCCCGGCTGCGGGTGCGCGGAGCGGGCGGCGCGACGGGCCGCCGCGCAGGCGGAGACAGCGGCGGCGGAGGACTTCGATCCGCTGCGGATCCGGCCGTACGTGACGCTGGAGGGCGACGGGACGGCGGCCGACATCCCGTCGGGGTACGACGCGGCCACGACGATGCCGCTGTTCCTCGACCGGGAGGCGATGGCGGGTCCGCCGTCCGCACTGCCGGGGAGCACCGGAGGGCCGGAGCCCCGCTACGACACCATGGACGCCGTGGGCCGGGTGGATCCGGTGCAGCCACGCCGTCGCCGCCCGTTCGCGGCGCTCGCCGTGGGCGCGGCCGTGATCACGGTGGTGGGCGCCGCGGCGTTCGTCGGCGGACTGTTCAGCGGGGACGGCAAGGGGGACGCCGACCGCGAGCAGGCTCTGCCGAGCACCGTGGTGTCGAGCGCCCCCGATGCGTCCACCTCACCCGATGCATCGCCGTCGGCGTCCGCATCTCCGTCCGACTCGCCTTCGGCCTCCGCGTCTCCGTCCGCCTCCGCCTCGCCGTCGGCGAGCGCCTCACCCTCCCCGTCCGCCGGCTCGTCGCATCCGGCCGCACCGTCGGCCCCGGCCTCCGCCGAGGAGTCCGCCGGGACGTCGTCCGCCCCGTCGATCGCGAAACCGCACGGTCGCACGCTGCAGCGCGGCGATCACGGCCCCGCGGTGGCCGAGCTGCAACGGCGGCTGCAGGAGGTGTGGCTGTACCGGGGGCCCGACGACGGCGACTACACGGGCCAGGTCGAGCACGCGGTGAGCGTCTATCAGTCGTACAAGTCCATCGAGGGCGATCCGGCCGGCGTCTACGGTCCGAACACCCGGCGCGCGCTGGAGGCGGAGACGACGGGCAGCGGCCGGTCCTGACGGCAGGGATTCGCCACAGCGGGATTCGCTTTCCCGGGCAGGTTTTTGTATCGTGATGGAACAAAGTAGCCCTCGCCCGCACTCCCTGACCGGCGGGCGGGGCTGCTTGTTCTCTTCACCTGCTTGTTCGCGTCACCCCGCGTTGCCCTCTTTCCCCCGCCTGGAGACCGCCGATGCCGGCCACCGTCCTCACCGCACGCGCCCTCCTGCTCGACATGGATGGCACTCTCGTGAACTCCGACGCCGTGGTGGAGCGTTGCTGGCGGCGGTGGGCGCTGCGGGAGGGCCTGGACCCGGAGGCCGCGCTCAAGGTGGTCCACGGGCGCCAGGGGTACGCCACGATGGCGGTACTTCTCCCCCACCGCCCGATGGAGCAGAACTACGCGGACAACCGCGTGATGCTCGCCGAGGAGACCGCCGACACGGACGGAGTGGTCCCGATCGGCGGCGCCCCCGCCTTCCTGGACGCGATCGCCGCACTCCCGCACGCCCTGGTGACATCGGCGGACGAGGCGCTGGCACGGGCCAGGATGACGGCAGCCGGCCTGCGGATGCCGAGCATCCGCGTCACAGCGGAATGCGTCGGCGCCAGCAAGCCCGACCCCGAGGGCTTCCTCAAGGGCGCGGCCGAACTGGGCTTCGCCCCGGCGGACTGCATCGTTTTCGAGGACTCGGAGGCCGGCATCGCGGCGGGCCGGGCGGCCGGCATGCGCGTCGTGGGCGTCGGCCCGCGCGCCGCGGCGCTGGCGCCGGACGCACACGTCGAGGATCTGACCCGGATCCGCGTGGAGCCGTCGGCCGACGGCTCGATCCACCTGCACATCAGCGCCCTCCGGTAGCGTCCGGCCGGCCGAGGACATCCCCCGGGTCTTTCCCGGGGACTCAGTCCCGGTACATCCGTCCGCGCGCCACGAGCTCGAGGACCGTCGCGACGGCCACTGCCTGCACGGCCATCAGCGCGACCAGTACGAACAGCTGCACAGCCCCCGCCTGAACCGGTGAGGCGCCGCCCAGCAGCATGCCCACGAACGCCCCGGGCAGCGTGACGAGCCCCACCGTCCGCGTCTGGTCCAGCCCCGGCAGCAGCGCCTCCGACGCCGCGGGGCGGGCGATCTCCATCCGCGCGTCACGGTCGAGCAGCCCGAGCGCCATCCCCGCCTCCACCTCCCCGCGCCGCATGGTCAGTTCGTCCAGGGCGCGCCGCCCGCCGAGCACGGTCGCGGTGAGCGCACCTCCGATGAGGATGCCCGTGACCGGGATCAGTGCGATGCCGCGGACCGGCAGGAGCCCGGTCAGCAACAGGACGGCAATCACCGGCGCGACCCCCGCGGCGATCGGCAGGGCAGCCCACCACCAGGTGCGGTTCCCGGTGATCCGGCGCCCCGCGGTCCGTACCGCGACCGCGTACATCAGCGCCATGAAGCCGAGCAGCGCCGGCAACGAGCGAACCACCCAGCCGATGAGCACGGAGACGGCGGCGAGTTGGACCGCGGCCCGCAGCCCGGCCAGGACGATCTCGCGCGACCGGCCGAGCGAGGCCACGGCGGCGACGACGGCGGCCGCCGCGAGCAGCAGGGCGAGGACGATACCGAGCGTGATGTTGACCGGAAGCAGCACGCGGCCACCATAGGACGGGCCCACCCCGGCATCCGGTACGAATCGGCCTCCCGCAGCATCGAACTGTCGGCGTGTCAGACCTGTCGCACCCCTTGATGTGACGTGCACATGTCGCCACTCTGTTACCTGGCGCCCACCCCACAGCAACCTGGCGCCGCCACGATGGCCGGGTCCACAGGTCGCCCGCCCAAGATCCCCCCACATCAAGGGAGTTCGCATGTCAGGTGTCTACGCGCGTCGCATCGGCGTCGTCGTCGCATCCGCCGCACTTGCCGCAACCAGCGGACTGCTCACCGCACCCACCGCCCAGGCCGCCATGCCCACGCCGGTCGCCGCGTCCACCGCCCGTACCTACCTGAGCCAGCTGACCGTCTCGGCGGAAGGCTCGTCGAACGGCTACAGCCGGGACCTGTTCCCGCACTGGATAACCCAGTCGGGCGCCTGCGACACCCGCGAGGTCGTCCTGAAGCGGGACGGCACGAACGTGACGCAGAACTCCAGCTGCACGGCCGTCAGCGGCAGTTGGTACTCGCAGTACGACGGTGCCACCTGGACCGCCGCTTCCGATCTGGACATCGACCACATGGTCCCGCTCGCCGAGGCCTGGCGCTCCGGTGCGAGCAGCTGGACCACCGCCCAACGCCAGTCCTTCGCCAACGACCTGACGCGCCCGCAGCTCATCGCGGTCACGGACAACGTCAACCAGTCCAAGGGCGACCAGGATCCGGCGACGTGGCTGCCGTCGCGCACCGCGTACCGCTGCACCTACGCGCGCGCCTGGGTACACGTGAAGCACTACTACAACCTGACCGTCGACTCGGCGGAGAAGAGCGCACTCCAGTCCGTTCTCAACGGCTGCTGACCGGAACCGCTCACCCCTCCCCCGCCGTTCCGTACGGTACGGAGTCCACTCGCACGCGACGGGCTTCGTCCGTACGTGCACGGGCCCCGTCCGTACGGAACGACGCGAGGAGGAAACCTCATGGCCGGCCTGCGCCTGGGACCACTACTGCGATACGTCGACTGGGAGACGGGTTCCACCGCGACCGTCTGGGTCGAGGCCGACCGGCCGACCACGGCCGAAATCCGGTGCGCGGACGGCGCGTCGGGCTCCTCCCGGACGTTCGCGATCGCGGGTCACCACTACGCGCTGGTGGTGGTGACGGGCCTGACACCGGGCTCGACCACCGCGTACGAGGTGCTGCTCGGCGGCCGAAAGGTCTGGCCGCTCGAGGACTCCAGCTTCCCCGCGAGCACGATCACCACACCCCCCATATGCGCCGCACCCTCCGCGGCGGACGAGAACGCGGAGCCGACGCCCGTCCGGATCGCCTTCGGCTCCTGCCGCTGGGCCGCTCCCCCCATCGGCGAGCGGGACGCCGCCGGCCCCGACGCCCTCGACACCCTTGCCGCCCGGCTCGCCGCCGACCCCGGCGCCGTACGGCCTGACGTACTGCTCCTCCTCGGCGACCAGGTGTACGCGGACGAGACGTCGAAGGCGACCCGCAGCCGCCTCGCCGCGCGCCGGGACCTCGCAGAGCCGCCGGGCGCCGAGGTCGCGGACTACGAGGAGTACACCCACCTCTACGACGAGTCCTGGCGCGACCCCGAGGTGCGCTGGCTACTCTCCACCGTCCCCAGCTGCATGATCTTCGACGACCACGATGTGGTGGACGACTGGAACACCAGCGCCGCGTGGCTCACCTCCATCCGTTCGACCCCCTGGTGGCACGAGCGGATCGTCAGCGGACTGGCGTCGTACTGGGTCTATCAGCACCTCGGCAACCTCTCCCCCGCCGCCCTGGCCGCCGACCCGGTCTACGCGGCCGTACGCGCCGACCCGGACGGCACCGAGACGCTGCGTCGTTTCGCCGCCGAGGCGGATGCCGACCCCACGCGAACCCGCTGGAGCTACCGGCGTGCTTTCGGCCGGGTGCGGCTGCTGATGGTGGACACCCGGGCGGCCCGCGTACTCGACGAGGAGCGCCGGTCGATGCTCGACGACAAGGAGGCGCACTGGGTGCGCGAGGAGGCACTCGCCGACCCCGGTTCGTACGACCATCTCCTGATCGGCACCTCGCTGCCGTGGCTGCTGCCCCCGCTCGTCCATGACGCGGAGGAGTGGAACGCCGCGCTGTGCCGGGGCGAGCGGGGCGGACCCGGTGGGCGATGGGCGCGGTTCGGCGAGAATCTGCGGCGCCGCTCCGACCTGGAGCATTGGGCGGCTTTCCCCGACTCCTTCCGCCGGCTGACGGAGCTGATCAGGGAGGCGGGAAGCGGTCCCGACGCCCCGGCGACGGTTTGTGTGCTGTCAGGCGATGTGCACCATGCGTACATCGCGGAGCCCGCGTGGCCGGCCGACGCACCGGACGCCGACCCCGGGGCGCGCATCCTGCAGCTGACCTGCTCTCCCGTGCACAACTCGGTCCCCGGCCTGCTCAAAGCGGGGTTCCGTTTCGGCTGGAGCCGGGCAGGGCGGCGGCTCGGCCGGTTGCTGGCGCGGCACGGCCGGACCGGCCCGGCGCCGATCCGGTGGCAGAAGACCGGCGGACCGTGGTTCGGCAATCAGCTGATGACGCTGACACTGCATGGCCGGAATGCTGCGCTGACATTGGTTCAGGCCAAAGAGAAGGCCACAGGTGCGCAGCTGGAGACGGTGCTGGAGCAGACACTGACCGCTGACGAATGCCGGGCGGCCGGGTGCGGCTGCTGATGTCCCGTGTTGCCGCGCCTGCCCCACTGGCCCCCGAGGCCTGTGGGGCAGGCGTGTCACATGTGACACGTGAGGTGCACAACATCCCCCGCGCGCAATGATGCACAGGTAAACGGCAGGCGTACGCTGTACAGCTGGCCCTGCCGCCCCTGCCGCTCCCCTGCGACGTCGCGGCGTTGAAACGAACGGGGAGTACGCGAAGGTGCTCGAGAGTATGGGTGCGCTGACCGGCAGCCCATGGATCTATGCGGTGGTCGCCCTCTCGGTGCTCCTGGACGTCTTCCTTCCCGTGCTGCCCAGCGGGGTCCTGGTGATCACGGCGGCCACAGCGGCCGCCGCCGGCACGACCTCGGTCGCGGGCGCGGCCGGCTCCGCCGGAGAGGTCCCCCAGGTTCCGTCGCTCCTCGCGCTGATCCTGAGCGCGGCCACCGCCTCGGTGCTCGGCGACCTCGTCGCGTACCGCCTGGCCTGGCGCGGCGGCGACCGGCTGGACCGCGCCATCGCCCGCTCCCGCCGCCTCACCACCGCGCAGGAACGTCTCGGCGCGGCCCTGAGCCGCGGCGGCGGCATCCTCGTCGTCATCGCCCGCTTCGCCCCGGCGGGCCGCTCGGTCGTCTCCCTGGGCGCGGGCGCGGCACACCGCAAGGTGAAGGAATTCCTGCCCTGGTCGGCCCTGGCCGGCGTGACCTGGGCGGGCTACAGCGTGGGCCTCGGCTACTTCGGCGGCCAGTGGCTCGGCACGACATGGCTGGGCACGGCGGTCTCGGTGCTGGCCCTGTTCGTGGCCGGCGCGCTGGCCGCGTACTTGATGCGCCGCCCCGCAGCGGCAGCAGCCACCCCCGCGGCGGCTTCGGCACCTAAGACGTCCTGACGGGCGCCCCCCGTACCTCAAGACCGTCCAGCAGCCGGGCGGTCGCTTCGGCGATCTCGTCGACGGCCCGGTCGAACACCTCCTGATTGTGCGCGGCCGGAGCGCGGAAGCCGGACACCTTGCGTACGAACTGCAGGGCGGCGGCCCGGATGTCCTCCTCGGTGGCCTCTTCGGGGATGGCGGGCGGGCGAAGGGTCTTGATGCTGCGGCACATGCCTCCAGTGTGTACCGGCCCACTGACATCGCCGCCGGCAAGCACGTACCCCCGGACCGGCCTCAGCCCCGCTCGACCGCGGGGATCTCATAGCTGCCGTCGAGCACCGCACGCCCCGGCGTGTAGAGCCTGAGCACGGGCCGGAAGTCCCCGTCGGGCGCGGGCAGCCAGTTCGCCGCCGCCGCAGGGTCCGCAGGGCGTTCCTTCCCCAGGTGAATGGTCAGCGACCCGTCGTCCGCACGCACCAGCCCGGGCGTACGGTCACCGATCGCGTACCGGCCCGCCGGGTTCTCGACGAGGCGGCCGTCCGGGGCGTCGTACATGGTCACGGACCAGAACGCCCCGGCCGGCGGCGGCTGCTCGAAGCGCAGCACATAGGAGTGGGCACCGTTCAGCCGATGGCCGTCGGCGTCGTGGGAGGTGTGTGCGAACACGGCCTCGTACCCATGGGCCCCCCACGGAGCGATGCGTGCCGCCACTGCCCTGACCAGGTAGGACGCCTCCCGGTCGGCCATCTTCCACTCCGGCGAGTCGATCGTCCCCACCCCGAACCGGTCGAGGTTGTAGTCGAAGAGATGCGGATCCATCACCCAGCGCCCATCGTCCGCCGCACCCGGCCGCCCGGCCTCCGCCATGCGCGCCCTGCCGCGCTCCATCCCCTCGACGAGTGCGCGTACGAGGGCGGGACCGGCGGAGACGTACGGCGAAGGCCCCTCCTCCAGCAGCCCCAGCGGCTGGAACCGGTCCTGGTACGCGCAGTCGGCGGCAGCCGGCGGGAAGTCGGCCATCCACACCCTGAGCTGCTCGAAGAAGCGCAGCTGCTCAGGTACGTCGGTGTCGGGCGCGGGGAGGCCCGTGCGGTGCGTCCCGGGTTCGAGGTGCGTGAGCGTGAGCTGCTTCTGCAGCGCCCGGACCCGCTCCACGTCGTCGGGCCCGCCACAGGCGATGCGGCCGACGACGGAGACCACGGAGGTCGGCGCGTCGATCACCCCACGCACCCCACCGGGCTCACTGCCCGCCCAGCCCGGTGGCACGACGAGCCAGTCGCCCTCATCCGTACCGGTGGCGCGGCGGCCGACGTACGCGAAGTTGTTGGTCCAGGTGTCCACGAACTGCAGCACGTAGTACGCACCGTCGGTGTCGGGGACATGCAGCCGGATCGGCCCACCGGAGAGGTCGAGCTGGGCGACCGAGCAGAGCGTGTCGTTGCTGACGGAGGCGAAGTGGGTGCCGGGGTCCGCCGATCGGCCCGAGTGCGCGAAGTGATTGAACGGAGTGGGCGCCAGCGGGCCGACACCCACCTGCATGAAGTCCTCGGCCGTCGACAGGTCGAAGACCAGCGGATACCCGTAGACATACGCCTCGGCGGCAAGAGCGACGAGCTCTTCCGACGGATCGGATGCAGTAGCCATGAGTGCACGTCCTCCGTCACGAACAGCACTCAGACGAGCACCTTGGAACGGTCCGTACACAGGGCCCAGATGACGAACGTGTCGATGGCGATGGAGATGATCGCCCAGATCGGCACGTACGGCAGCCACATGAAGTTGGCGATCATGTTGAGCGCCGCCAGCACGATACCCAGCACCCTGGCCCACCCGGCGCCTTGGAGGATGCCCAGACCGATCACGACGAGAATCACGCCGAGAACGAGATGGATCCATCCCCAGCCCGTCACGTCGAACTTGAACGTGTAATTCCTGATGCGCGCGTAGACATCGTCGGACGCGATACCGGCAATGCCCTTGATCACCCCGAGGACACCGTCCACCATCAGCAGAACACCGGCGAACATGACCCCACCGGTCGCCCAGGGATTACTGCCGTCCCCCGGACCGGAAGAACGGGACGTGCCGGGCTTGGGCGCTGTCTGTGCCATGGAAACTCCTGGGCCGGAACGGGATTGAGCCGGACAGAACCGACCTTGCGCGGCACGTTCCCGTGCGACCACCTGTACGCACCCGTTCGGGTGACGGCATCACGGCCCGGACTCCCGACACGGATCCCCCATACGAGTGGGAAGGGCGGGTCAGCACCCCGAACCACCGGCCGCCGTACCACGCTGACCACCAATCGACGCAGGAGGACGCCGTGGTGCACCAATCGCCGAACTGCCCCCACTGCCTGGATCACCGGGCACTCTGGCGCGACACCAGTCGCACAACACCGGCCGCCCCGCACCTGTGGCACTGGTACTGCTCCGGATGTGCTCGGACGTGGGCCCCCAGCCCCGGCGAGAAGGCGAGACACCACCATGGGGCACCAGGAAGATCACGCCATCATGTGTAGCTCCGCCCCCGGTGCCCCGGCACCGTAAGCGTCCCGACGCACACGGCGACCACGGAAACTGCATCGGCCGAAGTCGGCGAACGCACTACGAGATCCCGACCGCGGCAAGGATGTCGGACCCCTCTGGCATCCTCCTCCTCATGCCGCACGACAGCGCCCTCGACCTGGTACAGATGACCGACCCGCGCGATGTCGCCCCTGAACTCCGGCGGGAGTTGATCGACTGCTGGATCACGGTCACCAACACCGGCGGCGCCGCGGGATTCCCGTTCCCGCCTGTCGGCGAGGACGACGTCACCCCTGTCGCGGACAAGCTCCTCAGCCGCCTCGATCCGCAGCAGAGCAGACTCCTTGTCGCCCGGGCCGACGGCCTCCTCGCCGGATGGGTCATCCTCAACCGCGATCCTTTCCGGCTCGTCGGACACTGGGGCACGGTCCACCATCTGCAGACCCGCCCCGCCTTCCGCGGACGCGGCATCGGATCCGCCCTCGTCCACGAGCTCCGGAAGATCGCCCGCGATGAGCTGGGCCTTGAACAGCTGCACCTCGCAGCCCGGGGAGGCGAGGGGCTGGAGGACTTCTACGGACGGCTCGGATGGCGAGAGATCGGTCGTCGGCCCGGAGCCCTCCGACTCGCACCCGACGACACCCGTGACGAGGTCCTCATGATCCTCGCTCCGCTCTGACCGCAGTGGCATTCGGACAGCTGCCGTACCCGACGTCACCATGACACGTCGTCCAGGGCACTCGGCCCGAGGCCATGAACCATCCGGACCGCATGCTCGGACCCGGCCGTGAATGACCGCCGTCGTTGCTGTCGAACGGGATGTACGCCGCGGAAGGAGCAGCCCACACCCTGGACCCCCAGCAGGCGGTGGTCCGCCGGGAAAGCACGCAGAAAGTGAATGATTACCGAGGGGCTGACGGCCCCTCATGAGGCTTGCGGCGGGACGCCCGCAGCCTTGACGGCTTCAGCCAAGTCTTCTGTCAGCTGAAGTGGATGCCGCTGAGGTCGATCGAGACCATGACCTCATCGAGGATGGGGTGGCCGTTGGTGTCGCGGCGGTAGGCCCGGCGTTTGGTGGGCAGTACGATGCCGTCCGCCTCCACGTAGTCGTAGACGTACTGCGCGGCGGCGAACCCACCGGCGACGTCGACGTGGTAGTCGTGCCGGCGCAGGAGGTGGTCGGGGCCGAAGTAGAAGTCCTGGTGGGTGCTGTGACTGGCGATCTCGGACGGGAAGGTGGCGCGCAGACCTCGCCAGACTTCGCCTCCTTCCCGCCACGCTTCGATCTCGGTGACCGTGAAGCCGGGCATGGACAGCAGGAACGGCGTGGTGAGGTAGGTCCACAGTGCATAGCCGTTGAAGTAGGCGCGGTCCAGCGGGTCCCAGGGAGTCTCCAGGACGTGGCCTGTGAAGGACGTCCGCGGGTCCTTGCGTTCGGCCACCACTCGTCCGGGCGTGAAGTCGGTCTTCTGGTCAGGGGCACCGAAGGGCTTGACCGAAGCGTGCTCCTCGTGGAGTCGGACGGTCATCTCGCGCGGCGCGGGATCCTGCGGCAGGCCCTTGATGGCGAACAGGTGGCCACCACTGACGATGATGGCTTGCGCCTGGGCCAGTTCCTGCCAGCGTGTGATCCCACCGTGGGCTTCGATTGCCCGGGTGAGCAGCTCGTTCATGTCAGATCTCCTCCAGTGCATTCTGGTGGGTTGTCCCGAAAGCCCGCCGGCGGATCTGCCGTTCGACTCAGCGTCGGGCGACGCCTTCGGCGGCCTCGGCGACAGCAGGGCCGGACTCGCCGCCGCAGACGCCCTCGCCTCCCTTCCCTCACTCTTGAGCCCGCAGGTCGGTGACCACGGCAGCTGACCGGGCGGAATCCGACCGACCATGGCCGGGGTCCTGTGCAGGTGTCCGGGGAGTTGATGCCCCCGTCAGGGGAACGGCCGTGTCAGTGCTCGTGCTTGGCGGCTTCTGCGGGGCCGATGTGCGCGTTGTCGGCGGTCCAGCCGGCGAGCATGCGCAGGGCGTTCTCGGACGGCGATCCGGGTTCGACGGTGTACAGGCCGAGCGTCTGGTCGGGGTCGCCCATGGGCATGAAGGCTTCGAAGCCAAGGGT
The DNA here is from genome assembly GCF_053593595.1 of Streptomyces sp. NPDC002206. Lineage (NCBI taxonomy): Bacteria > Bacillati > Actinomycetota > Actinomycetes > Kitasatosporales > Streptomycetaceae > Streptomyces > Streptomyces sp. NPDC002206. The sequence goes on from NZ_JBSFCW010000007.1 coordinate 308,954, forward strand.
GAGGTCCCCGACCAGCGGGTGGTGGTAGCGCTTGGAGCCGTACTGAGGCTGGTACACGTCGTGGTCCGCCCACCAACGGCGGAAGTCCCGGTCGCTGTCGGACAGATCGCCGACCAGCTGGGCGAGCCGGGGGTCATGTGGATGGTGGCTGGCATACAGGTGCAGCATGCCCACGATTTCACGGGCGGTCCCGGGCCAGTCGACGTAAAGGTCGCGGGCGGCGTCGTTCAGGAAGATGTAGCGGGCCATGTTCCGTTCGCCGGCCGGCAGAGCGCCGAAATCGAGATAGAGGGCGCAAGCCAGGCGATTGGTGGCCAGGAGGTCCAGACGGTGCCCCAGAAGGAGAGCCGGGATGTCCGCGACATTCTCCAGGGCTCGCAACAGCCCGGGGCGGGCACACTGCGTCGCTCTCGTGCGCGGCCGCTGCCGAGTGGGTTTGGCCAGGGCGAACAAATGGTTACGCTCGGTGTCATTGAGTTGCAGTGCGCGAGCCACAGCCTCCAGGACCGAGGCGGAGGCACTCGTGCTGCGCCCGCGTTCCAGCCGTACGTAATAGTCGACGCTGACTCCGGCCAGCTGGGCAACTTCCTCGCGTCTGAGACCGGGCACCCGGCGCACCCCAGGATGCGGGGGAAGACCTGCTTGCTCCGGGGTGATGCGGGCCCGGCGGGTCCGCAGGAATTCCCGAAGATCAGTCTCGGGAACGTGCTCACTCATGATTGTCAGGCTATTAGCTCTGCGAGTGGGGCGCGTTTTCACCCGTGGAGGGTTCTGCTGTACCCCCCGTAGACCACGCCCCGGCTCGAGGCGTGCCCTTCCGGGACATCTGCGCCAGTGGTGCTCTGGATATGTCACTGACCCCGGCCAACAAGGCCGGAGCAGATCATCCAAGGGAGACCACCCATGAAGCGCAGGATTCTCGGTGCCACCGGAATATCGGTGAGCGAGTTCGCTCTCGGGGCGATGAATTTCGGCGACTTCGGCAGCTCCGGAAATGCCGACCACACGGACGCCGTCGACATCATCCACGCGGCGCTCGATTCCGGCATCAATTTCATCGACACCGCCGACGTGTATTCCGAAGGCGAGTCCGAGGTGATCGTCGGCAAGGCGCTCAAGGGCCGTCGCGATCAGGTGGTGCTGGCGACGAAGTTCGGCCTTCCGATGAGTACGGACGCCAACCACGCCGGCGGCTCCGCGCGGTGGATCAAGCGCGCGGTCGAGGACAGCCTCCGGCGGCTGGACACCGACTACATCGACCTGTATCAGATGCACCGCCCCGACTACGACACCGACCTGGACGAGACCCTGGCGGCACTGTCCGACCTGGTCCGCGCCGGAAAGGTCCGCGCGATCGGCTCCTCCACCTTTCCCGTCGAGCGCACCGTGGAGGCACAGTGGGCCGCCGAGAAGGGCGGTCACCGCCGCTTCCTCACCGAGCAGCCGCGGTACTCGATCCTCAGCCGCACCATCGAGGAGGCCGTTCTCCCCACCGCGCAGCGCTACGGCATGGGCGTCCTGACCTACGCCCCCCTGTCCGGCGGCTGGCTGTCCGGCGCCGACCCGACGACGAAGGTCCGCGCCCGGATCGCGGCAGGCGAGTTCGATCTCAGCAGGCCCGCCAACCAGGCCAAGATCGAGGCCGTACGTGAGCTCGGCAAGGTGGCGCAGGAAGCCGGCATGCCGCTGACTCACCTGGCCCTGGCATTCGTGCGATCGCATCCGGCCGTCACCTCGGTACTGATCGGGCCGCGGACCCGCGAGCAGCTGGACGGTCTGCTGGCCGCCGCCGACGCCGAACTGAGCGACGACATCCTCGACCGGATCGACGAGATCGTCGCGCCCGGCACCGAGGTCAATGCGGCCGACAACTACAACGCCACCCCGCCGGCCCTGGTCGACAAGCGCCTGCGCCGCCGGTGACCTCCCCGGTCCGGATCGGACGTGACGGCCGCGGCGCGCAGGATGCCCGGCCTCACCGCGCCCGACCGACCACTTCGCACAGACTCCACATGTAAGGACAGCAAGAAATGCAACACCCCGCCCCCGAAGCACACCGGACTACGGACGATGTGAGGCATCGGCATGTCGTGCGGCCGGCATGCTGCTTCTCGTGTCGCCCTTCATCGGTCGGGCGACCGACCGTTAGGCTCGCGTCGCCACAGAGGTCCCGATCTTCACGGAGGGCAGGACGACGGGGATCAATCGAGAGCGCCTCGTCAGAACACTGACGTTCTGGCTGCGGCCTGCCTTCGCGTTGCGGGTCATCAACCGGTTTCAGAAGATCGTGGGTTTCGACCGCTCGATGGCCCTGGCGTCCAGCGCCCTGACGGCATTGGTCCCGCTCTCGATCCTCCTCGGCGCTGTCTTGAGCAACTTCGTGCACTACGACGCCGCAGAGCAGATCATCAGGCGCTACAACCTCACCGGAGCAGGCGCCACGGCAGTCAGTTCGCTGTTCTCTCCTGCCGAAGAGACCAGCGCCGGCGTGGGCATCTTCGGGGTCGCGTTTCTGACGATCTCGGTGCTGAGTTTCGCGCGAGCCGCACAGCGACTCTTCGAACAGGCATGGGAACTCAAGCCCCTCAGCGTGCGCAACACGCGCAACGGCTTGTGGTGGATCCTCACTCTCGGTGGCTACGTAGTAGTCACCACGTTGCTCTCCGCGCTCCATGGCGGGGGCGTGCTGGGTCTGGCCGCCGTGGTGTGTGGCGTACTGGTGACCGCTGCATTCCTCGTCTGGAGCGGCCGGATCCTGTCGGCGAAGCGGATCAGCTGGCCGGACCTGCTTCCCTTCGGCATCACCGGCGCCGTCCTGACGGCGGCCTATTCAGTGGGCGCAACCATCTACATGCCGCATCTCTTCAACTCCTCCGCAGCACGCTACGGGGTGGTCGGTGCTGTCTTCGCGATGCTCTCCGCGCTCTTCGCAGCCATGCTCGCCCTGGTTGCCTCGGCGGCACTGGGACGCGAAGTGCAAGACGAGCTCAGCCGGATCCGTCGGGGCCACCGCCCTTCCGACCATGAGGTCCGCCGGCAGTGGGACAGCGTGGTCGAGCAGACTCGGTCCCGGTGGCGCACGGCACGGGAACAGGTCACTCATCATCGGATCAAGGGCTCGAACCATTGATGGGCAACGGCCGGCCACCGCCCGACACGGTCGAAGGACCGCTTGCCCCCACGGAAAGAGCGGCGGAACGGCATTGGTCGGTGTCCTGCCCGGTTCGAGGTCGAGCATGATCAGGGCGCCGCACGCTTGCCGGCCTTCGTCGTGCTTCCTACTGGTTGGCGCGGACAGCGGACGGTTTCGAACCACCGACATCGGCTCCGCAAGTTCGGGCGGGCAGCACTTGTGGCTGGTCCCGCCGGGTCCGGCAACGCCACGCGGGACCGCTCAACCCTGCTGCTGTTCGCCTTCATTGATGTCAGATGTAGATGTCAGCCCGGGGGCACAGGGCGAGGGATAGAGGCCACATTCTCGCGCCCGGCGCCGCTTCACCCGCGGCCGTACGCCCTCCCAAATGAAGCTCACCGCATCTGCGGCAATCGCCAGAAGCATGACGGCGGCGATCACGCGCATTGAGCCATGGCCGGTGATTGCGACACCGAGACACCACGCGAACACGATGCTCCGCGCAAGCACGCTGAGCCCCCGACGTATGGCAGCCTGCATCTGGTGCTCGACTCCGTTCCGGATCTCGTCTGCCCGAGCTGCGGGCGGTGGGACGCAGTGGCGAGCATGGGCGACGTCCCACCACCTGGCGATGGTGACTGCGGAGCTCGCGACTTGGGCACCTCTGAGTAGCCGTCAACTCCTGGGTAGTCGTGGCCTCGGCTTCGCGACCTCTTCGTCCCGAAGCAACTGGGCACGGGCTCCATCTTGGGAGGGTCCCCTTGTCACCTGCTGTGATGGTCCAGAGGTGTGCGTGGTCGTCCGCCGCTGTCTGTCGGCGCTGTCACGCAGTTGGACACTCACCCGCCCATCTCGGAACCGTGAATGATGTGTTCGACGTCGTGTCATGTCGTGGACACAGCCGAGCCAAGATCCAGCTCCTGTCTTCCCTGGGCGGTCTCCGCATTGTTCGGAGCTGCTGTGGGCTTCGTGGCCTGGTCGCTGACCGTCTGGGCGCGCGCGTACTGCGACGCGGGTTACGAGGCCGGCGGACGCTTCGAACTCAACTTCTTGCTCCCTCTGGTCGTGGGATCCGAAGCACTCGTTGGACTCGTGGCGCGGGCCATCGGCCGACGCCTGGTGCTTCGCGCGCCAATGGCCGTCCGTGTTTCACTGCCGACGCTACTGGTGGTCGTTGCGACGGTGTGGCCGGCATGGTGGTTCTTCGCGACCCAAGGGACGCTGGACGCCTATCCCGGCGACTCTGGCCTCTGCCCCGTGAGTAACGTCCCGCCACAGTGGCCTGACTGGATCCCCGTCTGATCAGCCACGTCTGACCATCGGCGGCCGTGACCTGCCGCCGTCCTATCGATCAACGCCCTGACCTGCTGCTGAGTTGTCGGCAGTTGTCGACGTTGGTCATCGTTGAGCGCCCTTCCACGGCCCCAGGACGGCCCGGGAGGGCGCTGGTGCTTTGGTGAGACTCGTCGCGAGCACCGCTTCCCCCTCAGGCAGCCGCGGTTCCCCGTGAGTCCCCGCCAGATCTGGCGGGGTTGTGGCACGGGGAACTTCTGATCCGTAGCTCTATGTGGATCGGTCAACGGCGGCCATAGCGGTCGCGTCGAAGTCTCCAAGGGACGCTACAGGCCATGGGCCATTGCTGGGTTGCTGTACTCCGCTGCTGTGCCGCGACCGAGCTCCGTCGACCCCATCGTCACGGGCGGCCGTCTACCGTTTCAGCGGGTTCCTGCCGTCGTCGCTCGACGCGGGCGGTCAGACACACCAAGTTACCGACGCGTCGTGGCGAAATGCGCGAAAATGGCTGTAGAGGCTGTTTTGGTATTTTCCAGGGAGTCACAGATGGACGCCTCGGACGAATTCCTTCGAGGAGCTGACCCGGCGGCTCTTCTGACGCTGGGCGGTGCCATCCGCAACCTCAACACTGCGATGGCCACCGCGCTGGGCAGGCCGGCGGAGCAGTGCCTGGGACGTGACTTCGGTGAGCAGTGCCTCGGACGTGACTTCGGTGATCTGTGGCCCGCAAGCCAGCGGATGTCGGCCGACAGTCTCGTGGCCCACGCCGCCAAGACGAAGACGGTCGCGATGCGGGTGCTGGACTTCCCCGGGCCAGGCGGAGCACCCGTCGCCTGCTTGATCGAGGCGCGGCAAGTGAAGGATCCCGCAAGTGACGAGCAACTGGTCTGGGTGCACGCACTGGATGCGCGGAACGACCTGGCCAGCCTGGTGATCCCGTTCCGGCTGGCCACCACGGCCGCCCACCTAGGCCTGTGGATGTACTCACCCCACGAGCACCAGCTGGAGTGGCTCGGTGGCGCACCCGCCCTGGCGGCGCTCTTTCCGGATCCCACTATTTCGCTTTCCACAGTGATGTCGGCAGTGCACCCTGACGACCGGGAGGCCTTGCGGCAGCTGGTGCGCTCGGCCTCCACCCAGTCCTCCTGGGTGAGGCTGCGGTACCTCCCCCAGCACGAGGGCTGGCACCAACTGGCCGCCCAGACCCGTCGGATCCAGCTGGGGTATGGCGGCCCCGAGCGGATCTTGGGAATGGTCCGCGACGACACCAAGCACGAGAAACGAAGGGAGAAGGCGCAGGCCGCGCTTACTGCCGAACGACAGCGCGCCAAAGACATCGCCGACTTCTCCTCCGCCTTGATCACCGCAGCCACGGAGCAGGAACTGCAGCAGGTCGTCCTGACCCGGCTCGCAGCAACCTTCGGCGCCAGCGGCGCCCTGCTCGCGCTCGTCGACGAAGGCCGCCTGCGTGTCTCCACCGATGCCGGGATAGCCATGTCGGAGGTCGACGTCCTGCACGGCATGTCGCTGGACCATCCGAGCCCGCTGCCCGAAGCGATCCGCACCGGCAAGTCTTACTTCATTCCCGACCGGGAGGATTACATCCGCCGTTGGCCGCACGGGGCCGAATATCCGCGGCTCGGCCGACTCGGCTCCGACTACGCCGCCTCGATCATGCCCCTCATCGAGCCTGGCAATCAACCGCTCGGGGCGTGGCTGGTGACCTACGGCAGCGGGCACCGGCCGTCCCTGGACGAGCGGACCCTCGTGGGTACTTTGGCCGACCTGGCAGGCCAGGCACTGCGGCGCATCAGGTTGCAGCAGGCACGAGTCGAGCTGGCCACGGCGCTGCAGCAGACCATGCTCCCCAGGCTGCCCGAGCACCTCGCGGGCCTGGAGGTCGCCGCCCGCTACCGACCGAGCCGGGACGGGCTGGACATCGGCGGAGACTGGTACGACGCCTTTGCCATGCCCGACGGCACGGTCGCAATGGAGATCGGCGACGCCCAGGGGCATGACGTGGACGCTGCCGCAGCCATGGGACAGGTGCGCGCCTCCATGCGCGCGATCGCCGCCCACGAGCCGGATCCCGCGACCGTGCTGACGCGCATCAACGATTTGCTCGTCACGATGGGCGCGGCACGATTCGCCAGCTGCACCATGCTGCACATCGATCCATGCGACGGACAGGTCACCGGCACCAGCGCCGGCCACGTGCCGCTGCTGTACGCGCGCAAGGACGGCAGCCACAGCATCCACGAGCTGCCGGGCGGGCCGGTCCTGGGAGTCGTGCCCGACACCGAGTACCTCGAGGAGACCTTCACCCTGGACAAGGACAGCGCGCTGGTCATGGTCACCGACGGCGTGGTCGAAGGACCGGGCCTCACCTTGGAAGCCGGACTGGAGCGAGCCGGAACACTGGCCGGCGCAGCCCTCCACGACGGACTGAACGCCGAGGAGACCGCCGACCGCATCCTCGACGCCGCGGTCGCGGTGGACCACCTCGACGACGTGGCCGTGCTGGTCATCCGACGCACATGACTGCGCCCGCGCCCTCACGCCCCCTGCAGGACCTTCCTCGCGCTCATTCGCCGAGCGGCGCGATGATCACAGTGATCGGCTGTCTTGGACACGGGCTTCCGCGGTCGTCCGGCGGTGATCATCGGCGATCTGCACTGCCTGGGCTTCTGCCACGATGCCGCTGTCGAGGCCACAAGTGCATCGCACCACTGCGCGCCCGGTCTTGATCCAAGAAGCCGGTGTTGCGACAACCACTTGAGCCCGGGCAGTACACACCAGCCAGCAATTCGCCGCCCTGGCCAACGAGTTCGACGTTCTTCTCTCAGTCAGCCGCACCGGCCGGTGCTGGGACAACGCCCTCGCCGAGTCCTTCTTCGCGACGATCAAACGGGAACTGCTCGACACGAAGCCCTGGCCGAGCCGGACTCTGGCCCGAACCGCGATCTTCGACTTCATCGAGAGCTGGTACAACTTGCGCCTACTGCACAGCAACCTCGGCTACCGCAGCCCCGCCGACTACGAGACCGCACTGGCTGCGGCGAGGAGAGGTTCTTGGACTCCGCTGGTCGGACATCGACCTGGAGCGCCGCACGCTCACCGTGCGGAACCAGATCCAGCGGCTGCAGAAAGAGCTGTACGCGGACTCCACCAAGAGCCGTCGTACCCGCGCCATCCCCGTGCCGCTCATGTGCGTGGCGCCGCTGCGCTGGCAGCGTCTCCGTCAAGCCGCGCAGCGCCTCGCCGCAGGGCAGGCCTGGCATAACAGCGACTACGTGTTCACGGCTAGGACCGGGCGGACGATCGAGCCGAGAAACCTCAGCCGGTCGTTCGAGCGCATCACGGAGGATGCGGGGCTGCGCCGCATTCGTCTGCACGACGCTCGGCACGGATGCGCCACGCTCTTGTTCGCTGCTGGTGTGTCGGCGCGGGTAGTGATGGAGATCCTGGGGCACTCACAGATCGCCGCAACGATGAACATCTACACACACGTCTCCGACGAGAATCGGCGCGAAGCAATGGGGCACATGGACCGTCTCCTCCAACGGCGCCGCTGACCGATTACCAGGTTCGCCTTCCCCGCAGCGCTGGCTGCGGGGAAGGGCGCCCCTCGTTCGGCGACGGGCACTCGCACACAGCCGCAGTTCCCCGTGAGTCCCCGCCCGATCTGGCGCGGCTGTGGCACAGGGCCGCATCCCAGTGATCCCCAAGTGGCCCGAGAGCCATGCAAGCGACCCTACTGCGCTCATGCGGGCTGTGAGCGGCCCGCGCTACCACGTAGTCTCGTTCTCTCCACACGGCAAGGACGGGGGCGTTCACTCGATGGCGAAGCCGGTACGAGCAGCACTGGGGGATGTCTGGCTCGAGTGCCTGGTCTGCCAGGGTGACCTGTTCCGAGAACGGGGTGTCCTGCTCAACAGCACCGGGATGGAGTTCCTGAAGTTGGCCTGGGCTGACGAGAGCGCCACGGGCCTGATCTGTTGGCAGTGCGGATACGTGCACCTGTTCGTCAACAAGGACATCGAGTTCTACCGAGCGGATGAGTGACGGAGATGTGTCCTTTTGGGCCGCTTCGTCTATCCCGATCACCTTCGACCCAGTTCAAACAGTGGCCAGCCTGCCAGTGGGCTTTATATGTGTCTACTCATCTTTGGGCTGGCGAATTTTGGCCAGTAGTTCGGTAATTTCTTGAGACTGCAGTTGTCTCCAGTCCTTGACTGCCCCTGAGGTGATTCCATCTGATCGTAAATGCGCTCGCACGTGGCAACGGTCTCTTCGGTGATGTAAAGCAAGCCTGGCCACGCGCTGACGCTGATGGGGGTTTCGTCATCCAAGGCCCGCAACATAGACGGATGGTACGGAAATCCCGACGCCTCGGTGGTGATTTTGGCGAGTGAGCATGGCCGTAAGTTTGCGGCGCGGCCGGCAGTCTGTGGACCTGCTGGGCAGGGAACGGCGTTGGGGCCGTGATCTGCCGCAGACACTCTCAGGACGCGTCGTTTCCGAGCCGAAACGCGCCGGAGGGGTCCGCTACGGCGCGCGCGACTGGTCGACTTTTCAACCGGCCTTGACGGCTGTTCCCCCCGGCTTCGGCCTGTCGCCCGATGCGAGTTCCGAAATCCACCGATGAGTTCCGCAGGCTGGGCCGGTCTACCCCGGCGTACACCATCGAACCTCGGACTGGAGACCCACCATGACCACTCCCGCACACGCCGGCCGCATGCTGTTCGTGAACATCCCCGTGGCGGACATCGAGCGCAGCAAGGCGTTCTTCGCGCGGCTCGGGTTCAGCTACAACCCGATGTTCACCGACGAGACCGCCGCCTGCATGCTGGTCGGCGAGCAAGCCTCCGTCATGCTGCTCAGCCACGAGACGTTCGCGCAGTTCGCGAAGCTGCCGATGGCCGATCCCACCACGCACACGCTGGCGCTCTACTGCTTCAGCGTGTCAGCCCGCGATGAGGTTGACACGGTCGCCGAGGCTGCGCTCGCCGCGGGCGGCTCCGAGGCGGATGGCCCCGAGGACCACGGCTTCATGTACTCACGCAGCTTCTTCGACCTCGACGGCCACGGTTGGCAGGTCATGTGGATGGATCCGTCGAGCACCTCGAACAGCTCGACTTCCTGACCGCCCGCGAGAACGTGATCCTGCTCGGACCACCGGGCACCGGCAAGACCCACCTCGCCGTCGCACTCGGGATGCGCGCCTGCCTCGCCGGGCAGCGAACGCTGTTCGCGACCGCCACCCAATCACCCAAGGCCACCCCGCCGAGGGCCGCAGACACGCTCAGGACACCTCGTTTCCAAGCCGAAACGCGCCGGAGGGGCTACGTCGACCAGGCAGCGACCGAACCAGTGAACCTGAAACCACGTCAACCCGCCCTGACCAGCTAGTCATCCACTCCCGCCCAACGGGGGAACCTCAATCGGTCATTGAAGGTCATACAGGCTGCCACGAGGCCCATGAGGGCCGGTGTTGGGCCCTGCCGGTTGTTGGGGTTGCTGTACTTCGCTGCTGTACCGCATCACCGGCGACCGCAGGCCTACCGCCGCCTACGCTTGGACCCTCCAGCCTTCAGGAACGCGTGGCTCCGTTCCCGGGGTCTACGGCGTTCGCAGTCGACGGCGCCAGGAACGGATCCACACGGCCGAGGAAAGCGTGATCATCAGGAGCCCCAGAAGAGGGAGGATCGACGTGAAGATGATCGGGCCCATGCCGATGCTGTCCTCAAGCGCGATCCGTTCGGGGTGCTCCGGCTGATATCTGATCGGCACTGAGTAGCCTTCGTGGAACCTCTTGATCAGCTGATACGCCGGAAGCCTCCCCACAACAGAGGTGCCAGCTGCGTCGAACGCCACCGGACATCCCCCGGAGCAATCCGCTGGTTCCTCCTGCAGTGTCGCTACCGCGCGCACGCCATGTTCCAGGTCGATCGTGTCCCGGACCGCCGGGACGAGGAACCACCAGGTGCCAAGCGCCACGACCACTGTCCCGAGGGCGAAGTGAACGCCCGGATGTCCGAGAACGCGATGGCGGTTCGACCTTGCGACGGGCGGCTGAGCTCGTCTGTTCGTGGTCTCCCCCATGGGGGCAACGTACACGTGAGCCTCTACCGCTCCGCAAGATGTGATCGCGGTCGGTGTGGAGTCTGATCCGAAAATCCCCTCAATGCCCGAGGGAAGCCAACGGGGCGCCGTCCATAGGTTGTCGGCGGCGCCCTGCGCTGAACACAAGCTTTGAGCTGTGGCCTCATCCTTATCAGGTCGATCATGTCGGACTTTCGACGTCGACCAACCAGTTCTGAGCCTCGGCTGATGGTCCGCTGAGGTTCAGCGCCGGCCGCTGCTGTTCGCGCTTGTTGGTGTCAGTCGTTGATGTCAGTTGCCGCGTGCGGTCTTGACAAAATGCCCGCCTGGCCGGGTCCGTCGGTCACCGGGGCACACTCCGTTCGCCGGGGTCCGCCGGGCGGCGGGTACGGCACATCGTGTCTTGCCCGGTTCCTTCGAGCGGCCGGGGCCCGCGCTCGGTGAACGCGGTACCCCGGCACCCCGGTGGCCAGGGGGTCAGCCGGCGGGCTTGACGTCGTTCTGGTCCACTGCCTTCTTCAAGGTCTTAGCGAGGTTGGCGGCATTGTCGTTGGCCCAGAAGTGCATGTAGAACAGGCGCGGGTTGTCGTCCAAGGCGTGGTTATGGATCTCGACGATATCGATGCCACCTGCACGCAGGGCCTTGATGACGTTCTGGACTTCGCCGGCGGTCATGGCGAAGTCGCCATTGACGGCGGCCTTACCGCCTCCGGTGGGCTGGAAGTTGATCCCGGTGGTGACGCCCATCGCGGAGGGCAGCACCATGCCGCTCGCAGTGACGGTCTGCTTGCGGGCGAAGGAGAACTTGTAAATCCCCCCGTCGTTCGTTCCCTTGGTCCCCATCGCCTTGTCGATCGCTGCGGTGTCCAGGTCGATCGGGCCCGGTGAAGGTGCGGGCTTGGCAGGCGGGGTGCCGGTGGCGTCCAGGACGGTCTTGAGACCCTTCGCGATCTTGCCCGGGTCCTTGCCCTGGGCGTGGAAGTGGGTCCACCACACCTGTGGGTCCTGAGCAAGCAGGTGCTTGTGCAACGCCGTCTGGGCGATGCCCGCCTTCTGCAGCGCGTCGGTGACCTTCGGCAGCTCGTCCTCGGTGACCACCAGGTCGCCCATCGCCATCGTCTGCCCGTCGCCGTAACGGGCGAACGCCGCGTACGAGCCCAGCGAAAGGCCGGGCTTGATCTGCACCCCCTTGGAGGTGACCTTCAGATCGCCGCGGGGAAAACCGATCCGGTAGACCGTCTGGCCCATCAGCTTGCCCTCCCGGCCCAGTGCATTCGCCACTGGTTTCCAGTCCCCGGCACTGGTCTTCACCGGCTCGGCCGCCTGGCCGGAGGCGCTGGGCGAGCTGCTGGGCCCGCTGTCGTCAGGCCCGGCGCTCTGACCGCTGGCGGTGGAGCAGGCGCCCGCCAGCAGCGCCGTCCCGGCCGCTGCCGCGAGCCGCAGGGGCGTGCCGTGTTTCATCGCTGTGTCCTCTTCCTTGCCCCCTACCGACAGGTGATGCGACCACGGTTACATCAAAGCCCGGGGCAGGCCATCCGAGCTGTAAACAGGCACCCTCACCGCACGCTTGCCTTCTCACGAACGGAGATCCCCGCCGGTGACCACCGACGACTCATTACATCCCCAGCGCAATCCACAAAGCCACGCCGAGCCCGGCAGAGGGCGCGACCTCATACCGTTGAGGCAGGCGGTGAAGGTGTGGCTCGCGATATCGCTGCAGGCCTTCGGCGGGCACCCGCTACAACCGCATCCCCAACCCACCACCCTCCTCAGCTCCCATCCCGTCCGCCTTCGGCCCACACACCGTGGAGCGGGCGTGGTTCAGGGCGTCAAGACCTGATCCGCTCGCGCCGACTGACCTCGATCACCATCGGCCGGTCCCGGCGCATCCCCACCGACGCCGTACGGGACTTCATCGTCCACGAGATCGAGGAAGCGGCCTGATGCCTTCCCAGCGCAAGCGCAACCCGAATGGTGCGGGCACCATCACCAAGCGCAAGGACGGCCGGTATCAAGCCGCGGTCTACGTCCCCCAGCCGGACGGCACCCGCGCCCGCAAGTTCGCCTACGGCAAGACCTGGGCCGAGTGCGACGCCAAGCGCCGCGAACTACTCGACAAGGTCGACCAAGGAGTCCCCGTCCCCACCCGCTCGGCCAGGCTCTCCGAGTGGCTGCCCTACTGGCTCAACAACATCATCAAGCCGCGCCGCAAGCGCACGACGTACGCGAAGTACGAGACTCACGTCCGGCTCTATCTGGTGCCCATGCTCGGGTCCAAGCGCCTCGAATCGCTGAGCGTTTCCGATGTCCGGCGCCTCCTCGTCCGCCTGGAGCAGCAGACCACCGCGGCAACCGCGAAGGAATCGCACCGGGTGCTGCGCACCGCTCTGACCGCTGCCTGCCGTGAAGAACTCGTCTTGCGGAATGTGGCGACCCTCGTCGAACCGCC